>JBAPQW010000062.1:0-124738 GCA_049280815.1 Verrucomicrobiia bacterium | reverse complement strand
GACAGCCCCTACCAGGACATCGCAGCGCAATGTCCCTACCGCCGATGGGTTTTTACGGCGTTGAACCCGCAGTTGAAAGGACGGGTTATTTTCGAGCTGTCCCGGTGGGACTGGTGGGTGATTGCTGGGTTAAACGGCGATTAAAACGGCGGGCCGCGTAAGAGGTCTTCGTCCTCACGCGGCAGGCCGCATAACAGGCTGCGCCTCACGTGGCGGGCTATTATCAGGTGGTCCAATGGAGGCTGATAGATTGGCAATAGACGGTTTGATTTCCGTGGGAAAGAAAGGCAACTTGGTGGTGGGGCGCATTGACAGTGCCCCGACGCCAGGCCGAAAACGGATTGCGGCGAGCACGGAGTGAGATTGTCTCAGAACTGTAGCAGCGGATGTGGGTCTGCTCCAATCTCGGACGAAATTTCAGGAATAGTGAGCCGACTCACGTCGGCTGCTAAATAAAGGGAGTTTTGAGCCAGCCACGGAGTGACGCGCCCCACCGATGGGGGGTGAATAATCAAAATGCACGAGGTTTCAATCATGGAAGAGGCGGTGCGGATGGCGGTGGAGACGGCCAGGGCGTCGGGCGCCGACCGGATCCTGGTGCTGCGTCTGCGGGTGGGCGCGTTGAGCGGGGTGGTGCCGGAGGCGCTGCGGTTTGCATTTGATGTGGTTTGTCGCGATACTATGGCCGAGGGCGCGAGCCTGGAGATGGAATCGGTTCCCGCCGCGTGCTGGTGCCCGGGTTGCCGCGCGGAATTTGAATATGTGGATTTCCTGAGCGAATGTCCGCGCTGCCATCAGCCGAGCGGCGAGCTGCGGCGCGGACGGGAACTGGAAATCGCCTCGGTGGAGATAGCTTGATATGTGCAAAGAATGCGGATGCGGATTGGGCGGGGACGTGACCATCGGCGGCCATGCGCACGAGGACGGGCATGACCACGATCACGACCATGGGCATGATCATCATCATGGCCCTGAGCACGGCCATCATCATGAACGGGAGGAGGGCCACGGGCGGCAAACGGTGACGTTGCAGCGGTCGCTGCTGGAGAAGAACGACCGGCTGGCGGAACAGAACCGGGGTTTCTTTCGGGCCAAAAAATTGCTGGTGCTCAACATGGTTTCCTCGCCGGGTTCGGGCAAAACCACGTTCATCCGCGAAACCGCCGCGGCGCTGGCGGGGCGATTGCGGGTGGGGGTGATTGTGGGTGATCTGGCGACGGACAACGATGCGGCGCGGCTGCGCACGGCTGGGATTCCCGTGGTGCAAATCACCACCGGCACCATCTGCCATCTGGACGCGGACATGATTTCCAAGGCCCTGGCACAACTGAGTTTGGATGAGCTCGACGTGGTGGTGATTGAGAATGTGGGGAACCTGGTCTGCCCCGCCGATTACGATCTGGGGGAGGATTTGCGCGTGGTGCTGCTATCGGTGACGGAAGGCGAGGACAAGCCGCTGAAATATCCGCCGATGTTTCATTCGGCCCACGTGGCGGTGATAACCAAGAGCGATCTGGCATCGGCGGCCGGGTTTGATCGCGAGCAGGCGCTGGCGAACCTGAAGCGGGTGAGCCATCACGCCCGGATTTTTGAGTTGTCATCGAAAACGGGCGAGGGGATGAAGGCGTGGCTGGAGTTCATCGTGGAGCAACAGGCGGCGGCGAAGGCGGGGAGGGGAGTTCAATGAACAGTAATCAGTGAACGGGGGGAGAACCAAATCCGATGAATCGCGAGTGGATTGCAAGCAGGCGCTGAATACCGCAGCAAATTTATTCCGTCCGAGCCGAAGGCCGCGATTCCGCTTGTCTTGGCGGCGCGCTCTGCTATTCAGGTTCGATGAGGCTAAAGGCTGGAATCTGTGTCCTGGTGATCTGCGCCGGCAGTTTGGCGGTCCGGGCGGATCGGGCGTCGGCGCAAGCCGGGCTGGCGATGGCCAACACGGGATTTGCGTTTGATTTGTTGAAACAAATCGCCGGGGAAAAGCCGAACGCCAATATTTTCATCTCGCCCTTCAGCGTTTCGAGCGTGCTGCAAATGGTCGCCAACGGGGCGGCGGGTGACACCAAAGCGGAGATGCAGCGTGTCTTAAAAACAGGCGCTCTGCCGCCGGAAGCACTGGATGCGGCGGTCAAGGGATTGAATCAGTCGTTGGAAGGGCAGACCAATGTGATTCTGAATCTGGCCAACTCGATCTGGTTCCAGGAAGGATTCCGACTGAAGCCCGAATTCGTGGCGGTCAACAGCCGGTTTTTCCAGGCGAAACTGGCCCCGGTGGATTTTCAGAAACCCGAGTCGGCCCAAACCATCAACGCCTGGGCGGATGACCGCACGCACGGAAAAATCAAGGACGTGGTTCGCTGGCCGTTTGATCCTCTGACGCGGGTGATCCTGGCCAACGCGATTTATTTCAAGGGCAAATGGGACCGCCCGTTCGACAAAAGCGCCACGCGGCCGCGGCCTTTTTATTTGCCGGCCGGCAAGGAGAAACCCGTGCCGACGCTGTGGCAGCGGGGACGCTTCATTTATCAGGAGGGAGACGGTTTTCAAGCCGTGCGGCTGCCGTATGCCGGCGGGCGGCTGCAGATGTATCTTTTTTTGCCGGAGACGAATTCGAGCCCGGCAACCCTTCTGGCCGGCATTGACGGCAGCACGTGGCGGGACAAAATCCTGCCGGGATTTGGCGACCGCGAAGGGACGCTGGCCTTTCCGCGATTCAAGCTGGATTACGAGGTGGTCCTCAACGACCCGCTGAAGGCCCTGGGAATGAGGCACGCGTTTGAAGACGCGGATTTTTCCGCGATGGCGAGCGAGCCGTTGTTTGTGAGCCAGGTGAAGCAGAAAAGTTTTGTGGACGTGAACGAGGAAGGAACCGAGGCGGCGGCGGTGACGACGGTGGCCATGCATACTTCCGCGATGATCAAGCCGGTCAAGCCATTTGAGATGATGGTGGACCGGCCGTTTTTCTTCGTCATTGGCGACGGCGAGACGCAGTCCATTTTGTTCATGGGCCTGGTGTATGATCCGGCCGGGCAGAGTGTTGAATAGCCGTCCGCCCGACGCGTGCCAAGGAACTTTGCCCTCATCACGGATACGGTGATTTCAATCGGAAGAACACCGCCGGGTTGGTGGGCTGGAGGGTAATCGTGTTCGTGCTGGTGCCGGACGTGGGATCAAATGTTCCGTTTGCCACCGCGATGCCACCGTTGGTGACCATCAATATATTTGTCCAGCTCAACAAACCGTAACTCGCCGTTGGCGTGCCGACGCCCAGAATGGTGATGTTGCTGCCTGACTGTGTGATGCCAGTAATCATCGGGGCCACAAGGCTGGACGCCGTGATGTAATTGCCAAGCGTGTTGGTTGCCTGGCCGCCCGGCCCGGATTCAACCAGGGTCACCGAATAGGTTCCCGCGGTATTGTAGGTGTACGGCACGCTTTTGGCCGTCGTATCCAGCGTGTTGCCGTCGCCAAAAATCCAGTGGCGATTGGTGATGTTGCCGGTGGAAGCATCGATGAACGTCACGGACAATGGCGCCAGGCCGGTGGTCGGCGTGCCGGTGAAGCTGGCGACCGGGGCCGCGCCGGCGGAGAACAGCGTTTTCAACTGATTCAAGGACAACGTGCTCTTGAAGACCGCCACATCGTCGATGGCACCATTGAAACTGCGGGAACCGTTGCCGCCGTCGCTGCTGTCGTCGCCGATCAAGGTGATGCCGTCGAAGTTTTGCACCACGTGGGTGTAGGCATGGGTGGCGGAGACGATGCCGTTGGTGTTCATGAGATAAAGGGTGGCGGAGGAGGGTCCGACCGAGAGCGCGACAAAGGACCATTGTCCGAGCGGCGCCACCAGCCCGGAGTTCCAGGAGTAGGCCCCCGACTCATTATTCCAATTGTAGCCGAGGGTATAGTTGCCGTTGAGCTGGGTGCCGGTGTAGCACAAGCCCGCGACGGTGGTGCCGGCCCGCGAAAAGACGATGCCGGCCGAATTGTTTTGCGGACCGAGCGGCTTCAACCAGGCGGTGATGGTCACGGTATTGGCGTTCAGGTTCAAGGGCGGGAGGGTGATCTGCGAATTGGCCATGTTATTGGTGAAATACGCCGCGGTGTTGGTATTGGAGAACCCCGTGAAACCATCGGGCACGAGCCTGGGGCCGGCGATGTTGTTAAACCCGTTTTTAACGGCGCTGCCATAGCTGCCGTTGTTCCCACCCACATAGTCGTAGGCCACCGCCGCGCCCGTCGCCGGATTATCGGGCTCGTTCAACTCGTAAAAGGCCACCGGTGCCGTGGCCAGCGCCGCGGCCTGGTAGGCTTCGCCATCCGGGTTGACGATCACCAGGGTCGCCACACTGCTGGTGATTGAGCCGCCGGAATTGGTGATCACCACGACATAGTCTGCGGCGTTGCCCGCGACGAGATTGGTGATCGTCAAGGTTGCATTGGTCGCGCCGGAGAAGTTGCCGCCATTGACGAGATTTGTATAAACACCGCTGCCGGTCACCCCGGCCTGCCACTGGTAATAGAATGGCTGGCCGCCGCTGACGGTGACGGAGTACTGGATCGACTTGCCGGGATACAACTTTGCCAACGCGGGCTGCGGTTCCACGGCGATGGCCGGCGGCAGCGTGCTCAAAACGGTGAGGCTGCCCGAGCCGGTGGAAACCGACGAACCGTTTTGCAACGTCCAGGAAGCCGGGAAATAGGCAGGATAGGCGGCGTTGAGCTGGGCGAAGGAATAGGTTCCGGCCGAGAGATAGGCCCCGCCCAAAACCAAATATTTGAAGGTATCGTTCTGGTGCAGGAGCAGCCTGCCGTTGAGCGCCAGGGTGGCGTTGGTGTTATTGAGGTCGTAGGTGGTTTCGAGATAACCCGACGCGCCCACCGTGATATTATTTGTGCCGAGGGCGTTGGTGCCGGTTCCCAGCAAAGTTCCCAGGACGACATTCCAGGTGCCGGTGTAGGTATTGGTATTGCCGGATATGTTCAGAGTGTTCCCATTGGCCAAGGAGAATCCGGAATCACGCCACTCGACGTTCCCGGCGCCGGTGAGGAATGAGTTAACTGTCAGTCCCTGATCATTGGCCGGGTCATTGTAGAAAGGCGTGTTGGCCAGAATATCCATCTGCCCGTTGAGGACGGACTGGCTGTTGCCGGTGCCGGACACATCAAACTGGCCGCCATTCATCTGGAGCCAGGGAACCGTCACGGGGCTGGCTTCCGCCCGGAATTCGCTGATCGTCGTGCTGCCGCCCGAGACCCAGGTTCCGTCACCATTGACGATCAACTGGTTTCCGGGAAAGGTCGCCCCGCCCGCCACGGGACTGCGCAGGAGCGCGCCGGCCAGGACATCATAGACATTGGCCGGATTGGCGGCGGCGGAGACCGAGGCCGGGTTGCCATCGCTCCAATTGGTGGTGGTGTCCCAATCCAATCCCGCGCCCATCGCCAGGGCCAGCGTGATGTAGTTCGTCGGCAGGAAGGTAAAAAGTGTCAATGAATAGGGTGGAAAGGAGTAGCTGAACTGGTTGCTGGCGGAGGCAAAGGTGGTGGTGGCGACGTCCTGCAACTGGGCGCTGAGGCCATTCTTGGTGGCGTTGTCCTGCGTGATGCCGTAAGCGTGAACCGTCGCGTTGGTTCCGGGCGCGAAGCTGGCCAGGTTGATCTGCCCGGTAAAATTCGAGAGCGAGTCCTTGTTGATGACCAGCAGATTCAGGGCGCCGTCCGAGCGGAGGGCGGCATAGGCGGAGAGCAACACGTAATCGCTGCTGGCCTGGAGCACGGTGTCGCGCGGTCGCAGAAAGTATTGCAGCAGCTTCATGCTGTAATAAGTCGGGTTCAAGGAATTGAGGCCGGTGATCACGCCCTCGTCGCCATAGTTGCGCCAGCCGTACAAGGTGGGATCGAGATCCCCGTTGGAGCCGGTTCCGTTGCGCAGGTCCCACCACAGGTAGGAATTGAATTCCGTCTGCGTGATCCGGCCGATGTTGTCGGCGATGTAAAGGCCGTTGACCAGGCTGCTCAATTGCTTTCCGCCGAGGCTGGAGTCGCTGTTATTTTCCGTGCAACAAAGCTCGATGTTCGTGCCGCCGGTCCCGAAGTAGTCGCTGATTTCCTGGCGCAAGGTGGCGGCATCAGCCGCCCAGTTGGCCGCGGCCTGCAGCAACAGCGGGTCGCTGTCGGGGGAGGAGGCCGGCGGCGTCCAGGGCGTGAACGTGTATTGCGGATAGACGTGGTGGATCAGGAAATCCGGCTGGGCGCCCAGGCTCTTCAAGGTCGCGAGCATGACGGGCGTCCAGCCATACACCACCGCGGACGTGCGCGAGTTGGTGGCGGCGTGATTCATATTGTTGATGTTCGCCGTATCGCCGGGCGAAACCACCACGCCGATTTTGATCGTCGGATCCGCCGCGCGCATCAACCGCATGTATTGGGCGGCCCGCACGGCGTAGGTGTAAGGGTCGTGGGGAACGGCCTGGCTGTCAGTTTCCCAGGTGCCATAGCATTCGTTGCCGATCTCCCAGTACTTGATGTTGCAATGGTTGGTGACGTTGGCGGAAAGCACCCAGCCAGCCGCCTCGGCAGGGGTGCCGGTGCCGTAATTCACGGTGACGATGGTCTGGCCATTCACCCCGAGATTGGTCGCGTTTTGATAAAACACGGCATTCTGGCCGGCATTGTTCGCCCAATGGTAAACATCGGCGCCGGAACCGCCCGGCAGGCGCGTCGCCAGAAATCCGGCCTGCTTGAGCAGCGACAGGGTCGTCGCGTTGCCGAGATAGCTGTCCCAGGTGGCCATGTTCACCCCAAACCAACGGGGGTCCGCTATGCGGATGGTCTGGGAGGCATCCACGTTCAGATGCACCAGCGCCGGGGCGGGCCCGGCTCCGATCTGAATGTCATCCGCATAATACACCGGCTGCGCTCCGCCGGACGCGTTTTTAATCCAAATCCCGCTAAAATTCGTCTGGTTGGCCACGCCCAATGACGAGAGCGGCACGGTGAATTGCTGCCAGGAGTTTGTGGGCAGCTTGGACAGGGTGTAGGCCGTCTGGGCAGCGCCGTCCAGCAGGCCATAGACCCGCAAAACCTGGCCGCCGGCAGCGCCACCATTTAACCAGAGGGAAATTGTGGCGTAAGGGCTCGTGTTGAAATCCGGGGAATGCAGGTAGAGCGTGCCACCGGAGGCATTGGTGACAGCAATGGCATAGCTGCCCGAATGCACGGGACTGGTGCTGGTGAAGCTGCGGGTGCAGGAGTAACTCCAGTCTTGAAACGAGTTCACCAGATTATCGGTGTAAACGGGCATGCTGGCCTGCGCCATCAGGCTTTGAGCCGCAGAAAGAATCAGGGTGAAAAATGAGAAAAGAGCAACAAGTCGATTTCGCACAATAAATTAGCGTTTAAGTATTTAGAGATTACCGGTAAAGGAGCACTGTAGCATGTTTTTGAACATTTGCACGTACCCTAAAAAGACGACGCGGCTTCATGTTGCAAGCCAGGTGTGGCTGCCCGGCAACGCAAGTCTTCAGCCAGACATCAAACCGGAATTGCCCGGTGATTTTTCCGGAGCAGAAGCCCGGATGAAAGGCCGGGTTTACGTCCGAAACACCTTTCACCTTGTTTTGAATGGTCACTCTGTTATTCAAATTGCCGTGAGCAACACATTTCGATTGGGGGTTCTCGGTTCGGGCAAAGGCTCAAACTTTGCCGCCATGGCGGATGCCGTCGCCGCCGGCAAAGTCCCGGCGGATGTGGCCATCGTCCTGAGTGACGTCGAGAGCGCGGGGATTTTGGCGCACGCGCGCGACCGGAAAATTTTCGCCCGGTTCATTCCGCCGGGAAAATTCCGGACCAAGCTGGACGAGGAGGCGGAGCGGGCGTTTGTCGCCGCGCTGCAGGCGGCGAAAGTGGATTTGGTCGTGCTGGCGGGTTTCATGCGGGTGTTGAAGGGCGATTTTCTGCGTGCGTTCGACGGCCGGATCGTGAATGTTCATCCGTCGCTGCTGCCGTCGTTCCCCGGGCTCGAAGCGTGGAAGCAGGCGCTCGACCACGGGGTGAAGGTGACGGGGTGCACGGTGCATTTTGTGGACGCGGGCGTGGATTCCGGCGCCATCATCGGCCAGCAGACCGTGCCGGTGCTCGATCATGACACGCCGGAGACGTTGCATCAGCGCATCCACGCGGCGGAACATGAGCTGTATCCGAAATGTGTGGCGGCGCTGGCGCGCGGGGAGATTGCGGTAACGGGGCGAAGGGTGATTCAGAAAAAATGAAGATCATTTCCATTGTGCCTGCGGTTTGTCTTGGCCTGTTGGCGGGTTGTTCCTCGCACAAACCGGCGAAGGCGGCCAAGCCGGAGGCACCCAGCGCAAGCCAGATCCTTGAAGCCAGTGATGATTTCAAGATTGAGGCGGCGGTTTACGGATATCTGCTGGAAAAGCACCCTTGGGGCAGCGGAGATTATGCCGAGATTTTTCTCGAAGGCAATGATGCCCAGATCGCGGCATTGATCCGGAAGTTTCCGCATCACGTGCCACCGCTCAAGGCAGTTGGCCAGGCGCAACTGGGTCCGAACCAGGCACCGATGGACAAGGATACGGGCAAGCCGGGTTTGCTCCTCAGCGCGAAAGCCGTGGGCCCAACCAACGGCGTGTCCGAGGCCATCGGCACTTGGAATGGCGGCGGGGCGGCATCGGGCACCGCCGCGTTTGTGTTGATGGAAGCGGACGGCGGGTGGACCATTCAAAGTGTGCAATAGCGCGCCGTCGCCCGGAAAGAAGAAGGTGGCGTTTTGACGCCGGAGTTGGCAGATTAGTCCGGCTACGCGCGTGAGATCAGCGTTGAAACGGTATTCATGCCCGCGTGCGTAACGGGATTTACTTAAGTAAACGGGCAGGGACGCGTTGTCGCGCGTCCGGTTGACCGGCAGGTCCGCCCGGCCAGAAATATTTAATGAACAATAAATTAAGATTCGGCCTGCCCAAGGGCAGTTTGCAGGACGCCACCATCGAAAAGATGGCCAAGGCGGGTTACAACATCCAGGTCAGCAGCCGTTCCTACGTGCCGTATGTGGATGACGACGAGCTGGAAATCCGGCTGATCCGCGCGCAGGAAATCAGCCGGTACGTGGAGCATGGCTATCTGGATTGCGGCATCACGGGTTACGACTGGATCATTGAGAACGGGTCGAAGGTCCACGAGGTGGGCGAGTTTTTATTCAGCAAGGTGTCGCGGCGCCCGGCGCGCTGGGTGTTGTGCGTGCCGGAGAATTCGCCGGTGAAATCAGTGAAGGACCTGGAGGGCAAACGCATCGCCACCGAGGTGGTCAACCTGACGCGGGCATACCTGAAGAAAAACGGTGTGAAGGCGGAGGTGGAATTTTCCTGGGGCGCGACCGAGGTGAAGGCGCACGAGCTGGTGGACGCGATTGTGGAAGTCACCGAGACCGGCTCGTCGCTGCGCGCCAACAAGCTGCGCATCGTGGACGAACTGCTCAGCTCCACGCCCCGGCTCATCGCCAACCGAACCGCGTGGAAGGATGCCTGGAAACGGAAAAAGATCGAGACGCTTTCGATGCTGCTGAAGGGTGCGCTGGATGCCGAGTCAAAGGTCGGGTTGAAGATGAACATCGCCGAGAAAAATGTCAAAAGCCTGCTCAAGAATCTCCCGGCGTTGCGCAATCCGACCATTGCGAATCTGAGCCTGAAGGGCTGGGTCGCCGTGGAGACGATCATCGACGAGCACGTCGTGCGCGAATTGATCCCGAAGCTGAAGGCCGCCGGGGCGGAAGGAATCATTGAATATCCATTGAACAAGGTGGTATACTGACCGCGACAACAATCCTATGGGTTCACTAAAAAAACGCCGCAAGGCAAAAATCAACAAGCATAAACGGCGCAAGAAGCTGCGCTTGAACCGGCACAAGAAGCGCACCTGGCAGAAGTAATTCCGCCCCGCGCATTGTGGCTCATCCGTTCGCGTGCGGTTGCTCCGCGCCGCCGCGAGCGGTCTTTTTTCGCCGTGCCCGGTTGGTCCCGAACCATGAAACATCGTTTTGACAAGCATTACACCCGCGATGAAGCGCGCGCGCTGCTGCCCCAGATCCGCAAATGGCTGGAGCTGCTGAACCGGCTGCGCAAGGACCTGGACCGTTACGACAAACGCCTGAGCGGCCTGACGGAGCAGGGGCACGATATCGGCGGCGACACGGTGAACAACTGGATTCGCGCGCTGGCGGATATGCAGGAGGTGCTCGCCGAGTTTCAACGCCGGGAGATTTTCATCAAGGACCTGGAACGCGGCCTGATTGACTTTCCCGCCATCATCGGCGGCAAGGAGGTGTTTCTCTGCTGGGAACAGGACGAGGACGATGTGGAATTCTGGCATGACCTTGACACCGGTTTTGGCGGCCGCGAGCGGCTGTAAAACCAGGAAACGCCGGCGTCCCGCCGGCTTGGACCTGGCAACTCACCGGTGACTCGCCGGCGCTTTCGGGCGGCCAGATTCGGGACAGTCAAGTCTTCATCCGCGACAGCCACGTTGCCAGGCGCGGGTCCGTCATATTTAATCCTGCCGACAAACTTGCAAGTCACCCGCTCGCGAACTATCTTGCGCCCGCTTATGGAAAAAGTTGTCATCATTGGTTCGGGTTGCGCGGGCTGGACGGCAGCGCTTTACACGGCGCGGGCCAATCTTTCACCCCTGGTGCTCACCGGCAAACAGCCCGGCGGTCTGCTCACCACCACCAGCATCGTGGAAAATTTCCCCGGCTTCCCCGAGGGCGTGGATGGCTATGAGCTGATGACGCGAATGCAGAAACAGGCCGAACGTTTTGGCGCCCGCGCCAGTTTCGGTCTGGTGGAACAGGTGGATTTCTCCAAGCGGCCCTTCACGCTCACGGTGGACGGCGAAAAAGTGGTGGCGGAAACCGTGATCATCGCCACGGGCGCGAGCCACAAACATCTCGGCGTGCCCGGCGAGGATTTGCTGGAAACCAAGGGCGTGACCTACTGCGCGACCTGCGACGGCGCGCTGCCGGTGTTCCGCAACCAGCCGCTGGTGGTAATCGGCGGCGGTGATTCCGCCTGCGAAGAGGCGATGTACCTGACGCGCTTCGGCTCGGCCATTCATCTCGTGCACCGCCGCGACGCGTTGCGAGCCTCCAAGATCATGGCCGACCGCACGTTGTCGAACCCGAAAATCAAACCTATCTGGGATTCCGCCGTCACGGAGGTGCTCGACGTGAAGCAGGACAAGGTGACGGCGGTGAAGTTGAAAAACCTCAAGACCGGTGTGGAATCAATCTTGGATTGTGCGGGCGTGTTTGTGGCCATCGGGCACGGACCCAACACGGAAATTTTCAAGGGCCAGATCGAAACGGGCGAGAACGGATACATCATTCCCAAGCAGGGCACGATGACCAACGTGCCGGGAGTGTTCGTGGCGGGTGATTGTGCGGACCACGTTTATCGACAGGCCATCACGGCGGCCGGTGCGGGCTGCGCGGCGGCCATTGACGCCGAACGGTTCCTGGCGGCGCAAAACCACTGACCAAACGTGTCCGGTCAAACCCGCCGCTTGAGCGAGGTCTTTTGCGTCGGGGTGCGCAACGGATACAGGCCGGGACAGCACCCGAAGGTATCGTGAAAGGCCTGGCTGAAATGGCCCAGGCTTGAATAGCCCACTTCCAGCGCGGCTTCGGTCACATTGAATCTCCCGGAACGCAGCAACTCCGCGGCTCGTTCCATCCGCAACTGGCGGAGGTACTGCGGAATCGTCATGGCCGTCGCCGTTGAAAATGTCCGGCTCAGGTAAAACGGGCTGCAGCCGGCGGC
This sequence comes from Verrucomicrobiia bacterium, assembly GCA_049280815.1. Lineage (GTDB taxonomy): Bacteria > Verrucomicrobiota > Verrucomicrobiia > Limisphaerales > UBA11358 > UBA11358. Next base: position 112,904 of record JBAPQW010000062.1, on the reverse strand, counting down.
GCGGCTGATTTCTTGGAGGTTCGGCGGTTCCGACAGATTCTTTCGCAGCAGCTCAATCACTTTTTCGACCCGTTCGGCCGCCAGTCGTTGTTGCCGCTGGCAGAACAGCTCCTGGTTACCGGGGGCCGGAAAGAACAGCTCGGCGGCCAGTTCCAGCGCCTTGGTGCGGTACCAGAGCGAGCGCGCCGAGACCAGCACGGGACCCTCGCGCAGGCTTGCCAGCAATTGTTGCTGCCGGCTGCCCAGGCGCGCAGCCGGCCCCACGGCGGGTTTCTCCGAGGGTCTGGAAACCGCCTCGCGCACGATGGGATGAAGCGACGAGGCGAAATCCGCCAGGTGCCGCTGCAAAAAATCGAACGACATTTCGACGGTCAGAAACTGGTGTTGCTGGTGCGCCTGCCGGGTGGCGCGCAAAGGCTGTTCGCCGCGCCGATAGAAACCAACAGTCAACGGCGTGAAGGTGGTTTCGCGGCGTTGACAGCTGACCCGTCCATGGCCGGCAAGGTTCAGGCAGATTTCAACGCTGCGCGGATGAAAACTCCGGCCCCAGTCGAATACCTCGCGTGTTTCAAAGTCATGCCATTCAAAGCTCACGCCTGCGCCCCGCACGTTGCCATGCAAATGCCGCCAGCCGTCACCGACCGTGCTCCACGCCGGACGTTCGGTGAACATCGGCGCCACGCGGATTTCGGGTGGCTGGCCTTCCGGGGCCAACCTTCTGGCAATCATGGACATGCATAATAGTCTGCCAATTTTTCTTGCTGCTGGCAATGTTAAGTCGCCACCGACCGATCACTGGCCGGCGCAAGACGCCGTTAATAATTGGCAAGCGACCGAAAGCGGGATTTTGGCCCTCACCTATTCTTGCTGCATGGAAATTCAAAGGCAGCGGCTGGCCCCGGTTTTCGGAACATTGTTCGCCGGGCTGATCCTGGCTGGCACCGCGCTGGTCTGGATCCCGAGCTGTTTGCCGGCCGCCGAGCCGGTCGCGTCGGCCTCCGCCACCACCAACTCTCCGACAGCGACGCGGTATGGCCTTCTCGACGGACTTGATCATCGCAGTTCGTATGACCAGGACGTTTTTCCAGAACCGTTTCTGGTGGATGATTCGGCCTTGGAAGAAAATGAGGCACGGCTCGATTGGCTGCATGTGGAGGCCAATGCCCGACAAAGCGACACCGTCACGGCGGAAGTCGAAAAAGGTTTCGGCCAGATGACTTTGGAAATTGAAGTTCCCTACCAGTGCTCCGCCGCCGCGGGTGAAAGCACCGAACGCGGGATGGGGAATATCAATTGGGGCGCGCGTTACCCGCTTTATGAATTTGTCGCGGCCAACGGATCCTTCGACACAGCTTTCGGCACCGCCATGGAAGTCGGTGTTCCGGTCAACTCGGCGGTCAGCCGCTACACCGAGTTGGTTCCCAAGATATTCAATGATCTGCGGTTCGGGGAACATTTCACGCTCCAATCGGTTTTCGGCTATTCCACGCTTTTCGGCGGCGGCGACGATGGCGGTTTGCAGACCTTTGAATCCGGGTTTGTTTTCGGATATACGATTCAACACCAGGAACTACCGTTGCCCGGGGTGCTGCAATTCATTCCCATGTTTGAATTGGTGGGGGACACCTGGATGAACAAAGGTGATTCCGGCCAAACCAGCCTTAGCGGAAATGCCTGCTTTCGCGCCAACCTCAAAGCCATCGGCTCGGTACAACCGCGTCTTGGGCTTGGTTTTGTCTTTCCCATGGATAACAATGCCCGCACCGATGTCCACTGGGGCATCGTGACGAGTTTGGTGTTCGAGTATTGAAACGATGATCATGAACCGCAGGCAATTTTTGCTGCTCACCGCCGGGACGGCAGCCGGATGTGCGGTCCTCAAGAAGGAAGACACCGCCAGCTTTTCCGGGGAGCGTGTGGTGGACGCAGGACCGGTGAGTGACTATGCCGCAGATGGGATTTATGGCCGGTTCCGCGACCAAGGATTTTTTGTGATCCGAAAAGGTGTCTTGTTGTTTGCCGTTTCAGCCATTTGTACTCATCGGAGATGCAAGCTGGAGGCGGAACCCAATTGTTCCTTCCGTTGCCCATGCCATGGATCAAGGTTCAATCCCGATGGCCGGGTAATCAACGGGCCGGCGAAACGGGATCTGCCCGTGTTTCCCGTGTCCACGAATGCCACCGGTCAATTGCTGGTAAAAATTCCCGCCAGCTAAAACGACGGCTGGCCGGCGGCGCGCAAAAAAGGGGGAGCGTTCGACAATTCCATCCCTGAATTCTTCATTGACGCTCGGGCGCGTCCCGGTAAGATTTCGCCGTTGGGCATAAGTAACAAGGAATTTGATCCACGGAAATTAAAAATAAAAATATATGGCTGTAAAAGTTGCAATTAACGGGTTCGGCCGCATTGGACGCCTGGTCTTTCGGGCGCTGGTCGAACAAGGTCTGGTCGGCAAGGACATCGAAGTGGTGGCGGTCGGCGACATCGTCCCGGCAGACAACCTCGCGTACCTGCTCAAATATGATTCCATCCAGGGCCGCTTCACCGGCACGGTGGGCTCGAAAAAGTCCGCCGCCGACAAGCCCGAGGACGACATCCTCATCGTCAACGGCAAGGACATCAAGGTGGTCAGCGCCAAGTCGCCCGCGGAACTTCCGTGGAAAGCCCTGGGCGTGGACCTGGTGATTGAATCCACGGGCCTGTTCACCGACGTGGAAAAGGCGCAGGGCCACATCACCGCCGGCGCGAAGAAGGTCATTATTTCCGCCCCGGCCAAGGGCGATTGCCTCACGGTCGTCATGGGTGTGAATGAGGGCAAATATGATTCGGCCAAGAACCACATCGTTTCCAACGCCTCCTGCACCACGAACTGCCTCGCGCCGGTCGTACATGTGCTGCTCAAGGAGGGGTTCGGCATCGACGAAGGCTTGATGACGACGGTGCACAGCTACACCGCGACCCAGAAGACCGTGGACGGCCCCAGCAAGAAGGACTGGAAGGGCGGCCGCAGCGCGGCCCTTAATTTAATTCCGTCCACCACCGGTGCGGCGAAGGCCGTGGCGCTCGTCTGTCCCGAAGTCAAGGGCAAGCTGACCGGCATGGCATTCCGCGTGCCGACACCGACGGTGTCCGTCGTCGACCTCACGGTGAAAACGGTGAAGGAAACGAGCTACGCCGAAATCAGCGCCGCGATGAAGAAAGCCAGCGAGACTTATCTCAAGGGCATTCTCGGCTACACCGATGACGAGGTGGTCAGCTCGGATTTCATCCATTGCCAGCTCTCCTCGATCTTCGATGCGGGTTCGGGTATTGAATTGAACAAGAAGTTCTTCAAGCTCATCAGCTGGTACGACAACGAATGGGGTTACAGCTGCCGGGTCGGCGACCTCGTCAAGCTGATGATCAACAAGGGAATTTAATCCCGGTAGAACAATTCAAAACGGCGATCCGGCAACGGGTCGCCGTTTTTCTATTTGCCGCCGATTTGCGGGCTGGTCTGAATCAGCTTTTCCTTCTCCAGCTTTTCCAGTTTGGGCGCAATCACCACCTGGCAGTACGGCGCGGAAGCGTTGTTGTCATAGTAGGCCTGGTGGTAGCCCTCGGCCGGATAAAACTTTGTAAACGGCACGATTTCGGTGACGATCGGGTGCTTGAAATTTTTCTGCGCCGCGGCCTTCGATTGTTCAGCCGCCGCTTTTTGCGCGTCATCGTGGTAAAGGATGACGGAACGATACTGGGTGCCCACGTCCGCGCCCTGCTGGTTCAGCGTGGTGGGATTATGGGCCTGCCAGAAAACCTCCAGCAGCTTTTCATAGGAAATCTTCGCCGGATCAAATTCAATCCGGGTTACCTCGGCGTGGCCGGTGGTGCCGGTGCAGACCTGTTCATAGGTCGGGTTGGCGGACTGGCCGCCGGCAAAACCGCTGGTGACGGACTTGACGCCGGGCAGCCGTTCAAAGACGGCCTCCATGCACCAGAAGCACCCGCCGCCAAAAGTTGCCAGTTCGGTTTTGATCGGGCTCAGGGGGTTGGTGGGTTGGGCCGCCGCAGTCAGGTTCAGCGCGGCAACCGCCAGTAAACCGCAAAGATTTTGTTTCATTTATTTCCGGCAAATTCATTCCCGTTCCGGCTGGTCCAGGTGTATGCCCGGCGGCAGGCCGGCGAATTTTTCAAGGTGTTCCGGGCGCAGCGGCTCGGAAATCACGTGCCCGCCACCGAGCCATTTGCCGAGGTCAATCAGCTTGCAACGCTGCGAGCAAAATGGGCCGTATTTCCCGCCAAACCACTCACCCCTCTTTTTGCACGTTGGACAGGCAACCCTGGCACCGCGTTCATTCATCCGCTATTTGGCAATCAAAACCTGGCTCGGCGTTGACAGCAAAATGTAGTCGTTGAGAATCCGTTCGGTTTCATCCAGCATCGGATCAACCGCGGGTCCATTCGACGCTGGCTCCGCGGCAACGGTTGTGGTTTTGGCTGCGCCGGTTTCGGGGAACGAGCCTGCCGACAAATGGGCGGCGGTCACATTATTGGTTGCTCCCTGTGGCGGCGGCAGGCCGGGTTCGTCGGCGTTTTCCACGGTCAGTTCATAGATTGTCTCGTTTGAAATCTTGCGCGCGGCCCGCTCCGCATCGCGCGCCTTCTGGCGGGCATCGGCCGCCTGCAGTTCTTCCACGCGTTCGTGCTCGTTCAGCGAGGCGGTTTTGTCGGCCTGCTTTTTCAGGAATTCATCAATGTCCTGGTGGATGTAAATGAAGTCCTGGTTCGTGGCCAGGCGCGCGACCGAGCGCTGCCGCAGGCCCTCCAGATACGGTTGCACCAGATTCATTGGGACATAATTCACCGGGTGAATGGTGTCCCAAGGCAGCGCATTTTCGAGCGCGGACTCCCCTAATTGCGTCAGATAATTCAATTTATCCGGCAACACTATGTCCGACATGACCCCTTTAAACTGGGTCGAGGCGCCGCTGATGCGGTAGAATTTACGGATGGTGATTTTTACCGTGCCGGGGTCATTCGTCGCCGACGCGTTGGCCGGCCAGACGAAGGGGCGCAGAGGATTCAAGTTCTGAACCGTGCCCTTGCCGAAGGTGGAAATGTCGCCCACGACCAGCGCGCGCCCGTAATCCTGCAATGCGGCGGCCACGATTTCCGAGGCTGAGGCGCTGGCGCGGTTGACGAGCACGATCAGCGGACCGTCGTAAAGCATGGATGCATCGGTGTCGCTGTCCACGTTCACCTGGCCTTCGGGCGAACGGGCAAGCACCACCGGGCCCTCCTTGATGAACAAGCCGGTAAATTTCACAGCTTCCTCGAGCGAACCGCCGGGGTTGCCGCGCAAATCGAGGATGATGCCGCTGACCTTTTCCGATTTGAGCTTCTTGATCAGGCGCGCGACGTCGGCGGTGGTGCTTTTGGCCGCCGAATGGCTGGCGCTGCCCGGCAATTCAATCGTCGCGTAAAACGAAGGCAAATCAATGACGCCAATGCGGTTCGTGCCGCCATGACCGTTTGGGGATTCGATGAGTTGGGCCTTGGCTTCCTGGTCTTCGAGCTTGATTTCATCGCGGACGAGGGTCACCACCCGGCGGGTGGCGCGGTCTTCCGCCGGACTGATGGTCAACCGCACTTCCGATCCCTTGGAACCCCGAATGAGCTGGACGACCCGGCCAAGTTCCATGTCCACAACATCCACCGGTGGCTGGTTGCCCTGCGCCACGGCGACGATGCGATCCTTTTCATGGAGTTGTTTGCCCTTCTCCGCCGGGCCGCCATGGACGAGTTGACTGATGGTGCAATAGCCGTCGTCCTCGCTCAGTTGGGCTCCGATGCCGAAGAGCGACAGGCTCATGCTGATGGAAAAATCCTGCGCGTGTTCGGTGTTGAAATAGTCCGAATGGGGGTCGTAGGCATGCGCCAGCGCATTCAGATACGCCTGGAGCACGTCCGTGCTGTCCCAGTTCGTTGCCATGCGCAGGTACCAGCGGTAGTGCCGGGCCAGGGTGGCGGCCATTTCCTCCGAGGCGGATTTGGGCAGCGGCAGCACCCCGTTGCTGTTGGTCGGCGAAATCTCGCGGCTGAGCTTTTCCTGCAAGTACTCGTAGTGCAACCACTCCGACCAAAGTTGTCTGGCTTCGTTGAGGTCCTTGGGATACGGCGCATGGCGGCGGTCGAGCAGGATGTGCTCGTCGCTGTTGAATTTAAATTTATCCTCCCGCAACAGTTCATTCACGTAGTCGTCGTGCTGCCGGATGCGGTCCAGATACCGCTGGTAAATGGCATAGGCGGGCGCGAGATTGGCGGTGCGGTTGGCGCCGATGGTGAACGCGTCAAGGTTCGTCCGGTAGAACGCGAATTCAGCGAGGTCGGATTGCAGGAAATTTTCGTGCCGCGGATCCAGCTCCTCCACGTAAGCGTCGAAAAACTTCACCGAAACATCCTTGTCCACCAGTTGTTGCGAGTAGTGAAATTCCTCGAGCAACCGCGCCGTGACGTAGGCGATTTGGGGGTCGTTTGGCCCGGGCCGCAAAACCTGGTTGGTGGGCGCGGCCGGAGCCGGGGTGGGTCCGGTCTGAACCGCGACCGGCGGTGAGATGGATCTGGTGGTGCAACCGGGGATGCCGGCCAGTCCGGCCAACGCCGCGATGGCGACGCCCGCCAGGACATTCATTTTTAAACGACTCATTGAGATAGGCACAGCTTTGACCCAGTCTAAGCCAATTCGTTCAGCAAAGGAAACAATTTGCGCGCGCCGGCGGCGAAATCCTCTCCCCAGGCGGGATTGGCCTCGATTTTGCCGACCGGCTGCCTCTCCAGCGGCCGGATCGGGCCGATTTTTTGCTGCAAAACGGAATTGCTATTTTAATTCAAATCCGGATAATGCACGCCTTGAAAAACAAAACTATGAAGACCATTGCTTTTGCTGTGATCGTTTCCCTTGGCATCGCCGGCCTGGCCGGTTGCGCCTCCCACGGAAAAACCAGTGCCACCTCCAGTGCCACTCAGAGTGCGACTCCCGCGGTTGCGATTGCGCCCGCCAGCCCCACGGACGGCACCAATGTGCTGAGCGATGAAAAGGCGCGCGTCAGTTATGCCATTGGCATGACCTTCGCCCATAATTTTAAGATGCAGGACGTCGAGGTGGATCCCGACCTGCTGGCCCGGGGCTTGAAGGACGCGCAATCCGGCGGAACAACGCTGTTAACGTCGGACCAGATGCGCGACACTCTTGGGGAATTTCAAAAATCGCTCGCCGCCAAACAGCGGGTGTTGCGTGAGGCGGCCGCCGCAAAAAACAAAGTCGAAGGCGAGGCGTTTTTGGCGACGAACAAATCCAATCCGGGCGTCATCACGCTGCCGGACGGCCTGCAATATATGGTCATCACCAACGGCAGCGGGGCGATGCCCCTGTCCAATGACGTCGTGACGGTGAATTACCGGGGCACCTTGCTGGACGGCACGGAATTCGACAGTTCTTACAAGCGCGGCCATCCGGCGCAATTTCCCGTGGGCAACGTGATTCATGGCTGGACGGAAGCCCTCCTGCAGATGAATGTCGGTTCAAAATGGAAGCTGTTCATCCCGGCACAACTCGCCTATGGCGAACAGAACCGGCCCGGCATCACGCCGAATTCCCTTTTGATCTTCGAAGTGGAACTGGTCGGCGCCGAACATCCAAAACCGCCCGCACCGATCACCAGCGACATTGTCAAGGTTCCTTCGCTGGATGAAATGAAAAAAGGCGCGAAAATCGAAGTCATCAAACCCGAGGACGCGGAAAAAGCCCAGGCGGCCCAAACCAACGCGCCGGCGAAATAGTCGCCGGCGGCTTGAACAATCAGTCCGGGGCGGTGTCAATAGTTTCACCAAACTATGAGACCTAATTTCAAGTCATTCATTGGCTTTCTTACGGGGATGGCGGGCGCCTTGCTGCTGGTGGCCTTTTTTCACCTCGCCTTGTGGGCCAAAGGGACCGATCCGGCGGTCAAGGTTGAATCCACGCCCGTCAACCGCGATGCCAAGCTCGGGGCCAGCTTTGCCCCCGTGGTCAAAAAGGCCGCGCCGAGCGTCGTTAACATCTATTCCACGCACATCATCCACTTCCATCCGCGGCGCAACTCGTTTTACTCCGACCCGTTCTTTCGCCAGTTCTTTGGCGATCAGGCGCCTAACGATACCCGCGAACGCACCCGCCGCGAAGAAAGCCTGGGCTCCGGCGTGATCGTCTCACCGGAAGGCTATATTTTGACGGCCAACCACGTGGTGGATGGTGCGGACGAAATCAAGGTTTCCATCGGTGAAAAAAAGAAGGAATATGACGCCAAGGTCATTGGCACCGATCCGCCGACGGACGTGGCGGTACTGAAAATTGACGCAAAAGATCTGCCGGCCATCACCCTCGCCGACAGTGACCTGCTGGAAATTGGCGACCTGGTTCTGGCCATTGGCAATCCATACGGTCTGAGCCAGACGGTGACGATGGGCATCGTCAGCGCGCTCGGCCGCAATGGCCTCCCCGGTTTCAATCAATATCAGGATTTTATCCAGACGGATGCGGCGATCAACCCCGGCAATTCCGGCGGCGCGCTGGTGGACGCCGAAGGCCGGCTGGTCGGCATCAACACCGCCATTTTCAGCCGGGACGGTGGCAATCAAGGCATTGGTTTTGCCGTGCCGGTCAACCTGGCGAGGCACGTGATGGAGCGGCTGCTTTCCGGTGGAAAAGTCGCCCGCGGCTATCTGGGCATCCTGCCTCAGGACCTCACGCCAAACCTGGCCAAGTCATTTGATTTGCCGGATCAAAACGGCGCGCTGGTCGGCAACGTTTATCCCGATACCCCGGCGGAAAAAGCCGGCATCAAATCCGGCGACATCATCCTGGCCTTCAACGGCAAGGTTATTCCTGATGCGCACAGCCTGATGCTGGCGGTTTCCGAAGCCACCCCCGGAACTCCAGCCACGGTGAAACTGCTCCGCAAGGATCAGACAAAAACCGTCACCGTCAACCTGGGTGAATTGCCCGTTAAAATGTCGCAGTTGCAAAATGGCCGGGACAATTCCGATTCCGCCAGTTCGATGGCCGATGCCCTTGACGGCGTGACGGTGTCGGACTTGGATGACAACGTGCGGCAGCAGCTCAAAATTCCGGATGACGTTCGCGGCGCGCTGGTCACGGACGTGGCCCAGGATTCCAATTCCGCCCAGGGCGGCTTGCAGCGCGGCGATGTGATTGTGGAAATCAACCGCCAGCCGGTTAACAACTCATCGGACGCGGTCAAACTGGGCCGGCAAGCCAGGGGCGCCCAGATCCTGCTCAAGGTCTGGCACCGCGATGGCGATCTGGCCGGCACGCATTATCTCAGCGTGGATAATACGAAGGAGTGATGGCAGCGCCGTCCGCAACCTTTTGACAAAATCCCCGTGATGGGCACATTCTTCAGGGAATTGCCGGCGCGACGGCAATGACCTATGGCTGTCCAATACAAAGATTACTACGAAACCCTCGGGGTGGCCCGCACGGCGAGCGCCGAGGAAATAAAAAAATCCTTTCGCAAACTGGCGCGGCAATTTCATCCCGACGTCGCCAAGGACAAAAAGAAGGCCGAGGAAAAGTTCAAGGAAATCAATGAGGCCTACGAGGTTTTGGGCGATGCGGCCAAGCGCAAGCAATACGATGAACTCGGCGCGGACTGGAAGTCCGGCGCGGACTTTCGTCCGCCGTCCGGTTGGGAACATTTCTCCGGCGGGCAAAATCCCCGCGGACGCAGGGCCGGTGGTGTGGAATTTGGAACCCATTTTGGCGGCACGGGCTTCAGTGATTTCTTCGAGCAGTTGTTTGGCTCGCGGATGCGGGGCGGTTCGGATGGCTTTGGCCGTTCACCGGGTTTTTCCGGGGAAGCATCCGCCGAGCGCGGACGCGACGTGGAAGGCGACATCATGGTCACGCTCGAGGAAGCGGCGCGTGGCTCGATCCGTTCCGTCACCGTGCGGCACGGTTCGCGCACCGAAACCCATCAGGTCAAAATTCCCGCGGGCGTCACCGCGGGCCAGCGCTTGCGGATCTCCGGACGCGGCGAGCACGGCTCGGGCGGCGGCGCCGCGGGGGACCTGTATCTGCGCGTGAGGCTGGCGAAACATCCCGACTTTGAAGTCGAAGACCACCATTTGCTGCACGAGGCCGAACTCGCGCCGTGGGAAGCCGCGCTCGGCGCGGAAATCTCCGTGCCGACGCTCACCGGCCGCGTGAACATCAAAATTCCCGCCGGAACCCAGGGCGGTCAGAAGCTGCGGGTCCGCGGACGCGGACTGCCGCCGTCCGGCGATTTGATCGTCGTCACCAAAATTGTCGTGCCGGTGAACGTTTCCGACGCTGAGAAAAAGTTGTGGGAGCAGCTCCAGCGTGAATCGAAGTTCAACCCTAGAACCTGAACCGGAGCGCGGATCGCTGGTCCGCGAATTGTTGGAGTTCACGCCACCGCCTGAACTTCAACCCATATGCGTGCGGAACAAAAATTTATCGTGATCACCGGCGTCACGCGCGGGCTCGGACGCGCAATGACCGAAGAATTTATCCGCCTTGGACACACCGTCGCCGGCTGCGGACGCTCGGAAAAAGAAATCCTGCAATTGCAAACACGGTTTCCAGCTCCCAACCGCTTTTCCGCCGTGGACGTGGCTTCCGACGAACAGGTGGCTGCCTGGGCCAGGCGTGTTTTGGAAACCCGCCCCGCGCCCGATTTGCTCCTCAACAACGCCGCGCTCATCAATCGTAACGCGAAGCTCTGGGAAATCGGGGCGAACGAATTTGCGCGCATCGTCGACGTGAACCTCAAAGGCGTGGCCAATGTCATCCGCCATTTTGTTCCGGCGATGATTGCCCGCCGGGCCGGTGTCGTTGCGAACTTCAGTTCCGGCTGGGGACGCACGACCGACGCGGAAGTCGCGCCGTACTGCGCCACCAAATGGGCGATTGAAGGCCTTACCCGGGCGCTGGCGCAGGAATTGCCGCCGGGCTTGGCTGCCGTCCCGGTCAATCCCGGCATCATTGACACCGATATGTTGCGCAGTTGCTTCGCCGGGTCCGCTTCGGGATATCCTTCGCCTGAAGAATGGGCGAAAACCGCCGTGCCGTTCTTGTTGCGGCTCGGACCCGCCGACAATGGCCAGCCGTTGACCGTGCCCATTCGGGGCGCAAACAGCTGATTGCAGAGACGGTCGTCAGGAAATCCGCACCCTGGCTACAGCAGCGTCGATCCGGTTTCCGGGCCCGGCGGGACAATTATGGTGCCGGCTTTGGAATTCAGTTCGCCAGCCGGCCGCCTGGCAAAGAACCAGGTCATGGTGGTGGCAAACCACGCCAGCAAGATCGGCAAAAGGTATCGGCCGGCAATGTGATCTTTTGTATAACCGATCAGGGCGGCAAAATCGGTGACGTTGAACAAGCTGGCAAACACGAGACTGAACGCGGCCAACGTACCCACCAGCATCGACAGCATCCAGACGATGATCGGCCGCCGGGCGGGAATGGCAGCCCACAGCGCCACCGTGATCAACAGACAAAACCACGCCAGACCAAGGGTCGAATGATTGTACAAGGAGGCCAGGCCATCCCATCGGCCAATCCAGTGAAGACGCCCGTGCTCTGCGCTCCAGTCGGCAAAATCAGAACTCACAAACAAACGGGCGAACAGGATCATGAAAATCCACGGACAGTTTGAAAGGGTGGCGCCTGGGTTGTGCGCGGCGTAACCCGCCCAGCCCGACTCGAAGTGCAATACCGGTATTTGAACGCGCAACCACAGGAAGGGCAGGGCCGCCAGAAACCAGAACGTCAGCACCCTCCAAAAGTCCGGCGACGGTCTCCACCTGGGTCGTGCCGAAGGCAGCAGCAGCAGCCAGCCTCCCACGAGCGCCAGAAAAATGAAGCCTTCGAACTTGGCCATGGCCGCGCCAAACAAAAACGTCAGTCCCAGTCCAAGCCGGGAACGGTCTTGCTCCACCAGCCAGAAGGCACACTGCATGAAACCCATGACCGTGAAGAAAATCATGGGCAGGGTGCCGCCTTCCATCTGGACATACTTCTGGGTGGCCGGCAATAGCAACACGCCCAGCAGGGCAAAATACGGGGCGTGAAACAGGGCTTGGCCGCCACGGTTCAACGATGCCAGACCGGCCAGCAGAAAGAACAGCAGCCAGGCTGGCCAGAATTTGGTGACCAGATCATCGACATGACCCAGCGAGTCATACGTGGCCGCGTGCAACGACGGCACGAGGGTGGGATAGTCAAGGTGCGCATGCGCCAGACGAGGATTGGAAAACCACTGCACCAGTTCGCTGCCGGTGTAAAGATGCATGATCTTCGCCTTGAGCAGCCACGCCATCACCGCGTCGTATTCCATGACTCCCTGCAAGCCGGCCAGACGGAACAGAACCAGGAACACCAGCGTTCCGGCCACCGAGAGAGCGATCAGGCTGGGACTGCGAACCACCCGCCTTGAAGCCTCAACCAGCCCAGCCCCATAGCCGTTGTGGTTGCGCCAGATTTCCGCGCTGGCGCCCACGAGCGTCGTGAAGAACACCAGATGGTATCCATGCCAGTTGCACAGTTTGATGCCCAGCGTAAGCGCGGCCACCGCCATCATTCCCAGTCCCAAACCGTACGCCAGTTGTTCCATCAGCGGCACCTGCCCGCCCAGGGTGGGAAATAAAAAGCGAAACACCCACATTCCCGCCAACGTGGTCAGCACTGGAAGCAGGCAGGCGATGGCCACATCAAAATAGGAGTCAAACCAATCCGGGTTGGCCGGATTTCTAATGGCCAGATTGCCGAGAGCTTTCGGATGCATGACAGCATCGGGGCCAATGTCGATTCTTACATTGAATCCGTTGGTCAGAATTTCCTGGTCGGAATCAGCTGTCCGGCCTAGCAGGCCGTCCTTGGTGATACAGGTGACATGATCCAGGCTGGTTCCCACCTCGCGTGGAAACAGGTAATAGGTCATGTAATAATAGTACATGACCCGGCTGTAATTGGTCGGGCCGGTCATGGCGGTCATGAACACTTGCGCATCCGGCGGCAACACCAGGTCGAGGTAACGATCTGCTCCCGAGACAAAATTGACATTGTACTCGCGCCCCATGATGGCGGGTATCTTCGCCAACTTATCCGCTTCAATGCAGGACTGAATGATGGAGGTGTGAACCGTGTCCAGCTGTTGATGAAAATGCAGAAACTGCCATGCCATTGCGAGGCCGGCAAAAATCACCAGCAGCAGGCTGACCATGGGCACCCAAAGATTCTTCATCCGATTTCAGCGTATGTTGACGGATCGAGTCTGCAAAAATCGGACCTGTCTGGAAAGCGCTCAATTTGAGTCAAAACGGACATTTCGATGATTTCGCGCGCCGGGCAACCGGTGTGGCTTGACCGCAATGGCAGGCGCACTTAGCTTGCATTCATGTCGAATGCGCCGCAAAAGAAAAAACCCAAGGCCATCCTGCTGGGCATCGGGTTGGATACCGACGGCCACAAAAGGCTCACCACCGGGGCGAATTTTGCGCTCGTGGGCGGCACGGAAGCCACGCACGACCAAATGACCGAGAAGGCCATCAAGATCAATGAAAAGCTCAAGGCACGAGGGAAAAAACTCGAAACCGTCAGCCACGAGGAGTTCAACGACATCGCCCACGAAGTGGGTCTCAAGCCGGTCAAGCCGCAGTCGAACTAAATTCGCCGTCGCCTGGGCAACGAGGTTCCCTTTAAGTTGAGTTTCCCGGTCGAGCGGCCCCTACAGCAACCCAAGCACCTTTATCGCGGCGCAGGTTTTCTCCGGTGTCTCGTGCAGGACCGCCTGCCAGCCCCGCGCCGCGCCTCCGGCCACGTTTTCCGCCCGGTCGTCAAGGTAAAGCACGTCCGCCCCGCGTCGTCCGGTGACCTTCTCCAGCACCTCGTAAATTTTTGCGTCCGGCTTCATGGCGCCCACTTCGTAGGAATATATGTAACCATCGAAGTTCGCAAAAAACGGGAAGTTGTCCCGGATGTGCTCGATGGCCAGATCGTTCGTGTTCGAAAATATGTAGGTCGGGATGCCGCGTTGACGCAACCGGGCGTGAAGCTCAATCATCGTCGGTATCGCCGTGAAAATATCCGCGAAAAAACCGCCGAACCCGTCGCAGCTGCCGGCAAACCCGGTCGCTTCCCGCACCCGTTCATAAAATTCGCCTCGCGTCAAACGTCCGGATTCGTAATCGATGATGAAGCGGGATTGCTCGATCAGCCCCTGGATTTCGTGGGGGGATTTCCGGCTTTGGGCGGCAATCCGGCGCGCGGCAATCGAGAAATCAAAGTCCACCAATACCTTGCCAAGATCAAACACGACAATCGCAGGCCGGCTCATGTCATCTCCCGCCGTCCTTCCAGGGCCCGGCTGAGCGTCAGCTCGTCGGCAAATTCCAGTCCGCTGCCCGCCGGCAAACCGTAGGCGATGCGGGAAATCCTCAGCTTCGGGCGCGCCAGCCGTTTGGCCAGGTAATAACTCGTCGCGTCCCCCTCCACGTTCATGCCCAGGGCGATGATGACCTCGTTGATCGGCTCCTCCACCAGCCGTTTCTCCAGCCCGGCAATCCGCAAATCCTCCGGTTCCACGCCGTCGAGAGGGGAAATGGTGCCTCCAAGCACATGAAATCTGCCGCGATAAGTGCCGGATTTTTCAATGCTCAGAATGTCCACCGCCCGCTCCACCACGCACAACAATGAATTATCCCGCCGGCTATCGGTGCAAAGCGGGCAGGGCGACTGTTCCGTCAAGGCGCCGCAGGTGGTGCAAAACTGGATTCTTTCCCGCGCGTCCAGAATCGAGTCCGCCAGCTGTTTCACCACCGCCAGATCGCTCTGCACGAGATGCAGGGCCAGGCGCTCGGCCGAACGCGGCCCGACTCCGGGCAGTTTGCCCAGTGCGGAAATCAACGCGGTGATGGAATCGGGAAGCATGACAGGACAATGCAAAATTAAAAATTAAAAATTAAAAATGCCAGAGCGCGATGAATGCGGTCTTTCATTTTACATTTTGAATTTTGCATTTTTAACTTCTTACATCATCCCCGGCAGGCTCAATCCCGCCGTGATTTTGCCCATTTCGCTGTTGGAAATGTCCTTGGCCTGGCCGAGGGCCTGGTTTGCGGCGGTCACAATCATGTCCTCAAGCAGTTGGGCGTCGGAAGGGTTGAGCGCCTGGGGATCAATCTTGATGGAGGCAAGGCTCCCGTCGCATCTGGCGACGACCTTGACGGCGCCGCCGCCGCTGGTGGCCTCGACGGTGCGCGCCGCGAGCTGCGCCTGCACCTGTTCCATTTGCTGCTGCATTCGCGCCGCCTGCTTCATCAGTTTTCCAATGCTCGACATATTTTTGGGTCTGGGTTCCTGGTTCTCGGATCTGGGATTCGGTTCAGGCGCGAACTTCGATGATCTGGCCCTTGAAAATTTCCAGCGCCTTCTGAATCAATGGATCATTTTTGAAATCGTTTTTGTTGAAGGCGACCGGTGCGATTTTTTCCTTCCCAGGCGCAGCGACCCCGCCTTCGCCGGGTTTCGGCGTGGCCGGGGCGGGAAGGGTCGGAGGTGCCACCCGGGCCGGTGGCGTCCCGCGGACTGCAGGCGCCTCGGCCTTGATGAATTTGATCTGGGTGTTCGCCTGCCCCAGCTCGGCCAGCTTGGTTTGCAGCAGGGTGTGATTGCGGGCGTTGTCCACCAAACCAAGATGATCCTCAAATTCAGGGTCGAAACCAATGGTCAGGATTCCCTGGGCAAATGACACCGGATTGGCGTCCACCAGATAACTCCGCGTGAACGGGCTGACGCGGCCCACGGCTGCGATCAGCTTGATCCAGAGCTCGCCCAAATCGGCGGGATTCGCCGCCGCACCTGCCAGCGCGGTGTGGCCGCCGCCCTCAGGTGCAGGTTTCACGGGCAAACTCGCGACGGTGGCTGCCGGACTCGGGCGCGGGCTCTTTGCGCCTGGCGCGCTGGCAGCGGGAACCGGCGCCACGGGCCCGCCCGCGTTGCCGCCGCGCCATTGGTTGAGCTGCTTCAAAACCGCGTCGAGGCTCACCGCGCTGGACGCCTCGATCGCCTTGAGCATCGTGACTTCGATCAGGATTTTTTTTGACGCGGTGTCGCGGAGGCGGAGTTCGGCCTCGGTAAGTACCTCGAGAATCCGCGTGAGCGATCCGGTGCTGGCCAGCGGGGATTGTTCCTTGAGCGCCGCGACCTCGGTCTCGGAGACTTCCAGCAGGTTCAAATCGCCGCGCGAGACCTGGAAGATGAGCAGGTTGCGGAAATGATTGAGCAGGTCCGACAGCAGCCGGCCAAGATCCTTGCCGTTCTGCGCCAGCTCGTGCAACAGTCCGAGCGCGGTCCGGATTTCCCCGGTGAGCACGGCCTGGCTCAAACCAAGGACCTGGCCTTGGGCGGCCAGGCCAAACATGGACAGCACGTCGGCTTCCTCGATCTTGTCCCCGCAAAAACTGATGAGCTGGTCGAGCGTGGATTCAGCGTCGCGCATCCCGCCGTCCGCGCCCCGCGCGATGGCCAGCAATGCCGGCCCGTCGATCTTGACCTTCTCCAGTTTGGCAATCTGCGCGAGATGTTTGACGATGAGCGTGCCGGGAATCCGGCGCAGGTCAAACCGCTGACAGCGCGACAGGATCGTCGGCAGGACCTTCTCCGGATCGGTCGTGGCGAACATGAACTTCACGTGGGCCGGCGGTTCTTCGAGGGTTTTCAACAGCGCGTTGAAGGCCGCCGTCGAAAGCATGTGCACCTCGTCAATGATGTACACCTTGAACGGCGAACTGGCGGGCGCGTATTTGCAGGTCTCGCGGAGCTCGCGAACCTGTTCCACGCCGTTGTTGCTCGCGCCATCGATTTCCAGGACGTCGAGCGACCGGCCCTCGGCGATTTCAACGCAGCGCGGGTCTGAATCGTCAAAATTGGTTTTGGGGCCGCCGGTGCAGTTCAGGCATTTGGCAAAGATGCGGGCGATGGTGGTCTTGCCGGTGCCGCGTGGGCCGCAGAACAGGTAGGCGTGGGCGATGCGCTTCTGTTCGATGGCATTGGTCAGCGTCTGCGTGACATGTTCCTGGCCGACGACGTCGGCAAAACGCTGCGGGCGATATTTTCGGGCAATGACCTGATATGACATTTTTGATTTACGATTTACGATTTACGCGTCGTCATTGATTGCGTCGGCAATCGTAAATCAGAAATCGCAAATCGTAAATTCAGAATGCCAGGGTGACCACGGCAGATACGGAGCAAACTACCGTTGCTGCCTTCCGGCCCTGGCGGGGTTCGTAAGTCCACATTCCATGGGCCCTGGCACCGGGAACTTTGCCGGACTTTCTGCCGGCTGTCGAGACAAAGCGACGCTGCGCAACGCCTCCGCCATTCTCACTTTCGATCCGTTTGGCCCCGCCCGCCCGCCGCATAAACCACCGGCCGGGCAAAAAGATTTGTTTCGCTACGCGATGCCGTCCGGCTTAGACTGGTGGCAGACCATCGGAAAATGATTGCCCACATGGCGTGGATCAAACAATTGCAGTCTGCCAACTGGGTTCAAGCAGCCGGCTGTGCGCTGGGTGCTTATCTCCTGGGTTGCCTTGCCAGCGGCTATTATCTCGTGCGCGCCCGCTCAGGCCGGGACATCCGTGAAATCGGGAGCGGCAGCACCGGCGCGCGCAACGTCAGCCGGGTGTTGGGCAAACCCGGTTTTGGGTTGACGGTGCTCGGCGATTTCAGCAAGGGGGCTTTGGCCGTCTGGGCCGCGCAGGCGTGGACCGGCAACCATCACCTGGCTGCGCTGGCCATGCTGGCCGTCGTCGTCGGACACATCTGGCCCGTTCCACTGCAGTTTCGAGGCGGCAAGGGAGCGGCCACGTCGCTCGGCGCCTTGCTGATGTTTGATTACCGGATGGCCTTGACGCTCGCCGCTTTGTTTCTGGCCGGTTTTGGCCTGACCCGAAAAAGCGTCCTGCCGGGAATGTTCGCCTTCGCCAGTTTGCCGCTCGTCAGCCTGTGGTTTGACCCCGATGGCCTGACGGCGGCGCTGACCGCCATTTTGTCGGCCATGATTTTGTTTGCGCACCGGAAAAATATGGTCGAGGAAATCGCCGTGTTGTCGGCCCGACGCCCTGGGGCGCCAAAACCGGAGTCACCCGAATTATGAATGCATCGGAACCGCTGGTATTCAAACTGGCGACGGAAGATTGGGAGTTCGAACAGATTCATCGCCTGAACTACCGGACCTTCGTCGAGGAAATCCCGCAGCATCAACCTTCCACTCATCAGCGTCTTGTGGATAAGTTTCACGTCGAGAACGTCTATTTGATCTGTCTCAGCCACCAGAAACTCGTCGGGATGCTCGCCGTGCGCGGCCACCGGCCATTTTCGCTCGACCAAAAGCTGCCGCAACTCGATTCGTTTCTGCCGCCGGGCCGCACCATCTGCGAAATCCGGCTGCTCGCCATCGAGAAGAAGTTCCGCGGCGCGCGCGGCGGCCAGGTGTTGCAGGGCATCCTGGCGCTGCTCTGGCAGCTGGGGGTCGAAAAAGGCTACGACCTGGCGATCATTTCCGGTACCACGCGGCAGGCGAAACTTTACCAGCACCTGGGCTTCGTGCCGTTCGGCCCGCTCGTCGGCAGCGGGGACGCGCAGTTTCAGCCGATGTATGTGACGCTGGAAACCTTCGAGGTCACGGCCCGCGAATTTTTGCGCGCCTCGCCCGCGCGCTCGTTCCAGCCCGGCGCGGTGAACTTTCTTCCCGGCCCGGTGGCCGTGCGCCGCGAGGTTCGCCGCGCATTCGAACAGGCGCCGGAGTCCCACCGCGGCAATGACTTTAAAAAGGATTTTCGCGCCTCCAAACAGATCCTGTGCGATCTGGTCCGCGCCCGAAATGTGGAACTGCTCATGGGCTCCGGCACCCTGGCCAATGACGTGGTCGCCGGTCAATTGTCGTTGTTGGACCGGCCGGGTCTGGTATTGAGCAATGGAGAATTCGGCGGCCGGCTGCTGGATCAGGCGCGGCGGCTCAATCTGAAATTTGAAACGTTGGAATTTGCGGAGGGCCGGCCGCTGGACCTGGCCGCGGTCGAACAAAAGCTGTCCGCCAAGCTGGCCTGGCTTTGGTGCGTGCATTGCGAAACGTCCAGCGGTGTGCTCAACGATCTCGCTGGGCTCCAGGCCCTTTGCGCCGCGCACGGGACGAAGCTGTGCCTGGATTGTATCAGCACCCTCGGCACCATGCCGGTCGATTTGAGCGGCGTTTATCTGGCGTCGGGTTCCAGCGGCAAGGGTTTGCGCGCGTACCCGGGACTGGCGATGGTCTTTTATCATCACGAAGCCGTCCCGGCGCCGGACCGGTTGCCACGCTATCTCGACCTCGGTTTTTGTGCGCAGCAGGAAGGAATCCCGTTCACATTTTCGTCCAATTTGCTGCACGCGTTGCACGCCGCCATCCGCCGGCTGGACCTGGAAAAGCGGTTGGCGGAAACCACTGCACTGTCTGTCGCGGTGCGTCTGCGCCTGGCGGAAACCGGTTTTGACCTGGTCGGCAACGACACCCGGACCTCCCCGGCGGTGATCACCCTCGCGCTGCCGCCGGAATTGGATTCGGTCATGGTGGGTGAAGCCATGCATGAAGCCGGTTATCTGTTGAGTTACAACAGCGGCTATCTGCGCCGGAAAAACTGGATTCAGATCTGTCTGATGGGCGAGTGCCCGCGGGATAAAATCGTCCCCGTCGCCAACGCGCTGAACCGCGTTTGCTCCCATCGCCGCGCCACTGCACCGGCCGCCCAGCCGGTCGAAGGTTAGTCGCCGCTGTTCATCGGCCAACCCGCCGTGACCATGGCCTTGTAACCGCCGATGAGTGAGTGGACGCTGCGATAGCCCATCTTCTGGGCCGCGTCGCAGGCGAGCGCCGACCGAAACCCGCCGCCGCAATACATGATGATTTCCGTCTGCGGGTCGGGAAACAGTTTCTCCAGATCGCGTTCCAGGATTCCCCTGCCCAGATGCACCGCTTCAAAGGCATGACCCGCGTTCCACTCGGAATCTTCGCGCACGTCCAGCAACACCACCTGGGGATTTTGCCGGAGCCACGCGCGGGCCTGGTCAACGGAGATTTCGCGGACGCGCGTTTTCGCGTCGGCCACAATTTTTAGAAAGCCGGGTGAATGATCCATGCCGGCACATTAAGCCGCGCCCCTGGGCGGTCAAACAAATTCATTGGCAAGCGGCCCGCGCGTTGGCTTACTCACCCCATGTCGCAACCAAAAAACAATGCCGTCATGCAGCACACGAATTATGGACATCAAACATCTCGAGGCAGTGGCGTCGTTCATCACCAAGGACGGCTCGGAAATCCGTGAATTGCTGGCGCATCGCAATTCGGTCATCCGCCAGCAAAGCCTGGCCGAGGCGCGGCTACCGGCCGGCGCGAGTACGCAGGAGCATTACCACGTCCTAACCGAGGAGATTTATTTCCTCACCCACGGCACCGGACGGATCCGCATCGACGGCGAAACCATGGACGTGCAGGCGGGCGACGCCATCGCCATCCCGCCCGGCTGCAGACACAAACTGTGGAACACCGGCGCCGGGCCGTTGCGATTGCTGTGTTGCTGCGCGCCGGCCTATGAACACAGCGACACGATCATCACCGAATCGTGAATTGACCTGCGCCCGGCTGCGCGGTTAACTGTCGTCATGAAGATTTCCGTTTATGGAACATTGGTGCTGGCGGCCCTGCTGGCGAACGGGTGCGCCCTTTTCCACCATCAGGCGCCGGCGCCAAAAACGCCGCCGGCAGCCGGAGAAACCGCACCGTCGATTGTCACCCCGGACAATTCGCTCACCGCCCGGGTCGTTTCCTACAACTCTGCGGGGCGCTTTGTCGTGCTGGGTTTTCCCGTCGGCCAGATGCCGAGGCTGGACCAGGGCCTTTTCCTGTATCGCAACGGCATCAAGGTCGGTGAAGTCAAAGTCACCGGCCCACAGCGGGACAACAACATCGTGGCCGACCTGGTCACCGGCGAAGCCCAGGCAGGCGATGAAGTGCGCGACCAATGATTTTCCGCCGCGCCAATGCCTGCAGGCCATAAAGCAATTTTATTTGCGGGTGGAGTTTGATCCTCGTCCGCCCGGCTCCCGCCAATTTTAATCCGCCTTCTTGTGGGATTTTTCGGTGAATGCTTTCACCGTTTTGGGCAGCCGGTCCTTCTGGTAGGGCGAATGGAGATTGAAATAAATGCCGCACAACGGCTGTTCGCCGTCGCCCTGGCTCAAAATGATCGTCACCTGGTTGTCCAGCGCAATGCCGTGGCGCAAACCCGTGCCGCGATTTTCATAGGCCTTGATCGCCTTGGCCATCAGCGAAACCAGCGCCAACTCGAAATCCTCCGGCGTCTTTTCCAGGCACACGACAAACTTGTCATAGGCCTTGACCGCGGCGGCGACTTCGCGCTTGAACGATTCAACTGTCATGGATGCAAACTATACCATCCTGGCCAAAATGCATTAAGATTTAATCCATTTCCGGCCGCGGCCGGGTTTTGGCCCGTGGCCCGAACAACGCCGTGCCGAGGCGGACGACCGTGGCGCCTTCTTCAATCGCAATTTCAAAATCGCCGCTCATGCCCATGCTTAAATGAGGCACTGGAGCGCCGAGCACGGTCTCGGCCTGTTCCTTCAACTCGCGCAACCGGCGAAAATGCGGCCGCGCCCTTTGCGGTTCCGCCGACCACGGCGGCACGGTCATCAAACCCTGAATCTCCAGCCGCGGCAGCGTGTTGATTTCCTTCAGTTCCGCCAAAAGTTTTTCCGGGGCGTAGCCGAACTTGCTCGCTTCACCGGCGACATTGACCTCCAGCATCACCGGCACCGTCCGGGCCGCCACGTCTGCGCGTTGGTTGATTTCCCGGGCCAGCGACAGGCTGTCCACGCTCTGAATCATCTCAAACCACTCCACCGCCTCGCGGCATTTGTTCGATTGCAGGTGGCCGATGAAATGCCATCGCAATCTGCCCGGACACAGCGGGATCTTGGCCCGGGCCTCCTGCACCTTGTTCTCGCCGAACAAAACCTGTCCGAGCCGGGCCGCCGCCGCCACGACTTCCGGCGGCTGACCCTTGGTCACCGCCAGCAAGGTGACGGAATCCGGGTGGCGCCCGGCGCGCACGCACGCGGTGCGAATCCGTTGTTGAATTGACTCCAGGTTCTCAGCCAAACTCATGCGCCATCGTAAATCGTAAATCGTAAATCGTAAATTCTTTCCATGAACTATTGGCTGGTGAAATCAGAACCCGCCGCCTACGCCTGGACGACGTTCGTCCAGGACGGCCGGACCACCTGGACGGGCGTGCGCAATTACACGGCGCGCAACAACCTGCGGGCGATGAAAACCGGCGACCTGGTTTTCTTCTATCACAGCGGCGGGGAGAAATCCGTCGTAGGGGTCGCGCGCGTGGCTGCCGAATCCTATCCCGATCCGACGGCGGACGAAGGCGGCTGGCTGGCGGTGGACCTGGTGCCGGTCAAACCCGTGATCCGGACGGTCGCGCTGGCGGAAATCAAATCGGACCGGATGCTCCAGGAGATGAAGCTGGTCAAACAATCGCGTTTGTCCGTGTCGCCGGTCACGCGTGAACAATTCGTGCGCTTGCTCGAACGCGCGGAAACAAGGGTCTGAGGGGAACCTCCGCGACCAAATCCGCGGACCGGCTGCCGGCGCGCAGGGACAATCGACGCGCCGGAAAGGGGACGGCCAGCGGTACCCGGACAGGCGGATGAGAAGCGCGCTCCAGCCACGCCGCCCACGGGAAAAGGGCGGCCATCACCAAAAGGCCGACCAGGGTCTGTTCCGCTGGCGACAGCGCAATCACTTGAACAAGCGTGCTCGCCACAATCACCAACGGCAGATGGAAGGAGAACACGGCCAGGGAATGCCGGCCCAAAAGGGCCAATGGCGCCAGCGGGCGCGCCGGCACGCGCGGATTCCAAGCGAGCAGCAAACCCACCCAGGCGGTGAAGTTGAGCAGCCGCAACGGCCCGAGCGTCCATTTGTCCATCCAGAGGTAACAGTCAGGATTGACGGAGAAAAATCCATGCCTCGCCACCAGACCGGCCAGCACCATAATGGCCGAGAGGGCTGCCACGCCCTGGCGCCACCGGCCGGTGAGCAGCGGTCGGCGCAAGGCGGTTTCTCCGAATGCCAGTCCGCTCACCCAGACCAGTTGCCAGGCGAGGAAGTTGAAGGATCCCCAGCGCAGGGGGAGCAACCGGGAAGGATCGCCGGTGAGATGAGCGCTCAAATTGAATTGCGCCGCCAGCCAGCCAAGGGCCGAAAATGCCAGCAAGAGACCCCAGCCACGCCGCCGGGCCATTGCCAGCAACCACGGGGTGGCCAGCAGAAAAATGATGTACAGCGGCAAAATGTCGAACAAGGGAGGCTGGTGCAGCAACAGCGGGATCAGCGCCAGGCCGCCCCAGGGATGGACGAGAAAGTCATGAAAGTGATTGGCGAGCGGGACCATCCGCGCGGCAAACATCCACGCCAGCAACACCACCGGCACGACGACAGCCAGATGAATGAAATAAATTTTTCCGGCCCGCTGCCAGACCCGGCGGGACATGGCCGACCAATCCCCCTGTCCATAAGTCTTCCCGAAGGCGAAACCCGCCAGACAGGCGCTGAGGAAAATAAAACCTTCGGCTTCGCTCACGAATCCGAACGGCTCCTGCAGAAAGTGTGAGACCGGCGTGGGGACATGCACCCCGGCCATTAAGATCAATAAAAGACCTCGAATAGCATCTAGCCGCAAATCGCGCGACCGGGTTGCAACATTCATCAGTTTCCTTGGCTAAAACATCACTGCCACTTATCTGAATACCACCCTGACGGCTTGAGCATTACCAAAAGTGTTAAAAATAGTCAACATCTATTTTTCTACTTCGACCGGAGCGTCCTGGTGATGGCCTCCTTCAACCCACCGATGATCCGCCGGATCTGTTTCGGGGAGGTGCAATAGGGCGGCATCAAAACGATGACGTTGCCGACGGGCCGGGTGAGCACGCCGTTGCGCGCCATGGTTTCGCAGACGCGCAGTCCCGCGCGTTCGCGCCACGCAAACGGCGCGCGGGTCGGCCAGTCCCTTACCAGCTCAACCCCCGCCACCAGGCCGGATTGCCGGATATCGCCGACCTGCGGCAGCGTCCAGAGCGTTTGTAATTCTTCCCGCAGCACTTTTTCGAGCCTTTGCCGGGCGTGCCGCGACGGCGGGCTTTGCAAAATGTCCAGGCTGGCCAGCGCCGCCGCGGCCCCGAGTTGATTGGCCGTGTAGCTGTGACCGTGAAAAAACGTTTTCAACTCCCCGTATTCACCCAGGAAGGCGTCGAACACCCGCTGCGTGGTCAGCGTCGCCGCCATGGGCAGATATCCGCCGGTCAGGCCCTTGGCCAGACACAGAAAATCCGGCTGCACGCCTTCATGGTGCGAGGCGAAAAGGGAAGTTGAGGGTTGAGGGTTGAGGGTTGAGGGCGTCAACCCGGTTCGTCCGAATCCGGTCATCACTTCGTCCGCGATCAACAGCGTGCCGGAACGGCGCGCGATTTCCGCCACCCGCCGCAGCCAGCCGTCCGGCTGGGGAACCATCCCCGCCGCGCCTTGCATCCGGGGTTCAAAAATAAATGCCGCGTAGGGATTTCCCTTCCTTTGCTGAGCCGCAAATTTCTTCTCCACCAGGCCGACGCACTCCCAGTCGCATTGGCGGTAATCACGGGCGTCGGCGCGTTCCGGCTGCGCGCGGTTGAATGGACACCGGTAGCAATAGGGCGACATGACCTGGTCCGTTTTGAACCGCAGCCCGGAATACTGTTTGTGAAACAAATCAATGTGGCCGGCGGATGCTGCGCCGATCGTGTCGCCGTGATACGCGCCCGCCAGGGAAAGAAATTTGGGGGTTTTAACCTGACGGGTGCGGCGCTGATATTCGTAAGCCAGCTTGAGCGCAACTTCGAGCGCGGTGGAACCGTCGTCGCTAAAAAAAACCTTCGGCAATTTTTGACTGCGGATGACGGGTGACGGGTTGGCCGCCGCGACCAGTTTTTCCGCCAGGACCGACGCCGGTTCGTTGGCCAGGCCCAAGGCCGAACTGTGCGCAATTTTTCCGAGCTGCCGCCGGATCGCCGCATTGATTTTTGGATGATTGTGCCCATGCAGATTCGTCCAAATCGAGGAATTCGCGTCGAGATATTGGCGTCCGTGCAGATCCCGCAGCAGCGCGCCCCGGCCCGAGGCGATGACCACCGGTTCATGCTTCAACCAGTCGCGCATCTGGGTGAAGGGATGCCAGACAAACTGATGGTCGAGTTTCGCGAGCGGGTGCATTCAATTAACGAGGTGCGGTTGGAGCTTGACGATTTTATTCAGCCTGGCCGCAAGCAACCGGATCTCATCGGCTCCATGAGCGGCGGAAAGGGTCACGCGCAAACGCGCCTGGCCGCGCGCCACCGTCGGGTAACGGATGGCCGGAACAAAAATGCCATCCTCCCGCAGCGCGGCGGAAACGGCAATGGCTTGGGTCTCGTTGCCGATCCGTACCGGGATGATGGCGCTGGGGCTGGCCGATGGCCGGTGGCCGGTGGCCGATTTGAGTTCATCGATCCGTTTCCAGAGCGATTTCCGGCGCGTTTCCCCGATGGACGATTGAATCAAACGAATGCCGGCGGTGGCGGCGGCAGCCGCGGCCGGAACCGGCGCCGTGGAAAAAACAAAACTGCGGGCGCGGTTGATGAGGAAATCAATCAGCACCCGCGAACCGCAAACATACCCGCCCGCAGCTCCGACCGCCTTGCCGAGCGTGCCCATCTGGATTTCAATCCGTTCGCTCAAGCCGGATTCCTCGGCGAGCCCGCGGCGATTTTTCCCGTAAAGCCCGGTGGCATGCGCCTCGTCCACCATCAACCATGCGCCATGCTTTTCCTTGAGCGCCACGATTTCACGCAGCGGCGCGGCATCACCATCCATCGAAAAGACCGACTCGGTCACGATGAGGACATGCTTTCGAGGTGGGATGTTTTTTGTTGCCCATTGCAGGATTTTCTCCAGATCCTCCAGATCGTTGTGGGCGAACACGCGCATTTTCGCGCCGCTGAGACGCGCGGCATCCACGATGCAGGCGTGGACCAGCTTGTCGAGGATGATGACATCGTCCCTGCCGAGCAGGGCGCAGATGGTGCCGATGGCCGTGGCAAAGCCGGTTGAAAAACTCAAGGCCGCTTCAGCGCCTTTGAAATCGGCGAGCGTCTCCTCCAGTTCGTGGTGCGGCGCAAGCGACCCGCACGTCAGTCGCGCCGCTCCGGACCCGGCGCCGAATTTCTCAGCGGCACGAACCGCGGCTTGCTTGAGCCGGGGATCATTGGCCAGGCCGAGATAGTCATTGGACGAAAAATTCAGCAAGGTCCGGCCGCCAATACGGATACGGGTGCCGCATGGAGAATCCACCCGGTGGAGCTCACGCAGTAATCCTTGCTTCCGCAATGTCGTCAGCCGCCGGTCTAATTCTTTGTGGAACGAGTTCACTTCCGGAAGTTATGGCTTACGTTTTGCGCTTTGCCAGCAAAAAGGCAGGCCTCGCGTTGATCAGAAATCTAAAATCCTTCCGGTGGAATGACCCATTCTCCGCCGATCAGGCTGGCACTCACCGGGCCGGTGTGGGCCAGCACGGTTTCGCCGGCATCGCCGGCTTTGGCCCGGGCCGGGATGGCAATCAAATCGGCCAGGGTGTTTTCCGAAAGTTCGCCGATTTGTCCGCCCAGACCGAGTGCCCGGGCAGCGTTGACCGTGGCCAAACGCAGGATTTGCCCCGGCGCAAAATCCGGCTCGCGGTTTGCCAGCGCTCGCATTTCTTCGAACATGCTGAGTTCCACCTTCTCCTTCCCGACAATGCGGACGGTGGCCAGGCTGTCGGTGCCGAGGCAAATGTTGACCCCGGCGCGGGCGAGTTGTTGGCGTTGAAACTGCGGATGTCGGAAATAAGCGTGACTGCGCGGGCAATGGACCACGTGAGCATGATTGTTTCCGAGCAACGCGGCGTCGCCCTCCGCCAGCACGTTGACGTGAACCGCGAGCAGGTTTTCGCCGAGCATCTGGTTGCGGGCCAGGTGCTGAACCGGCGACCCGAGGCCGCAGTCGGACATGTCGCGCTCGTTGCGTTGCAGCCAGTGGAACATGTCGCCGCGCGCATGCATGAACATCTCAAACTCCTGTCCCGATTCCGCGACATGGGTGCACAGCCGCCAGCCGCGAGCCCGGGAGGTTTCCGCGCTGAGGCGAAGCAGGCCGGGCAGGGTGGAGTAGGGGGCGTGCGGCGAAAGTGCGGTGAAGCAGCGCGGATGGGAAAGCGAGTCCATTTTTTCAACGGCTTCGTGGAGGATTTCCTCCGAGGTGCGCCGGAAGCGGATCCCGGTCATTTCCAGAAACGAAAAGACCCGCAGGGGCGTGGCCTCCCAGACTTCCGGCAACAGGTCGGGGACGGATTCGATGTCGGCAACGGTTGTCGTGCCGGTGCGCACGAGCATGTGTGCGCCGTTCAGCCAGGAACGCATATAGTCGGAATAGCCCCAGCTGGATTTGGCCGCCATGATGAGGGGAATCCAGTCCGTGAAGGTTTTCGGCGGCGGCAACGCTCCGGCCATGTCGGTATAGTCGAGATGGCAGTGGGCATTGATGAGGCCGGGCAGCAGGATGACGTCGCCGAGGTCGAGGACGGATTCGCCGGCGGCCGGTTGCAGTTCGGGCCAGGGGCCGACGGCCCGGATGCGGTTGCCGGAGATGGCCACCGCGCCGTTTTCAATGGGCGGTTGCGAAACCGGCAACAGGGTGCGGGCGCGAAGAATCATATTGGCCAAACCGCTGATCGATTAATCGTTGGACAACCAGGACGATTCAACGACACCACGGTTCGACGTTTTCAGTCTGTCTCCTGGCGGGTCCGCTTGCTGCGCGCCGCAATCTTATGTTTGCGGGCTTTGCGCTTGTTGTGACGCTTGCGGATCTGCTGCTCAATCTTTTTGGCGACCTTGTCAATGGCCGCGTACAGATCGCTTTCGACGTCTTCGGCAAACAGGTCGGGGCCGCGCACTCCCAGGCGGATCGAGCAGCCAAATTGTTTTCCGGCAGCACGCGTGTGGTCGTGTTCGAGGGTCACCCGCGTGTCGATGGTGCGTTGGTCAAAATGATCGAGTTTCTCCAACTGTTTCAGGACATGATCCTCAATGGCCTTGGTCAGGGTGACATTGTGCGTCGACAGAATCAATTTCATGATTCCATGATGCAATTGGCGCGCGAAGATATCCAGTAATTCCTTGAATTTTAGGTGTGAAGCGAAAGTCGTGCCACTTTTTGCTTGTAGTTGCCTGAAATCGGGCTATCTTGCTGCGGCAAATGGTTCAAGGCTTGCAATTATCCACGCGTTTGACGCAATCGTTGGTGCTGGCGCCACAGCTCCAGCAATCATTGGCTTTGCTTCAGGCGCCCACCCTTGAGCTCAAGGCGCTCGTTGAACAGGAGCTGCAACAAAATCCCGTGCTCGAGGAAATGGACGCGCCGGAAACCGATTTGCATGACAAATCGGAGCGCGATGCCGATGAGGTGGCCGAACCCCCGGAAGCCGCCGAGCCGGCCGCCGATGCGGAGTTTGATGCCGTGGCGGAAAAGGCCGCCGAGGCGCCGGCGGATGATTTTCAGCAGGAATTTGAAAAGCTCGTGCAGTTGGACCAGGAATGGCGCGATCATTTTTCACAGACCAACATTCCCATGCGCCAGTCCGCCGAGGACGAGGAAAAGCGCCAGTTCATGTTCGACTCGCTCGCCGCCGGGACCTCGTTTGCGCAGGTGTTGATGGACCAGGTGCGCGAGACGGATTTGGGCGACGAACAGCGCGCCATCGCGGAATTGATCATCGGCAACATCGACGATTACGGTTACCTCAAGGCGACAGTCGAAGAGATGGCGGTTTCGAACAATTTGCCGGCGGATAAAATCGCCCAAGTTCTCAAGGCCATCCAGGCCTTCGATCCGCCCGGCGTGGGGGCCAGCGACCTGCGCGAATGCCTGATGCTGCAACTGGAGCGCGCCGGCCGCCAGGATTCGCTCGAATATCGTATCGTGCGCGATTACATGGAAGCCTTGGGCAAACGGCGCATCCCGGAAATCGCCCGCGGCACCGGTTGCACCGTCGAGGAGGCGCAGCAGGCAATGGGCCGCATCGCCCGGCTGGAACCGCGGCCGGGACGGGCCTTTTTGCCGGATGCCAACCAATATGTCCTGCCCGAGGTTTTTGTGCAAAAAGCCGGCGACGATTACGTCGTCACCACCAACGACGAACACATTCCGCATCTCCGCATCAGTAACATTTACAAGGATCTCATGTCCCAGGGCGGCAATACCGCCGAGGTTAAAAATTATATCCGCGAGAAAATCCGGGCCGGGAAGTTCCTCATCAAAAGTCTGCACCAGCGCCAGCAGACGATCTTGAACATCGGCAAGCAGATCGTCAAACGCCAGCGCGACTTCATGGAAAAGGGCGTCTCGCATCTCAAGCCGCTCATCATGGCGCAGATCGCCGAAGCCGTCGGGGTTCACGAAACCACGGTCAGCCGCGCCGTGTCCGGCAAGTACATGCAGACGCCGCAGGGAGTTTTCGAGATGAAATATTTCTTCACCGGCGGACTGCAGACCGCGTCCGGCGAAAACGTGTCCAACACCAGCGTGAAGGACATGATTGCCGACATTTTCAAGGAAGAGGATCCGGCCAAGCCGTTGTCCGATCATGAAGTGGTGAAAATGCTCAGCGCGAAAGGCATCGTCATCGCCCGCCGCACCGTCGCGAAATACCGCCTGGAACTCAACATCCTGCCTTCAAACCTGCGCAAGGTTTATTGAGTCAACGTTTGTCTGCCGCTTCGAGTTCCGCCTTGGTTTTTGTTTGCAATTCATCCAGTTCCGGCCGCAGTTCTTCCTTTATTTTCTTGCTCATCCGGTCGATGAACAAAATCCCGTTCAGATGATCCGCCTCATGCTGGATCGCCCGCGCCAGCAGCCCGCCGCATCGGAATTCAACTGGTTTGCCCTTCCTGTCCAGCGCCTTGACGGTCACCGATTCCGGGCGGATGATTTCCGCGAATATTTCCGGGAAGCTCAAGCAGCCTTCGCCGCCAGCTGCCGGCTCGCCATCGGGCTTGACTTCCGGATTGATCAGGACCAGCGGCATGATCTCATTGACGTCGGCCGGTTCGCCGTTCAACTCCAGCCAGGAAGGGCGTTCCTTGATTTCGCGCACGTCGATTACGGTCAGTTGCAGCGCCTGGCCGACCTGCTGCGCCGCCAGTCCAACGCCATGGTTCGCCTGCATCGTCTCGAACATGTCGGCGATGAGCTTTTTGATTTCCAGCGTGACCTTTTCGATGCGCGCGCCTTTTTGCCGCAATGTGGGATGGCCGTATTTGATGACTTCCAATAACATTTGAAGGGACAGATGCGGGTTTAATCCTGTGTCACACCGAGAATTTGTAAAATCCTTTCCAGATCTTCATCATTGAAAAACGAAATTTCCACCGCGCCCTTGCCCTGGACGTATCGCAACCGGACTTTGGTGCCGAATTTTTCGCGCAACCGGTCCTCGAGGCTGGCCACGTGCGGATCGGAGCCCGGCGCGGCGACCGTTTCCGGTTTGAGTCCGGCCCGGCGCGAATCCCGGACCTGTAATTTCGCCAGCAAACCCTCGGTCTGCCGGACGTTCAAACCTTCCTTGATGACGCGCTCGGCGGCAAGCTTTTGCTGTTTCTCGTCGGTGATCCCGAGAATGACCTTGGCATGGCCGACCGACAGCCGGCCTTCCCGGACAAAATTCTGGACAACCTGGGGCAATTTCAGCAGCCGCACCGCATTGGCCACCACCGCGCGGCTTTTGCCAACCTTGACGGCGATCTCCTCCTGCGTGAGCTGAAATTGGCCGGCCAGTTGTTCGTAGCCGTGCGCCTCCTCGATGGCA
The DNA here is from genome assembly GCA_049280815.1 of Verrucomicrobiia bacterium. GTDB lineage: Bacteria > Verrucomicrobiota > Verrucomicrobiia > Limisphaerales > UBA11358 > UBA11358. The sequence goes on along the minus strand of JBAPQW010000062.1, from coordinate 81,799 downwards.
TTGAGGTTCTCGCGCTGCAAATTTTCGATGAGCGCCAGTTCGAGCACCGCCCGGTCGTCGGCTTCGCGCGTGATGATGGGCACTTCGGCCAGTTGCAACAGTTGGGCCGCGCGCCAGCGGCGTTCGCCGGCAATCAATTCAAAAAAACCGCCTCGTTCGCGGACGATGAGCGGCTGCACGATGCCCTGTTCACGGATGGAATCGGCGAGTTCGCGCAGCGCCTCGGCGGAAAAATCCTTGCGCGGCTGGAGCGGACACGGACGGATGCGGTCCAACGCCACGCGTTGCACGCGTTCGCGCGTGTCGGGCGCGGGTTGGGGAGCGACGGGAGCCAAGACGGAAGGTGCCGGTGCGGGTGCCGGCTGGGTGAGAACCGGACTGCCGCCCAACAACGCGCCCAGACCGCGTCCCAAAGCAGGTTTCGCCATGCGCGCAGAGTGTCGCAGGGCAGCGGACTTGTCAATGCAAGTGACAAGTGACCAGGGGCAGGTGACACGATCGAAATCCCTCTGTTGCGCCGCTTTCACGTCACTTGCCACTTGTCACCTGCCGCCCGGCCTTTACCCTGAATCCGTGAGCCAAAAAAGCGCCCGCATCGCCGCCATGGTCGAGTCTTTCCGCGGACAGGAACTCGATGCGCATTATCTTGGGTATTTTGATTGTTTCAACCGGCAATTGTTTTACGAAGCGCACGATGTGCTCGAACATTTGTGGCTCAAGGACAAGCACGGGCCCAACGGCGCGTTTTACAAGGGGCTGATTCAACTGGCCGGCGCGTTTGTGCATCTGCAAAAAGACCGCCTGCGCCCGGCAGCGGCATTGTTCAAGCTCGCGCAGGCCAACCTCGAAAAGTATCACCGCCCGCACGAGCGATTGGATGTCGCCTCCACAATCACACTGATTCAAACCTGGGTCGGCAATTTGGAATCCGGACATTTTAACAGGAATCCGTTCGCAAATGGCAACACCCCCCGGATCAGCCTGATCCCGCCAGAAAGATAGCCTCGGGCCTAGTCTGAAAATTTCACTTGACTGTTTATTAATATTCTGTAAATTCTGTTCTGACAGAATTAAACGAAATATGCGTGTCTTAAGTCCAGTCGAGCAAAAATTCATCCTGCATTGGGGTGAGATGGGAACGAAATGGGGCATCAACCGCACCGTCGCGCAGATTCACGCCCTGCTGCACATTGCCTCCCAGCCGCTCCATGCCGATGACATTGTGGATACGCTGGGGGTGGCCCGTTCCAACGTCAGTACCAGTTTGAAGGAATTGCAGGGGTGGCGGATTGTCCGGCTGGTACACGTGATGGGGGACAAACGTGATCATTTTGAGGCATTGCCGGACGTCTGGGAAACCTTTCGCATCGTGCTTGACGAACGCAAGCGGCGGGAAATGGATCCGACCCTGAGCCTGCTGCGCGAATGCATCGCGAAGGCAAAAGAGGACAAACAGATCGGAAAGCACACCGAGCAAAAACTCACGGAACTGGCCGAGTTTTTTGAAACCACGGCCGGCTGGTACGATCAGATTCGAAGCTGGCCCACGGCGGGTTTGAAACGGTTTGCTAAACTGGGCGGAAAAGCAAGCAAACTGCTGGGCTTCCGTTTCTAATTTTTTTTAAACCATGATTTCTCTCAATACAGAAATGACAGAAACCGGTAGCGCTGTTCCGGCGCAGGGATGGGTTTTGTATGACGGTGAATGCCGGTTATGCATTGGCACCATCCGACGATTCGGACGCTTTCTCCGGTACCACGGTTTTGAGCCGACAGCGTTGCAAACTTCCTGGGCGCGTGAACACCTGGGTCCGATTCTCGAAGCCGAACCCGTTGAAATGATAGTCTTGATGCCTGGTGGCGCCACGTTCGGAGGCGCCGATGGAATTGCACAGATCGCCCGTTGCATTTGGTGGACCTGGCCGTTGTTCGCTCTGACTCAGATTCCGGGGATGGCACCTTTGCTGCGCACGATGTATCGCCGGTTGGCCGCCAACCGAAACTGTTTCGATGGCGCCTGCCAGACGACCAGTATAAACCGATGGGGCGACGGATTGCCGTTACTCCTACTGCCAATCATAACGCTCTTTACCCGGGGAATTATGCCTGCGTGGGGATTCATGTGGTTGCTCTCCTTCACGCTTTATTTTGGCTGCAAATGGCTGACCTGGCGCCGCGCCAAGCGGCGAAACCCGCAGGCTGACAAGTGGATTTCAATGGGATATCTCCTGGCTTGGGTTGGCATGGATGCCGGGGAATTCATGCGGGGCCGAGGAAAAGCTGGCCGGGCGAAAATGGATGAATGGATTTGGCCGGCCGCCAGGGTTTTGCTCGGAGTGACGTTGATTTGGTTTGTCGCCCGCCATTTTTACGGAGTTTATCCCTTGGTAGCGGGGTGGATCGGGATGGTTGGCCTGATTCTGTGCCTCCATTTCGGTTTGTTTCACTTGCTGGCTTTGGGTTGGCAACTTTTTGGCGTGGATGCAAAACCCATCATGCGCCAGCCGTTGTTAGCCGTTTCACTCGCGGAATTCTGGGGGCGACGTTGGAATACAGCGTTCCATTTTCTTGCGCATGACCTGGTGTTCCGATCCATGCTGCGCCGGGTCGGGCCCGCCGGGGCAACGTTCGCAGTGTTTCTGCTTTCGGGGGCGATCCATGAACTGGTCATTACCTTACCGGCCTGCGGAGGTTACGGGCTGCCGACGATGTATTTTACCATTCAAGGACTGGGTATAATCTTTGAGCGCACGCCGCTGGCCAGGCAACTCGGCCTTGGCCAAGGTTGGCGCGGCCGGCTGTTTGCCATGGCTTGTGCTGCCGGTCCGGCTTTCTGGCTTTTTCCTCCAATCTTCGTTCACCACATCATCCTGCCGATGCTGCAAGCCATCGGCGCAACCTAGAAAATCACCATGACCACCAACATGATATATCTGCTCCAAATTGCCGGGGCTCTTCATCTGGGTCTTCTTTGTGCCGGTGCCTCGATGCCGCGGGCGGTCAATCTGCGCCGACACCTCGCATCCTTGCCGGTGTTCATCCGGAGACTATTCTGGGTTTACTACACCTTCATCGGTCTTTGTCTCATCAGCTTCGGGTTAATCACCTTCACGTTTGCCGGCACCCTGGCGGCTGGTGGCGGTCTGGCGCGTGCGCTGTGTGCATTCCTGGCGGTTTTTTGGACGGTCCGGCTGGTGGCAGCCACTTTTGTGTTCGATGTGCGGCCTTACCTGACGAATGCATTCTGGCGGCTTGGTTATCATGCGACAAACCTGGTCTTTATTTATCTGCCTGTCGTTTACGTCTGGGCGGCCTGGAAGAAATGAATGCCACCCCAAAACGTATTGTGCTGGCCGGCGGTAGCGGATTCCTCGGCAGGATTTTGGGGAAAGCTTTCGTTGCGCGTGGCGATGAAGTGGCTGTGCTGACCCGCTCGCCCCACCAAAGAAATGACTGCGTGACGGAAATTGCGTGGGACGGAAAATCACCGGGTGATTGGACCAGGGTGATCAACGGCTCCGACGTCGTGATCAATTTGGCAGGAAAATCGGTGGATTGTCGCTATCATGCCTCCAACCGGCTGGCCATCATGGAATCGAGGGTTGATTCAACACGCGTTTTGGGCCAGGTCATCGGCGAGTGCAAACAACCCCCGGCGCTTTGGTTGAACTCCAGCACCGCCACCATTTACAAGCATTCGCTGGACCAGCCGATGGACGAAGCTGCGGCCATCGGAGCCACCGCAGAAGTAAAGGATGCTTTCTCCATTGAAGTCGCCTGTGCTTGGGAAAAGGTGTTCAATGAAGCGCAAACGCCAAACACACGAAAGGTTGCGCTGCGAACGGCGATGGTTTTGGGACCCAACGGCGGGGTGTTTCCAGTGCTGCGGCGACTCACACAACTCGGGCTCGGTGGAAAAATGGGAAATGGTAGGCAATATGTTTCATGGATTCACGCAGAGGATTTCTGCCGGTCCATCGAATGGATCATGTCCAAAACTGAATTCTACGGTGCAGTGAATGTGGCGGCGCCCCATCCATTGCCAAACCTTGAAATGATGCGGGCCTTCCGCCATCTGTGTGGAATCCCGTTTGGAATTCCAGCGACGGCCTGGATGCTTGAGCTGGGTGCATTTGTGGTGCGAACGGAGACGGAATTGATGATAAAAAGCCGCCGCGTCGTTCCGGGACGGCTTTTGGCCTCTGGTTTTCAATTCCATTTTCAGAATATGGCAGGGGCACTTTGCTCCATTCAACACACTGCAAACGTGGGACGCGCCAAGCACTCTCACCTTCATCGTACTTTTTTTGAAATGCCATGAAGCCAAATATTTCCGACCTCTGGCGATGGGATGGTACGCTTGAGCGCGGCGTCTATCTGTTCTGGGGCGTGTGCCTTTTCTTCATCAAATTCAATCTGGATCGCCTCATCGGTGTGCTGGGGTTCAGTAAACCGTGGACGGTTTTTGATTGGGATACCGTGCGCTTTTATCTCTGGCAATCGCCGCCCCGACAAGGAGAAGGAACATACTTTCTTGCATTGCTGGCGGCTGCGCTGCCGTTCATGTGGTCGGGCGTGGTTTTGACCCTGCGTCGGCTGCGTTCGCTGGGCTGGCAGCAGTGGTGGGTGCTTTTCTTTTTTGTCCCGGTGCTGAAATTGCTTTTCTTTACTCTACTTTGTCTGTTGCCATCGAAGGCAGAAAGTCAAACGTCGCCCATTCTAGCGGAACGTCGCAACGGAAAGCTCAGTGCCCTTATTCAATGTGGCACTTTGAGCAGCGCGGCATTGGCAGTTTTAATCTCGGTGATTTTGACAATTCTGGCGGCCTGGCTGGGAACAACCATGCTGGGCGACTACGGCTGGTCATTGTTTGTTGGCTTGCCGTTTGTCATTGGCTTTCTTTCGGCACTAATTCACAGTTTTCATCAGTCACGCAGCCTTCGTTCGTGCATTCTGACGGCTTTGGTTGCGGTGGTGCTGGCTGGCTTGGTGCTATTTCTGGTGGCCATGGAAGGCGCGATTTGTTTGATCATGGCCGCACCGCTCGCGATAGGAATGAGTGTTGCTGGGGGAGCCGTCGGCTATGTGGTGCAAAGTACCGTCTGGCGACGGAAGGAATCTGCCCGGCTGTTTTGCGTCGCCGTTTTTCTTGTCCCTCTCGCCATGGAATTGGAACATCGTGTTCCACCGGCCCTGCCTTTGCTGGAAGTCAAATCATCAGTCATTGTGGAGGCGCCGCCGGAAACGGTCTGGCGCAATGTGGTTACCTTCTCCGAATTGGCCCCGCCGTCAGAACTCATCTTCAAACTTGGGGTCGCCTATCCCATCCGGGCGGAAATCCATGGCCAAGGTGTCGGTGCCATACGGTATTGCAATTTTTCCACCGGGCCGTTTATCGAACCGATTGAAGTCTGGGAAGAGCCGCGCCTTTTGAAATTTTCCGTCACTCAAAATCCCGAACCAATGCAGGAATGGTCGCTTTACCACAACGTCCACCCCCGGCATTTGGATGGCTACCTGCAATCCACTGGCGGTCAATTTCGCCTCATCCCACTTGCCGGCAACCGGACATTGCTCGAAGGCACAACTTGGTATTATCATCACCTGTGGCCGGTTAATTACTGGCAGTGGTGGTCGGATGGCATCATTCACACCATCCACTTGCGGGTGCTGAATCACGTGAAGGAATTGTCTGAAAAAGGTAATTCCTGAAAACAGCCAAAACTGGCTTTGGAGCTGCCTCATGGCTAAACTTGCACATGAACAATAAAAGGGTCGTGCTGGCGGGCGGCACTGGATTCATCGGCCAAATCCTCGCCCGGGAATTGCAGCAGCAGGGCTGGGACGTCATCGTGCTGACGCGTAACCTTCGCGAACGGGACGCCGAAGGCATCCAGGAGGTGGAATGGGACGGCGAACACGTCGGCGAGTGGATCCAATATCTGGAGGATGCGGAAGCGGTCATCAATCTCTCGGGCGGCAACATCAATTGCCGGCACACGCCGGACAACCTGCGCGAGATTCTTGATTCCCGCGTCAACTCAGTGCAGGCGATTTCCGGCGGCATTTTTCATGTGAAGCGTCCGCCGCGGCTGTGGTTGCAGGCGGGCGCCATCGGATTCTACGGCAACCGGCATGACGAATGGTGCAACGAGAGAAGCTCCAACGGGCCGGGCCGGCTGGCGGACGTTTGCCGGCGCTGGGAGGAGGCCTTCTTTTCAACGGACCCGCCCAAGACCCGGCGCATCCTGTTTCGCATCGGGATTGTTTTGGGAGCCGAGGGCGGCGCGCTGCCCGTGCTGGCCAATTACACCCGATGGTTCCTGGGCGGCGCGGCTGGCACCGGCCGGCAATACATCAGCTGGATCCATCACGCGGACCTGACGCAGATGTTCCTGCGGGCCCTGGTGTTTGACAATTACCTCGCCGGCACCTACAACGCCGTTGCGCCCAACCCGGCAACCAACGCAGAATTTATGCGCGCGCTCCGGCACGCCCTCTATCGACCGTGGTCCCCGCCGGTCCCCGCCTGGCTGGTGAAACTGGCCTGCAAACTGACGCAATCCGAGCCGTCGCTCGCGTTGGAAGGCTGCCGGTGTGCGCCGAAACGATTTCTGGAAAGCGGCTTCGAATACAAATTCCCCGACCTCCGCGGCGCGTTGAAGGACATTTGCCGGTAGCCGCCGAGGTAACGAGGCGGATTTAGCGGTGAGATTTTGGCCGAATTCCGCCTCCTCACGTCGGCGGTACAATTCCAGTTCACACCAGCGATTCGGCCAGCACTTCTGCCATGTGCAGGGAACGGACGGGCGTCAGGTGCTTGATCTGCTGGCGGCAGCTGGTTCCCGACGCCACCACGATGTTGCCGAACGGCTGGTTCCGGATCAATTGAATGAGCGGTTCCGCAATTTTCACCGAGAGATCGTATTTCGATTCCTTCATCCCGAATATGCCCGCCATGCCGCAGCAACCCGCATCAAGCATCTTCACCTCCCGCTGCGGCAACCGGGTGGCCAGCTGGTACATGTAATCTGAATTGGCCAGCGCCTTGGCGTGGCAATGCACGTAAATCATCATGCGGGCGGGATGGTCGTTAAACATCAGCGCATTGGGCGCCCGATCCAGCAGGTTTTCCACAAATTGCTCGAACAGAAAACAACGGGCGGCAACGCGGTCCAGACCCGGCAGTTTCAACTCGCGATAATCCTGCTTGAACATTGAAAAACACGAAGGTTCGAGGAAGATGATGGGGGTGTTGCCCGATTCCTGGTTCAGCAGCTCGAGATTGTGCCGTCCCAGCCGGGCGGCCTCGTCGAGGTTGCCCTGGCTGAAGGCGGGCCGGCCGCAGCATTTGCGCCCGGCTGGCAGCACGACTTCGAAGCCCGCGGCTTCCAGCACCTTGATCGCCGCCCAGCCGATGTGAGGTTCGTAATAGCGCACGAAGGTGTCGTCCCAAAGCATGACGCGGCCGCGGTAAGCCGCCCGGAACGGCGGTCTTTTGGCAAACCAATGGTCAAACCGCTCCAGCGCAAAATGCGGGAATGGCCGGCGGGTGGTGACGCCGAACAAACGGCCGATCGTCTGGCGCATCAATGAAAGCTCCAGGAACAAATTGGCCAGCCGCGGCAGCTTGCAGCCCAGCCGTCCCACCCGGTCCACCGAACTGATCACCCGCTCGCGCAATTTCAATCCCCGGCTCCGGATCCGGGCGTGCTGCAGCTCGGCCTTCAACAAAGCCAGGTCCACGTTGGACGGGCATTCGACCATGCAGGCTTTGCACGACAGACAATTGCTCAACGCCGCGTCAAGTTCCGCCGACACGAGCGGCTCGCGGTTTTCCAGGCCGCGCAATTCCAGCGTGGCGCGGATGACATTGGCGCGTCCGCGGGTGGACATGATTTCCTGGCCGGTGGCCATGAAAGTGGGACACATGCTGGGCGTCAGTTTGAGGCAGGCGCCGCAACCGTTGCATTGCTCCAGGTTGGCGGTGAACGACCCGTCCTTGGCGGAAAACGCCAGCACCGGTTCAAACGGCACCTTCAGGGAATAACCGGCGCCCTGACGCAGGTGGCAGTCTATTTTATAGCGGCCATCGGAAATAATCTTGCCCGGATTGAACAAGTTGTAGGGGTCAAAGGATTGCTTGATTTGCCTCATCAGCTGGTAAATATCGTCGCCCACCTGCGCCTTGAGATATTCGGTGCGGGCGATGCCGACGCCGTGTTCGGCGGCCAGGGATCCCCTGAACTGCTGCACGAGCGCGGCCACTTCGTCGGCGATCAGCCGGTATTTCTTCAAATCTCCGGCCTGACGCAGATCCAGCACCGGGCGCACGTGCAGCAAACCTGATGCGGCATGGCCGTAATAGGAGGCGTTCAGGGCCAGGCGCTTCATCATCTGTTGCAGGCTGTTGCAATACGCCGGCAGGTCCCGCGGCCGCACCGCTGCGTCCTCGATGAACGCCACGGGCTTGGCGCTGCCCTGGCAACCGGTCAGAAGCGACAGTGCCGCTTTGCGCAGCGACCACACCAGCGCGGCTTCTTCCGGGGTTTCCAAAATGCGTTGACGCAGGCCCAATTTGCGTTTTGCCAGCAGCGCCAGCCGCTCGTCAACGTCTTCGAAAAACTCGACCATCAAAATCGCCTCGCATGGCCTGGTGTCGAGTTCAAGCAAATCGCGCGCGGCCTGGAACTCAAGCTGGCCGCGGGTCTGGTCAAACAGCAGACGGTCAATGTGTTCAATGGCCGCCGGTTTCAAATCCAGCAGCTCGACGGTGGCCTGCATGGCCTCGGCCACGGAGGCAAAGAACAGCAGGCCCATTCCGCGTTGCTCGGGCAGCCGGACGAGTTTCAGTTCGGCGGAAATGATTCCCGCCAGAGTGCCTTCGCTGCCGGCGATGATATGAGCCAGATTCCCCGGCTCGCGCATCGCCCGGGCCAGCGCGTATCCCGGCCAGCGTTTCAGGAGACCCGGCGGAAAACGCTCGGTAATTTGCAACTCGTTCAGCGAAGTCAGGCTTTCCAGCAGGTCGCGCTGTTTCGGCAGCGTGTCCTGCCCGGAACCGACTCGCAGAACGCGTCCGTCGCTCGTTAATATTTCCAGCCCGCTGATGTGATCCGCCGTGGTGCCATAAACCGGGGCATGCGCCCCGGACGAATCATTGGCAATCATGCCGCCCAGCGTCGCGCGGGAACTGGTCGCCACATCCGGTCCGAATCCCAGCTGGTGCGGCCGGAGAAATTCGTTCAACTGGTCCAGCACCACGCCCGCGCCCACGCGGACGGTCCTGCGTTCCACGTGCAGGTCGGAAATGAGCCGGTTGTAGCGCGCAAAATCAACGACGAGCCCGTCGCCGATGGCGCCGCCCGACAGACTCGTGCCCGCACCGCGCGGAATGACCGATACCCCCGCCTGGGCGGCCGCCTGGATGATGGAGCTGCCCTCGCGGGCATTGCTGGGAAACGCCACCGCCAGCGGTTCAATCTGATAGACGGACGCATCGGTGGCGTAGAGTTGCCGCGTCAAATTGTCAAAAGCAAGTTCGCAAACCGCCGCATTCAGCGTGGCCAGCTGTTGATTGGGTGTCATATATGGCCTGTCCAAAGCTATCGGCGTGACAGCGCATTGACAATGTCATTAACTTAGCCGGGTGAGCACCCATTCGCAAAAACGTTCGCAAGAATTCCTCGCCCTCAGCGGCCAGTTCAAACTCGGCGCTCTGGTCACCGAAGCGTCCCATCCCCGCACGGCCAATTTAAGCGAGATGGCGAAACAGGATGTCGCCGCCGCGCTGAAATCGCTGTTTGACGTGGACGACGATGTCCTCCGCAGATACCGCGAGTTTGCCGAATCGGGCCGGGCTGGGAATATCAAGGAAACCATCCTGCACTCGTTAAAACGTGGCGGACGGATTTTCTTCACCGGCTGCGGCGCCACCGGGCGGTTAAGCATCCTCCTCGATTCCGTTTGGCGTGATTTCTGCCAGCAAGAGCCCGGGTTGAAGGATTTTGAAAACCGCACGTTCAGCGTCATGGCCGGCGGCGATTATGCGCTCATCAAATCCGTCGAAGGTTTCGAGGATTACACTGCCTTCGGACGCCGGCAGCTTCGCGACCTGGGCGTGCGGGCCAACGACGTGGTATTCGCCATGACCGAAGGCGGAGAGACCTCCTTCGTCATCGGCACGGTCTGGGAAGGGGTGGAGGCGGGTGCCAAGGTCTGTTTCGTTTATAACAATCCCGATGACGTGCTGCGCCAGCATGTCGAACGCAGCCGGGAGGTCATCGAGGACCGACGCGTTGAAAAGATCAATCTGACCACCGGCCCGATGGCCATCACCGGCTCGACGCGGATGCAGGCGGCCTCGATTCAGCTTTGCGTGATGCTTACGTTGTTGGAGATGGTTGTCCGCGATTTGCTCGGACTGGCGTCGGCGGAGGTTCCCCGGCAATTTTTGGAGAAACTGACGGAAATGCTGGCGGCCCTGAAATCGCCTGCACTGCTGGCGCAACTGGCCGCACTCGTCGCGCTCGAAGGCTCCGTTTATCGCCGCGGCTGCAAAATCAATTATTTTGCCGACCGGTTTGGGATCGATGTGCTGACGGACACGACGGAGCGTTCGCCGACTTACAATACGCCGCCGTTCCGCAAGTCGGGCGACACGGCGGCGGCGGAATCGTGGGCGTTTCTATTTCTGCCGCAGAAAAACACCCCGGAGGCCTGGCGACACCTGCTCAAACGCGATCCGCGTTGTGTCGAATGGAGCGAAAACGAAATGCGTGAACTGCTTGACGGCAGGGCGGGTGCTTCACCGCCCGCCGTTGATATCCACAAAATCAGCCGGGCCGAGTTGATGCGGTTCCGGATTGGGTTGGACGGCTTGCCGGAACGGCTGCCGGGGCGGGGCGACGGTGCCGTTGCGGTTGTCTCCGGGCAGGAGAAGGATTCCTGGGTGAAATTCCAATTCCATCAACTCGATGCGGCACACCAGGCCGGTGCCCGGCGGGGTCTGATTGGTCTGGGGCGCGAGAAATCGCTGGCCGGCATCCGCGGATTCGTGGCGCGGCACGATCCGGATTGCGCCGCCGTTTTTGTGACGGTGCCGGAGACGGATTTGCTGCTTGATGGCGTGACGCGCGTGGCGGTGAAGCTGGTGATGAACGCGCTTTCGACCTGCACCATGGTGCGGTTGGGGCGGGTGATGGGCAACTTCATGGTCTGGGTCGTGCCGTCAAATCTCAAGCTGATTGACCGGGCGACACGCTACATCGCCCAGCTCAGCGGCCTGACCTACGAGGCGGCGAACGGGCTGCTGTTCGACGTGCTGGAATACGTCGAACCGCGGATGAAATCGGACCAGGCGTATCCGCCGGTGGTGGGCCTGGCCGTGCTGCGCGCGAAACACAATTGTTCGAACGAGGAGGCGGAAGACCGGTTAAAATGAAGACCGACCGCGGATGATGCAGATAAACGCAGATTTACTTTACACCAAATGCCGGGTCTGGCGTTTGGGCAGGTCGGGCCTGGCCTTGAGCAGCGGCGCCACTTTTCCCTCCGTCAGCAAATCCTTCAGGAAACCGGGTTTGTCGTGGCGGCCGCCGCGCTGGTAATCGCGCCACATGGCTTCGGCCACTGGCTTCGCCTCCAGCTTCAGCTCGAGGGTGAGAAATTCAAAGAGCAGTTCCATCAATCGCAGCAGGGCGATGCTGTCGGTGCGGCCCGTGCGCGCGTGCAGCCAGTCGCTGAAACGGAGGAAGCCGGCAAATGCCGCTGGTGGGGCGAGACTCCCGGCGAACCGGACTTGAGAATCACTCTCGGCTCGCGAGGACGCTCGCCCCGCCGGGGAAGGGTTTTGAGTCCAGATCAAGGGTGTGGACTCGACGAAATTGCCGCTGTTGCCGACCAGGTCCCAATAGCGCGCAAACCGGCGCAGTCGTTGCAGGGTCGCAAAATGAATCAGCCGGTTGCCCAGGATTTCATAGGGCGGATGCGGATTGTAAATCATCTGCCACTCCGCGTCGTGCCGGACGATCGGCGTGCCGCGCAACCGTTTTAAAATGCCCACCTGGATTTCCTGCGGGCCGTGCGCGATGAGCCGGTCGAACCCGGCGGCAAAACTTTCCAGCGTTTCACCGGGCAAACCCACAATCAAATCGGCGTGGAGGTGGACACCGGTCTCGCGGCGGAGGAAACGGAAATTGTCGGCGAGCTTTTCATTGTCCTGTCGCCGGCTGATGAGCCGGCTGACCTCCGCGTTGAAGGTCTGGACACCCACCTCGAATTGCAGCGCGCCGGGCGGAAATCTGGCGATGATGGCGCGCAAGGCTTCCGGCAGGCGGTCGGGTATCATTTCGAAATGGAAGAAATGGCCGGGCTGGAAACGCTCCAGGAAGAATTCGAGAATGGCTTTGCTGACGGCAACGTTGAGGTTGAACGTGCGGTCCACGAACTTGAACTGCTTCACCCCGCGGTCGAGCAGCCGTTGCAATTGTGCCAATAAAGCAGGCAGCGGGACCTGCCGCACCGGGATGTCGAGCGATGACAGGCAGAATTCGCACGTGAAGGGACAGCCGCGCGATGCTTCGACATAGATGATGCGATGCGCGATGTCGTCGTCAGTGTAGAATTCGTAGGGCAGCGCGATTTGCGAGAAGTCCGGCAGGTCGGCCGGGATGATTTTGGGCAGCATGGTAGGGACGCGCTGCTGCGCGTCCAGACCGACCGGCAGGTCGGCCCCACCAAGCAACACCCGGCACACCTCGGCAAACTTCAAATCGGCCTCGCCGGTGATGACGTGGTCGGCAAGTTGAACAATGGGCTGACCCTCGGTTTCGTAGCTGACCTCCGGTCCGCCGAGGATGATTTTGATGTCGGGCCGGACGCGTTTGATGGCAGCAATGACCTCGGTGGTGGGTTCGACGTTCCAGATGTAAACGCCGAAGCCGATGATTTTGGGGTCGCGCGCGAGGAGGACTTCCGCGATGTCAAGCGGGCGCTGGTTGATGTCGAACTCGGCGAGGCAAGCACGGGGCTGGAGCGGGCCGAGGTTGGCCAGCAGATAGCGCAGGCCGAATGCGGCGTGGATATATTTCGCATTGAGCGTGGATAAAACGATGTCCGCCACGTCCGGAGTTTAGCCATGGACGAAGCTTGGTGCAATGAAGCAGAGGCAAGGGAAGTGTCCTGATTTGAACTTGGTGGTGTGCCGCGGCCGCGGTGCACGGCGGTCGGCAGCACCGCCGCCACCGGATTAGGACATTGCCGAGGCCCGGTGATAACCCCGGGAGCGCTGCCGCCCCGGCGGCACGTTAAAATTTCCACCAACCACACCTAAGGCCGTCGGACCGCCGGCGATCCCAGGGGGCGCCGGCAATTGAATTTTCATTCGACCCGGCGCAGGTTTGTGGTTAATCTGCCCACACTATGACACCGGACGATATTTTGCTGGAGGCGGAGGAGAAGATGGAAAAGAGCGAGCAGGTGGTCGTGAATGAGTTCGCCGGCGTGCGCACCGGCAAGGCCTCGACCTCGCTGGTCGAGAACATCATGGTGGAGGTTTACGGTTCGCAGATGCGCATCCGCGAACTGGCCGGCATCACCTCGCCGGAACCGCGCATGCTGGTGATCCAGCCGTGGGACGCGGCCTCGCTGCAGCCGATTGAGAAGGCGATTCAAAAAGCGAACCTCGGGATGAACCCGGCGGTGCAGGGCCGGATCATCCGCCTGGCCTTCCCGGAATTGAGCACCGAACGGCGCCAGGAATTCGTAAAGCTGACCAAGAAAATGGCGGAGGACGGCCGCGTGGCCCTGCGTCACGTGCGCCGCGACGCGATGGAGCTGTTGAAAAAGCACGCGCACGACAGCGGCATCACCGAGGACCAGGAAAAGCAGGCCGAAAAGGATTTACAGAAGCTGACCGACCAATACAGCGCCAAGATCGACCAGCACCTCGCCCGCAAGGAAAAAGAAATCATGACAGTGTGAGCGGCGGGATTTACGATTTAAGCCTCCCGATCCGTATGGTTGCCCACGGTGCAATTCGGAAAAAAGGGCGCACAAACCGAGCGGCAGCGGCGCGACATCTTTGTAGAAAATCGGCTTGAAGAAAAATTATCTCCGTCTCCGTCGATGGCGTAAATCGCATCTCATAAATCGAAAATGGCCGGCCGGCATCAGCGCGACGGGTTGTTGGTGAAGAGCACCACGGTTTCATCCGGCCGGGCGTAGCCGAGCTTTTCGCGGGTCAGCCGTTCAACCGTTTTTGGATCATTCCGCAACGCTTCAATCTGGGTCTGGAGCTCACGGGATTTTGCCTCTTCCTGCTGGAGCTGGTTGTCCAGCCTCAGAATATCCGCGCGCATCCGCTCGTTTTGATGGATGAGCGGCAGATAGCACAGCCCGATGAGCAATAAAACGGCCAGCACGACCAGGCCGACGACCACCTTGGTCAGTTTGCTCCAGATGCCGAGATCCACATTCATCGCGGCCAGTTAAGCACGCACCACGCGATGGTGAAAGCGGATTTTACCCGGCGATCTCCTTCCACGACTTCAATTTCCCGTTCACCCCGAAGATCAACCGCAGATATTGCGCCGGAACGGAAGTTTCGGAATACATCGGCGTGAGCGGGCCAAAATACGTGCCCGGCGGCAACAGGTAGGGCTCCGGCGCGCCGACCGTTTGCGCGCGCTGCGTGAGCCAGTCGGCGACGACCGTGCCGTCGGCCAGCCGGGTGGCTTTGTCCGGCGGCCCAAGTTCCGCGACGGCCTGATCGTAGGTGTAATTTCCCACGCGCGCCTTCCAGTCGATTGTGGGCGCGGTCACGCAACCGGCCAGCGCGAGTGCCGCCAACATCGGCGCCGGCCATTTCCGCCGAATCCCCAACCAGAACCTTGCCGCGTGCATGCCCCAAAATACCGCGATGGGGTGCGAACGCAATCCGCCGCTGGTCAATTAATTCGGGTGGATTTGATTGTCAGATTGCAGGTTAATCGCTATCAGTTGGGTGTGTGATCAAGGCCTTATTGCTGATAACCAAGCCGCTGGAGACGTGGGAAAGCATCCTGCTGGGCCAGCGTAGCGTGCTGTTTCTGCTGGTGCGTTACCTGTTCCCGATGATGTTGCTGGCGGCGGTGGCGGAAGGTTTTGGCCTGATGGCTTGGGGCCGGCCCCAGACCGGCATTCACCGCATTCACATATTTGCCCTCGGTGAAACCGTGGTTTATGAGATGTTGCGATCGTTGCTGTTGCTGCTGGTGGTCGTGATTTGTGCCGCCCTGATAAAAATGTTCGGCGAAACGTTTCGCCGGCGCCACACCTACCGGCAGACATTTACGCTGGTCATTTTTGGCTTGAGTCCGCTGTTCCTGCTGCGATTGCTGGATGCGGCGCCGGGAATCAATCCGTGCATCACCTGGGCCATTGGCATCGTGCTTTGCCTGGAGGTGGTTTATCAGGGCATTCCGCGCGTCATGGAGCCCGACCCGCCCAACGCCATTGGATTGTTTTTCATGAGTGCGTTGGCGTTGCTGGCGGTCACCGGCCTGGAGCGATTCGTCACCTACTGGTATCTGAGCGGCCATACCCCGCCGATTCAATCCTTCATCTCCAGCCTCGCGGCAAAACTGCCGTTTTAATCCCATGTCCGTGACCGTCGAAAAAAACCTGCTCGCCGCGCTCGGCGAACTGGACGCCGCCGTCAAAGCCATGCCCGCGGCCAATCCCAAGCCGAACCTGCTCCCGCTCTTCACCCGCATTGACGAACTGGCGAAACAACTGCCCCCGGACGCCGACCCGGCGCTGCTACATTATCTGCACAAGAAAAGTTACGAAAAGGCGCGGTTGTATTTGCTGGGCCGCGACGCAGACAACCAAGCCGGTAACTGCCGCCATGTTTAATCGGTGGGGCGGGCGTACCCGCAAGCCGAAAATCGCCGGAGGGAATGATTCGACATTCGCGATTCGTAATTCGTAATTTCTACTCATGTTCGACGACACCATTGCCGCGATCGCCACTCCGCTCGGCGAGGGCGGGCTGGCCGTCGTCCGCGTTTCCGGCCCGCAGGCGCTTGCCATCGCTGACAAATGTTTTCTGCCGGTCGGGAAAAGTTCGTTAAAACCGTCCGCGGCGGCGACCCACACGATCCAGTTCGGAAAAATTGTCCGGCACGGTGAAAGCGTGGATGAAGTGCTGCTGGCGGTGCTGCGCGCGCCACGCACGTTCACGCGCGAGGACACGGTGGAAATCACCTGTCACGGCGGCCTTTTGCCGGCCAAGCTCGTGTTCGACACGCTGCTGGAAAACGGTGCGCGCCCGGCCGAGCCCGGCGAATTCACCCGCCGCGCCTTTCTCAACGGTCGGATTGACCTGGCGCAGGCCGAGGCCGTCGCCGATTTGATTCATTCCCGTACGGAACTCGCATTGGCGGCTGCCAACGAACAGCTGGCCGGCAAATTGTCGCAGCGGATCAATGAGTTGCGCGACGAAATGCTCAGGACGCTTGCGCACGTCGAGGCGCATATTGATTTTCCGGACGAGGACATTTCGCCGGACACGAAGGCGCAACTGGTCCAACGGCTGGAACATGGGTTGGCATTCATGGACGAATTGTTGCGCACGGCGGATGAAGGACAGATTCTGCGGCGCGGGATTCGCGCGGCCATTGTTGGCAGGCCCAACGCTGGCAAATCGAGCCTGCTCAACCAGTTGCTCGGTCATGACCGCGCCATCGTCTCGCCGGTTCCCGGCACGACGCGCGACACGATCGAGGAGACCGCGAACATCCGCGGTCTGCCGGTGGTGTTCATTGACACGGCGGGGTTGCGCGAGGCGCGCGATGAGATCGAGCAGGAAGGCATCCGCCGCAGCCACGAATCTTTGGCCCGGGCCGAATTCGTTTTGCAGGTGCTCGACGCCAGCGAATCGCTGACGCCCACCGATGAAAAGTATCTGGCTGAATTCGCAGGCAAGAAACGGATCCTGGTCGTGAACAAAATGGATTTGCCGAGGAAACTGGAATTGCCGCCGGAATTTATTGGTGGAGCGGGCAGTTCTCAGCCCGCCGTCGGCGCGCACGGAGTGACACGCCCTACCGAAAACATAGTCGATGTTTGCTGCCTGAGCGGGCAGGGGATCGAGACATTGAAAGACGCCATCAAGGAACTGGTATGGTCGGGCAAAATCACCGCCGGGATGTTGCAGGTGATGATCAATTCGCGGCATCAGGACGCGCTCAATCGCGCCCGCGCGGCCACGCATCGGACGCTGGAGGTTTTGCGCGCCGGGGAAACCTTGGAACTGGCGGCGGGGGAATTGCGCATCGCCGTAAACGCCGTCGGCGAAATCGTCGGCAAAACCACGACCGAAGACCTGCTGGACTCCATCTTCAGCCAGTTTTGCATTGGGAAATGATTACCACACCTCCACCGGCCCTTTGGGCACGGGAATGTGTTCGCGTCGCGTCGAAGCAGGTTCGGATTCGCGCATGAAGGACGCGACCATCGGTTGGGGACGATAACGCGGCTGCAATTCGCCATCCCCGTCGAGAAACTGCTGGCGCCAGCGGGTGTAATTTTCCAGAACGTTGTGGAATTCGGTGCGGGTGGAGATCTGCACGACGCGCTTGTTGAATTCGTGGCAGGGACCGAACCGCTTGGCATACCACGGCGCGACCTTGCGGAACATCCGGCAGCCGTGTTCCTCTCCAAAAACTTCAATCATCAAGTCCAGATGCCGGCACATCACCCGCACCCGGTCGGCGAAGCTGGGTTCGGGAAGATGTCTGCCGTCCGATTTCTCGTCGCAGCCGACGTGAGTCGGCTCATTTTTTCCTCCCAAACCGTTTGAAGTTGGAGCGGACTGACGTCCACTGCCACGGGAAGTTCGGAGAAAATGCAGCGTGTGCTGGAAAATCCATGGATTATAAAATGCGCCGCGGCCGATGCTCACGCCCGCACAACCGGTTTCATCCAGCATCTTCTTCGCCGCCGCCGGCGTGATGATGTCGCCGTTGCCGATGATGGGGATGTGTTTTACAGCTTGGACGACCTTGCGGATGCCAGCCAGGTTCACCGTGCCGCCAAAACCCTGCTCGCGCGTGCGGCCATGGACGAAAATGGCCGCGATTCCGGCGTCTTCCAGAGCGCGCGCCAGATCCGGCGCGGTGAGGTTGTCATTGTCCCAGCCCAGGCGCATCTTGGCGGTGACGGGAATTTTCACGGCCTCGACCATGCCTTTGACCAGCGCGGCGGTTTTTCCCAGTTCAGTCATCATGGCCGAACCGCCGCCGACATTGCAGACCTTGCGGACGGGGCAGCCCATGTTGATATCGACGGACGCGAAGCCGAGCGATTCGAGTTGGGCGGCCGCGTCGCGCATTTCCTCGGGCACGGAACCGAAAAGTTGGACGGCGAGCGGGGCATCCTGCGGCCGGGTTTCGATCAACTTGAGCGCATTCTTGTTTTTTTCGAGGAGCGAGCGGGCGTTGACCAGGTCGGTGGTGCAAAGGCCGACGCCGCCGATTTCGCGCACGACGAGGCGGAAGGGCAGGTTGGTGTAACCCGCCAGGGGCGAGAGAAACAGGTTGGATTCAAGGGGCAACGCACCGATTTGCATTGGCATTATTATAGCTTAATTAGGACATTGCGGAAGCGGCAATACCATGTTAATTTGGCCTGCCAAAGGTAAAAAAATGTTCGACGAAGACCAAAATCAAGGCAATAACAACGGACGCGGACCACAAAAGCCACCGGGCGGTTTAAAAGTGCCGACCACGACGTGGCTGGCATGGATTGTCATCATTGGCAGCATCGGGGCCTTGATGCTGGTCCACAACCGCATGAGCGTACAAACGGGCACGATCTCGGAGCCGGAATTCTTGCAGAAGTTCGAGTCCAACCAGATTGTCAGCGCGGTGATCAGCTACAACCCGCAATCGGCGCCGCTGACGCAAATCACCGGAAAATATCTCAAGGCTGAGAAGGACGGCAGCATCAGCAAACCACCGGTGGAAGTGCCTTTTGCCGTTGAATACGCGTATCTTCCCGACGATGTATTGAAGCAGTTGATCCGTTCGGAAAAGGTCGTGCTGACCATGCCCAATGCCATGTTGATCAGCGCGCTGTGGACCATTGTGCCGTTCCTGGCCATCGGCGTCCTGTTCTGGTTTTTCTTCATCCGTCAGATCAAGATCGCCGGCAAGGGCGCGTTGAGCTTCGGCAAGAGCAAGGCCAAGATGCTTGCCAAGGAACGCAACAAGACCATGTTCAAGGACGTCGCCGGCATCGAGGAAGCCATCGAGGAGGTTTCCGAACTCGTGGAATTTTTGAAGGATCCCAAGAAATTCCAGCGGCTCGGCGGAAGGATTCCCAAGGGCGTGCTGATGGTCGGGCCGCCCGGCACCGGCAAAACTCTTCTGGCCAAGGCCATTGCCGGCGAAGCCGACGCCTCGTTCTTCAGCATCAGCGGGTCGGACTTTGTCGAAATGTTCGTCGGTGTCGGCGCCAGCCGCGTGCGCGACATGTTCGAGCAGGCGCGCCGGACCACGCCGTGCCTGGTTTTCATTGATGAAATTGACGCGGTCGGTCGCAGCCGCGGCCACGGCCTCGGCGGCGGCAACGACGAACGCGAGCAAACGCTCAACGCCCTGCTTGTGGAAATGGACGGTTTTGACACGCAGGAAGGCATCATCATCATTGCCGCAACGAACCGGCCGGACGTGCTGGATCCGGCCCTGATGCGTCCGGGACGTTTCGACCGGCAGGTGGTTGTCAATCTCCCCGACGTGCGCGGGCGCGAAGGCATTTTGAAGGTCCACGCCAAAAACGTGAAGCTGTCGCCCGAGGCGGATTTGTCCATCATTGCGCGTGGCACGCCCGGTTATTCCGGCGCGGAACTGGCGAACCTGTTGAACGAGGCAGCCTTGCTCGCCGCGCGGCTGAACAAGAAATCCGTGGGCATGGAAGAACTGGAAGAGGCGCGCGACAAGGTCCGTTGGGGCCGCGAACGGCGCAGCCTGGCCATGACGATCGAGGAAAAGCAATGCACCGCCTGGCATGAGGCCGGCCACGCGCTCATCAACATGCTGCTCGACCACACGCACCCGCTCCACAAGGTCACCATCATCCCGCGCGGACAGTCGCTGGGCTCGACCATGCAATTGCCGGAGAAGGACATTTTAAGCCGCCGCCGGAAGGAAATGCTGGATGACATTGCGGTGACGATGGGCGGGCGCATTGCCGAGGAAATCATCGCCGGCGACATTTCGACGGGGGCGTCGATGGATATTCAACAGGCGACGGCCATGGCCCGGGCGATGGTCTGCCAGTACGGCATGAGTGACAAGGTCGGCATGGTGCAATACGGCAGCGACGACGAATTTGTCTTTCTCGGCCGCGAGATGGGGCGCCCGAAAGTCTACAGCGAAAGCACGGCGCGCGAGATTGACGAGGAAATCAAGCGCATCATTGACGAGGGCTATTCACGCGCACAGAAGCTCATCCTCGACAATCGCAGCAAGCTGGAGTTGATTGCCAATGCGCTGCTGGAATACGAAACGCTCGACCGCGCGCAGGTGAAGGAAATCATTCAGACCGGCAAGTTCACGCCGCCTCCGCCCAAGCCGCAGGGCGGGCCGCTGATGGGTGCGCCCGCCGGCACACCCCTGCCGGAAACACCGGCCAAACCCATACCGCCACAATTGCCGGGACTGGGAACACCGGCGCCGGCACCGGTTTGAAGCCGGTTATTTACGATTTACGTCGTGGGCGGTGATTGGGGAAGGACGCGTCAATCGTAAATCAAATATCGTAAATTTATTTCCCCTTTTCCAAATTTTTCAAATCCTCGGCCAGAAACTGGGTCACTTCCTTGAAGCGCGCCACGTTGTCCGGGTTCACCGCCATCAGGATTTTATGCGCTTCCAGGCAGGTGCGGGTGATTTCCTCATGGGTGGGATTGGCCGGTTCCGGTGCGCTGGTCTGAACATCGTCCGGAAACCGCAACGGGCCGGAGATGATTTTGAACAGGGGCAGGGCGCCCAGGTTTTCGAGCAATTCGGTGACGCGGGCATTGGGATTGGACAGCTCGATGCCGCGTTGGCCGGCGGCCGCCGGCTGGTTCATTTTCAGGCCGAACCCGGCCAGCACGCCAAGAAACGTGCTGTCCATGAGCACGCATTCCGACAGGTCGATGATGAAATGGCTGTAGCCTTTCTGCGCCAGCCCGGCGAGCAACATCTTGAAATCGGGGCTGAACGAAAAATTGGCGCGGCCCGAGACCTTGACGCAGGCAAATTCCCTGCCCACCAGCACCAGCAATTTTGCAGACGACGTTGGCATGCTTAAAATTAATTTTTTACCATCAGGCCGCCACTGCCGGCGGCAGGACAATTTGCACCAGCACCTCCTGCAACACCAGCGCTTCGTCCAGTCCGCTGGACACCAGCCGCCGGTTGCAGCGCAACAGCAAATCCATCGCCCGGACCAGTTCGTTCAAGCTGTATTTTTTCGCCGGCGGCAGCGCTTTGTAAAGCACATACGGATTCAACGCCAGCGGATTAAATCGCCGATCCGCCGGCAACTGGTCCGCCGGGACGTGTTCCAACTGCGATTTAAAGCGGTTGTAATCCATTTCCGGCTTGATCCAGCCTTCGCGCAGCATCTCCTTCAACAACAACATGGCGCGCACTTTGGAGATCAACCCGTAAAGCAGACCGATCTCGGACCGTTGCGAATCCGTTTTGACCTCCCATAACTCCTCGTCCAGCCGCCGGAGCAGGCGCGGCAAGTCGCGGTCGCCCAGCGCGTCGCCCAGCGCAAAGGCCCGCGCCGTCTTGTTCCGGGTGCAAACTGCCAACACGTCGGCGACTTCGAGTTTTTGACGGTCGCCGGCATACAGGCACAATTTTTCGACCTCGTTGTCCAGCTGGCGCGGGTTGGGCCCGACGCGGTGGACCAGTTCCTCCAGCGCCTCCGTGGAAATTTCCTTCTGGCGCAGGCGGACGGCGGTTTGCGCCGCGACCTCCGCCCGCTCCGCCCAATCCCGGTCGTCCACCGACCAGCCGGTGAAGTTTTCGACTGTCCCGATTTTATCGAGGGTTTTGAAAAAAGTCTTGCGTTTGTCCACCTTGCCCGCGCTGAGGAGCAGCCGGACGCCGGACCATTTGAAGTTCTTTAGTTCCCCGGCCAGTTCGTTGAGGGTTTCGGTGACGGCCGCGGCGGTCGCGGCGCGCTCCTCACCGAGAAAATTGCAGTCGCGCAGCCAGACGACCTTGCCGGAGCCGAAAAACGGGAGGGTTTGCAGCGCTTCGCGCAGCCGGGCCAGGGTGGTGAGCGCCTCGCCGCTGTTGGACACGGTGGCCTCGATGATTTCATGGTCCATGCCGCCCAGTTCCTCGCTCCACTGCTGGAAGAGCTGTTTGGCGCGCTGCTTGACGGCGAACTCGTCGTCACCGCAAATCAGGGCCAGCGGAGGGGAGGTCTTGGCGGCGGACATTTTATTCGGCTTCGCTGCCGGTCTCATTGATCCGGTTCAGTACTTCGCTCATGTCCTCGACCTGTTCAAAAAGTTCGGCAGCGACAAAAATCGGCTTCTTTTGCGCGGCGGCGATGGCGAGGCAATCGCTGGGTCGGGCGTCCACCTCGACGATTTTCCGCGCCAGCTCGTTTTGCTGCTGCAAAATAAGCCGGGCGAAGTAGGTGGAATTTTTCAAATCCGTGATGACGACGCGCTCGACGTTGATGCCAAACCCCTGGAAAATCCGGTTGATGAGGTCGTGGGTCAGGGGACGTTCTTTGGGCGTCTGGCGCAAAAACATTCCGATGACGGCACCCATCTGCGGTTCGACGTTGATGACGAAAACCTTGTCGTCATTGCCCACAAAGAGTGCGCAGCCACTGTTCGCGGGAAGGATCCCCCTGATTTGCACCGGTACGACATCGTGCTTCATGCCTTGAATTTAAGCTGGTTCCGGCGAAATACAAGTTTTGTTGGCCGCAAATCAATTCCCTGCCTTGGCGAAACCGCCCGGGAAAGCGGACCCTCTTCCGCCTGCCCGGTTCGAGGGCGACAAGACTTTGTCCCGCGTGGGATAATTCGGTAAATAAATGATTTCGCCGCCGGTCAGTAGGTTGCAACGGCGACGCGAAGCACCAGCGGTTCGGAGCTGAAATCCAGTCCGCCATCCGTCTGGTCGCCATTCAAGAGGCGAAGGAACTTGAAGCTGCCGTTTTCGTAGGCTCCCTCCTCGACGCGCAGAAACTGGCGGTGCTTGTCTGGGGCGACGGGGTGGAAATCGACACGGCAATGGAATCCGGCCACTAAAAACTGGTTGTCCTTGAGTTGGGCGAC
This sequence comes from Verrucomicrobiia bacterium, assembly GCA_049280815.1. Taxonomy (GTDB): domain Bacteria; phylum Verrucomicrobiota; class Verrucomicrobiia; order Limisphaerales; family UBA11358; genus UBA11358. The sequence continues at coordinate 58,452 of JBAPQW010000062.1, read as the reverse complement.
CAGGGCGCCGCCCATGGGCTGGGGATTGCCCGTCGGACGACCGTACCGCGACCAGACGCCATAAGACACGGTGGCGTGCCACGCTCCGAAGGGAAGCGTTTGGATGAGCTTGCCTTCTTCCTCGGCAGCCGCCTGGAGCTTGCCTTCAAAATTCAACCGGGCGATCTCGCGCGCCATCGGATTGATCAATTGATATGTGGGGGCAAAGGGTTCGACAAATTCCTTGGTGCCGGTTCGCGCCCAGGGCGGAAGAGCTTCATCCTTCGGCCGCGCGGCGTCCGGTATGGTGTGGATTCTCGTGAAATCCATTCCGAAGGGCGACCACCCGATGGTCTGATGGTCCAGCGCAAAAAAGAAAAACCGTGGACTGCCACCGGTCTCGGGCACGAACAACGGATTGTCGCCGCGCTGGTAGAGGTCGAGCGTCTTGAGGTAGCCCGTGGCGTCGTTGGCATAGTCATCGGGTGAAATCATGTCGAGCGCGGGCGCGGCGGCTTTCCAGATCGGAATGATATTGTCCGAAGGACCGCCCTCCTCGTAGCTGGCCGTGCCGCCCGGCTTGGCGGGGTCGCGCAACGCGGCGCCACGATGCGTGCCCGGCGCGGCATTGACATAGAGGGGGAGCGGATAAGCCGCCTTGCCGGCCGCGGCCACCTGCCCGATGTATTTCGCCACGGCCCAATTATGGAAACAGACCTCGGCGTCCGGGCCGAAGGCTTCCTTCCAGTTTGGGGCTGACGCGCCGGACTGCACGTGCATGGCCTTGAGCACATCCGCCGGGACCGGCCCGTCGAAAAGTTTTTGCGCGACCGGGGAATGATCGCGCAGGTTCCCGCCGGTGCCGGGTTCATTTTCCACCTGCACCATCAGAACGGTGCGCTGCGGGTCCGCCGTTTTGAGGTGAGTCATCAAAGCGACGAAGGCTTTGGTGTCCGCTTCGAGCGAGGCGGTCGAGAAGGGTGAGGGCGAATCCACCGCGTTGCCGTTTTCGTCAATCACGCGCGCGTAGCGTTCGGGATCCAGCTTCATCCACTCCGGCTCGTAATGCGGGTTGCCGTTCTTCCAGGTGCCAAACCAAAGCAGGATCAGGCGCAACTGATGTTCCCGGGCCTGCGCCAGGAGGGTGTCAACCACGCTGTAATCGAACCGGCCCGGCCGGGGCTCGAACTGCTCCCAATAGACCGGAATCTCGACGGTGTTGGCGTGCATGAATTCCATGGCGGGCCACACCTTTGGCAGCTCGGCAGGCCAGCCGCTTGAGTTGTTCACCTGCGCGCCCAAAATGAAGTACGGCGCATCATCCACATACAAGGCGTAGCGACCGTCTTGCTTTACAATGCAGGGAACCGGCTGCGCCTTCACCTGAGCCAACGTCGATTGGGCGGCCATGACGAATACGGCAGTCAAGATGGCTGCATTGAAAGCGCGCAGGAACGATGCGAACGGGCGGCAAGCGAGCATAAGCAATTCAATCCATGGGCTGCCCCTGTTTTTCATTTTTCGGCGTTCGGCAGTTCCGGTGAAACGGCAGAAACGTTGATCTCGCCGGTCGGTGCGGTCCGTTGCACCGTGGCGAGGAGACGACCCTGATAGGCGTTGCGGGTGGCCGTCTTGAAAAGACCGCCATAATTGAGGTCTCCGGTATCGAGGCCAATGAGGCGGCCGGCGCCTTCAACCTTTACGGTCACTGCGGGTGTCGCGTCGGGCACGGGCTGGCTGGCCTCGTCAACCACGGTGATTTCATAGAAGGCGATGTCTCCGGCCTTGGGTGACGGGAGCGGCGTCACCTGAAGCCGCGCGGGCGGGCCGGTTGTGCTTAATTCATTCGTGGCGACCGGTTGGCCGGCGCGATAACCGACCGCCGAAAGCACTCCTGGAACAAAGGGCACGATCCAGTCACTGGCATAAACGTCCTGGGAAACCGCATGGCGTCCGAGGGATTGATGGTTGAGGAACAGTTCGACTTCGTCGCAATTGGCGGCGGCCCGGACGGTGATCTGGCTGTTGGTCGGCCAGTTCCATTTGAAAACCGCCGGCGCAGCCCGCCAGGCAAGCTCGGGTTTCTCGCCCGTGAGAACAAAAATCTGTAACACGGGATCGCCGCGCCAGTAGGCGGCGCGTTGGTAGAATCCCGGCTTTTCGCCTCCGGCCAGGTCGAGGAAACCGGAATCGTTGCCGCGCCGGGGAAATCTGTGCGCCTCGCCGAGATAGTCAATGCCGGTCCAGATGAAGTCGCCAATCACATAGTCGTGGTCGCGCACGCCCAGCCAGTAGTGGAGGCCGGAAGAGGTTTCGGTGCCCAGGCAAAGCCGGTGTGGGAAACGCGCGCGCTCGGGAACGTAGGTGTTGGTGCCGTACAAGCGGTCAATGTAATTATAACCGGCGATATCAAGCGTGTCCATGAAGCCATTCCGTGACGAGACATAGGACTGGTCGCAGGCGGAGGTTACCGGACGCGTGGGATCCTCCTCGTGACAGATGGCGACGAGTTCTTTCGCCAGCCTCCAGCCGTCTTGGTTGAACTGGTCGGGAATTTCGTTGCCGATGCTGTAGAGGATCACGCTCGGATGGTTGCGGTCGCGGTGCAACATGGCGCGCAGGTCGGTCGCGTGCCATTGATCAAAGTAGAGATGATAGCCGTATTTAGACTTGCCGCGGGTGTTCTCGGTGAAATTGTAAGGCCAGTCCCGCGTCCATTCGTCGAAGGCCTCGTCGAAGACGTAAAACCCGAGTTGATCGCACAGGTCGTAGAACTCCGGCGCGAACGGGTGGTGGCTCGTGCGGATGGCATTGCAGCCCATCTCCTTCAGGCGCGCGAGGCGCAAGGCCCAGACCGCGATGGGCACGGCGTTGCCAAACGAGCCGGCGTCCTGGTGCAGGCAGACGCCCTTGAGCTTGGTGGCCTGGCCGTTGACGAGCAGGCCGCGGTTGGGATCGAACTTGAGCTGGCGGATGCCGAACGTCGTGATGGTTTCGTCGAGCGGCTGGCCGTCGAGCGTCAACGTGCTGCGCAGCCGGTAAAGCTCCGGGACGCTGCTGGACCAGAGACGTGGCTTTGGCACGATCACCTGCTGCGTGGCGTGCTGGCCGGGGTGCATGTCTTCGAGCTTGAGTTTCGATTCGGTGCTGGCTACCACCGCGCCGTCCGGGGCGAGGACACTGCTGCGCAGGACGACTTCATGGTTCGTCGGATGCGCCTTCCACACATCCTTCGCCCAGGCGTCCTTTTCCTCCGCCGAGAAAAAATGCGCATCAATGATGTAGCTGGCTTCGACGGTGGCCTGCTTGGGTGTGATTTTGGGCGTGGTGATGCTGACGCCGCCATCGAGCCGGAAATGCGTGAAGCTCGTGGTGACGAGCCGCACATGCCGGTAAATTCCCGAGCCGGCATACCAGCGCAGGGATGGTTCGAGTGAATCATCCACCCGGACGGCCAGGACGTTGGGAGTGCCGTTGGTGTTCAGAAAATCCGTGAGATCGTAGCGGAAACCGATGAAGCCATAGGGCCGGCGTCCGAGAAAATGGCCGTTGATCCAGACCTCGCTGTTCATGTATACCCCGTCGAACTCGATGACGGTTTTTTGTCCGGTGCTGGGCGGGAGCGTGAAACTTTTCCGGTACCAGCCGATGCCGTGCGAGAAGAAGCCGCCATTTTCCTCGCCATCCGGGGGCGGGTTCAGAGGCTGTTCGATGCTCCAGTCATGCGGCAGGTCGAGGCGGCGCCAACTCGCGTCGTCGAAACCGGGCTGTTTGGCCGCCGCGTCATCTCCCAGGTGAAAGCGCCAGCCGGTGTCGAAGGGGATGATTGCCCGCGGGCCGGTTGCCGGCTCCGCAGCGGTCAATGGGGCGGAAGCAAACCCGAGCAGAACACCCATATTGAATATGCGCAGCAACGATGCGATTGGGGAGCGATTGAGCATGGGCAATAATGCTCCCGGCAGGTTTTTGGCGTCAAGCCGCCGTTTTAACAGGGCAGGGACATCGCGCTATCCCTGCCAAGTTCATGTCAATGCGGCTTGCCGCAACTGCACACCGGCGGGCTCACTGCCTCGGCGGTCGGGCCCGGTTCATAATTCAAATACGGCCCCAGCCAGCGTTCGACTTCCTGCAAGGTCAGTCCTTTGCGGAGGTGATAATCGAGCAACTGGTCGCGGCCCAGTTTGCCGACCGCGAAATATTTTGATTCCGGATGGGCGAAATAAAGCCCGCTCACGCTGCTGCCGGGCCACATCGCATAGCTTTCCGTGAGCTTGATGCCCGCATTCTTCTCCACGTCGAGCAATTGCCAAAGGATTCCCTTTTCGGTGTGATCCGGCCACGCCGGGTAACCGGCCGCCGGCCGGATGCCTCGATATTTCTCTTCGATCAGGTCTTCCGGGGTCAACTGCTCCGCCTTGCCGTAGCCCCATTCTTCACGAACGCGCCGGTGCAGGAATTCCGCAAACGCCTCCGCCAGCCGGTCGGCCAGCGCTTCAGCCATGATGGCATTGTAGTCGTCATGGTCGGCTTTGAAGTTTTCGACCAGTTCCTTGAGGCCATGTCCGCTGGTGACAGCGAACGCGCCGATAAAGTCCGAAAGTTGAGAGTTGTTTGGCGCGATAAAATCCGCCAGGCACCAGTTCGGCGTGCCGTCACCCTTGTCAATTTGCTGGCGCAGGAAATGGAATGTGGCCAGAACCTTCGCCCGCGATTCGTCGGTGTAAAGCTCCACGTCGTCGCCAACCCGGTTCGCCGGAAAAAAACCGTAAACGCCCCGCGGCTGAATCAATTTCCCGGCGACGATTTTTTCGAGCAGCGCCTGAGCGTCGGCGAACAGTTTGCGGGCCTCTTCGCCGTGTTGCTCATGCTGAAGAATTTTGGGATAAACACCGCGCAATTCCCAGGTGTGGAAAAATGGCGTCCAGTCAATCAGCGGGACCAGGTCCGAAAGTGTGATGCGCGCGGAATGCTGGGTGTTAAGCGTGGTCACATCGGATGACCAGGCACGAACCCCGACGAATTCCGGTTTCGGTAGCCCATCAAACTTCAATTTGGGCGCGTTGGCGCGGGCCTGCTCCAAGGTGAGGAGTCTGGCCGTCTGCCCCGCATGTTGGGCGCGGATGCGGTCATATTCCTCGCGAATTTGCACTGCGAATTTCGGCCGGTGTTCCTTGCTGACCAAATTGCTCACCACCGGCACGGCCCGCGAAGCGTCAAGGACGTGGACCACCGGCTGGTCATAACCGGGGGCGATCTTCACCGCGGTGTGGGCCTTGCTGGTCGTCGCGCCGCCGATGAGCAGCGGCAACTTCAGGCCTTGCCGTTCCATCTCGCGGGCCACGTGCGCCATTTCGTCGAGCGACGGCGTGATGAGCCCGCTCAAGCCGATGATGTCCACGTTCTGCTCGCGCGCCGTCTGCAAAATCTTCTCGCACGGCACCATCACGCCGAGGTCGATGACCTCGTAGTTGTTGCACCCGAGCACGACGCCGACAATGTTCTTGCCGATGTCATGCACATCGCCCTTGACGGTGGCCATGAGAATTTTGCCGGCGTTCTTGTGCACGCCGCCGGCGGCCTTCTTTTCCGCCTCCATGAAGGGCAGCAGATACGCCACGGCTTTTTTCATCACGCGGGCGGATTTCACCACCTGTGGCAAAAACATCCTGCCCGACCCGAACAAATCGCCGACCACGTTCATGCCGGCCATGAGCGGGCCTTCGATGACCAGCAGCGGTTTCCCATATTTCTGGCGCGCTTCCTCGATGTCGGGATCAATGAAATCCACGACGCCTTTCACCAGCGCGTGGCTGAGGCGTTCCTCGACCGTGCCCTGGCGCCAGGCATCCGCGACCACCTCGGCTTTGCCATGTTGTTTCACCGACTCGGCAAACTTGACGAGCCGTTCAGTGGCGTCAGGCCGGCGGTTGAGCAGGACATCCTCGACCAGTGCGAGCAAATCCTTGGGCACCTCCTCGTAAACAGCCAGCAGGCCGGGGTTGACAATGCCCATGTCCAGTCCGGCCTGGATCGCATGGTAAAGAAACGCGCTGTGCATCGCCTCGCGCACGGCGTTGTTGCCTCGAAATGAAAACGAAATGTTGCTGATGCCGCCGCTGACCTTCGCCAACGGCAGGTTCTCCTTGATCCACTTTGTAGCGCGGATGAAATCCACCGCATAATTGGCGTGCTCCTCCATCCCGGTGCCAACGGTCAGCACGTTCGGATCAAAAATGACGTCCTGCGGCGGGAACCCGACCTGTTGGACCAGCAAATCGTAGGCGCGCTGGCAGACGGCGATGCGCCGCTCGAACGTGTCCGCCTGGCCGCGCTCGTCAAACGCCATCACCACGACCGCCGCACCATAGCGGCGGACGAGCCGGGCCTGATGCAGAAACTTTCCCTCGCCTTCCTTGAGCGAAATGGAATTGACGATGCCCTTGCCCTGCAGACATTTCAGGCCGGCTTCGATGACCTCCCATTTCGAGGAGTCCACCATCACCGGCACCTTGCAAATGTCCGGTTCGGAAGCGACGAGGTTGAGGAAACGCGTCATCGCCGCGACGCCGTCAATCATGCCCTCGTCCATGCAGACATCAATGACCTGCGCGCCGTTCTCAACCTGCTGGCGCGCGATGGTCAGCGCCGCCTCGTAATCGCCGGCCTTGATGAGCTGGGCGAACTTCGGCGACCCGGCCACGTTGGTGCGCTCGCCAATGTTCAGGAAATTGGAATTCGGACGGACCGTCACCGCGTCCAGGCCGCTCAAGCGCAAATAAGGTTCAACCACAGGGACTAGACGGGGCGGCAGACCGCGCACCGCTTCGGCAATGGCCTGGATGTGCGCCGGCGTTGTACCACAGCAGCCGCCGACAATGTTCAGCCAGCCGTTGTGCGCCCATTCCTGCAACTGGGGCGCAAGGGATTCGGGCGTTTCCGGAAAGCCGGTCGGCAACAATGGATTCGGCAGGCCGGCATTCGGGTACGCGCTGACATGAATCGGTGCGAGGCCGGATAGTTCCTCGATGAGCGGACGGAGTTCCTTCGGGCCCAGCGCACAGTTCATGCCGACGGAGAGCAGGGGGACATGGAAAATTGAATTCCAAAACGCCTCGACGGTCTGACCGGTCACGCCGCGATTGCTGCCCGCCTGGATGAAGGTGACGGATGCCAAAATGGGGACGTGATGCGTGAAGTTATCGGAGGGGCGAGTGCCATGCGCCCCAGATGTCGCCGGGAATCCGGATTTGTGGGATCCGCGGAGGTCATCCCTCCGATAGGGCAGGGGAGAAAGTCCGCGTTCTTTGAGAATTAGTTGAATGGCAAAGAAGGCGGCCCGGGCATTCAGCGTGTCAAAGATGGTTTCGACGAGGAGCAGATCCGCTCCGCCGTCAAGCAAACCATTGACCTGCTCGCTGTAAGCCTTGACCAGCTCGTCATAATTTGTCCCGCGGGCCCCCGAATTGTTCACGTCCGTGGAAATGGACGACGTTTTGGTCGTCGGCCCGATGGCGCCGGCGACAAAGCAAATCCGGTCCGGATGCCGGGCCGCAAACCGGTCGGCGGCGCGACGCGCACATTCGGCGCCGGCCTTTGACAATTCATACGCCAGCGATTCCAGTCCGTAATCCGCCAGCGAGATGGACTGCGCGTTGAACGTGTTGGTTTCAATGATGTCTGCACCCGCCTCGAGATACTGGCGGTGAATGTCCTCGATGATCTGCGGCTGGGTGACATTGAGCAGGTCGTTGAGACCCTTGAGGTCCTTGCCGCGCCAGGGCGCGAAGCGCGCACCCCGGAAATCGGCCTCCGCGAGCTTGCGTTGCTGGACCATCGTACCCATCGCCCCGTCGAGGATGACGATCCGTTCGCGCAGCAGACGTTCAAGTTGTTTGATTTTGTCCGGCATCAGTTCAAGGCAAATTAGCCGCGTGCAAATTAACGGCAAACCCTTCTCGAAGCAAATTAATAATCAACGCATCTTGATGCGATGATATGAGTTATAAAAATCAGGTCAATTCGACTGGCTCCTGGCGCCCGCTGCGCTCGGGGGACACGCTCCAGCGTGGCCAGCCGAAAGCCCAGCAACGTGGAAGATAACCGGGGATTTTCAGGTTTCAGAAATATAAGCGATGCGCATTTTCAATGAACATCAATAAAGTTGGTCTGTTTACGACGGTTTGGCGCCGGCAGCCATCACATTTTGTTTTTGATGCAGCGGATTTTGTCATTTCCGGCTTCGTTCGTTGACACCGGGCGGTCGTTTGTTAAATTCGCACCGCTTTATTTCGGTGGAATTCCCCTTGCGAAATTGAAAGCGCGATAAATTTGAAATTAGACCATATGGCTACAGCATCGAAATCCGCAAAATACGTCTATCTGTTTGGCAACAAGAAGGCCGATGGCAACGGCTCCATGAAACCCCTGCTCGGGGGCAAAGGCGCCAACCTGGCTGAAATGTCCCGCATCGGTCTCCCGGTGCCGCCCGGCTTCACCATCACCACCGAGGTCTGCACGTACTACTACGACAACAAGCGCACCTACCCGAAGGTTCTCGACGCGCAGGCGCGGGAAGGCATTGCCTTCATCGAGAAAATCATCGGCACCAAATTCGGCGACAAGTCGGCCATGCCGCTGCTCGTTTCCGTCCGCTCCGGCGCTCGCGATTCCATGCCCGGCATGATGGACACCATTCTCAACCTCGGCCTCAACGACGAAACCGTGCTCGCGCTGGTCAAGGCGACGAAGAACGAACGTTTCGCGTGGGACTGCTACCGCCGTTTCATTCAGATGTATGGCGACGTGGTCATGGGCGTCCAGAAACGCCCGAACGAAGACCACGAGCCGTTTGAAACCGTCATCCACAAGCTCAAGCACGACCGTTATCACAAGGACATCGAGGACACCAAGATGACTGTCAAGGACCTCAAGGAATTGGTGAACCGGTTCAAGGCGTTGATCAAGGAGTACACCGGCAAGGAGTTTCCGCAGGATCCGTGGCAGCAGCTCTGGGGTTCCGTGGGCGCCGTGTTCGGCTCCTGGATGAATGACCGCGCCATCGTGTATCGCCGCAAATACGGCATTCCGACCGAATGGGGGACCGCCGTCAATGTCCAGGCCATGGTGTACGGCAACACCGGTGACACTTCCGGCTCCGGCGTCGCGTTCACGCGCAATCCCGCCAACGGCACCAAGGAATTTTACGGCGAATTTCTCATCAATGCCCAGGGCGAAGACGTCGTCGCCGGCGTCCGCACCCCCGAACCCGTCGCGCGGCTGGCCGATGTCATGCCGGCCGCCTACAAGGAACTCGACAACATCCGCACCACGCTCGAAAAGCATTTCAAGGACGTGCAGGATTTTGAATTCACCATCCAGGAAGGCAAGGTCTACATGCTCCAGACGCGCAACGGCAAGCGCACCGCGGCCGCCGCGTTGAAGATTTCGCTCGACCTCGTGAAGGAAAAATTGATTGATGCCGAGACGGCGGTCATGCGCAACCCGGCCGACCAGCTCGACCAGCTTCTCGCGCCCATCTTTGACCTCGCCGAGGTCAAAAAAGCGAAGGCGATTGCCACCGGCCTCCCGGCCGGCCCCGGCGCGGCGTCCGGCAAGATTTATTTCAATGCCGATCGTTCCGTGGCCGCCGCCGAGAAAGGCGAAAAAGTTCTGCTCGTCCGCATCGAGACCTCGCCGGAAGACCTGCGCGGCATGATTGCGGCGGAAGGCATCCTGACGGCGCGCGGCGGGGTCAGCTCGCACGCGGCGCTCGTGGCCCGCCAGATGGGCAAGGTCTGCGTCTGCGGCGCCGCCGGTCTGGACATCAATTACGATGCGAAGACCATCACCGTGGCCGGCAAGACCTACAAGGAAGGCGATTACTTCTCGATTGATGGCACCGCCGGCACCGTTTACGCCGGCCAGTTGAAGACCGCGCCGTCGGAAATCATCGCCGGCCTGATCCACGGCGACAAGGCCGCGCAGGCGACGGAAAAATTCAAGAGCTTCAACCAGCTCATGAAATGGTGTTCGCAATTCACCCGCATGTCCGTCCGCACCAACGCCGACACGCCGGAGCAGACCGCCAATGCCGTCGCCTTCGGCGCCGTGGGCATCGGCCTCACCCGCACCGAGCACATGTTTTTTGAGGGCAATCGCATCGACGCGATGCGTGAGATGATTCTTGCCGACACGGTCGAAGCCCGCGAAGCCGCGCTGGCCAAACTGCTGCCGTATCAACGGGATGATTTCTTCGGCATCTTCAAGGAATTGAAGGGGCTCCCGGCCACCATCCGTTTCCTCGATCCGCCGCTGCATGAATTCCTGCCGCACGCCAAGGAGCAGCAGCAGGACCTCGCGAACAAACTCGGCATTCCCGTCGAGAAAATCATCGCGCGCGTCCACGAACTGCACGAGTTCAACCCCATGCTTGGTTTCCGCGGCTGCCGCCTCGGCATCAAGTATCCGGAAATCACCCGGATGCAGGCGCGGGCCGTGTTCGAGGCCGCGGCGCAATGCGTGAAGGCCAAGCTCCCATGCAAACCGGAAATCATGATCCCGCTCGTCGGGTTCAAGAAGGAGTTGGACCTGCAGGTGGAGGTCGTCCACGCCGTCGCCAAACAGGTGGAGGCTGAGAAAAAAGTGAAGCTCACCTACAGCGTCGGCACGATGATCGAGGTGCCGCGCGGGGCGCTTACCGCCGATGAGATCGCGCACACCGCCGAGTTCTTCAGCTTCGGCACCAACGACCTCACGCAGACCGGTCTGGGCATGAGCCGCGATGATTCCGGCAGTTTCCTGGCGGCGTATCAGGAGGCGGAAATCTTCAAGAAGAACCCGTTTGCGTCGATTGACCAGGCCGGCGTTGGCCAGTTGATTGAAATTGCCATCGCCAAGGGCCGCAAGACCCGCCCCGACATCAAGCTGGGCATCTGCGGCGAGCACGGCGGCGACCCCGATTCCGTGAAATTCTGCCACAAGGCCGGGTTGAGTTACGTCAGCTGCTCACCGTTCCGCGTGCCGGTGGCGCGACTGGCCGCCGCGCAGGCAGCAATTGAAGAGAAGCGCGCCAAAGCCGCAAAGAAATAGCCGTTTCTCGCAGCGGCGCTCTTCCGGGAAGCCGCTACGGTAAAGATTCAAAGCCGCCCTGAAAAATCAGGGCGGCTTTTTCTTTGGGGATCATCGTCCAACAAACAGCCAGTCCCGCGGAGGCCAGCACGAATACCGGACACAGTGATTCCCTGAAAATGGCGCGTCGGACATGAATTGTCGCCGGGAACCGTCGGCACGCTTATTGCATACGTTCGCCCACTATAATGAACGGCAATCAGAACATACGGCCCGGCACGAACCCCGGGGTTATCAACGAGCCGCGTGGGAACGGCGGCTTGGTGAAGATCCGCCGCAAGCTCAACTTGACGTTTGTTTTATCCAACCCTTTCCGGGTCCCGGTCGCCCAGACGCCCGCTGCTCCGGACGCGCCGGAAGCCAGCCCTGACCAAGGGCCGGACAAGGCATCCATTTAAGGTAGGGACGGTTCCATCCGGGCCGTCATCGATCCCGCCAGGCGGGGCCGCCGACACCCCGGAAAACCAGCCCTGCCGCAAGTGTCAAACCGCTGCTCCGGCCCAGTCGGAGCGGCGGTTATTTATTTCGCGACATTTTGTAGTATGCACCCTGCGGTGGGACGACTAGACTCCACGACAAGATTTATTAAATATCAATCCATGAAAAAAATCATATTCCTAATTATAGTCACCCTGGCCTCGGGTCTCTTCTGGGTGGGTTGCAACAAATCTGGCAAATTGAACACGGTCTCTGCCTTTACGCCTCCAGCCGGCCCGGTGGAGTTCAAGCTGAAATGGCCGGTGGGTGAACATATTGTGCAGGACTTCAGCCTGAAGCAGACTTCGGACATCTCCGTGCCGAACCAGCCCAATCCCATCAAGCAGGACATGACCATGGGGCAGGAATACGGCCTCACGGTCTTGCAGGCGGACGCGGACGGCGGACACGAGGTGGAGATGGAATTCCTCAGCGTGCGGATGATGATGACCATGGGAGGCAAAACCTTGGTCAATTATGATTCGGCAAAAAAGTCGTCGGCTGACAGCCCGAATCCCGTGGCCGCCATGTTCCAAAAAATCATCGGCGCCAAAATTCAATATTTCATGGACCCCAGCAACCAGGTGGCGCGGGTCGAAGGTGTGGATGCGCTGGTGGCGCGGCTGGCGACTGGCGGACCGGCGGATGTCACCGCCGGTTTCAAAAGCATGTTCAACGAAGGTTATTTCAAACAGATGATTGGCAGCAGCCAGCATTTGCCGTCCAAACCCGTGCAGCCTGGTGACACCTGGCCGATCCGGTTGGAGGTGGAGATGGGCCCGCTCGGCCTCATGGTAATGGATTCCACCTACACCTTTCAAAGCTGGGAGCCGCACGGCAAGCGCACCTGCGCCCGCCTGGAATTTCAGGGCACCGTTAAATCCAAACCGGATCCCAATTCAAAGCTGGCTGGAATGACCATGTCCGTTTCCGACGGCAATACTTCCGGGGTGTCGTGGTTTGACCCGGAACTGGGAATGGTCATTGACACAACCATGAACCAGGACATGACCGTGAACATGACCATGCCTCTCAATCCGCGTGGAAACGCCGGTGGGAAAACGCAAACCATCACCAGCGTCATGAAGCAGGAAATCAATATAAAATTGGAATCGGTGAAGTAACGATCCTGCGTTGGTCCGGCCTTTCCGGCGGCAAAGGTCCAAGCCGTTCCTGTCAACGGAAACGGTTTTTTTGAGATACTCCCCCTCCGTGCGCACCGTCACATTGATTTGCTGGTTGACTCCGCTGCCGGGGTGCGGACATTTAGACCATGATAATCTTTTCCATGAAAAATGGCGGGAACCGGAAGGGTTTGCCGTTTCTGCTGATGTTGATTTTGTTTACGCTCCCCGTGCTGGCCGACGCCACGAATGACATCCGTGTGGGCACATTGCCGGCCGGTGGCAAAATATATACCAATGCCACCATCACCCGCGTGACTCCCGCCTACGCGGTGGTGAATTATCAGGAGGGGATGGTCCAGATTCCCATGAGCGACATGCCGGCTGCCTACCAAACCCAATTTGGCTATACCCCGGAAAAGGCCGCGCAATTTCTGGAGGACGAAAAACAAATCCAAAAGCAACGACGGGCGGCGGTCCTTGCCCGGCAGGCCGCCCTCCAGGCCCAGGCGGGACCAAATCGATCAATCCGGATCACCGCCATCGATGATGATCCTGCCTTCGGCGGCTACGCTTTCTGTTCCGTGGACGGGATCAACGGCGGCATGCTGGTCGAGAATCTTCCCGATTCCGTGAGACAATTCATATCTGGCTACCGGCAGCTCCAGGCAGACATCGCCGACTGTCAACAGCAGCTCGATATTCTCAAGGTTCCCGAACCTTCTCCCGCCAGCACCGTCTCCCAACAACCGCACCTGGGCAAAAAGACGTGGATCGGAGACGGCACGGGTTACGCCCGGATTGTTATTCCTAAAAATGACGATGCAGCTGTCCGGCGGAATTTCGAAGACCGGCTGAAGACCCTGAATGCCCGGCTGGCCGAGGCGACCGCCAACTACAACCTCTGCACCACCATCATGGCCCATCCCTCCGGCCAGTCCTATGTCGGGAAACCTGTTTGGGTTTGTGTCGGCATCCCGCCCGCTGCGGCCAAATAATTGACGTCCAGAAAATCAGGCACATTTTCTACCACGGATGAACCTGATCGGTGGTTAAATGCTTTGCGGTTTATCCCCGAAGGCGGTGGCAATAACCTCGGGCTTGGGCGGTTTCGTCAGCAGGCTGGCTGCGGGCATGACGAGCAGGGGCAGGAACATGGCGATGGCGCCAGCGACGGGGATCAATGGCTTTCCCCACAACAAAAACAAGACCACGGCGGTGCCGACGCCGGAAAACATTCCGGCGTACGCGCCGGTCTTGGTCGCGCGCCGCCAGAACAACCCATACAGATACGGCGCCAGGAATGCGCCACTCAGCGCGCCCCAGGCTATCACCATCAGGTTTACGATCACATCCACCTTGCTCACGGCGATTAGCAGCGACAATATCACAAACACGGCGCACAGCCCGCGCATCAGCAGCATCGTGCGCTTGTCATTCCTTTCCCGGTTGCCGAAGGCGCCATAAATATCAATCGCGATGGCTGAGCTGCTGACCAGCACCAGCGATGACAGGCTGGACATCGAGGCGGAGAAAACCATCAGCAGAATGACCAGCACCAGCCATTGCGGCACAAAACTCGTGATAAAAAACGGCATCAACAGGTCGAGGTTCGGTTTGTGCGTGGTTGCGTCCAGGATGGGCGCCAGATCGGTCTTCGGGTCGGTGAAGAACAGATGGGTCAGCGCGCCGCTGTAATACGCGCCAAACGACATGAACAGCGCGAAGACCGTGGCGATGATCATGGCCCGTTTCACGTCGGCCCGGCTGCGGATGGAATAAAACTTCTGCACCATCTGGGGCAGCGCCCACGGACCGAAGCTGGTGATGAGCACGAGCGACAGGAATATGACCCAGCCGGGGAAGGGTGGTCCGGCGGGTGGCGGCGGCGCATGGAATGCCGGCATGTACTGGGGATCGAGCAACGCGGTGAACGACGCGACCAGCCCGCCTTTCATGCTCGCCAACAACAGCACCATCGTCAAGACGCCGAAAAATTCGACGATGCCGCGGATGAAATCGCTCACCGCCACGGCGAAATAGCCGCCCATGACGAGATACACGCCTGTCAACGCGGCGAGAAAGATGAGCGCCTCGTTGTATTGCAGACCCAGCGTTCTCTGGAACAGGTAGCTCAAGCCCATGTAAACCGACGCCGAGTACGGCACGAGAAACACGAAGATGATCACCGCGGAGATGGCCTGGAGCGGCGCGCTGTTGTATCGGGCGCTGAGAAATGCCGGCATGGTCAGCGCGTTGAGCCGGGCCGTCATTTCGCGCGTACGCCCGGCGAGGACGAGCCAGGCGAGGAAAGTGCCGACAAAGGTGTTGCCGACGACAATCCACATCGTCTGGATGCCGAAACCCCAGCCAAGCCGTCCGGCGTAGCCGATGAAGAGCACGGCGGAAAAATAAGTGGTGCCGTATGCGAACGCGCTCATCCACGGCCCGAGCGTGCGCCCGCCCAGGAAGAAATCACCGACGTTCTTGGTGCGTCGCATGCACCAATAACCGATGGCCAGCATGACGAAGACGTAGAGAACGACGATCGAGACATAGATCATGGGGCTCATGGGGTTGGTGGAGGGTTGAGAGTCGATGGCTGAGAGTTTGCCTTCGCGGCTTTGCGCCCTGGCTGTTCAAAATCTGTGTTTATCTGTGGCTAAAAAACCGGGTTCAGATTCGGTCGAAGACCGGGAGTTCCTGCTGGGTCAACGAGCGGATGCCCACTTTGGCCAAAAGGTCGCGGGCCTTGGTCACCTCGGGAACTTCCAGCACCATGATGGCGCGGTTGTTGGCGATGAAGCCGGAGGCATTGTCGAGGTTGATGTTGTTCTGGGCGAGCAGGTCGGCCACGGCGTGCAGGCCGCCGGGTTTGTCCGGCACCTCGACGGCGAGTGCGTCCACGAGTTTGGCGACGTAACCCTCGTCTTTAAGCGCCTGGTAGGCCAGGGACGGATCGCTGACCAGAAACTTCATCACGCCGAACGGGCCGGAGCTGGCAACGGCCACCCAGCGAATGTTGATGTTGGCGTGGGCGAGGATTTTGGTGAAGTGGGCGACCTGCCCCGGTTTGTTCTCGGCAAAAACTGCCACTAATTTGACTTCGCTCATTTGGGGTTCCTTTCTTCGGATTCAGGACAGGCAGCGACGGGAGGCACCCATTCCAAGGAATTCGATCCGCCCGCTGCGGCGCGGGCGGGGACAGCGCAGCGCGATGTCTCCGCCATGATCTGGTCCCTCTTCGTCCCGTTTTTACATTTTACGTTCATCAATCACACGTTGGGCCTTGCCGTCGCTCACCGGCAGCGAGCCGGGCGGCAGGAATTCGACCCGGGGCTTGATGAGGATTTCCGCGCGCAATTGCTCGGCGAGCTGGCTCTGGAACTTCATGAGATGTTCCACCTGCCCGTCGAACCCGGCCTCGGCCAGTTCCACCTTCACTGTCATCTCGTCGTAACCTTGCAGGGTGATGACATAATTCCGGCCGACGCCTTTTTGCGCCATCAGCACGCGCTCGATTTGTTGCGGATATATGTTCACGCCGCGCACGATGAGCATGTCGTCGGAACGCCCGGTGATGCGGTTCAGGCGGCGATGCGTGCGGCCGCAAGGGCAGGGACCGGGGATGAGGGAGGTGATGTCGCGGGTGCGATAACGGAGGAGCGGCATGGCCTCGCGGCAAAGTGTCGTCAGCACGAGTTCACCGGTTTCGCCGTCGGGCACCGGCCCGCCAGTCTGCGGATTGACGATCTCAATGAGGAAATGGTCTTCCCAGAGGTGCATGCCGCATTTATGGATGCACTCGAACGCCACGCCCGGGCCGTTCATTTCTGAGAGGCCGTAGGAATTGTAAACGTCCGCGCCGAGGCCTTCCTCGATCTTCCGGCGGGTATCTTCGCTGTAAGGTTCGGCGCCCACAAACGCCTTGCGCAGGGCGAGGTCGCGCCGCGGATCAACGTCATGTTTCTCCAGAAACGTCGAGAGATAAAGCCCGTAACCCGGCGTGAGGTGGATGAACGTGGTCCGGAAATCCCGCATCAACATCAACTGCCGTTCGGAATTGCCGGGGCCGGCCGGGATAACGAGGCAGCCGATTTTTTCCGCACCATAGTGGGTGACCAGCGCGCCGGTGAACATGCCGTAGGTCATCATGTTCTGGAACACGTCCCGGGGTGTGATGCCGGTCATGACGAACGATCGCGCACACAGTTCGGCGGCGTTGTCCACGTCCTGGCGCGAAAAAAAGAGCGCCTTGGGTTTGCCGGTGGTGCCGCTGGAGGTGTGCAGCCGCAGGGCGGCGTCGTACGGCACGGCCAGCAGGCCCGCGGGATAATTCTGACGCAGATCGGCGCTGCCGGTGAAAGGCAGGCGGCGCAGATCGGCCAGTGACCGGATGTCTTCCGGCTGGAAATGCAATTCGGCGAACTTCTGCCGGTAGAACGGCACATGGGCCGCCACGCGGCGGACGGTTTCCTGCAGGCGATGAAGCTGCAGACGCCCCAGCGTGTCGCGATCAAGCGTTTCGCATTGTTGGTCCCAAAACATTGTCGCTGGCCAGCGTCGCGGGGCGTTGGGGAGGAATGCCAACGTCCGCGATCAACTGGATTTCTTTCGCATGGTTAGAACGTGACCAGGACTTCTCCGCGCAGGAAGGTCATCATATCTTTTTGTTGGTAATAATCACCCATCCAGACGAATTCAGCCCAGAGGTGGGCGCTAAGGTGTTCGTTGAACTTGTGTTTCAGCACGGTCTGGAGGTAATGGCCGCGGAAATTGCCGTGGTCGGTGAACAGGGTGGGGCTGGCCGCACGCGTCGGGGTGTCCACCGGGGAGAACAGCGCATTGTAGGTGGCGCTGAAAGTCGTGTTCTTGATGGGGGTGACCGTCCAGCTGGGACCGAAGCGGATGATGTTGTTCATCTGACCGATCTTTCGGCTGGTTTCGTTGATGTAGGAATAAATGTAGAGTTCGCTCCAGCGCGCCCAGCGTCCCCACAGGACGTCAAACATTTCGTCCGTGCCCTTCGTGTTCGGGTTGTCGCCGGACAGGAATTCGCCGACGAGACTCATCTGGTTGTCGTGCGGGTCCTTGAACAGATAGGTCAGCTTGCCGTTGGCCCCATATGCATTGATGTTCCGCCACTCGTTCGGGTAATTCTCATAAGAAGAACCGACCGTAGGATCTTGTTTGGTGCCGAATTGATAGGCGCCTTCGGCTGAGTAAGCCCAGTGCGGCGTGGGCGTGCCGGAAATTTTGCTGCCGAGGGTGTAGATGTCGGCATTGTCACCAATGGTCAGTTGTTTGTCGTCGCGTTTGTAGATGAAGTAGCCGTCGATTTGCATGTTCTCCACCGACTTGTTGGAAAGGTAAAAAATGACACCCTGTTCGTTCTGTTCGGTCAGATAGTAGGGTGTGGGCTTGTTGTCGCTGGATTGTCCGAGGGTGGGAATGACCTGGTCCGGCTTGGAATTCTGGTAGATGTAAACCACGTCGAACTTGGTATTGATTCCTTTCGCGTCGAAATTGGCCCGGATGCTGTCGAGGAAGAAAGTCCAGGAGCCGTCTCCGGGGGTGCCATCGGCCACCAGCCACCAGTTCAGCGGTTCGCCAAACTGGACGTCCTGGCGGCCGGCGGAGAGGGTGAGCGGCACATCGGCGATGTTGCTCCATTTGGCATAGGCGTTGTCCAGGATGCCATACCGCCATTCGAAACCCTCGCCAAAAGTGAACTGGCTGGCATACGACGGTTTCATCCATTCGCGTTGCTCCCCCGAGAAACGCGCGTTCAAGCTCACGTTGGTCACCGGCATGACCGAGGCCCAGAGGCGTTCCCGAAAACGGAAATAATCCTGTTCGTGGCGCACGGTGCCCTCGTTCAAGGTGATGGCATTGTTGAAATACTCGTTGCGTATCCGCAAGTCGGCGCCCCAACTGAACCAGGGGACCGGGTTTTTGATTCCCTTGATGATTTTTTCCGCGCGACTGCCGCCGGGCGGAGTGGTCGCGGAAGCGGTTGACCCCATTGGCGGGAGATTGGTCTGGGCGGCAGCCGTCAGGGTGATCGCCGCCGTGACGAGTATGCCGGCATTTTTAAGTTGGGAGAACATCGCGGGTGTTTTCGGAGTTGGTGTCGTGCTTCAAAGGAAATCCTAAAACCACAAGGTTTTATGTCGAGTCATAATTAGATACAAACTAGAAGTTTATGTATGTTTTAAGTAATTCTGATTAATAGAAGTAGGAACAAAAAAGGGGCGGGTATCGACAAAATCGGGCAGGTCAGTCCCGGGCGATTGGCGCTAGACTTACAAAGCTGCCGTCCTGACCGAGCCGATATGACCCGAAGTCAGCGCCGCCTGACGGCAAAACCGCACCGGAAAATGAGCAAACCGCAGGATGTTCTTCAGTTGCGCGTCCGCTACAGTGAAACGGACCAGATGGGGACGTTTTATAATTCCCGTGCCCTGGAATGGTTCGAGTGCGGCCGGACGGAACTGATGCGCCGTCGGTTGGGAATGTCTTATGCCGCGCTGGAGGAAAAAGGCGTTTTCCTTCCCTTGGTGGAGGCGCATCTGGACTTCCAAGGCGGAGCGCGTTACGACGATTTGCTGGACATCGCAACCGCAATGGAATGGTCCGGACGGGCGAAGTTGCGGTTTCAAGTTCAGATCACCCAAAACGCCACCGGCAACCCGGTCGTGAGCGGCCACACGGTCCATGCCTTTGCCAATGCGACCGGGAAACCCGTTCGTCCGCCATCCTGGTTTGGGGAACTCATGTTGAAGACCGCCGCCGCACCCGCTCGCATTTAAAATGAGCCCGAATAAAAGAAAATTATTAAGCGGCGATAGCGCCATTGCCCTGGCCGCGCTGCACGGCGGCGTGGCGTTGGGCACCGGCTATCCGGGCACACCCTCCACTGAAATTCTTGAATCCTTTTCCGAAATCGGCGGCAAGGCCCAGTGGTCGCCGAATGAAAAGGTTGCCCTCGAAGTGGGCATCGGCGTCGCCTACGGCGGCGCGCGCGCACTCGTCACCATGAAACACGTCGGCCTTAATGTCGCCGCCGACCCCTTGTTCACCGCCGCCTACACCGGCGTGACCGGCGGGCTGGTGATCGTTTCCGCCGACGACCCGGGGATGGCCTCGAGCCAGAACGAGCAGGACAACCGCCGTTACGCCGTGGCTGCCGGCGTGCCGATGCTGGAGCCATCCGATTCGCAGGAGGCTTACGATTTCACGCTCGCGGCATTCGAAATTTCCGAGCGCTGGAAAATACCGGTGATCCTCCGGGTCACCACCCGCGTCTGCCACAGCTATACGGTGCTCCATCCGCGCGAACCGAACGGTGCGGCCAAGGCGCCGGATTTCGTGCGCGATATCCGCGGGCGCGTCATGATCCCGGCCAATGCCCGTCCCGCGCACCAGCGGCTCCGGCAGAAACTGGCTGACATCCAGGACGGTGGCGCCACCTTGAAATTCAACCGGGTCGTGCCGGGCGGCAAAAAGCTGGGGATCATCACTTCGGGAATTTCCTTCATGCACGCGCGCGAGGCGGCGCCCGACGCCAGCGTGCTTAAACTGGGTTTCACCCATCCGCTGCCGCTGAAGCAGATCGCGGAGTTCGTCCAGAGCGTCGAGCGTTGCGTGGTGCTCGAGGAAGGCGACCCTTATCTGGTGGACGCCATCCGTGCAGCGGGCATCACGGTGGAAGGCAAGCCCGAGATGTACCGTTTCGGCGAGCTCAACGTGCCGCGCGTGCGGCGCATTCTTGAGCGCGACCTCAGCCCCGAGGCCGTGAAGCCGCCGGGCAAGCCGCCGCAGCTGTGCGATGCCTGCCAGTATCGCCTCGTTTTTGCCGCGCTGCGGCAGCGCAATTGCATCGTCGCCGGCGACATCGGTTGTTACACGCTGGGCGTGCTGCCCCCGTTTGAAGCCATCGACTCGTGCGTTTGCATGGGTGCAAGCCTGGGCGTGGGATTGGGACTGCGACATGTGCTGCCCCGGGAGCAGGCGCGCCGCGTCGTCAGTGTCATCGGCGACAGCACCTTCGTGCACAGCGGCATCAGCGGGCTGGTGGAGATGGTTTACAACCCGCCGCCGGACGGGCACGTGCTCATCATTCTGGATAATTCCACCACGGCCATGACCGGGCACCAGGAACATCCCGGCACCGGCCGGACGCTTGACCATGAGCCGACCAACAAGCTTGTGCTTGAAGACGTGGCCCGGTCGCTCGGCATCCAGCGCGTCCACGTCATCGAACCCCGCGCCGGTTCGGGCGACTTCGAACGCCTGCTGGATGAATGCCTCGCCAGCCATGAATTGTGCGTCATCATCGCCCGCCGGCCCTGCATTCTTATCGTGAAACGTCTGCGCGGGCTGGAACAGGCCGAACTCGAAAGGAAGGAGTCTCCATGCCCGCCCAACTGACCAATGTCGTCGTGGCCGGGATTGGCGGCCAGGGCGTGCTCAAAGCGTCGGATATTCTGGCCGACGTGGCCATGCGCGCCGGCTTCGACGTCAAGAAAAGCGAGATCAAGGGCATGAGCCAGCGCGGCGGCTCGGTCAGCAGCGAAGTGCGGTTTGGCGATCTCGTGCTCAGCCCCATGGTGTCGCCGGGTGAGGCGGATTTTCTGCTGGTGCTGGAGCCGACGCAGGTGGAACCCAACCTGTATATCCTGAAACCGGGCGGGCGACTGATCACTCCCGACGCCGTGGACGCCGGGAAACTGGCAAACAAAAAAAGCCTGAACGTGGCCCTGCTCGGCGCGTTGAGTGCGCATTTGCCGCTGCCTGAAAAAGAATGGCTGGAAGCCTTGCGCGAGAGTTTTCCCCACGATTTTTTCGCGCCCAACCAGCAGGCCTTCCGAACCGGTCGCGCCAGCCAGGTTGAGGCCGGAAGGGGTTGAATGTTTATGAGCAAACATTGCGAAGCCCCCCCCCTGCATCCCGTGAGCGCGCCGGATTTTCTGCCTCCGGACCAGTTGCACAATCTGCAATTGCAACGGCTCAAAGCCATGGTGTGGCGCGCCTACGATCGCGTCCCGCTTTTCCGCCAGCGCATGGAGGAACGCAAACTGACGCCACCGGACGTGCGGACGCTGGAGGACATAACCCGGTTGCCATTCACGGTAAAAACCGATCTGCGCGACACGTACCCGTTCGGCCTGTTCGCCAGCCCGATGAAAGACATCGTGCGCCTGCACGCCTCAACCGGCACCACCGGCAAACCCATTGTCGTCGCCTACACGCAGGAAGACATCAATGTCTGGTCAAATGTCATGATGCGCAGCTTTGTGGCGTGCGGATTGCATGCGGGCGACGTCATCCAGAACGCCTACGGCTACGGCCTGTTTACCGGCGGCTTGGGCGCGCATTATGGCGGGGAGGCATTGGGCGCCACCGTCATCCCGATTTCCGGGGGCAACACGCAGCGGCAGTTGATGTTGATGAAGGATTTCGGCGCGACGGCCATCTGCTGCACACCGAGTTATTTCCTGCACATCATCGAACAGGCGCCCGAACTGGGCGTAAATCTCAAGGACCTGCCGTTGCGCGCCGGAATTTTCGGCGCGGAACCGTGGACGGAATCCATGCGCCGCCGCATCGAGGCGGACAGCGGACTCAAGGCCTACGACATCTACGGACTGTCGGAAATCATCGGGCCGGGCGTGGCGATGGAATGCCAGTGCCAGGCTGGCCCGCATATTTTTGAGGACTGGTTTTACCCGGAGATCATCGACGTCAAAACCGGGCGGCCCCTGGCGGACGGGGAAGAGGGCGAGCTGGTGCTGACCACACTTGGCAAGCAGGCCATGCCGATGATCCGTTACCGTACCCGCGACATTACGGCGTTGACCGCCGAGCGATGCGAATGCGGACGCAACCTGCGCCGCATTCAGCGCATCAGCCGGCGGAGCGACGATATGTTCATCATCCGCGGCGTGAACGTGTATCCGGCGCAGATTGAAACCGCACTGTTAAAGATCGAAGGCACGCTGCCGCATTACCAGATCATTCTGACGCGGGAAAAGGGCCTGGACGAAATCGAGGTGCAGGTGGAGGTGACCCGCGAAGTGCTCGGCGACACCGTGAGCGCGCTCGAACAGGTGCAACAGAAACTCGCCCGCAGCATTGATAATTCAATCGGTTTGCGGGCCACGGTGCGGCTGGTGCAGCCGCAAACCCTCCAGCGCAGCGAAGGCAAGGCGAAGCGGGTCATTGACCAGCGTAAAATCTAAACCGCAGGTTCCATGCAACTAAAACAGCTTTCACTTTTTCTGGAAAACAAACCCGGGGCGATCAGCCGTCCGATGCGGCTGCTGGCGAAGGCCGGATTCAACATTCTGACGCTCTCGATTGCCGACACCGACCAGTTCGGCATCTTGCGCCTGATCGTGCGCGACTGGGAAAAGGCGAAGCAGCTGCTGGAACAGGAAGGTTTTGTGGTGAAGGTCACCGACATGGTGGCCGTGGAGGTGGCGGACCGGCCCGGCGGCCTGGCGGAAATCCTGGATCTGCTTGAAAAGGCGGGCACCAACGTGGCCTTCATGTACGCGTTCACCGAAAAACGGAAGGGCCACGCCGTATTGATTTTCCGCTTTGACAATCCGGACGCCGCCATCCGCAGCCTGCTGAAAAAAGGCATCAACGTGGTTGACAGCGGGGACTTGCTGAAGCAATTGGAAGGGTGATGAACCTCGAGAACATCAAACGTTGCCTCAAGAACGACCGTTTTGCCGAGCGCACGAACATCGAACTGTTGACCGTCGCGCCCGGCCAAGCCACGGCGAAGATGGTCCTGCATCCGTATCATGAAAACGGACTGGGCACGGTGCAGGGCGGAGCGATATTCACGCTGGCGGATTTTTGTTTTGCCGCCGCATGCAACTCCCACGGCACGGTGGCCGTGGCGCTGAACGTGAGCATCACCTTCATGAAAGCCGCCACCACCGGCACGTTGTGGGCCGAGGCGAAGGAAGTGTCGAAAAATTTCAAGGTCGGCGCGTATGCCGTCGAAGTAAAAGACGACCAGGGCGATCTGGTGGCGCAATTCCAGGGGCTGGCCTACCGCAAGAAAGACAAGCTGCCGGTATAATGACCAGCAGCGTCGGTTTGCGTCCGGCCTCAGTTGGCGGATTCGTCAGCGGGGGGAAACTTGGGGATTTGGGTGCCGGCCATTTCGCGCGTGAGCATGATGCGCAGCGCCATGAGATTGTCCTTGCTGATGAGGGCAACCGCGCCGGCTTCACGGGAGAGCTGCCGGTAATTTCCCTCATGGTAGCTGGTGACGATGATGACCCGCGCCGACGGGTGCTCGGCGCGCAACGCCGAAGTGGATTGAAAGCCGTTGAGGCCGGGCATGTTCACATCCATGGTTACCCAATGGGGTTTGAACTTGCTCACCTGCTGCAAGGCTTCCTCGCCCGAGGCGCATTCGCAAAACGTAATGCCGGGCAGGTTTAGAATCTGGCGGATCATTTCCCGGGCGGGGGCATGGTCGTCAACAATCATCAATCTCATATTTTAAAGGTCATAAACTTGAATTCATCAAGTGGTCCATAATGCCCCGGGAATGGCGGGCGCGAAATGGTTGTCGCCCGCTATTTTGCCGCCGGTAATCACCCGTATTTTTCTAGGTGGAAATACGTAGGAACAAGGGCTGCCGGAAGAATGGAGAATTGGGAAATTGTGGAATCCCGAAGCCAGCGCAGAAATTGAGCGCTACCAAACTATGTCGTACGTGCGACAAAGTTTGGCAAGATGCTTATGACGCCAGTCAGATGGCTGAGCGGTTTTCGAGGGCGAATTGCAGCAGGCTGTGGCTGCCGCGCAATTCCAGCTTGGCGCAGATATTGGCGCGATGGGCCTCGACGGTGCGGGGGCTGATGAACAATTCCGCGCCGATCTGGCGGCTGGTTTTTTTCTCGGCGATGAGCTTGAGGATGCGGCGTTCGGCCCTGGTGAGATCATCAAGGCCGGGTTTCCGGGCCGCCAGCGATTCGGCGCGCCCTCGGCGGCGCACGAGATAGCCGGAGATGGAGGAGCTTAAATAATGTTCGCCGGCGGCGACCGCGGCGATGGCTTTGACAATTTCATCCACCGCGTTTTCCTTGAGGACAAAACCCCGGGCGCCGAAATCCAGCGCGCGGTTGAAGATTTCCTCCTCCTTGTGCATGGTGAGCATGATGAGGCCCACGGGCGGGCGTTTGCCCTGGGACTGGCGCGCAATTTCCAGCCCGCTCAGGCCAGGCAGGTTCACGTCCAAGACAGCCACGTCCGGCTTTTTTTCCCGGATCAAACGCAGCGCGGCCTCGCCATCGCCGGTCTCACCAACGAGTTCAAAGCGCGGATCGGACGCGATCACCTGCCGCAACCCGCTGCGAAAGAGCGGGTGATCGTCCACAATCAGGACTTTGATTCCCACGGACATACTTGCCCCAACTCTGCGCCAAGTCCGGTGTCGAGGCGAGCCGGAAATCAGGTTTGCTATTCACCGGGTTGCGTTCGGTGGTGGAGTTTCTATTTTTGAATGGCAACCGGAATGATCACCTGCACGCGCGTCCCTTGACCTGGTTGTGAATTGATTTGGATTTTGCCCCCGAGCAGGAGAACGCGTTCGGCCATGTTTCGGAGGCCCAATCCCCTCCGGCCAGCTTCGGGTCCGGCGGCATTGAAACCCGATCCATCGTCTTCAATGTGCAGCTCCACCTCATGCACGTCGCGTTCCAACCGGAGGCGTGCGCGTCTGGCGCCGGAATGTTTCAGGATGTTGTTCAGGCATTCCTGGACCACGCGGTAAAGGTTCATCGCCGCGTCCTTCGGGAAAAGGTCGTCAACATTTTGCAACTGGTGCTCGAAAACCACGCCGCTGGAGTCCGCGGCCGTGTCAACCATGGCTGCCAGGGCGCGGGTGAGGCCGAGATGATCCAGTTGATAGGGATGCAGGTCATGCGAGATCTGCCGGGCTTCGGCGATGGATTGCGAAGCCAGCTGGCTGATGCTTTCGAGTTGTTCGTGCAAGATCCCCGGGACTTCTTTTCCGGCCAGCGCCAGTTGCGCGCGGTTCTTGATGAGCAGCAGGTTCTGGCCGAGGCTGTCGTGAAGTTCGGCGGCGATGCGGGTGCGTTCCGCTTCCTGGGAGGCAATGAGCTGGAGAGTGTACTCGGTGCGCGCCTGCTGTTCCCGCAGCACGGCATCCGTCCGTTGCGCCTCGGCAGCCTTGCGCTCGGTGAGATCCACGTCCATGCAAACGAACCGCCATTCCCCCGTGGCGACCGGGATGCTGAAGACGGTGGATAAAACCACGCCGTGCGAACCGTTGCGATGGTGGAAGGGAAATTCCCTGGGCCCGATGGCCTTGCCGGTCCGCTCGATTTCCTTGAGCGCCGATTCGAACAGCGCGGTTTCGGCGGGCGCAAAAATCAGTTGCGCGAGGGTTTTGCCGGTCGCTTCGGCGGCGGTCCAGCCGTACAAGTGTTCGGAGGCCCGGTTCCAGAACGTCACGCGTCCCAGAGCGTCAAACCATTGGACCGCCACATGCGGAGTGTGCTCGATGGTGGCGCGCAAACTTTCCTCGCTCGCCCGCAACGCCGTCTCGGCCTGCTTCCGCCCGGTGATGTCGCGCAATGCGGTCATCCGCAAGGCGCGGTGATCGATCCGGACCATTTTGGCCTGGGCCTCGGCATAAAACACGCTGCCGTCCTTGCGGAGCAACTGGTGTTCATACACCACTTCCCGTCCGGTGCGGACGGCTTCCGCCACCAGCGGTCGCGATTCGGGCGCGGCCAGGTCGACAATTTCCCGGCCGATCATTTCATCCCGGCTGCAGCCGAACATCCTGAGGCCCTGATCGTTCATGTCCAGGATCCGGCCGTTCTCGCTGATGGCGATGCCTTCAAACGCCGCCTGGGTGAGATGACGAAACCGCTCCTCGCTTTCGCCCAGCCGGGCCAGCGTCCGGTCGCGTTCGCTCAAAACGATGGCTGGAATCAGTCCCACCATGGCCGACACCGTCAGGAAGGTCTGCAGGATGAGCACATATTCGCCCGACGCAATTTCCGCCGGTGTCAGTCTTCCCTGGAAATGAGCGGTGAAGAATGCGCACAGCAAAGCGAGCAACAGGTTGGCGGCGGTGGCTCCGCGCGGACCGAAACGCACCCCGGCCCAGAGCAGAAACGGAATCAGCCGCATCTTGCCCGGTGACAAGATTTCGTTCCCCACAAAAAACACGTGCCAGCTCATGGCACACAACCCGGTGAAGAGCAGGGCGGCTTCCAGTAATTTCCCCGGCCGGTTGGGCCATCGGCGTTGCGGATCCGGTTTGGAGAGCCAGACCAGCATCAATGGCGTCACCAGCAGGATTGCCATGGCGTTGTCCGCCCACCAATCCAAACAGGTGGCCTGAAACGAATGGCTTTCTCCAAAAACCGTCAGCCCGAGGGTTCCGATGATGGCACCCAGCAAGGCGCTCAATCCGGCGGCGAAGCCCAGCAGCCCGGCAAATTCCCGGAGCGTGGCCAGCGTCGGCCGCGGGGAAATGAACCGCCGCACCAGCCAGGCGGCCGTCATCGCCTCAAGGGTTCCGGAGCTGAAGAAAAATAAAATCAAAAGGAACTTCGTGCCGTGCAGCAGGTCAAAGGCGAAGTTGGCCAGGAGGGCCGCCAGCATCAACCACGGCCAGGCGCGATACTCATACAGCAGCAAGGCGCCGACGTACAAACCGGCCGGCAGCCAGAAGGTTTCGTAGGGACCGGATTTGACCAGCAGACAACTGCTCAGCTCGGCGCAGGCGAAGAAAGCCAGGCCGAACCACACCGCTTGGTGCCAGAAAGGAATCGAAGCCTCTCCGTCCTGTCGTCGTTGCGCCATGCCGAAGTTGCCCGCAATAGGCATAAGACTGCATCCAACTTAGCCCAAGTCATTTGCAAAACCAGCCTAAACGGAAGTTGAAGTCCCGACGCACCGGCGGTGTTGCGCCGGTGATGGGTGCGGCGTCGGAACGGCAGGGCAGGGGGGGGGTGTACAGTACTGGAATGGCCAGCCGGTTTTTGAGACAAGCGGTGTCCGGACCGGAACCGACATCACCGAATCCGGTCCGGATTGAAATTTTTAACCCCTTGGCTCACCGCTTTTTAAACGGCATTTACAGAGCTTCTTACAACTATTAGAGCTTCATGGCATTAGGGCTGCTGAGTCCGCCGGCAGGGATAATCGGATCGGGGAGCTTTATTGACTTAGACTGCGCTTGTGTTGGCAGAATCTGCACAAGCGCAACTGCTTTAATAAGCCATCCGGCAATGCGGTGATTCAAGTTGATTGTCTCTATGAGAGGTGACGGTCAGACGCCATTTGTCTGCGATGGGCCGGTGTGCAAAACCCGGCCGGCGGCCCGCCATATCCGGTCGTGGATCACCACGGCCCTGGCCGCCTTGTCTGGAGTGATGGTTCTCCTCTCCACTTCCGCTTTTGGCCAGCTGGCGTATGCCATGCAATTCAACCAGGCCAACAACCAGTTTGGAACCATCAACCTGGTGACCGGCGGTTTCACCCAATTGGGCACCGAGGGAGGGACGCTGTTCAATGACATCGCGGCCGCGGCCAACGGGAGATTGTATGGCATTGTCAATACCGCATCGCTGGTAACCCTGAACATCAACAACGGCGCGGTGCTCAGCAGCGTGAATTTCAACGTGGGCGGCATCGAGTCCCTGGCAATTGCCTCCGATGGCACGCTTTACGGAGCAACGCAGGGCGCGCTCTACAAGATCAATCCGGTCAGCGGCGTGGCGACGCTCGTGGGCAGCTTCAACAACAGCGTCATCGGCAACTCCGGACAAAACATCCGCTTCGGTTACGACGGGATGCTTTATGACACGGATGGCGGAGTGAATGCCACAAGCACCCAGTTGTTTCAGATCAGCACGTCGAACGGATCCGCCACCTTGATGGGAACGGTGACCAACTTTCCGGGGTTGTGCCTCGAAAACGCCGGCTCGCAGTTGTATGGCGTGGGCATTCAAGTCGGAGCGGCCTCCACGCTAAGGCAGGACCTGGTCGGGATCAATCTCAGCACCATCCGGGCCGGCGGAACCAACCTGGATGGTTCAACGTTGGATATCGGCTACCAATTGTTGACCAGCAATTTTCCCAACAATTACAATTTTTCCTCGGCGAACACGTTTGTGGTCCAGGGTTCCACCTATCCCGTGCCTGAACCCAGCGTGACTGTTCTCTCGTTGACCGGCGGGATGCTCCTGTTGATGGTCAGCAGCAAACGCCATCGGCGCTGAATCAATAAATCGCCCGATTGCACCTTTGGGTTCCAAAAGTTGCCGGGGCTAGATTGGTTCCGGTTATCGGCTGGACGCCGCACGTCCTCCTGCCAGCACCATCCGCAATTTCCACGCAATCCACGGCCAGACACTGAGTTGCGAATGAACTCCACACCCGGCGGCCGGCCGGGATGCCCGGGATGCGCTTATTTTGTCTGCCCGGTGCTTAACCGAACCCAATAACGTGAAATTTTTCACAAACTTTCTTGCGAAGGAAACACGCGTCGAATTAACATCCGGCCATTCGTGATTCTAAACGATGAAAGTGCATCCGATAATTTTCAACCGAAGGGGATTGACCGTTTGACCGGTCATTTGTGATGTCAGCGATTTTCCCGAAGTGGACGAATTGGTTGCCGTTGGCCGTCGGCGCCGCGCTGGCGCTGATCGGCGGGGTGGTGACTGCGGGTGTCACTTACTATTGCACCCCCAAATATACCCGGGTCGGCTACGAGCCGGTCCAGCCGGTGCCGTTTTCCCATGCCGTTCACGCCGGGCAACTGGGCATGGATTGCCGTTATTGCCACAACACGGTGGACAAGTCCTGGTTCTCCAGCATCCCAGCCGCGTCCACGTGCATGAATTGCCACAGTCTGGTGCTCAAGGACGACCCGCGCCTGGCCATCGTCCGGGCCAGCGCCGCCAACGGAACCCCCATCCCGTGGGTGCAGGTGCACATCGTTCCGGATTATGTCTATTTCAACCACGAAGTCCATGTGGCCCGCGGCTTCAGTTGCGTGGAATGCCACGGGCGGGTGGACCAGATGGACGAGGTGTACCACGCCAAACCGCTCAGCATGAGTTTTTGCCTCGATTGCCATCGCGACCCGGCGGGGTCCGTCCGGCCCCCGGACAAGGTCACGGATCTGGGCTGGCAATGGAGCACCAATGCGGCTCTGGCCGGATTGATGCAGGAAACCAATGGCGCCAAGTTTGTCCACGATTGGAAAATTGAGTCGCTGCAAAGCTGCTCGGCGTGTCACCGATGAATGATTTGAATCAAAACTTGCCCGACCGGGACAGTGGCCGCCGACGTGAGGAGGCGGATGCCGCGGTGAATAGTGCCGCGAATGCCCGCCTCGTCACCTCGGCGCCTACGGGGCGGCGATACTGGCGCAGCCTGGATGAACTGGCCGACACGCCGGAGTTCAAGGACTGGCTGCATCGCGAGTTTCCGCAGGGTGCGAGCGAATTTGAAGACGGGGTTTCCCGCCGGCACTTCGTCAAGATCATGTCCGCGTCGTTTGCGCTCGCGGGCCTGGGCGTGATGGGCGCGGGCTGCCGCCGGCCGGTGGAGCATCTGGAACCATTCGGCCAGCAGCCGGAAAACTACGTCTATGGCGAGCCGGAATATTTTGCGACAGCCATGCCCACGCGCATCGGCGCGGTTCCGCTGGTGGCCAAATCCTACGAAGGCCGGCCCATCAAGGTGGAAGGCAACGCCAAATTCCCCGGCAGCAACGGCGGCACCGACCGCTACGCACAAGCGTCCATCCTCGACCTTTACGATCCCGACCGCGCCAAGCATTTCAAGAAAGGCAGTGAAACCGTTTCCCGCGAAGCGGCGCTCGGTTTCCTCGATGAGCTGTCGAAGAAATTTGCTGCGAACCAGGGTGAAGGCCTGGCCTTCCTCGCCGAGAGCAGCACGTCACCGTCACGGGCGCGGTTGCAAAAGCTGATTGCCGGCAAATTTCCCAAGGCGCAGTGGTTCACCTACGACGCAATTGATTCGGCCATCCACCAACGCGCAGCTACGAAGGCGTTCGCCCAGCCGGTACGTCCGGTTTACCATTTCGACAAGGCACAGGTTATCCTGTCGCTTGACTGCGATTTTCTCGGTGGCGAGGACGACGCGCACAATCACATCCAGCGTTTTGCCAAAAGTCGCAATATAGGAAACGGCAATATGGGCGGGGGTGGCGGTGCGCCACTTACGCCATGGATGAGCCGGCTTTACGCGATTGAATCGTTATTCACTTTGACTGGCGCAAATGCAGATCATCGGTTGCGTGTTGCGGCGAGTTTGGTCAAGCAAATCGCTGCCGCAATTTTTGCCACTGCCACAGGAATATCCCGTTCCATTCCGGCGGGTATTGATGCCAAATGGGTTGACGAGTGTGCCAAAGATTTGGTCGCCAATCGCGGCTATATTTTGGTTGTGGCTGGCCAGCGTCAGCCGATTGAAGTACATTTGCTTGCTCACGCCATCAATTCTGCCTTCGGCGTGTTTGCCAATACAGTTACCTTGATTCCCGCAACCGAAGCCGCTGGCGCGGAATTAAAGGATTTAGACAGTAGTGTGATCGACACATTGGTCATTCTTGGTGGTAATCCGGCTTACAATTTAAATTGGTCGCCCAAGGAGAAGCCTAAAAATGTCGTTCGATTGGGTTTTTACGAAGATGAAACGGCTGAAAAGTCAGACTGGCATTTCCCGCTGGCGCATTATCTCGAATCGTGGGGCGATGCAACCGCAAGTGACGGTACGCTCGTGCCTATTCAGCCGCTGATTCAACCGTTGTACGGTGGATTGACCGAACTGGAATTCCTGGCGCACATCGCCGGTGAATCACAGACGAATCCCTATGACATCGTTCGCGCGACGTTTGCGGGTTCGGACGAGGATTGGAAGAAATTTTTATTCAACGGTTATTTTGAGGCGTCCGCTTCGAAAGCGACGAACATGCCAAACGACCAATTCGTGGTTACGCCGAATTTGGGGAGTGTTTTAGCACCAACAAAAGACAACCTCGAAGTCGTGTTTTATCGCGATGCGAAGATGGACGACGGGCGTTATGCGAACAACGGCTGGATGCAGGAACTGCCGGATCCCATTACCAAGCTGACCTGGGATAACGCGGTGCTCGTCAGCCGCAAAACGGCGCGCGAACTCGGCGTCAAGAATGGCGACGTGGTTGAAATCACCTTGAATGGCCGCAGTGTCAAGGGTCCCATCTGGACGCAGCCGGGCATGGCGGATTATTCGCTGGGACTGGCGCTCGGTTACGGACGCGAGAGGGCAGGGCGGGTCGGGACCGGCGTCGGTTTCAATGCCTTTAAGATTTTCACGGGCAAATACATCGAGACCGGCGCGACATTGCGCAAGACCGGGGACACTTACCAGCTCGCCACGACGCAACATCATTGGTCCATGGAAGGCCGCCCGGCGGTGCGCGAAGCGAATCTCGATGAATTTTCCAAGGACCCAGGCTTTGCGAAGGAAATGCACGGCACCGAGCCGCCCATCATCGCACCGCTGTATCCCAACCCGCTCGACCAGGCAAAGAAGACCGCGCTGCATCAGTGGGGCATGGCGGTGGATTTGAGCGCGTGCGTCGGCTGCGGCACGTGCGTGCTGGCCTGCCAGAGCGAGAACAACATTCCGATTGTCGGCAAGGACCAGGTGCATCGCGGCCGTGAAATGCACTGGATGCGCATCGACCGTTATTACACCGCCGACCCGGCGAAGGAAAAGTGGTCGGACGCCTTCCAAAAGGACGACGAGCAGCAATTTGCCGAATGGATTGACGACGTGCAGGCGGTAAACCAGCCGATGCTCTGCCAGCATTGCGAGGCCGCCCCTTGCGAAAATGTCTGCCCGGTCAATGCCACCGTCCACGACCAGGAAGGCCTGAATGTCATGGCGTACAACCGCTGCATCGGCACGCGGTATTGTTCGAACAACTGCCCGTACAAGGTCCGCCGGTTCAATTATCTCGATTACAACAAACGTCCGCTGGCCGATCTCAAGGGGCCGTTTTATCCGACGCCGCTCCTGCACAAGACGGACGGCAAATGGGATCTGCTGAGCTGGTTCAAGGCGCCCGACGCCAGCGGCATGCGGCCGGAGGATGAATGGGACCTGCTCAAGATGGCAAAGAATCCGGACGTGACCGTGCGGATGCGCGGGGTCATGGAAAAATGCACCTACTGCACGCAACGCATCGAGCAGGCGAAAATCGCGCAGAAGGTCAAAGCTGGCGCGTCCGACGACGTGCGGCTCACGGAAGCCGCCGGCACGGTGCCCAAGACGGCGTGCCAGCAGGCGTGCCCGGCCAGCGCGATTGTGTTCGGCGACATCAGTGATCCGGACAGCAGCGTTTCGAAGCTCAAGGCGCAGGAGCGGAATTATTCCGTGCTTGGCGACTTGCTCACAAAGCCGCGCACGACGTACCTGGCGCGCGTTCGCAATCCGAACCCGGCCATGCCCGATTACCGCGAATGGCCTTACAGCTTTGAGGAATATGAAAAGCGCGGCGGAGAACTCCAGGCCGAAAAATCGATTTAACGCAAAGACTCGAAGATGCAAAGACGCAACGAAATACAATTGACGCAATTTTGGAGTGCGGTGGCAGAGCGCAGCGGCGACACCGCTTTTAGACTGCGAATAGTGGCTCCAAAGCGGCGTGGCGCATCGCTTTCCGCCGCAGTCCAAAAACTCTTTGCGTCTCCGCGCCTTTGCGCCTTTGCGTTAAAAATGAAATAGCCAATGACTGAAGCCGCGACCAATTTGAAAAGCCTTGCGCCGCCGGTGGAGTTGCAGCGCGCGCCCATCGTGGTGAACAACCGCGGCTTGGGCTGGCTGACGGACAAGCTCCTGGCCTTCGCCGAGGGCAAGACGCCGCTTTGGTGGTGGATTTTGTTTGTGCCGGCGGTGTTTGGCGCGACCGTGTTGCTGCCCGGCTCGCTGATTTACCAGATTTCCTCCGGCGTCGGAGTCTGGGGCAACAATCAACCGGTGGCCTGGGGCTGGGACATCATCAATTTCGTATGGTGGGTCGGCGTGGCGCATGCCGGCACGTTGATTTCGGCGTTGCTGTTCCTGACCCGGCAACACTGGCGCACCACCATTGGCCGGGCGGCGGAAGCCATGACGGTTTTCTCGGTGATGATGGCGGGCCTTTATCCGGCCATCCACGTCGGGCGCGCGTGGTTCGCCTGGTTCATGTTCCCGATTCCCAACTCGAACGGCCTCTGGCCGCAGTTCCGTTCGCCGCTGATGTGGGACGTGTTCGCGGTCAACACCTACCTGATGGTATCATCGATGTTCTGGTACATGGGCTTGATTCCCGACATCGCCGCCATGCGCGATCGCGCGACGACCCGGGTCCGGAAATTCATCTACGGCTTCCTGGCCATGGGCTGGACCGGTTCGACACAGCAGTGGCACAACTACGAGAAGGCCTACGTCATTTTGTGCGGTCTGTGCACGCTGCTCGTGTTCACTGTCAGCTCCATCGTCGGCCTGGACTTCTGCACGTCACAACTCGCGGGCTGGCACGCGACAATTTTCCCGCTGTATTTCGTGGTGGGCGCAGTGTATTGCGGTTTCGGCATGGTGCTGGTGCTGCTTATCCCGCTGCGCAAGGCCTGCCATCTCGAGGAGATCATCACGCCCCGGCACATGGACCGTATCTGCAAGCTGACGTTACTGAGCAGCCTGGTCATTGCTTACATCTATTTGATGGAATATTTCATCGCCTGGTACAGCGGCGACCCGTATGAACGCTGGGTTTTCGGCCATCGCCTGCTGGGCCACACCTATTGGTATGGCGGCTGGATCATGATCGTGGTCAATGTGGGTCTCGCCCAGTTGCTCTGGTTCAAGCGCTTCCGGCAAAATCTGAAGCTGGTCTTCATTCTGGGCATCCTCATCAACATCGGCATGTGGTTCGAACGCTTTGTCATCATCGTCGGTTCGTTGTACCAGGATTTCCTGCCGGCGAACTGGGGCGTGTATTATCCGACGTGGGTGGACATCTGCACCTTCCTCGGCACGCTCGGCACCTTTTTCATGATGTATTTGCTGTTCATCAAGTACCTGCCGTTGATCGCCGTTTCCGAGGTCAAAGGCGCCCTGCCGCAGGGCGACCCGCACCATCCGCTGGGCGGCGCGAAGGAAGGCAAACCATGACGTCCAAATACTACGGACTCATGGCGGAATTTGATTCGCCCGCGGCCATCCTGTCGGCGGCGGAAAAAGTTCGCGCGGCCGGTTACAACCGCTGGGATGCGTTCACGCCGTTTCCGATTCACGGCCTCGACAAGGTGGCGGGCTTTAAAAATTCACTGGTTGGCTGGTTCTCGCTCCTGTTTGGCGGTGGGGCGTTTGTGGCGACCATGGGCTTGATCTGGTTCAGCAATGCGTTCGACTATCCGATCCTCGTCGGTGGCAAACCGATGTTCAGCCCGCCGATGTCTTTTGTGCCGTCGTATATCCTGATGATCATGGGCGGCGCCGTCGGCGCGTTCGTCGGGATGCTGGCCCTGAACGGGCTGCCGCGTTTGCATCATCCCATGCTGGAGAAGGAGCGCTTCGGACTGGCGACGCGCGACAAGTTCTTCCTGGTGATTGGCGCGAACGACAAAAAGTTTTCCGAAACCGAAACCCGCAAGCTGCTGGAGTCCCTCGGCGGCACGCATATCGAACTGGTGGAAGCCTGATGCGCTACGCCCTCTATCCCATTTTGATTTTGCTGGTCTGCGTGGCGGCGGGCGTCGGCATTGCCGGCTTCCAGGGGCGGATGTCGCGCCAACCGCCCATCGAGGTTTTTCCGGACATGGACCGGCAGTTGAAGCTGCGGCCGGCGCAGCCCAACAATTTCTTCACCAACGGCCTCAGTTCCCAGCTGCCGCTGCCCGGCACGATTGCGCGCAGCCAGCCGCTGCAAACCACCAGCGGCGAGGTCTGGCCCTTTGAAAATGCCCCGCTCAACACCGGCCGCATCACGGGCACGACGAATTTTGTCGAAACCAACCCGCTGCCGGTCACCGTCGCGTTGCTCCAGCGCGGACGTCAGCGCTTCGACATTTATTGCACGCCGTGCCATGGCGCGCTCGGCGACGGCAATGGGATCACCAAAAAGCTCGGCGTGATGCCGACGGTGGCCAATTTGCATGACCAGCGCCTGGTGGTGATGACCGACGGCGAAATTTTTAACACGATCACCCATGGCAAAAGCACGATGGGCGCTTACGGGCCGATTCTGACGGTCGAAGACCGCTGGGCCGTCATCGCCTATTTGCGCGCCTTGCAATTAAGCCAGCTGGGCGCGGTGACCGACCTGCCGCCCGACCAGCAGGCCGCGTTTAAAAAATAATCATGAGTTCGCCCAACGATACAACGCCATTGCCGCCGCCGCTGGACTTGTCCGGATGGCGCAAGGCACCCGCCGTTTTGATGGTCATTGGTGCGGTGCTGGCGGTGATGGGTGCCGCGATGTATCCGGCGGAATTCGGGCCCGCGTGGCTGCTGGCGTTCATGTTCTTTCTGTGCATCGCGCTCGGCGCGCTGTTTCTCGTGATGGTCCATCATCTGACCGACGCCGGCTGGTCCGTGGCCACACGCCGGTTCTGCGAACATCTCGCGGCCCTGCTGTTCCCGTGGCTGGCGATCTTATTCATCCCCGTCATTCTGTTCGGCAGACAGATTTATTCGTGGATGACCATCACCGATCCGCACGGCAACACCTCGTTGAACGCGAGACAGCCGGTGTTCACCCAGGCTGGATTTTTGGTGGTGTCGGCGATTTTCTTCGGCATCTGGTGGCTGCTCTCGTCCCGGTTGCGCTACTGGTCGCTCAAGCAGGACGACACCGGTGCCGCGTTGTGCACGCATCGGATGCGTTTCCATTCGGGGTGGGGGATTGTCGCCTTCGCGCTGACGCTGACCTTCTCCGGTGTGCTCTGGATGCAGGCGGTGCAATATCAATGGTTCTCGGCGATTTACGGCGTGTACTTTTTCGCCAGTTGCGCCTGGGCGTCGCTGGCGGCCGTCTATCTGCTGACCGTGCTCCTGCAACGCCAGCGCATGCTTGACCGCGTGCTGCACGACAACCAGTTTTTTTTCCTGGGCCTGCTGTTCTTTGCGTTCACGGTGTTCCAGGCGTATATCGAGTTTGCGCAATACTTCGTCATCTGGAACGCGAACACTCCCAGCGAGACCTTCTGGTATCTCATCCGTGAAAATGGCTCATGGTGGTGGGTGAGCATGGTTCTCATCTTCGGCCATTTCCTGCTGCCGTTCTTCGTGCTGCTGCCGGTGAAGGCCAAGACCAATTTCAAAATCATGCTGCCGGTCTGCCTGTGGGCGCTCGCAATGAATTATTTGGATTTGTCCTTCAACATCCTGCCGGCGTCGCATCCGGCAGGCTATCCGTTCAAATGCCTCTGGCTGCAGTTCGGCTGCCTCGCGTTCATGGGCGGATTACTCAGCTGGGCCTTCCTGAAGGATTTCAACCGCCATGCGCCGTTCCCGCAAAAGGATCCGCGCCTGCTCGAAGCCATGGGCGTCCGTTATGTCGAGCTGGATGACGCTTCCACCGCCGCCCCAACCATTGGAGGCCGGCCGTGAACAAGGAACGCATCGTCTGGCCATTTGGGGTCGGCTTCTTCATCGCGTGCTTGCTGTTCGCCGCCATCGCGGCAAAGGTGAAATTGACCACGCCGGTGCCGGCGATTGACGCCGACCGCGCGGCGGTGCGCGCCAAGGCGCTGGCCGAGATCCACGCCGCCGAGACCCAGGCTTTGAGCAACCCGGCCTGGATTGACGAGAACCGCGGCCTGGTGCGCCTGCCGATTGAAGTGGCGATGCAAATCGTCGAACGCGAAGCCCAGAATCCCGCCGCCGTGCGTTCGGACCTGAAAGCCCGCGTGGAAAAAGCGGTGGCCCCGGCGCCGCCGGCACCGGCCAAACCCAGCGCTTTTGAATGATCGTGAACGAAACCAATAAATTTAATCCGGCCGCGACGGAGATCGACACTTCCCTGCGCATGCCATTGCTCGCGCTGTTCGGCGGCGCGGCCCTGTGGCTCGTCGTCGGGTCAATGCTGGCGCTGATTGCCTCGATCACATTTCATGCGCCCGGTTTTTTCGCCGGCTGCCCGGTGCTGACCTACGGACATGTCCAACCGGCGGCTGACGACGCTTTGCTTTATGGTTTCTGCATTCCGGCTGGATTGGGCGTCCTGCTGTGGTTGTTTGCCCATCTCGGCCAGGTGCCATTGCGCGGCGCCTTGGTGCCGGTCGTGGCGGCGAATCTCTGGCATCTTGGCGTGTTCATCGGGCTGGCGGGAATTCTGGCCGGCGACAGCACCGGTTTTGCGTGGCTCGAATTTCCCCGGGCCGGCTCGGTCCTGCTGTTCTTCGCCTATCTGCTCCTGGCGTTGTGGGCCACGTTGAACTTTGCCGGCCGCCGCGACCGCGCGCTTTACCCGTCGCACTGGTTCCTGGTCGCCGCGCTGTTCTGGTTCCCGTGGATATACTCGACGGCCAATTTATTCCTGGTGGCCTGGCCGGTGCGAGGCGTGGTGCAGGCCATCATCGGCTGGTGGTTTGCGAACAACCTGGTCTTCGTCTGGCTCGCGCTGGTGGGCATCGGCACGGCGTTTTATTTCCTGCCGAAGTATGCCGGCCGCCCGTTGCAAGGCTATTACCTTGCGCTGTATGCGTTCTGCACGTTGATTTTGTTTGGCACTTGGTGTGGCATTCCGCTGGGCGCGCCGGTGCCGGCCTGGCTGCCAACCATCAGCTCCTTTGCCGCCATCCTGACCTTGGTGCCCGTGCTCGCCGCGGGCGTCATCCTGTGGCAAACCCTTTGCGGCGGTGAAAAGTGCACCACCCTGGGCGGACCCTATTGCTTCATCCGGTTCGGTCTCGCTTCATTTCTGGTCTCGGCGTTGATGCTCATCGCGATGGCCTGCCCGAAGATCAGCCTGGTGACGCAATTCACCTGGTTTGGACCGGCGCAGACCCAATTGCAGCTTTACGGCTTCTTCGCCATGACGATGTTCGGCGCGATTTACCACCTGCTGCCACAGGTCGTCGGCTTCGCATGGCCGTTCCCAAGACTGGCCCGCCTGCAGTTCTGGCTCTCGATGTCCGGCGTGTTGCTGCTCGTCGTTCCGCTGGCCATCGGCGGAGTGGTTCAAGGATTGAAGCTGCATAATCCCAACGTTGCCTTCCTCGATGCGACCGGGGCAATGCTGCCGTTCCTGCGCGCGAGCACCACCGGCCTGTTGCTCATGGTGCTGGGCAACCTGCTGTTCGCCCTAAACGTTTTCGCGCTGACCACCGTCTGGAAACTGGCCTTGGGCAGAAAAGTCATGGTCATCGTGAAGGCATCCCTTAAAACAGTCACGGAGGTGAAGGCATGAAAAACGGCTTTCTGATTTCTCTGGCGGCCTTCATCACCCTCGGCGGTTCCTGGCTCGGTTTCGTGTACGGGCCGGTCCACCAGTTGGGAGGCATCGGACAGACGACCGTCCTTAATTCCACGGACACCTATCCACTTCAGCGCCCGGGTGATG
This sequence comes from Verrucomicrobiia bacterium, assembly GCA_049280815.1. GTDB lineage: Bacteria > Verrucomicrobiota > Verrucomicrobiia > Limisphaerales > UBA11358 > UBA11358. The sequence continues at coordinate 19,101 of JBAPQW010000062.1, read as the reverse complement.
CCGCGCTCGGTCTGCAGGTGTATCGCGCCAACGGCTGCGCCGCGTGCCACACCGAACAGGTCCGGCAGACCGGCATCGCCTGTGTTGTGGTGCTGATGGACGCCGGCAAGAATCCGCTCGCAGTCACCAATTTGATTTCATCGCTCAAATTGAACGGCCTCACCAAGGCCGACGCTGATAAAGTCGCAGACCAGATCACTGCCGCCGGCGGCAAGACGGAAATTCACATCGTCGCCACCGGCGCGGACATCGCGCGCGGGTGGGGGATGCGCCAGAGCGTCGCCGAGGATTATCTCTACGACCAGCCGGTGCAGCTGGGCAGCCTCCGCGCCGGACCCGATCTGGCGAACGTAGGCGTGCGCGCACCGGACGCGAACTGGCAGTTGACCCATCTGTACGCGCCGTCGGGCGTGGTGAAAGGTTCGACCATGCCGCCATTCCGTTATCTTTTTGAACTTCGCAAGATTGGAGCCGCACCTTCGCCGGAGGCGCTCCAGTTTCCGAAGGAATTCGTGCTGCCCGATGGTTGCGAAGTCGTGCCCAAACCGGAAGCGCGGGAGCTGGCGGCCTATTTGTTGAGTTTGCGGGCCAACGCGCCGTTGTATAGCGCGCCCATTTCGCCTTAGCCATGATCGACGAAACCAAACCATCGGGTAGTCAGAATTCCGGGGCTCATCCGGTTTCTGGAAGCTCGCGCCTGCTGATGGGCATGATCATTGTGACGTTGATGTTGATGTTTCTCGGCGCGGTGTATTTCGACCGGCACAGCGGCTGGTTTGACAAACAAGTATACGGTCCGTACGCCTCGGCAAATCAATTGGAAGAATATCAGCCCAAATCGGGCGCGGCGGCGGCGGCGGCACGCGGCAAACAGGTCTATGAGAGCGTCTGCGGTGTTTGTCATGGTCCTGATGGCCTGGGAAAACCCGGCCAGGCCCCGCCATTGGCCGGGTCCGAACTGGTTAATGCCAAGGGGTTCCATCGGCTGGCGATGATCCCGCTGGCCGGCTTGAGCGGTTCGTTGCAGGTGAACGGCAAGGATTGGAACATGGCGATGGCGCCAATGGGTGCAGCCCTGTCCGATGCCGATCTCGCCGCTGTGCTGACCTATATTCGCAATTCCTGGGGCAATCAAGCCAGCGCCGTCACCGGAGACGACATCAAGCCCATCCGCGCCTCGATGGGCGCCCGCCCGCAAACCCTCAGCGGCGGGATGCTGAAAACCATGCCGGAATAACCAAGGGGAGTTGAAAGCGCAGCTCCGGACGATTGGCGTTTGTCGCAGCGGATTCGGGCAGTGGCATGGGTCGGCCCATTTTTTGGGTAGCCGAGACGAGGGCACCGCCCGAATCCTGGTTGCCATCTAATCAGGTTTCCAGAATCCGGTCAAAGGCGGGGCGGAAACATAACCGTTACAAATCGAGGTCATCCTTCTTGCGTGTCCCTCATCTTTTTCACCCGACGAAGTATTGCGCCGTCAGACAGGCCAATCATAAGACCCGTTCAACGACCTGCTGGTGACCATTGTTGGGGTCAATACAGGTTCCCTTTTTGCCAAAAATCGGAAGGTCCGGGCCGGGCGAACGTGATAACAAATAAAGGCAAGAAGCTTGGAAAATGAAGATGGCCAAACTCACGCGCACCACGCGCTCAAAAATATGCCAATCAAAAAAGGTCTGCTGCTTGTATGTGGAAAAACCGGCCGGGTTGTCGGCTGCAATCGCAACCACCGCTGGGCCGGATGGCTGTTGCCTGTTGCCAGCCTGGCTGCGCTCGTCTGGTATCTCTTGAGGGTCATTCCCAAGCCGGCCCGGGCAGCTTACCCCTGCCAACTAGCCGGCGCTCCCATCGCCTTTGGCGGGGTCGCCTATTGTCTCAGCCTGCTTGGCTTGGTAACCGCCTTCCGGAAAACCCGGAAATTTCTGCGTCAACACCGTTATGCGGCCGCGGGAATCTGTCTGTTGACCGGCCTGGTCTGCTCGGCGGTGGTCAGGAACATGAACGAAGCCTCGGCCCGCGCAGAAGACACCGGGATCTTCACTCCATCCGACGGCCCCAATCAACCCATCGGCACCGCTCGTGGCATCCATCCGGGCCGGGTGGCTTGGAGCTACGATTTGAGCGCCTGCAATTGGGACGGGACTTCGAAGTATTGGTTTTCCGAAAAATTCAATGACCAGGACAAGATCACGAAGATAATGAACAATGTCATTTGCTCCGTGGCCGGCGAGTCAGCAGTCAGCAACGCCTGGGATGCTTTGTTCCGCAACAAGAATGGCGGACCCGCATATGTGAAAGGCGAGACAATTGCCATCAAGCTCAACCTGAACAATGGCGGAGGGTACCGCAATCAAATTGACGCGTCGCCCCAGTCAGTCTATGCGTTACTCGACGGCCTGGTCAATCAGTTCGGCGCCCGCCAGGGGGACATCACGCTTTGCGACCCGGCCAGGGAAGGCCAGTGTTTGGTCGTGTCAAACTACTGCCACACGGCATTTCCGGATGTCAATTACGACAGCCACCTGGGCGGATTCACGCCCCATGCGTTCGCCTATTCCGCCGCCGGCCCCACCGAGACCTCCATGTCCACCACCATTGTCAGGACCAAATACCTGATTACCATGGCGATCCTGAAGCGGCATTGCACGCCGGCCCCGACGTATCATGATCCGACGGATAAAACAGACTACGGCAATGCCTCGGTCACGATGATTTTCAAGAGCAATTGGGGCATCATCGGAAACAATCGTGGCAGCCAACATTACCTGCTGCATGATTGGGATTATCCGATGGCCAGTTACAATCAGCTCGTGGACATGTATGGCAGCACCAACATCAACGGGAAAACCGTCCTGAACATCCTCGATGGCCTTTATACCGGGGACCGATGGAGCAGTCCGCCGCATAAATGGTCCATGGCACCTTTCAACGGCCACTGGCCATCGAGCTTCTTCGCCTCCCAGGATCCGGTGGCATTGGAATCGGTGGGTCTGGATTTCCTGCGTTCTGAAATGCCGCTGATCAAAAATGCCGACCGGCATCTCCATGAGGCGGCGCTGGCCAACGACCCGCCTTCGGGAACGGTTTACAAGCCGGACGGAGTCCGCTTGCAGAGCCTCGGGGTGCATGAACACTGGAACAATGCGACGGACAAAAAGTACAGCCGCAATCTCGGGACCGGCACGGGGATAGAGCTGGCCACCATTCCGGCCGGTGCGCCTGTCGATAAGACTGCCAAATTCGCCGTCGGGAATTAAGCCCACCTCTCCGGCCTCAGGCAAAACCCGTTTATACCACCGGCCACGAGCCGACCTGTCCAACACTTGATGCGTCTAAGGATGACGACGGCAGAAGTTGGCAAGGTTGCGCAAGGGGTGGGCTTGGCGGCGGTCGCGAGTGCCCGACGGCCAGCTGTTCGGCGGCTCGATCAGCCCCAAGGGCAGCCATATTGCGGTCTTCGCCGCCGAGGGCAGCCATTACCAGTTCAATGACCGGATGACGTTCATTGCCCGCACCGATGGCAATCTCCGCCGGTTCACGGTGAAATCGAATACGGACCTGGCTGCCGTCCTCGCCACCGCCCCGGCAGTGAAACCCAATTGACCGGGCAGGCTAGTTCGGCGGGACCGGCTGCTTGAGCAACGCATCCAGTTGCTGGAGGGCGGCGGGCGCGGTGGACTGGATGCCGTTGGCCAGCACCTTCCCGTCGCGGTCCATCACGATGAGCTGGGGAATCCGTCCGTCGATGATGGGATTCACGCACGGCATGGTCGTGTCCTCATAACTTACCGTGCGCCAGTTAAAGCCCAGTTCCTTCGCAAATTTAAAAGTGTCCGGCAGCGATTCGATCGTCAGGTAAACCACCTCCACCTCGGGATGCGCTGATTTGATGCCATTGCAATACTTGATGAACGTCGGCGCGAAATTCCGCGTGATGGGGCAGGAACTCTGGCCGCGCAGGAAGACGATATAGCGCGGCCACGCCTTGGGATCCAAAGGTTCCGGCTGGCCGGTCTGGGAATTGATCAATTTCCCTTCGAGCTCCACCGCCACGCGGCCCTCCGCCTTGATGGCCGCCGCCTTGGCCTGCTGCTCGGCGGCCAGTTTTTCCTCGGCTTGCTTTTGCATGGCCAGCAGCCTCGGCCCGGCCGAATCGTCCTCCACAAACTCCCGCGCCTGCTTCATCACGTCCGTGGCCGTGAGCGCGACGGCAAATCGCGCGTTCAGTTTTTCCGACACCACGTCCACCTTACCCGGCTGGATGTCTTTGACCAGCACCTGATCCCCGGCCTGCACGGTCTTGCCGGGAGCGAGGTCGAATGCCCGGGTGATGGTGACACGGTAGGGCCACAGCTCCTTCCGTTGGATGAGCAACGGGTAGGTCAGGGCCCGTTGTTTCGAGGTGAGTTTCGCGCAGGCCGCGCGCGCCACGTCCAGAACATCCGTGTCGTCCGGTTCAGCGGCAAAGTAAGTCTTGCTGTCGGTCGTCTTCATGTCCGCCTGGTTGCCCTTGAAATCCACGACGTCCACGGTGGCGCCGGCCGGGATGCTCACGCCGCCCTCGAATTTGATCGTGTCTTTGACGGTGCATTGGGCAGGCCAGAGTTCCGGCCGGCTGGCCAGTTCGGTCCAGTTCAGTTCCTGCGCCGTGGCGGCGCCGGCCAGCAGACAGATGGCCGGTAAAAGATTTGGCATTCTCATGGTTGTCTCCTTCCTGCAACAAAGAGTGTGGCCCGAAGCGGCGGCGGCGGCAATATTAAGTTGAAGGGCGGCAACATTCATCGAATTTGAACGCGGCGGCCGTGGTTCAACACTGTTCTTGCCTGTTTTGAATCTGTTCCGTTGCCCAGCGGGCGTGTTCGGCAATCAATGGTTCGGCATCGCCGCCGGCTTTTTCCAAGGCGGGCAGCACCGAGCCATCGCCGGTGTTTCCCAACGCCACGCAGACGTTCCGCAGCAGGCCGCGGCGTTTCGTCCGCAAAACCGGCGTGCCGGCAAAGCGTGATTTGAAACCCGCCTCGTCCAATTGCAGCAATTCCACCAAGTCCGGCGCGGCCAGGTCCGGACGCGCATGCGCCTTCATTAACTTGCCTTCGCGGGCAAAACGGTTCCACGGACACACGGCCAGGCAATCGTCACACCCGAATATCCGGTTCCCGATGGCCGGGCGCAGTTCCACCGGGATCGAACCTTTCAGTTCGATGGTGAGGTAGGAAATGCAGAGCCGCGCGTCGAGTTGGAACGGCGCGATGATGGCCCGCGTGGGGCACGCGTCAAGGCAGCGGACGCAGTTGCCGCAATGATTTTTCTCCGGCAGATCCGGCTCCAGTTCCAGCGTGGTCAGGATCTCAGCCAGCAGGCTCCAGTTGCCGAATCGCCGGCTGATGACATTGGTGTGTTTGCCAATGAACCCGAGTCCGGCACGTTGCGCGAAATCGCGTTCCAGCAACGGCCCGGTATCCACATACCACAGCGACCGGGTGTCCGCGCCGCCGACTTGATTCACTAATTCTGCCAATGACTTCAATGGTTTGCCGAGCGCTTGGTGGTAATCGGTGAATCGGGCATAGCGGGCGATGAGCCCGGTTGAGAGTTGAGGGGTGGGAGTTGAAGAGCGGGCGCTGCCTGGCGTCTCGACTCCCGACTCTCGACTCTGGACCTCACCTGCATAACTTACCGCGAGGCAAATCACGCTCCTCGCACCCGACAGCACCTGCTGCGGATCAATTCGCTTCGCCGCGTTGCGTTCGAGCCAGGCCATTTCGCCGTGGTGATTTCGGGCCAGCCAGTGTTGCAATTGGCCTGCGCTGGCAGGGGCGGCGGCAGTCGTGAACCGGCAATCATCAAAACCCAGTTCCAGCGCCCGTTGACGGATCAACGCTTTCATCACCGGCGGGACGATTCAAGCCGGAACTGATGCACGACCTGTTGCGCCACCTCGCGCACGGACCGCAATTCGGTGTTCAACAGCACATCGGCCTGTTTGTAAAAGGGTTCGCGCGCGGCGAGCAGTTCGCGGATTTTTTTCTGCGGGTCGGGATCGTGGAGCAGGGGACGGTGCGTCTGGTTCTTCACGCGCTCCCAGATCTTCTCCGGTGATGCCCAGAGGCAGACCACGAGCGCGTGCGTCTTCAGACTGGCAAGATTTTCCGTGTGCGTTGGCAGGCCGCCGCCAGTGGCGATGACGGTTTTGGTCCGGCTGGCAAGTTCGCCGACCAGTTTTTGTTCCAATTTGCGAAACGCGGGTTCGCCGTCCAGCGAAAAGATTTCCATGACGGTCCGGCCCGATTGCGTCGTGATGACGTCATCCGTGTCGAGATAATCGAAATGCAACTGGTCGGCGACGAGCCGGCCGACGGACGTCTTGCCCGTGCCCATGAACCCGATGAGTGCGATGTTGACGACGCGGCGGTCGCTGTGCATGGTTATCGATTAACCGAATAAAGAGCGCCGTGCACGCCGATAATTGCTTCCGCCCGTTCTTCTCCCAGCTGGGAGCGCTGGCGTCCCGTCGGCGAATGGATTTTTCTACTCTCAGGCAAAAGCCGGCGGGACGCCGGCGCTTTCAGGTAAAGCTGAAGCCTGAACTCCAACATGCCACGCCACCCTCGACACCTCTGCCAGCACGGGTTAAATTTGGAGCATGGGATCGGCGCCATTAATTCTCGCCTCCGCCTCGCCCCGCCGGGCGGAGTTGTTGCAACAATTGAAACTGGATTTCCGGATTGTTCCCAGCGACGCCACGGAGATCCTGGACGATCAGATGTCGCCGTTTGAAATCTGCCAGCTCAATGCGCATCGCAAAGCCCGGCTCATCGCCAAAAAATATCCGGATGCGCTGGTGCTCGGCGCGGACACGCTGGTGTTCCTCGATGGCGAAATCAGGGGCAAGCCCGCCAACCGCGCCGAAGCGGAACGGATGCTGACGCGGTTGCAGGGCCGGACGCACCAGGTCGTCACTGGCATCTGCCTGATTCAGCTGCGCGCGCACCGGGAACGTATTTTTGCCGTCACCACGGATGTTACGTTTCATCCGCTTGACGCCGGGCAAATCCGTGATTATCTCTCAAAAGTGAATCCGCTGGACAAGGCGGGCGCCTATGCGATTCAGGAACATGGCGACCTGATCATCTCGGAAATCTCCGGTTCATACAGCAACGTGGTGGGGCTGCCGCTCGAGCGGCTGAGAGAGGAAATCCTGTCATGGGCGACGAACTGACCGAGGCGCGACGAATTTACGACCAGCTTTGGCACAAATCGACTGCCGCTTTGGAATCGGATGGATTGCGGGTTGATCTGAATTTGAGGAACAAAACCGGCGATCCCCGGCGCGGCGCCACTTTGGTGGCGCGCCCGGATGCGGGAGTGCGGAAGAGGGTGGAGAAATTCTTGAGTGAAGTCGCGGACATTTGCCCTGGCCAGCATTTTTATCAGCCGGCGGAACTGCACCTGACGGTGCTGGCGGTCATTCCCGGCTCGGAAGGCTGGCGCAAGGAAATCCATCGCCTGCCGGCCTGCCGGACGGTCTTGGATGAGGTGCTGAAAAATCGCCGGGCCTTCCCGGTGAAATTCCGCGGGGTGACGGTTTCGCCGGAGGCGGTGCTGATTCAAGGATTTCCACAGGACGAAGATCTTCCGCGGCTCCGCGACGATTTGCGGAACGCATTGCGGGACGGTGGGGTGGGTGAAAATCTGGATCGTCGTTACAAAATCACCGCGGCACATCTGACCGTGATGCGCTTTTCCCAACCGCAGGCCGACTGGAAACGGCTGCTGGATTTTCTCCGGGCGCATCGGGAAACCAATTTCGGCGAATCGACCTTCCGGTCGTTGCAATTGATCTGGGGTGATTGGTGCGCCTCCGCCAAAACTGTGCGCGTGTTGCAGGAATACCAGCTGGATTCGTGAATCAAGAGCGGGAGACAATTTAACGGTGGCAAAAACTTTTGTGGAAAGCTCCGACAGCATGATCGAACCTGGGAGCCCGCCGTCTCGCCGGCCAAGCCTTGAGCACCACGCCAGCGGGACGCCAGCGCCCCCAGGATTCTTGCGCCTGATTATTTCGCCAACTCCTTCCACAAATGGGCGCTCATCGCCTGCCCTTTGGCGAAGCAATCCAGGTTGAACTTTTCGTTCGGCGAATGCGCGTTGTCATCGGGCAGGCCCAGGCCCAGCAGCAACGAATCGGCGCCAAGGATTTTCTTGAAGTCGTTGACGATGGGGATCGAGCCGCCTTCGCGCGTCAAAATCGGCTCACAGCCGAACGCGGCTTTGAGCGCCCGCAACGCAGCCCTGGCCTCGCGGCTCTGCGGTGAAACCAGATACGCCTCCGCGCCGTGACCGGCCTCGATTTCCAGGCGCACCGTGGGCGGGCAGATTTTTCGGATGTAATCGCACACAACTTTGCGGATGCGTGCCGGCCGTTGGTTGGGCACGAGGCGGCAGGTGATTTTCGCCCGCGCCCACGCCGGCACGATGGTCTTGCTTCCCTGGCCCTGATATCCGCTGGTCAGGCCGTTGATTTCAAACGTCGGACGCGCGCTGCGTTGTTCCGTCGGGGTAAAGCCGCGTTCGCCGAATAATTTTTTCACGCCGAGCAGCTTTTCCAGGTCGCGGTCCGGGATGGGGAAACGGGCGAATTGTTTCCGCTCGAAGGCCGAAAGCGGCGCGACGTCGTCGTAGAAACCGGGAATGGTCACGCGGCCGTTGGCGTCGCGAATTTGCGCGAGCAGGCGGGCGAGGGCCATGGCCGGATTTTCCACCGCACCGCCAAAGCCGCCGGAATGGAGGTCGCGCGACGGGCCGCGCAGCGTGATTTCGAAGGCGATGATGCCGCGCAGCGAATAGGTCAGCGCCGGATGTTTCGGGCTGGGCATGCCGGTGTCCGAGACGACGACGGCGTCGCAAGCCAGTTCCCGGCGATGCGTCTTGAGAAATTTTGCGAGGTTGGCACTGCCGACCTCCTCCTCGCCCTCGATGACAAACGTGAGGTCGCAGGGCAGGGTAGTGCCGGTTTTGAGATAAGCCTCAACGGCCTTGAAATGCGCGAGGTTCTGGCCCTTGTTATCCGTGCTGCCCCGGGCGTAAATCGAGCGGCCCTGGATGCGCGGCGCAAACGGCGGCGATTTCCACAGATCGAGCGGCTCCGGCGGCTGGACATCGTAATGGCCGTAAATCATGAAGTGCGGTTTGGGCGATCCCTTGGTGCGCGGTGTTTTGGCGACTACGATGGGATGGCCAGCGGTGGAGCACAGGCGCGCGTCGAGGCCGATGTGACGGGCGTGTTTGACGAGCCATTCACCACAGGCGCGCAGATCCGTTTTATGTTGCGGCTGGGCGGAAACGCTGGGAAAGCGGAGGTAATCGCACAACTCGGCCACGAATCGGGCCTGGTTGCGTTTCAAATAATCGAGCACATTTTGCATGGGCCTAGTTAATCCGCGAACGGCACGCTTGCCAAAGCAAAAGTTTCGGCGCGGATGCACCGCCGGCTTGACAATGCGAATGCCGCTGGGTCAGCCTTGGTGGGAGTATCAATATGAAACCTACCGAACTTTTTGGCGTGGTGGTCCGGGTGACCGGTTTTCTGGTCATCCTTTACAGTCTGTGGAACCTGTTGGCGGGGGTGGACAATATGGTGGAGAACCTCCTGCCCGCGAACCAGGGCGGTGACACCAGCGACCTGCCTTCGACTTTTTCCTACTTCGCGTTTGGCGTCCCGGCGTTTGTGTTGGGGGCGGTCTTTTTTTTCTTTGCCGACTGGATTGTCAAACTGGCTTACCGGGATGCTGCCGGAGAGTAAATACCGGCAGGTCCGGCGATCCCGTGATGCGAATTAGCTGGTAAATTTGCATAATCCGGGGCAAGATTTTTCATGAGTGTTATGAGGATCGCCAAGTCAACGTCTCGGATTCGCCGGCAACCGCTGGAAACCGGCCAAATCTGGCGCATGGCGGAATTGAATCTCCACGTGGGACTGGTTGGCAAATTACTGGTGCATTACAAACTGGCCAAGCCCGACGCCGTCAGATCCTCCAATTCCTGCAGCAGCAAGGCGACGGTGGAGAAGTATCTGAAAAAAAACAAAGCGGTCCTGGTGCGAGAATAATTTCGTGCCCGGGCGCAACGCCCATTAGAAAAATCACCTTCGTGCCAGGCACAACGAAGGAAACATCGCCAGGTGGTTTCTCCCGTCGGGCAATCGGAGGGTTCGGCTTTTTCCGATTATCTGGTATTGTTTGATATGCACCATGAGTGAATGGCGATTCAAATTGCTTTATGACGGGCAGTGCCCGATGTGCCGCCGCGAAGCGCAATGGCTCCGGCGCCGCAACCGGGATGGTCACCTGGCCTTCGAGGACATCTCTGCTCCCGGCTTTGACCCGTCACGCTATGGCATTACCCAAGCGGAAGTCATGGGTGTCATGCACGGTGTTTTTCCCGATGGCCGGATCGTGCGGAAGGTGGAGGTTTTTCGAGAGGCCTACCGCGCAATCGGCCTGGGCTGGTTGCTCGCGCCGACCGGCTGGCCGGGACTCCGCTGGATTGCCGATTGGGGCTATCGATGGTTTGCCCGCAACCGCATTTCCATCGGGCGCTTCCTGGGTGGAGGCTCGTGCGAGACCGGAACCTGCGATATAACAACGCGGTCAAAAAACAATCCTTCTGGAACAGCGAAACCGTGATCCTGCGATTGTGTGAAATGGCGTGGCGCAAATCGAGCCGGCCCTTTTGCCATTGCTTCAAGCCAGCTGCGACCTTTACTTTTGGCCTGAATTATGACTCCCGAGCAGTGGACGGCGGTGGACGGCTACATCAACGGTTTGCTGGTGCCACGGGATCCGGTGCTGGAAGCGGCGCTGCAGGCTTGTGTCGCAGCCGGTCTGCCATCCATTAGCGTGTCTCCGAGCCAGGGCAAACTGTTGCACCTGCTGGCGCGGATGCAGCGGGCGCAGACCATTCTGGAAATAGGCACGCTGGGCGGTTACAGCACCCTCTGGCTGGCCCGGGCGCTGCCCGCCGGCGGACGGTTGATCACGCTGGAGCTTGACCCCAAACACGCCGAAGTCGCCCGCAGCAATTTTGTGCGCGCGGGCCTGTCCAACATCATTGAACTCCGGCTCGGTGCGGCGCTCGACACCCTGCCACAGCTCGTGGCCGAGGGTCGCGGCCCGTTCGACCTGATTTTCATTGACGCCGACAAGCAGGGTTATGCGGATTATTTTGCCTGGGCGCTCAAGCTGTCCCGCCGCGGCAGTGTGATCATTGCCGACAATGTCGTGCGCAACGGAGCGGTGATTGATGCCCACAGCACCGATCCCCTGGTTCAGGGTGTTCGCCGCTTCAACGAACTGCTTGCCGCGGAGCGGCGCGTGAGCGCCACGGAAATCCAGACCGTGGGCAGCAAGGGCTATGACGGCCTCGCGCTCGCGCTCGTGACCGCCGAGTCGTGACCGCTGACCGGCCTTCGGTTGCTTCGGCGCGACCAAGGCGCGCGATTCGGTGACGGAGAATTTGACACGCCGGCGTTTAGATCGAACGTCCGAGTGAAAGAGTGCGAACGGGGTTGAAAGAAAGCTGCGATTTAACTGGTTTAACTGGAGGTTACGGCGCAGGATTAGCCATGATAAAAATCAAGTCGCCGCCCCGCCTTCGCCTGCAACCACTGGAAGCCGGTCAAGTCTGGCGCATGGCGGAAGCAAATCTCCAGGTGGCCATGGTGGGCAAATTGCTGGTGCATTACAAGCTGGGCAAGCCCAACGCCATCCGGGTCGCCAATTCCTGCAACGGCATCAAAACCATTGAGAAATATCTGAGAACGCACAAGGCGGTTCTGGCCTGACGCGGCGGAAGATTATTTTTTTATTTTGGCTGCCAGCGCCGGCTCGAGCACTTTCAGCAATCGGTGGCCGACGGCGTCCGGCCCGGCGGCCAAAACGATTCCGGTGTCGCCGTCCACCAGCACCGGGCACGGGATGGAGTGAACGCCGTATTCCACCGCCACCGCCGCTTTCCAATAGCCGCCGTCATAAATCTGCGGCCAAGTCATGCCATGTTCGTTGAAGAACTGCAGCAGTTCGGGGCCTTTCCGGGGCAAATCCAAGCTGACGCTGACGATGTCGAAACCGTTGGTGTGATATTTCTGATAGGCAGCGGTGACGTTGGGAAGTTCCGCGCGGCACGGCCCGCACCAGGTCGCCCAGAAATCTAGCAATACGACCTTGCCCTTGAAATCCGCCGGGAAATTGATCGTCCGGCCACTCAGGGCTTGGGCCTGAAACGTTGGAGCTTGCTGTCCGGCCGTTACGGCACATCTGGGTTTGGCGCCGGCCGTCTGGTTATCCTGCGCGGTGGCGATGATTATCCCAAACCAGAAAACCGCGGCGGCGGATGGCAGTGTCAGAGACATTATCCTTGAGGTGGTTTTCATATTCTGAAAGTAGCCATTCCGCATCCCAGTTCAACCAAAAAATCGACGCGAAGGCAATGCAAGCCTCCGAGCGGCTTCGGCGTAACAAGCGTCAAATTTCCTTTGCTTCAAGCGTTTTCCGGCTATCCTAATTTGACGGAACGTTCAAACGACGTGACAAGTGGCAGGCGACACGAACCGCTCACCCGCAACATCTTGTCACTCGTCACCTGACACCCGTCACCGGTTTTTTTAAAATGGACGCAGCACATATTCGCAATTTCAGCATTATTGCCCATATTGACCATGGGAAGACGACGCTCTCGGACCGGCTCCTGCATCGCACCGGCACCATCGCCACGCGCGATATGTCGGCGCAACTGCTCGACTCGATGGATCTCGAACGGGAACGCGGCATCACCATCAAGGCGCATCCGGTCACGATGCGTTACACCGCGAAGAACGGAGAGACCTACGAGCTGAACCTGATCGATACGCCGGGGCACGTGGATTTTTCCTACGAAGTGTCGCGCAGCCTGAGCGCGTGCGAAGGTGCGTTGCTCATCATTGACGCGGCGCAGGGTGTCGAGGCGCAGACGGTGGCCAACGTGCACCTGGCGATGAAGCAGAATCTCAGCATCATTCCCGTCATCAACAAGATTGACCTGCCGCACGCCAACATCCCGCTGACGAAGCAGCAGTTGGAGGACATTCTGGCCATTCCCGGCGACACCGCGATTCTGGCCAGCGCCAAGGAGGGCATCGGCATCGAGGAAATCCTCGAGGCGATTGTCGACCGCATTCCGGCACCCAAGCCCACGGGCGCACCGTCGTTGCAGGCGCTGGGCTTCGATTCCTTTTTCGACACTTACAAGGGCGTGGTCACGCATGTGCGGGTGTTCAATGGCGAGTTGAAGGCCGGCCAGCACGTGAAACTGCTGCACTCCGGCAAAAACGTCGAGATCAAGGAGGTCGGCAGTTTTAATCCCAAACCGTACGTCCGCGAGAAACTGGAAGTGGGCGAGACGGGCTATTTTACCGCAAACATCAAGAGCCCCAAGGAAGTGAAGATGGGCGACACGGTGACGGACGCGCGAAACCCGTCGGGTGTGCTGCCGGGGTTCAAGGAAATACATCCAATGGTGTTCAGCGGGATTTATCCGATCAACACGGCGGATTACGAGCATCTCAAGACAAACATGGGCAAACTGCAGTTGAACGACTCGGCGTTCGTTTATTCGTCGGAGACATCGGTGGCGCTGGGATTCGGTTTCCGCTGTGGTTTCCTCGGCCTGCTGCATCTGGAAATCGTGCAGGAACGGCTGCGCCGCGAATACGGCATGGACATCATTGCCACCTATCCGAGCGTGGTGTATCGGGTGACGCTGAGCGACGGCACGGTCAAGGAGATTGACAACCCGGCGTTCATGCCGGAACCGAATTATATTGAGAAGATCGAGGAGCCGATGGTCAAAGCCTTTGTGATCTGTCCGAATGAAAACATTGGCGACCTGATGGCGTTGATTTCCGAGAAGCGCGGCGCGGTGGACCACACGGAAACGCTCGACTCGCGCCGGGTGATGCTGACGAGCCTGCTGCCGTTGAATGAAATCCTGATTGATTTCCACGACCGCATCAAAAGCATCACCCGCGGTTTCGGCTCGATGGATTACGAGCACGACGAATACCGGGAATCGGCAATGGTGAAGCTCGACATGCTCGTCAACAACGAGTCGGTGGACGCCTTTTCCTGCATCGTGCATCGTGACAAGGCGGAGGGCAGGGGACGGGTGCTCGCGGCCAAGCTCAAGGAAGTCATCCCACACCAACAATATCAGGTCGCCATCCAGGCGGCCATCGGCGGAAAAATTGTCGCGCGCGAAACGGTCAGCGCCTTCCGCAAGGACGTGACGGCAAAATGTTATGGCGGCGACGTCTCGCGCAAACGAAAACTGCTGGAAAAGCAAAAGGAAGGCAAAAAACGCATGAAAGCATTCGGCTCCGTGAACATTCCGCAGGAAGCGTTTATTGAAGTGTTAAAAGCATGAACCAAACCGTGGATTGAAAGTCGAATGACAAGGGCCGGGGAACGTCCCGCGGTTCAAATTGTTTTGACTCTCAACGCGCAACTCTCAAACATCAACCATGTTTTTCCGCTGGTTCGTTTCTCCAACCGTCCGACAGGCTTGCGCGGTGCGCAAGCATGTGCAGCGTCTGCTGGCTGCGCAGCGCGACATCCTTTCGCCCCAGGCGATTGGCGGCGTCACCCTCCCGTTGAGCCAGTTGCGGGACGCCATCGCGACGGGAGAAACCATCGGAAAGATCCGGCTCAAGATGGACGAACTGGACTTTGCCGCCAACAAATGGCTTAAGCCGTATCCGAATGCGATGTGGCGAGAGAATGTCGAGGTCCTGCTGGTGGCGGTGGCAGTGGCGATGGCCATCCGCACGTTTTTCCTGCAGCCGTTCAAAATCCCGACCGGCTCGATGCAGCCGACGCTGTTCGGGGTCACCTCGAAGAACTATCTGCCGCACGACGGCCAGCCCGGCGACCCGGCCTTCAAAATTCCGACCGGCTGGGAACGGATCAAGCAATGGTTTGCAGGCACATCCTATCTCCATGTCGTGGCGCAGGCCGATGGGACGATTGATTCCATCAGCCCGATGACACACTTTTTGATTTTTAACATCCGGCAATCATTTACGATCAATGGTGTGGAGCACGTCATGTGGTTTCCGCCGGATTACGGTGAAGCGCAACCGGGCATGGACCCCATGGTCTATCGCGCGGGATTGCACCCGCACACGGAATTTGAGCGGGGGCAATCTTACCACAAGGGCGACGATGTCGTTAAGTTGCGGGTTTCGGCCGGGGACCATTTGTTCGTAGACCGGTTCACCTACAATTTCCGCAAACCGCAACGCGGAGAGATCATTGTTTTTCAAACGGCAGGAATTCCCCAGGCGCGCCGGGAAGTATTCGGCATTCCGGGGGACCAGTTTTATATCAAGCGCCTCGTGGGCCTGAGCGGCGAGACGTTGTCGCTGGCCCAGGACTACGATGTAACGGGGGTGCCGCAATTCGGCAGCCAAAGCGTCCCGGTGGGACATCTCGTAGTCAACGGGCAGCCCTTGTCCGCATCCACCCCTCATTTCGAAAACCTTTATTCATTTCCCGGCGTGCCGCCGGGAACCAAGACCATCCGATACCAAGAGAACCAGTACTATGGCCATGCCCTGATCCGGGAACTGGAACCAGGCCGCGAATTTCAGATGGACACCAATCATCTCTTCGTCATGGGCGACAATACGATGAACAGTCTGGACTCGCGATTCTGGGGGGATTTTCCGGACAGCAGCGTCATTGGAAAATCGTTCTTTGTTTACTGGCCGCTTACCCCCCGATTCGGCTGGGGAAACCAATAGCCGCCCGAACCCGGATGAACGCGGCAAAGAGCGAAACGGTCTTGATCACCGGCGCCTCTTCCGGCATCGGACTCGAACTGGCAAAATTTTTCGCCGCCGATGGCTGCCGCTTGATATTGCTCGCCCGCAACACCGAAGCGCTGGAGGCGCTGGCGGGTGAATTACGCCGGACCAACAAAATCGAGACGTTCGTTTTGACCGCCGATCTATCCCGTCTGGAAACCCCGGCGCTCGTGTTCAAGGAATTGCAGAGCAGGGCGATCGCCGTGGACGTTCTTGTTAATAATGCCGGTTTCGGAGCGCAAGGCGTGTTTGCCGGTCTGCCACTCAAACGACAGCTCGAAATGATCCAGGTCAACATCACCGCCCTCACAGACCTGACGGGATTGTTTCTCCCGGGCATGATCGAACGCCGGCGTGGCGGTGTGCTGAATGTCGGGTCGGTGGCCGGGTTCCTGCCCGGTCCCGGAATGGCGGTCTATTATGCGACTAAAGCCCATGTGCTGTCCTTTACCGAAGCTCTGGCTGAAGAGCTGGCCGGGACCGGTCTGACCGCGACAGCACTTTGTCCCGGTCCGACGACCTCCAACTTTGGCAATATCGCCCGAGGCCAATCCGTGCGAAGGTTTAAAACGGGCAAAATGTCGGCCCAAACCGTTGCCAGGTACGGTCATAAGGCATTTCGCGAAGGGAAAGTAGTGGCGATTCCAGGCTGGCGGAACCGGGCAGCGACCTTTTTAGTGCGAATCACTCCGCGCGCGTTGGTACGGAAACTCGTCAAATCATACAATCGCACGGACGAATAACTCTCTATGTCACAACCTCTTCGGACTTGATAATTTGCCTAGGCGAGCAACCCTGGGTTTGTTTATTGTCTATTGCCTTTAACTTCAGCAAATTACAGTCTGCGGGATGAATTTAGGTACAAATCGAATAAAAAGTGGCCTATTTTAATCACTTTGAAACAGCCTGAAGGCAGGATTGGCAAAACTTTTAGCTAAACTGTTAATAGGCGTACCGACCACAAAACAAACTTTATTTCATTGGATATAAACGACTTAAACACAATTCAGGCAACATCTTGTTTCGTTATTAATAGCTGCACAATGTTTGTTATATTCAATATAAACACAATCCAGTTGACGGGGTGCCTTTAAACCGCTTTATTAGTGGACAATGAATGTACGTTTTCTAGTCATATTGGTGTTCGCCGGGCTTGGTCTGGCGAGACCTGCATTCGCCATGAACCGTTGGGAAGCGCTTTCCATGATTGAAAGCGGCAACAACGACCGCGCCGTTGGAGCTGTCGGAGAGGTTTCCCGCTTCCAGATCCGGCCTGAGCTTTGGCCGGGTGGTAATCCTCTGAATCCGCAGGAGGCATTGACCGCCGCCCAAAAAACCATGACGCCGCGTTTGACCCGATTTGAACGCAATCACAAGCGCCAGCCAACGGATTTTGAGTTTTACGTCCTTTGGAACGCGCCGTGGCAAGCCGACCACCCGAGCGGCACCGTCAGGGAACGCGCCCGACGGTTCGCAAATCTTGTCCAGAGTTAAAGACCAGGGCGGCCTTGTAAATCCTCAAATATTCACCCAGGGTTTGTTTCCAGGAAAAATCCGCCTTCATGGCGTTTTGCCGGTAACGCCGGAGCAAACCGGCTTGCTCATAAATGGCCAGCGCCTTGCGAATGGCCCAAGCCAGGGTGGGCGCTGAATATTCACGGAATTTGATCCCGTTGGCCCGCGCGGCATCCTCCGAAAAATCAATCACGCTGTCATCCAGCCCTCCGACGGCGCGGACGATGGGAATGGTTCCATAGCGCAGGCTGTACATCTGGTTCAGGCCGCTCGGTTCGAAACGGGACGGCATGAGGTAAAAATCGCATGCGGCCTCGATGCGGTGTGCCAGGCTTTCGTCATAACCAATATGGACCGCCACCTGGGACGGGAAACGCCGGGCCAGATTGAGATACGCGCGTTCGTAGGCGGTGGAACCGCTGCCCAGCAAAACGAACTGCAGGTTGGCACTCAACATTTCCTCCAGTGCGCCCAGCTTGATGTCCACACCCTTTTGTTCGGCGAGCCGGGTGATGGCGCCAAACAGCGGCACCCCGCCCGCCACCGGCAGGCTGAATTCCTTCTGCAATTCAAGCTTGTTTTTCAGCTTGCCGGCCAGGCGCGTCGCGGAATACGGATGTTTGAGAAATGGATTGTGCGCCGTGTTCCATTCCTCGTAATCCACGCCATTGAGGATTCCGAAAAGCCGGGACTGCCGCTGGCGCAAAAAACCGTCCAGGCCGCAGCCGAATTCCTCGGTCGTGATTTCACGGGCGTAACGCGGACTTACGGTGGTGATCGCATCGGCAAATGCAATGCCGGCTTTGAGGCAGTTCAACTGCCCAAAAAACTCCGCTCCCTCAATTGTGAAAAAACTCCCCGGCAGGTTCGTCAGCGCAAAGGCGGCGGCTGGGAAGGTGCCCTGATAGGCGAGATTATGAATGGTCAGGCACGTCGGCGGCGGATTCCCCCACCCCTCCTCGCGCCGCTGTTGCAACATCAATGCCGGCACCAAGGCCGCCTGCCAGTCGTGGACATGGACCATGTCGGGGCGCCATGGCAGGTAGCGCGCGAGATGCGCGACGCATTTTGAAAAGAATATGAATCGTTCGGCATTGTCCGGGTAGCTGATGTTGTTTTCGTGATAAATCCCCGCCCGCCCATAAAACCCCGGCTGATCAATAAAATAAACGGTCAGCCCCTTTTCAACTCCCAGCGACCACAGTCCGGCGGTCGCGCGCTGCGCGCCCAGAGGCAGATCGAACTGCCAGTCCACGTGGCGGATCCCGGGAAACTTTTCGCGAATGCCCCGATACAGCGGTGTGACAATGCCGGCCTCGTGACCGGACCGCGCGAGCACCTTGCCCAGCGCGCCAACCATGTCCGCCAACCCTCCGGTTTTGGAGTACGGATGAACTTCGCTGCTGGCCAGGAGAATTTTCATGGCTTAACCACGAATGAACACCAATAGACACGAAGCCAAGGCAGCAGAACGAAGGCTTGAGGAAACATCATTCGTGTAAATTAGAGGTTGATTCCATCACGGCACAATTTTGTCCGCTTTCAAATACGGCTGCAGGGCCGCAGGTATCAGCACGCTGCCATCGGCCTGCTGATAATTTTCGACAATCGCTACCCACGTTCTTCCAACAGCCAGCCCACTGCCGTTCAAGGTATGAACGAACTCTGACTTCTTTGCACCTTCTGGG
>JBAPQW010000061.1:0-67769 GCA_049280815.1 Verrucomicrobiia bacterium | reverse complement strand
TGCCCTTGCGTGAGGGCGACTGCCCGGCAATTTAAAAATCATCCGTGAACTTGAAACCGTCCTGTCTCCCCTGCCGCGCAGCGGCTCAGTTCAACAATTCGCTGCAGGCAACAGCCGCTGCCCCTGCTAGTTGCGATTGATTTATGAAATTGTCCGTCATACTTTCATTTCCACGTCCAGCTCGGCGGCTGTGCCTGAGCTCTGGACGTTAGACGACGCTCGCGTATAGTCTTTATGTTGCTATCTCCCGACGCTGCTGCCCGATTTTTATCGACATACAAAGCGATGCTTGAAACTTGCGCCCGCCGACCGTTACGCGGCGCGCACGACTTCGCCCAAGCCCGCAATGTATTTTTTGAGAACAAAAAGATGCTTAAGAACGCTCCAACGACTGACGCGGAACTGCTGAAAGCCCTCGGAACCGCGTCATGCGGCCAGTTCATTGTCTGCCGACACATGGCGCGGGGCACGGAAATGGTTGGATCGGGAGACCGTATCTTTCGCGTGAGAGGCGTCACTACTGAGTTGCGCGATCTTGTGGATACTTGGGTCATAGTTGATACAGCAGTCATGCAGTTT
Organism: Verrucomicrobiia bacterium; assembly: GCA_049280815.1. Lineage (GTDB taxonomy): Bacteria > Verrucomicrobiota > Verrucomicrobiia > Limisphaerales > UBA11358 > UBA11358. The sequence continues at coordinate 67,190 of JBAPQW010000061.1, read as the reverse complement.
GCCGGAACTTGGATCTGTGATGGCCTGATCCAATCTCACAACGTCCACATTGGTCCCAACATGAGGAAGGATCTCCTTGCAAAAATCCGCATCGCCTAACAATTCACTGCAGGCAACAGCCACTGCCCCTTCCAGTTGCGATTGATTTATGGATTTGTTCGGCATACTTTCATTTCATGTCCCGCTCGGCGGCTGTGCCTGAGCTCTGGACGTTAGACCACGCGAATTTCATGCAATTACTCGCCATCATTCTCATCCTGGCATTGACAGTCGGATGTAAGCAAGACGAGTGTGTGAATGCCACTATAGCCGGCGACTCCAATTCTCCAGTTTTTGAAATGCGGTTGGTCCAGGATTCCCTATCGCCGGATTCTGAGCCGATGACTCTCTCCTTGAAAGGGAAGGATGGAAAACCCACGCAAAGAATCATTATCGTTCAAAAGACGCCCGTGCTTGGCATGACAGACGTGGAGAAGACGTCGGTCTGGGGTCGAGCAGATGTCGTTGGCATCAATATCACCCTGACGAATGCGGCGCGGAAGCGATTCGACGAATTAACCCGCAAGAACATTGGCAGACACGTGGCTATTATGATTGATGGACGACTCCGTGATGATGAAACCATCATGAGTGAAATATCCTCGGGTGATTTCGACGTACTAAGTGACTGGAGTCCTGAGGAGGCAAAGCTTATAGCCAAGAAAATCGAGCAGGCATCTAAGAGCCGGAACAAATAATGGTCTAACCAGTCACTGGAGCCAACGCCGGTTAGCCGTTGCAGTTCCGCATTCGCGGTTGACATTGCACAACCGGCGTGGCTCAGTTCTGGACGTTAGGCATCATGGACGTTCCTCCGTTCATCCAGGCCGTGATCTTGGTAGTGGTGAGTACTTCGCTCTCGCACTATTGCCGCACTAGATTCTCGAAAGCGGGTCGCATAAACAGTCTCGTCAAGCGAGCTACCCGTGCTGCCAGAAGTGGTCGGATTGCAGCGCAGGCAGGCATTCGGTCTTCGCGTGCGTCAAGTGCGCTTTCCAATGCTTCTGTCGTTTAGATGGAACTCAAGGACATGGCCAGGGTTCAGGGTCAATGGGGAGATGAGGAAGCCAGGGATCAGTCAGCAGGCGGAACTGTTAGTTCAGCGATTATTTGTTTGGATGGCTGGTTTGTTCGGCGCGGACGTGTTTTTGTGTATCGATTTTGTTGGGCGGATGCTCGGTTCACATCACGGCGCAACCGCGTGGGGCCCGTGCGCGTGAATCAGTGGCGGGATTGTGTGTCGCCGGGCGGCGCGTCAATGTATTGCTCGCCTCATCCGGCTCCGCTCCACATTGCACCCGCCGCCCGGCTCCGGGAGTTTTGCCTCTATGATTTTGCGCCCGGAGAACTGCTTATCGATGATAATTGGCGAATCACGGGCGCGGTTTGCGAATATCCATGACGGCGATTGATGGCAACGTATGGGATGATTTCAGTTTTCCGGGTTGCCGGTTGGCGGCATAAGGTTTTGCTGACGGTTAGCATTGTCGTTGCGCGACCACACGGGCTTAACAACAATTACCCAAACCGTGCCCGTTATTGCGGCGAGCACAGCCCATTCAAGAAACAAGCGGCCAAAATCAATCTGGACTCCATTCCCCACCGAGCTGTCAGGATTTGCCGGCGGGGTGAAAAGCAATGCGTAGTCAGCCGGCTTTTGTTCATGTACAATCGCGCAAGATTTTTAGTTTAGCCTCCAAAATCTCCAAAAAAGTTTCTGTCGTGAAAGGCTTTGGAAGAAACGTGATATTCAGCCCTTTGGTTCGGGTGTCCGGTTCATGGTTGCTCCGTTTGGTTACTCAGCGGCGAGCATTGCCAGCGCCGCAGACTTTTTCTCGCGCCAATTCTTTGCCGACATATCTTTAAGAATCGTTTGCACGTCGCGCAAGATTTCGCTTTGCTCGCGTTTTGTCGGCTCTGGCGTAGCTTCACTCATCACGGACGGCAAAAGAGCAATGGCACGGCCAGCGGATAGTTCGCCAAGGTGTGTATAATGCCTGGTCATGGCCGGACTGCTGTGGCCGACGATGCTTTCCACAACAGCCAGCGGCGCGTTACTCTCGCGGCACAACGAAACGAACGTATGCCGCAAAGAGTGAAATCCGACTTCGATCACGGCGCGTTTGCCGCCCTTGCCAGTGCCGGGCTTGTGCAAGGTGATCCCGTGCGTTTTGAAATGCCTTTGAACCATGTCCGTTACCATGTCGGTTCGGTGATTGTAGAGTGCGGCCAGTTCCGGCAGGACGTATTCAACGCGTTTTTTCAGCGGCGTCTCTGACAGAATCTCAAGCAGAACCGGATGCACTGGCACGATCACGGGCTTGGGATTGCGGCGAGCGGTTTTGTTCGGGATGCGCCGAATCATGGCGCGTGGCAAATCCACTTCACCCCAGCGCAAGGTGGCGCAGTCGCCAAGTCGCAGGCCGGAATAAATGCCAAGCGCAAGCAAAGTTTTCAGTTCGCCCTTAGCGGCTTGGCAGACTGTTCGCAATTCGTCAATCGTCAATTCGCGGCGGCTGTTTGCGGTCATGCGTTTGCGTTGAAGGAAGCCACCGCGTTTTGGAGACTCCCACGGATTGCTTGTCAACTTGGCTTTGTGCTTCACAACCCGGAAGACCAGCATGAGCAAATTCAAATGCTTATTGTAGGTGGACGGGCTAAACTTGCCGTGGTTCAAACCACTGGCATATTCCTCGGCAATTTCCTTCGATACGTCGCGCAATGTGAGAATGTCAGGGTGCTTTACCTTCATCCAATCGGCGAAGGCTTGCCATTGAAATTCGTACTGGCGCAAGGTGGATTCGCCGCTGTCAGGGCGGTTGGGTGAGGCGAGAAATTCACTCCATGCCTGCCCGATGGACAATGGCGGGTGCTGTTCATCCTCCCACTTCGCAAGTTCGGCCTTGCGGCCTCCCAACTTCACGTTGAGTTCCTCTAAAACCTTCGTCTCGGTAGCGGCTGTGAACGGGCGCATGAATTCATCTCTGGCCCTGCGTGCGGCTTCGACGGTGGTAATCGGTTGCCCATTGGCATCACGCAATGCTCGCGTGAGAAGTTTGCCGTCATGCCGCCATGAACAGTAATAGTTGTTGCCGCGTTTCAATAAGTAGCGATCAGGTTTCGTTTTCATTGCAATCCTTTCTCTTGTGTTCCGTTGTGTGCGCTAATTTACGCATAACAACTTGGGATGTCAAACAAAAATCATACAATGAATACAAATGCCTATTGTTTATCAATAATAAAGCAGACTGTAAATCTGCTGGCTATGCCTTCGATGGTTCGAATCCATCACCTACCACCACTCTCTCGCCACGAGGAAGACAATTAATTGCTGCCTGCCTCAAATCATTTAGCGGTAAAATGGCCATTAGCTCGGTTTCCAGCTTCATTTGGGTTCTCAGTTTCACCCCTTGCCGGACACTCTTCACCCCTTAAATCATGCAATGTATCCCCTATTCATTACATTCCGGCACCGACCTGTTAAATTATCAGCACGGTTTGGCAAGTCGGTCTGGAGGACGACGAGATAGGAAATTTGGGCAGCCAAAAGAGCAATTATGAAAATGAAACGGTCATGGAAAATTTTATCGACTCGGGGGGCGTGCTGTAATGCCCGCCGTTTCGACCGGGGCCTCCAGCCCGCAAAACCGGCTTTAAAATGAACGAATCCCCGCCATCCGCCAAAAAAAATCGTTCCCTGCATATCCTTTGCATTGACGATGACGAGCAGATCCTGGAAATGATGAAAGCGTGTCTCAGCCACTACGGACATCGGGTGAGGGTTGCCTCGGGGGGAAAGTACGGGATCGAACTGTTCTGCACCGCCATTTTGAAAAGCGAGCCTTACGATGCGGTCATCACCGATTTGGGCATGCCGGACATTGACGGCGGTCAAGTGGCCTGGGCAATCAAGCTGGAATCTCCCGGCACGCCCGTCATCATGTTGACCGCCTGGGGCACCACCGTGAAAAATGACCCGGCCATCAATTCAACCGTGGATGCCGTGTTCAGCAAACCGCCGCAGATCCAGGAATTGAACGATTTGCTTCTGCGGCTGGTTGGCTAGTGTCTCTGGTCACCTGACCGGCGATGGCATCACCGGCGTCAACGTCACCGGGCCGAGCAGGCCGCAGTCCGTCGGCGGCCAGGCGGCCGCATTGAACGGTTGGTAGTCAATGTTCACGAAATTGATGTCGTGGAAATTTTTCCAGGACACGCCGCGCCGGTCCAAATCCCGGATGCGATTGGCTGCCACGCTGGTGGCTTCAATTTCCAGCCGGTTGCCGGTGGGTTTCAAATTATCCACCGTCACGCGAAACGGCGGCAGGATGAGCGTGCCGTAATCCTTGCCGTTCAATTTCACCCTTGCGCTCTGGCGAACATCGCCGAGATCTAGCAAGCAGGACCCCTTGGCCGACACCGGTGCGTCAAACGTGATCGAATACTGCGCCGTGCCTCCGAAACTTTGCGTGTTTGTGTTCCCGAATTTCGTCCAGGAAACCAGGCTGGTGATGGAAAGTGGAGCGGGTGGCACGGGCCCGCCGGCCAGGAACTTCACATTCCAATCACCCGGGATTTCAACCGTCCGTCCGTCCGTCTGCCAGTAATTCCAGGCCGGGCCTTTGACTGTTGCATGGGACAGCGCGCGGAGAATCAGCGACCCGCCTGGGGCGAGTTGCAGGTGAACTTCGGAGGAACCTGAAACGCTCTCACGGGACGCGGCCACACCGGAATTGCCGGTCATCGGGTCAAGGAAGACCACGGATTTTCCGGGGCGGCCCAGCGTGGCCCAGCCGTCAAAATTGATGCCGCTGCGATTGGCGATGAAGTAATTCCAGCCGCCAGCAAATGAACGGCGGACGAAAGACAGGCCGGCATCGGCCATCGGCTCGCGGGTTACACTGACTTCTCCCAGTGCCAGATCAAGGAGAGCATTCTTTTCAAAGAAAAGCATACCTGTGCCGCGTTTGATCCGCACCGGGACCACAGTTATATTCAAATCGCGCCTGACGAAATCGCAAATTATGCGGTATCCGTCTCTCCGTTTTTCAAGATTCCCCCAACCAGGCACATCGCCTGGAAAGTCGTTTTGGAAAATCACCGTGGCGCCGGATTTGGCGAGAGCGAGCAGTTTTTTTAACGTTGGCAGTGGCATGACCTTACATTCCGGCACGACGATGACTTTGTAGTTCCCGCCGGGCATCTGGATTTTTCCGTCCACCACCCTGGCGGTTTGCAACTGCCGGTCGGAAACATAGTCGAAGGCATAACCGCGGTTCCAGAGCTCATGCGCCGTTTTGCCGATGGGTTGGTTTTCAAACCAGGTTTGCTGCGTCTCCACCTGGAGTTGCGCGAGCCGCCCCGCCGGGTCGTGCCAAAAATCGTAAATCGGCCAGTAGAGCAGCACGTCGTTGTCGGACTTGCCCGCCTGCAAAATCGACTGGCTGCGAGCGATGTAAGCGTTGAGCGCGGGCACGTCGTGCCAGATGGAGTTGCGCGGGTTCATCTGCGTGGAGGCGTAAAACAGCCAGCCCGGCCAGCCGGCCTCATCGGGTGAATAACAGGTGCCGTGATAAAAAACATGATTCACGCCCGAGAGAAACAGCTCGTCCACGAGCAGCTTCATTTCGCCCAGGGTTTCGGTGAAATGTTCCGCGAGCCACGTGCCGGTTTCGGAGGCGACCAGGTTGCCGCCCTTCACGTGCGCGGCGGACGACGCGAATTTGGAAACCAGCGGATTGCGTTTGCTGGCGAAGAATTCCGTTTCCGGGATGTCGGCGACGGCGTAAAGGTCAAGCAGGTTGCCGGGCGAACCATGCGCTTCGTTGCGCGTGATAAAACCATGCGCGTGCGACCAATCCACCCATTGCGGCAGCGTTTCCTCAATCAGGAGATCGGAAACCGTCTCGCGGTAGTCAGATTTTACGCGGGCGGCGTGGTCATCCTGGTTCGTCCCGAGGAGCGCGGGCAGTTCGGTTTGCAGCCGGTATCCGCGCCGCTTTTCAAACTGGGCGAAAAAGTCCGGCGACCAGTCGGATCTGTATTCATAGGAATCATGATATTGGGCGCGCGGCTTAGGCCCGGGGTATGGGTCGAATGCGGCGGAGAAGCTGCGCAGATAATTGCTCATGGCCGCCGGATAAAATGGGTTCAACATCCAGCCTTCGCCGCCCGGCGCGGCGCGCTTCACCTTCTGGCCCGATGGCTTTTGCGAAATGGCGTACACCCGCCAGCCGCCGCCGGGCGGGGAAAAGAAAATCTCGCCGTTGGTGCTGATGGAATCGGTCAGGTCAATGGATTTCCCGTCCGGTGAAAACGCGACCAGCGCCTGGGTTTCGCGGCGATCAAATTTCTCCTTCAACCGTTCGCCCGCCGCCAGCTCGAATGTGTTCACGACGACGCTGGCGTTGGCGTCGCGGTCCGAAACCTCCGGCCCGCCGAAGCACCAGCCGGTGCCGGTCGTCATGTCCACCCCGAGACCCAGCCGGTGCGCCTCGGAGACAGTGAAACCCATCATTTCCATCCATCGGGGAGAAAGATAGCTCACGTAATTGGATTCCCAGCCCTTGGCTCCGAAAATCGGAACAATGTGAACGCCGCCCATGCCGGCTTCGTGATAACGTTGCAATTCGCGGGTGAGGTTGGTCCGGTCCACCGCGCTGCCCATCCACCACCAATATGCCCACGGACGTGTTTGCGAGGTGATCGCCGGCCAGGCCAGCGCATCGTCCGCCGCCGGGGCGGGCAGTGTCACTCCACCCAGGCACGCCAGCCATAGAACGCAAGCGAAGCTGACCCGGCTGGAGGGTTTCATGCCGCCGATTAAAATTTGATTTCCGACTCAGGGCAAGCGGATATACCGTGGCGACCTCCGGACGGGCACAGCCGCATTGGCCGCCATTAATTTTAATCTACAAAATATTCGCGGCGAGTTCGGCCAGTTCGGATCGCTCGCCCTTCTGCAATTCGATGTGTGCCGCGATGGCCTGGTCGCGAAACCGGCTGACCACATAATTGAACCCATTCGATGACGAGTCCACGTAGGGGTTGTCGATTTGATAGGGGTCGCCGGTGAAAATGATCTTGGTGCCGCTGCCCACGCGCGTGATGATGGTCTTGGCCTCGAGCGGCGTCAGGTTTTGCGCCTCGTCGATGATCATGAACTGGTTCGCGATGCTGCGTCCACGGATGTAGCTTAGCGCCTCCACCACGATGCTGCCGGAACGCATCAGGTCGCCGCTGCGCCGGTGGTCATGGCCCATGTTCAGGTCGCTCAGCATCTCGAGCGCGTCATGAATCGGCTGCATCCAGGGCGCGAGCTTTTCCTCGAGCGACCCGGGCAGAAAACCGAGTTCCTTGCCCATGGAAATGGTCGGCCGGGCGACCACCAGCCGGCGGAACTCGCGGTCGAGCACGGTGCGCTTCAAACCGGCGGCCATGGCCAGCAGCGTCTTGCCGGTGCCGGCCTTGCCCATGAGGGTGACGAGCTTGACCCGGTCATCCAGCAGCGAGTCGAACGCAAAATGCTGTTCGCGGTTGCGCGGTTTGATGCCCCAGATGCCTTCGCGACAGTCGATGATGGGGATCAGCTTCGTGCCGGTGGCGTCCACCTTGGTCAGCGCGGTGCGCTTGGGGTTCGTCTCGTCGGTCAGCGTGCAGTATTCGTTCGGGAAATATTTCTTGCCGCTCTCCAGGTCCAGTTCGCCGTTGGCGCGGAACGCGGCCATCTTGTCCGTGCTCACGGACATTTCCGCCATGCCGGTGTAAAGGTCGGTGATGAACACACGGTCGGTCTCGTAATCCTCGGCCAGCAAGCCCAGCGCGTCGGCCTTGATGCGGAGGTTGATGTCCTTGGAAACGAGCACCGTGGCGTTCTTGGGTTGCGCCTTCTGGACGCTGGCGGCGAGGGAAAGAATCCGGTTGTCCACGGTGTTGCCGTTGAACCCGCCGTCGCCGTTGGTCGCGTGGCCGTTCTTGTAAAAGGCGATTTTTAATTTGCCGCCGTTGGGCAGGCTCACCCCTTCGCTCAGGCTGCCTTCGCCGCGGAAGGCATCGAGCATCCGGGAAACCGTGCGGGCATTCTGGCCCAGCTCGGTGGATTCGCGCTTGAAGCGGTCGATTTCCTCAATGACTTCGATGGGCACCAGGACATGGTTGTCCGCGAAGCTCAGCAGGGAATTGGGGTCATGGAGGAGGACGTTGGTGTCGATGATGTAATTTTTCACGCGCTAAAATCCGTGTGTTTCACCGTCTTCATCCGGTGGTGCCATTCGTGGATCTGCCGGTGCCGCTGGGGGAGATGGTAATGGCCGGAAAACAGGAAATTTTCGAGCATGCCGAACAAATTAAAATCCACAAAGCGGGGCCGGTCATCGAGCAAATAGGCCTGGTGCGTCAGGATGATTTCGAACGGGATCAAGCGTTCTTCCAGCTGTCTGAGCAGGGATTTCTGTTCGCGGTGCCACTGGTCGAGGCAACCACGGCCAAATTTGCGCTCCTTGAACCGCAGATATTGCAACTGGTCGGCGGGCGCGACGGTTTCCTTCCAATAAATGTCATTCAGCCGGAAGGCCACGCCCTCGATTTCGCTTTCGATGAACCGCCAGAGCACGGATTGGACGCCGCGCCACTGGGAGGGGAACAGGCCCAGTTCAAGCTCCTCGTCCAGATACTTGGCGATGACCTGCGAATCATCGTTGATTTCAAAAACCACGTTTCGACCGTCCTTGATGACGGGGACGCCGTAATAGCGTTGGCGGGTGAGCTTCCAGACCAGGGAGCGATCCTGCGGGGGGATGTTGGTGATTTTGAAGCGGACTCCGGCAAATTCCAAAATGCGCCGCTGAACCAGGCAGAACGGACTCCACGGAAACTGAATCAGTTCAATCATGACAAAATTCCCCGCATCAGTGTCAGGGCCACTCTAAGCCAGCCCGGACGCGGTGACAAGCGTAATCACCACTTTACACTTTCGTGCCGGAGGACTAAAGTCGCCACATGGCTTCTGATTACGATGCAACGGAGTTTGTGGACACGGATTTCCAGGCGCACAAGTCGCCCTACGGCACGCCCGCGCCGAGCGACCCGCTCCGCGCGCCCACGCGCGACGAGGTGGACCGCAAGGTCGTCGAGGCGCAGCAAAAACTCGCCGAGTTGAAACGCGCGCAGGATGATCTGGAGCGCGAGCGAGCGTCGCTCGAGGAATTGCGCCGGCGCCAGACGGAATTTCAGACCGGCCGGCAGGAAATGATTCATCATCTCACCCGGGGCCTCGGCCTGCTTGAAGAAGCCGAGTTCAACGCCCGGCGCGAGGCCGAGCAAATGGTCAAAACCGTCACCGATTTCCGGGACGCCCTCGACAAAATCCAGGCCATCCACGACGAAATCTGGACGAAGGAAAATTTCAGCATCGAGCTTACCCGCGGGCTCACCACCATCGAAAATGCGCGCATGGAATGGAATGCCGCCCGGATTAAATTTGCCGTGCTGTCCGGCGAAACCAAGGAGGAAGCCCAAGCAGAAACGGTCCCGGTCCCTGCCGCGTCGCCATTCGCCAACGCCGGCTTTGGCGAGCTGTGCAAATTCGGCCTGGCGCTGACCTGGCCGCTGGTGCTGGTGGCTTTGGGCGCGCTGGCTGTGCTGGTGGCCGTGCTGCTGCGCCACTGAAATTGTCGTATGGGGCCCGCGAAGAAAAAAGTTGATCCGATTTCCGACCGGTCCCACGCCCTGGGCGAACAAATCGCCGCGCTCGAAGCCGAGATAAAAAAACTCGACACGCAACTGCAGCGCGCGCCCACGCCACGCCTGCGTTCCACCGCCATTCCGCATGGCGCCACGGTCACCCGCCCCCACGAACCACCCCTGCCGCCGATGCACGAGCCGGTGTTCGAAAAGGTAAAGCCGTTGCGCGACACCAATGAAACCGCCGCGCCCGACCAGTTCAACGAGCTCGGGGTGCGCAAATACGATTTGCCCGGATTATTCAGCCGCCTCCGGAATCATTTCCGCCGGCCGACCACAAACAATCCGCGGCTGGTCGCCTATCTGGCCGCCGGCGGGGTGCATGGACTCCGCCCGATGCGCTACGAGAAACGCGTCGCGCGCAACCGCTTCATCTTTTTTGCCGGCGCGCTCTTTTTGCTGCTGCTCGGCCTCATCATCGTCTTCAGCCGCAGCCATTGAGCCGGTCGCCAATGAATACTCTGTTCCTCGCGCTGCCCATTCCCACCAGTGCCGGCCGGTTTGTCGCCCGCTATTCGGCAAAGGGACTGGCAAGGCTGTCTTTCCCCGCCAACGGCAGGGCCGCGCTGCCGCTCAGTCAGGACGCGCAGCAACGCGTCCCTACCACCATCCGCAGCTGGCATCAGGTGACCGATGCTGCGCTCAAATGCGTCCTGGCCGGCCGTTTGCCACGGAAATTTCCGCCGCTGGATCTGGAGGGAACGGAATTTCAAAAAAGGGTCTGGAACACGCTTCGGAAAATTCCCGCGGGCAAAACGAAAAGCTACGGTGAAATTGCGCAGGCGATCGGCAGACCCAAGGCCGTTCGCGCCGTGGGCAGCGCGTGCGGGGCGAATCCGATTCCGGTTTTGGTCCCGTGCCATCGTGTGCTCGCGGCCAATGGAAAAATCGGCGGCTTCTCCGGCGGACTGGACTGGAAACGCAACCTGCTCACGCGCGAAGGTGTTTCTTTGCAGCCGCAAAGCGGCGACCGAAAATAGCCCGCAGTTTCAACTGCGGGTTTAATGGGATAAAAAATTTATTAGCCCCGGAGGGACGACCGAATCTCCTGCAACGAATTCGTCTGCCGCACCTCTGGTGCTTGACCGCAAAATCCTACCCCGCCGTCAACCGGATGATCTCGCGCAACGTGGTGCGCGGATGGAACATCACGAAGCGCTCAAGCTTTTTCACCAGCGGCTTGCGACGGCGCATGTCGTCGAAACCCGGGGCATAGGCCTGGTCATAAGGCACCCGTTCAATTTTCGACTTTGAGCCGAGCGTTTTGACCACCAGGCGTGCGAGCTTCAGGATGCTGGTTTCCTCCGTGCCGCCGATGTTGAAAATCTCGCCGCGCGCCTTGCGGCAGGTTTCCAGCCGGACCAGCGCCTCCACCGCGTCGCCGACGTGACAAAAGCACCGGGTTTGCGCGCCATCGCCGAAAACCTTCAACGGGCCGCCCTTTTTCGCCGCGCCGATAAACCGGGGGAGCACCATGCCGTAGCGTCCGGTCTGGCGCGGCCCGACGGTGTTGAACAGCCGGGCGATGATGACCGGGAGCGATTTTTCCCGCGCGTAGGCCAGCGCCAGAAATTCGTCGGTCAGCTTCGAGCACGCGTAGCTCCAGCGCGATTGTCCGGGCGGTCCAATGAGCAGATCGTCGTCCTCCCCGAACGCAGATTTTTGGCTCTTGCCGTAAACTTCCGAGGTGGACGTCAGCAACAGCGGGGTGCGTTTGACGGCGGCGGCCCGCAACAGGATTTGGGTCTCATGAAAACTCGATTCGAGAACATGCAATGCCGATTTCACCACCAGATCAACCCCGACGGTTGCGGCGAGATGAAAAATGAATTCCGCGTTTGCGGCCAGCTTCGGCAGTTCGGCGCAAGCAGAAATTTTGGATTGGATCACGCGCAGCCGCGGATGCGATTTGACCCCGCGCAAATTGTCCAGGCGGCCGGTCGAAAGATCGTCGATGACCACGACCGTTTTGCCATCCGCCAGCAACCGTTCGACCAGATGCGAGCCGATGAAACCGGCTCCGCCGGTGACCAAGACAAACGAGGATGGAGGATGGAGGATGGAAGATGGCATGGGGATTCAACGCGAATCGAGGATGGAAAATGAAAGATGGAAGGTCACGTGGCGTTTTTGCAAAAATCGTCCGAGCGCTCGATCATTTTGTTTATGCTGGCCCCGATTGATTGCCATGCGGCATCCGGTTCTTTGTGCTGCGAAACCGAGATGTACCCGCAATCAAGCGCATCGTCGAGCCACGATTGCGTCTCCGTGGCTTCGCCGAAAGCATCGGTGAGCATGCTAATGAACGCTGCTGGATAACGACGATGCGCCCAAGCTTCAGCGATCATGGATTTTACCGCCCGGGAAGAACGCCTGATCTGATCGGTAAGCGAATATTTCTCCTCAGTCGGAAATGATTTTGTCGCCTTGAAAATGTGATTGCCCTCAACGCGTGCCCGTTGATAGACATTCAAATCCCGGAAACTTCGGATGATCGCCATATTCTATCCTCCATCCTCTATTTTCCATTCTCGTTTTGTTTAAGCGCGTCCGCGACGGCCTGCGCAAGCTTCTGGCGAAAAGCCGGACTTTCGATCAGCCTTGCCTCGTGTGGGTTCGACAGATAACCGCCTTCAATCAGAATCGCCGGCCGATTTTGGCCGCGCAAAACCGTTTCGAACCGTGAATGGCGGACGCCGCGATCCTCGATGCCCATCGCGAGCCGCAGGGCGTTTTGGACCCGGACAGCGAGTTGGAGGTTTTGCGCATCAAACGCGTTGTTCGGCAAACGTTCCGACCATGGATCGGCAAAGCCACGCGTCAAGGTCGAGGGCAATCCGGTCGGGGTAATGCAATAGGTTTCCAGCCCGCCGGTTTTGGCATCCCGGTCCGAGGTCGAATTAAAATGGAGGCTGATAAACACATCCGCATGATGCGCCTCGGCGAACACGACGCGGTCTGCGTTCGACACGGTCACGTCGCTGGTGTGCGTAAGATAAACCTTCCAGCCATTGGTTTCGAGCAGCGGCGCCAGCCGCAGGGCCCAGTCGAGAGTGAATTCCTTTTCATATCGCCCGTCCAGGACGCTGTGGGTGCCGACGTTCAGCCCGCCGTGACCGGGGTCGATCACCATGACCCGGCTGCCAAACGTGAGCGGCGGCCCCAGCAGCAGCGGTTCAAGATTTTTCTGCAAATCAAGCCCATAGACAAAAATCTCGTCGTCGATGAATTGCGGGGCGAAACCGAGATTGATTTCCGTGCCGTTCCAGGTCGCTTCACGGCTGCCGATGTCCAAAACCAGGGTTCCATTCGCCGACCCGACGGCATAAGCGGCCACGGGCGTGCTGGACACCTGGTGCAGCGGGGCGAGTTTGTTTTCAGCCGCCCAGCGATTCAACGAAGTCCAGGTGGTCACCGGCGCCGCGGGTGGCGGGTTGGTCCGGGCGATGCGGGCCCCTGGCCGGGCTGCCCGCGAGCCGGTGAAAGTTTTGGCTCCGTTGGTGTTCGCCCAGTTCAGCAAGGACATTTCATCACTCATGACCGGCGGCGATGAAATGACTTCTTCCGGCATGATGGGTGGGGAAGATGTGGTGGGTGTGCTGGCACATCCCGCCAAAAGAACCGCCGCGCTGACCATGATGGCTGCTGGTTTGAACACCTGGTCATTGTGCGCAGGATAAAACCGGACTCAAGCTGTTTCAACGTGCCATTGGCGGAGCGCGGTTTGTCCCAAACCGCAGCATATACGGATGCTAACGAGCGTTGGACTTCCAAAATCGCCTGTCATGCACAAACCCGCTGCGAGTTGAAACACCTCGCGCTCCGCCGCCGGGAAATATGTTGATGGCGCGCGGCTTGTTTGCGGTGGGCGCTTGCGGCATGATGCACGCAGTGAAAATTCTAGTTGCCATCACCGGTGCCAGCGGCGCGCTCTACGCCCAGCGGCTGCTCGACAACCTCGATCCGCGCGCCCACGAAATCCATGTCGTGCTGAGCCATTACGCCCAACAGGTCATCGCCGAGGAACTGCCGGATGGCCTGCGCCTGCCCGACGGCGTCAAGACGCATGGCCTCAAGAGCATGAACGCCCCGTTCGCCAGCGGCTCGAACCCGCCGGACGTCATGGTGGTCATCCCTTGCACCATGGGCACCATGGGCCGCATCGCGCATGGTTATAGCGAGGACGTTTTGTTGCGCGCGGCGGACGTCGTGCTGAAGGAAAAGAAACGGCTCATTCTCGTTCCGCGGGAAACACCATTGAGCCTCGTTCACGTCAAAAACATGGAACTGCTGCTGCTGGCTGGAGTCACCATTTTGCCGGCGAACCCGAGTTTCTACACCCGCCCCAAAACCATCCAGGAAGTGGTGGACACCGTGGTCGCCCGCGTGCTGGATCATCTCGGCGTGCCGAACCGGCTCGCCCCGCGCTGGAGCGAGGAAAAAGAATGAGAATTCAACGCAAAGGCGCAAAGGCGCAAAGGCGCAAAGTTTTTTCTGCTTTTCCTCGGCATCTTTGCGTCTTTGCGTCTTTGCGTTGAACAATGCTTTTGTTCCTTCAAAAATGGGGCGGCTTCGTGCGGTTCTCGCACACGGTCTTCGCCCTGCCGTTCGCCCTGGCGGCCATGGTTGTGGCGGCGCGGGACCACCGCGGCTGGCCGGGCTGGAAAACGTTCGGCCTGATTATCGCGGCGATGGTTTGTGCGCGCACCTGCGCCATGGCGTTCAACCGCATCGCCGACCGTAAATTCGACGCGCTGAATCCTCGCACCGCCAACCGTCATCTGCCGGCTGGTCAGGTTTCGCTCGCGAGCGCCATGCTGCTCTGCCTTTTGGCCGGAGCCGGTCTGGTCGCCGTCAGTTATTTGCTGAACCCGTTATGCTTTTATTTGTCGCCCGTCGCTCTGGCGGTGATCTGCTTTTACTCGCTCACCAAGCGGTTCACGGATTATACGCACGTGTTTCTGGGCCTCGCCCTCGCGTTGGCGCCGCTGGGCGCATGGCTGGCGGTGAAAGGAGGATTTGGCTTTGCGTCGCCCGCAGGCATGTTCTCGTCTTCCGAGTCCTTTTGGGCCTGGGAGCAGGCGGCGCGCACAGGCATGCAGCCGGTCGTGCTTGCTCTCGCGGTCGTTCTATGGCTGGTCGGCTTTGACATCATTTACGCGCTGCAGGATTACGAGTTCGACAAGTCGCACGGTTTGCATTCGCTGGTTGTGGCTTGGGGACCAAAAAATGCGCTGGCCGCCGCGTTTCTCGCCCACATGATCATGTGCGGGCTGCTGCTGGCGTTCGGGCTGCTCTGCCAATTTCGCCTCGCCTACCTTGTCGGCTGGCTCCTCATCGTCGCCTGCCTGGTGCTGGAGCATTGGATCGCCCGCCGTCGCAGCCTGAACTGGATCAACCTCGCTTTCTTCCGGCTCAACGCCCTCGTGAGCGCCGTTTTTCTGATTGTGACGGTCGCGGAGGTGGTGTTTCAGGGTGGATTCAAGCTGCGGTGAATTTTACCACGAAATACACCAAACAAACGAAAGGTGACAGAGCGCGGGCGGCCCGCCCGCGAGTTGAAACACGCGGACAAGCTGTCCGCGCTCCTTGAAGTCCGGCCGCATCTTTCGGTGTATTTCCTGGCTTCCAATGGATTCCGGTAACATTTTGCGGGATTTGCTTCTGAAGTGGGTATGGACACGGTAAAATTGCAGCAACCCATGCCTGCCGGAAATCAATGCCCGCAATGCGGCACCCCGCTGACCGCCGGCGCGCTCGCCGGTCTTTGTCCCGCCTGCCTGCTGAAACAGGGCGCGGCCGACGAAACCGCCACCGGCGGACAATCGCCAACTTTCCAGCCGCCGCCCATTGCTGAACTGGCGCCGCTGTTTCCCCAGCTCGAAATCCTGGAACTGATTGGCAAAGGTGGCATGGGCGCGGTTTACAAGGCGCGGCAAAAGGAACTGGACCGCATTGTGGCGCTCAAAATCCTTCCGCCCGGCATCGGCCAGGACGCCGCGTTCGCCGGCCGCTTCGCGCGCGAGGCCAAGGCGCTTGCGAAGCTGAATCATCCCGGCATCGTCACGCTCTACGAATTTGGTAGCAGCGGACGTGAGTCCGCACAAATCAAGCCCGAACACTCTCAAGAAAAGCAGAGCCGGTTCACGTCGGCTGCCACCCCGCTTTACTACTTCCTGATGGAATTTGTGGACGGCGTGAACCTGCGGCAATTGCTTCATGCCGGACGGATCGCGCCGCGGGAAGCTCTGGCCATCGTCCCGCAAATCTGCGACGCGCTCCAATACGCCCATGACCAGGGCATCGTTCATCGGGACATCAAGCCGGAGAACATTCTGCTCGACCGCCGCGGCCGCGTGAAGGTGGCGGATTTTGGCCTGGCGAAAATTGTTGAAGGTAGGGACGCGCTGCCGCGCGTCCAGGCCGACCAGCAGGTCGGACCCACCGATCTGACCGCTGCCGGCAAGGTCATGGGCACGCCGAATTACATGGCGCCGGAGCAGAAGGAACATCCGGACGCTGTGGATCATCGCGCGGACATTTACGCGCTGGGCGTGGTGTTTTACCAGATGTTGACCGGCGAACTGCCCGGCAAATGCATCGAACCGCCATCGTCAAAAGTTCAGATTGACGTGCGCTTGGACGAAGTCGTGCTGCGCGCACTGGAAAATAAACCGGAACGGCGCTACCAGCAGGTCAGCGAAGTGAAGACGTGTGTGGAGACTATCGTTGGCAACGCAGGCGTCGCGCCCGGTTCAATGGCCAGCCCAGCCGCCATCAACGAAGCCGAGTGGAACAATCCGCGCAACTGGACCGGACCGAAATGGCTTTCGATTTATTTCAGCAAGCGCGATTCCCGCACGTGGGTGCCAAAACAAATTCCCGGATTCGGTTGGACGGTGAATCTGGGAAATCCGCGGGGTGCGTTTGCATTGCTGGCCATCGTGGGAGCAATCATCATCGCCCTGGTCGTGGTGCCGCTGGCAATTTTCATGCCCGGCCATTCGCGCCCGATCAAATCTTTCTACATCGGTCAGACCTGGTTCCCCGAAGGCGATTCGATTGAAATCACCTCTGTTGAGCGAACCCCGGAACGCATGGTGGTCAAAGGCCATTTCAATCTGGTCAGCCATGATCAAGCGACGCTGGCATTCCATATCACCACTTCAACAGACATAAGCGTTCCGGAGGACTCAAAAAATCGGATACCAATCTCCAAAGGTCGGGGCGATTTTGAACTGGTTCATTCCCACCTGGTTCCCGGTCTTCCGCACGTGGCGATGTACGCCGATGGCAAGGTGTTTGCCAATCTGTATTTTGGAACCCAAGCCGAAGCGCTGGAAGAAAGCAAAGCAACCTGGATCACCAACTCCGCAACGCCCGTCCTTCAATTTCGCCTGGTGCTGCCGGAAAGCTCAACCGAGCCGGCAGATTGGCTGCCCTCTGTTTCCCGCCATGATCGGTTGCACCTCGCGCGCCAGGTTCTGCTCGACGATTCCGTGATCGCCCAAGCCGGGGTTGACTTTAATCCGGATGGCGGAAGGGAAATTGAAATCCGCTTTACGGATGCGGGTGCACAGCGGTTTGAAGGCATCACCGCGGCCAACATCGGCCGGCAACTGGCGATCGTCTATCGCGGTCAGGTGCTTTCCGCCCCAGCCATCCAGTCGGTTATCCCCGGCGGACTATGCCAGGTGGACGGCTCGATGAGCGCCGAACAGATCCATGAAATTGTGGACGGCCTGAACCACACGAGGTCCTCGACCACCGGAACCCGGAATTTCTCGCCGGTGCGCGAGTTGATTCTTCCCTTCAAGCCCGAACCCGGTTTCTTGTTTGGCTGGGCGAATTTGGACTCCGGAGCGGTTTTGACAACCACGTCATTGGATTGGAGAAGTCGAAGCGGACAGGCGTGGATGCGGACCAACGGTTTGGACGTGGTCGTCACGATGAACGCCAAAGCTCTGCCGGCGCTCATGGGCTTTGACATGATCGTCGTCAGGGCGCCCACCAACGGCTGGAATATCGTGACTCCTGCCGATGTCGTTCAGTTCTGGAACTTTCAACAGGAAGCACCCCGGCAGGAACAGGTTTTCGGCGCCCAGCCGGGACAATCCGACACGTTTTTCTTCCAAACGCGGGAAGGCCGGAGGGGAATTTTGCAAATTCTTGGTTTTGCCGAAAGCCCGCCTGGCGTAAAGATTCGTTACAAACTGGTGCAGGCAGCCGATGCCAGCGGAGCTATTGATCCGACGACCGGCCTTCCCGTTGTCCTCGGTAATGGGCGCATCGACCCCGCCACCGGGCTTCCCGTCACCCCCGCCGATACGACGGGCACTGCGATTGACCCGAACACTGGTCTTCCAATGACTCCCGGCAACACCGGAGCCATTGACCCCGCCACCGGGCTCCCAACCGCCGCCACTGGCACAGCCGCTTTGCCTTTGGCCAACGCACCCGGCGCCGACAAGACACCCGGTGACGATGCCGCTTTGCCGGCAATCCAGGCTTGGTTGAGCCTGGTGGACGGCGGGCAATATGCCGAGAGCTGGCAGCAGGCGTCGGTAGGTTTTCGCGCCCTGGTGACGCAGGCTGACTGGGTGAATAAAGGGGAAAGCATCCGCAAACCGCTGGGGCAATTGCTGTCCCGCAAACTGGAAAAAACGGAGCCAAACGGCCCGTATTTCGTCGCGAAATTCGACAGTTCATTCGAAGGCTTGAAGGCCGCGACCGAGACGGCTACGTTTGCCTTGGCAGCAAACGGCCAGTGGCGGGCGGCGGGTTATCTCATCCTGCCCCGGGGCAACACCAACAACGCGGCAGTTGAACCGGCGCAAGCCTGGTTGCAGGATATTGACAACGGCAACTACGCGCAAAGCTGGACCAATGCCGCGGCGTATTTTCAACAGGCAATCACTTCGGAAAAATTGGCGGAGTCGTTGCAACAGGTACGCCAACCATTGGGTTCACTGGTTTTCCGCAAAGTCATCTCAGCGCAGGAAATGTCCTCGCTGCCGGGCGCGCCCGACAGCCGGTACATCGTCATGCAGTTTGAAACTTCGTTCAGCAACAAGAAATCCGCGATTGAAACCGTCACCTTCA
Source organism: Verrucomicrobiia bacterium (assembly GCA_049280815.1). GTDB lineage: Bacteria > Verrucomicrobiota > Verrucomicrobiia > Limisphaerales > UBA11358 > UBA11358. The sequence goes on along the minus strand of JBAPQW010000061.1, from coordinate 48,308 downwards.
TGCTTGAAAAAGATGGCCAATGGCGTGCGGCGGGGTATTACATCAAGTGACTTGGCCTGCCAAGGCCGTCAACCGGGTTGAAAGATGAACGACACGCCCATTTACATCGCCAAACGGACGGGCCGGAGCCTGTGGCAGGAGTACCGCATCTACCGCGACCGGCTCGAACTCCAATCCTGGTTTCTGTTCCACACCGTCGTTGTGCCGGCAAGCGAAATCCAGGCGGTCGAAGTTCGCCCCTCCATCTTTCGCGGCTGGGACGGATGCATCTGGGGCGTGAAACTTGATAATTGCAACCTCTGCCGCCACGTTTTGCTGATAAAAAAATCCGGCCGGTTCAAACGTATCGGCTTTTCGCCCGACGACCCGGAAATATTCGTGGCCGTGTGCCAATCCATTTTGCCGGGAACCGCTTGACCTCCGAAATTTCCACGCCGTCCTCGGGCACGCCGGGCGACATCTTCGCCACGACGCACTGGACGGTCGTGCTCGCGGCAGGCAAACGGTCCACGCCGAAGTCCGACCGGGCGCTGGAGGAACTGTGCCGCGCCTACTGGTTTCCGCTCTATGCCTATGTCCGCCGCCACGGGCACACGAAGGAAGACGCCGAGGATCTGACGCAGGCTTTCTTCGCGCGCTTTCTCGGAAAAAATTATCTCGCCGGCCTGAGCGCCGAACGCGGCCGTTTCCGCGCGTTCCTGCTCGCGTCGCTGAAACATTTTCTCGCCAATGAATGGGACAAATCGCAGCGCCAGAAACGCGGCGGCGGCGTGATCCCCTTGTCCCTGGACTGGCAGACCGCCGACACGCAGTTTCAAATTGCCGCCACCGCCGAACCCAGTCCGGACAAGGCCTTCGACCGCGAATGGGCCGTGGCCCTGCTGGCCAAGGTGATCGAACGGCTGCAGGATGAGTGCAAAGCAGACGGTCAGAGCAAACTGTTCGCGGAACTGAAAATTTTCCTCACCACCGGCAAAGGTGAATTGTCCCACGCCGACGCCGCGAAAGCCTTGGACCTGGACGAAGGGGCCGTGCGGGTGGCGGTGCACCGGCTGCGCAAACGCTACCGGCAGCTGCTCCGCGACGAAATCGCGCAAACCCTCGCCCATGCGGCGGACGTGGACGAGGAAATGCGCGCGCTGTTCGGAGCCTTTGCAGACTGAACCACGAAATACACAAAACACACGAAAGAACCGCTGAAGTCGTTCTGGTTTTTACTTTTGTGCAGTTCGTGTGTTTCGTGGTTGGCCAGCCCTGTCCTGCATTTGCATTGTTGAGCAAAAGCTGCTTTAATCTGCGGACGAATGAATTTCTTCGTTCAACGCAGCGAATTGCGCGACCTGTACGACAAGGTGGCTGCCGGGGAACGCATTGCCGAAGCGGATGCGCTCCGGCTGTTTGAATCCAAGGATTTGAACGCCGTCGGGGCCATCGCCGACCTGGCGTGCCGGAAAAAGGTCGGCAACCGCGCCAGCTACATCATCAACCGCTACGTCAACTACTCGAACTATTGCATCCTGTCGTGCCAGTTCTGCTCGTTCGCCCGCAAGAAGCGCGACGCTGATGGCTTCGAGTTAACCACCGACCAGGTTGTTGCCAAGGCGCGGGAAGCTTTTAAGCTTGGCATCACCGAACTGCACATTGTCGGCGGCCTGCATCCGTCGCTGCCGTTCAGCTATTACACGGACATGCTCAAGGCGTTGCGGGCGCTCGATTCCGAAGGTAGGGCCGCGCTGCCGCGCGGCCAGGACGACCAGCAGGTCGCCCCTACCCAGCGACTGCACCTAAAATGCTTCACCGCGATTGAAATTCTCCATCTCGCCTGGCTCGCCAAAAAATCCGTCGAACAAACCTTGATTGAACTGAAAGCCGCCGGGCTCGATTCGCTCACTGGCGGCGGCGCGGAAATTTTTCGCAAGGAAGTCCGCTCGGCCATCGCCAAGGGCAAGGAATCCGCCGAGGAATATTTGGATGTGCATCGTACCTGGCACCAGCTGGGCGGGCGCAGCACCTGCACGATGCTCTACGGCCACGTCGAATCGCTGGCCGACCGCGTGGACCATCTGCGACAGTTGCGCGCATTGCAGGACGAGACGCACGGTTACGTGGGTTTCGTGCCGTTGCCGTACCAGCCGGAGAACAACGACATTCCCGTGAAGACGCCGCCGACGGGCTTTGATTCGCTGCGCACCATCGCCGTGAGCCGCATCTACCTCGACAATTTTGATCATATCACGGCGTACTGGGTGGGCATGGGCCTGAAACTCGCGCAGGTGGCGTTGAGCTACGGCGCGGACGACCTGCACGGCACGATCATCGAGGAGCACATCTTCCACATGGCCGGCGCGACCTCGCCGCAACAGCAGTCCGAGGCGGAAATGATCAAAGCCATCCGCGAAGCCGGTCGCACCCCGGTGCAACGCAACACCTTCTACGAGCCGATCAAACTCTTGGAAAACCCGCTGACGGCCACTGAAACGGAACCGCCATCGGGCAAATCCAAGGTGTTGGAAGATAATCTGGCAACGGCTTGACGCTGGATCCCTCTGGCCTTGTGCTTGAACCTGCTACCGCGACTTTTTCTTGCCCGGGCACCCGGCTGGGTCATCATGGGCAGGCATGCGAATCCTGGTGGTCGAGGATGACAAGAAGATCGCGTCGTTCGTGGTCAAGGGCCTCAAGCAAAGCGGCTTTGCCATCGATCACTCCGGCGACGGCGAGGACGCCTGGTTTATGCTGCAGAATGTGAACTACGACGCAGCCGTCGTGGACATCATGCTGCCCAAACTCGACGGCCTGAGCCTCATCCAAAAACTGCGCACCAAGGGCATGCGCGTCCCGGTGCTCATCCTTAGCGCGAAGGTTTCGGTGGACGACCGCGTCAAGGGTCTGCAGGCCGGCGGCGATGATTACCTGACCAAGCCGTTTGCCTTTTCCGAGTTGCTGGTGCGCGTGCAAGCCCTGATCCGCCGAGCCACGCAGACCGCCGAACCGACCAAACTCGTGGTGGGCGACCTGACGATGGACCTGCTCGCCCGCGAGGTGCAGTGTGGCGGCGAAAAAATTGACTTGCAGCCGCGCGAGTTTGCCCTGCTCGAATATCTCATGCGCAGCGCCGGCCGCGCGGTCACCAAGACGATGATTCTGGAACACATTTTTGATTACAGTTTCGATCCGCAAACAAACGTCGTGGATGTGCTCGTTCACCGCCTGCGCAGCAAGCTGGACAAGGACCGGGCGCTGATCCAGACCATCCGGGGAGTTGGCTATGTCCTTCCGCGTGCTTGAGCGACTGCGCCGCAAGGTCGGCTTTCAGCTGAGCCTGTGGTATGTGCTGCTCTTCACATTGAGCAACGTCGCGCTGTTTGTCCTCACTTATTTCCTGCTCGCGGCGGCCATTCAGGAACGGGAACATCTCCTGCTGGGGGCGTGGCTGAAGGAAACCGCCCTGCTTTACGAGAAAGGCGGCGTGGGTGCGTTGCGCGAGTGGATGCAAAATCAGCCGCCCAAATTACAGAAATCCCTGTTCGTCCGGCTGGTGAGCGACACCAACAGCGTCACCATTCTCAACGTGCCTGAGGATTGGGTGACCTTCAAAGACGCGGCCAGCGACTGGAACAATTACCGCCACGAGGAGGATGTCGTCATCCGCATGCCGCAGGACGAGGAAAAGGACCTCGTCCTCGATTCCACCGATCTGCCCGATGGCACGATGTTGCAAATCGGGCGCAGCACGACGAACCGCGAAACGCTGTTGCATTTGTTGCGCCAGAGCTTCTTCCTGGTCGGCGGGGCAACGGTGATCCTTGGCTTCCTGGTCGGCAACATTTTAGCGCATCGCGCCCTGCGGCCCGTCCGCCAGATTGTGAACACCGCGCGCGCCATCATCCGCACCGGAAACCTGGGGGCGCGCGTTCCGGGGCGCGCGTCGAACGACGAATTTGACGAACTGGTCCGCCTGTTCAACACCCTGCTCGAGCGCAACGAGGCGCTCATCCGCGCCATGCGCGAGGCGCTCGACAATGTCGCGCATGACCTGCGCACGCCGCTCACGCGCCTGCGCGGCATGGCGGAAATCGCCCTGTCTCCTGATGCCGAACCCTCGGCGGCGCGCGAGGCGTTGGCCGATTGCGTCGAGGAATCCGAGCGCGTGCTGGCCATGCTGAACACGCTCATGGACATCACCGAGGTCGAGGCCGGCATGATGAAACTGCAGCGCGTGCCGGTGGACCTCTGCCAGCTGGTCCGCGAAGTGGTCGAGCTCTACCAGTATGTCGCCGAGGAACGGAAGGTGACCCTCCATACCGAACTGCCCGCGGCCTGCGAGGCGGATGCGGACCGCAACCGCATCCGGCAGGTGTTTGCAAACCTGCTCGACAACGCCATCAAATACACACCCGAAGGCGGCCGCGTGACCCTCACCGTGCGCGACGAACCGGATCGGGCCGTGGCGGTCTTTTGCGACACCGGCATGGGCATTCCCGCCGAGGAACGGGAGAAAATCTGGGCTCGCCTCTATCGCGGCGACAAGAGCCGTTCGCAACGCGGCTTGGGTCTCGGCCTGAGCCTGGTCAAAGCGGTGGTGGAAGCGCATGGGGGCAACGTCACGGTTTTGAGCCAGGCAACCGCAGGCTCGGAGTTTACCGTGAAGCTGCCGAAGAAGAAATAGTTCCTCCAGTGGGCGCCGGCGGCTGGCCGGCCAGTGGTTCAATCCAAGACGGAACCATGCCGCAAGACAGGCGTGACGCCTGTCCTGCGCCGCGAATCGCAGCCGAACCATCACGATCTGGGCGTATCGTTCCGGCAAGAGGATCCCCTTGCCGGCGGGGCGCCAGCGCTCCCGGGTTTTGGACCCTCGCTTCTCGTCCAACCTTTCAAAACTGTAATGTTCCGGTAAGCGCCCCGTAAAAGGCGTGTGGTCTCTTATCCCTGTAAGCGAGAGCCAAAATTTGAACGCTCTCAAAAAAATAATCATCGACCAAAAGCTATGAGCAATACGAACTGGACCAAACAGGCCGCCAACGACACCAGCCGGCGGGAGGGCAACGGCATATACGCCGCCACGGTCACGATGGCCCCGGCGACCGAAACCGAGTTGGAAGCCATCCGCTATCGCGGCACACCTCTGAACCGGCCCGCACCGCCGGCCGTGGCCAACCACAATTACCCCAGCCCCGCCATCCCGGGCGGCCACAATGAACGCATTCAGGCCATCAATGAGGCCGTGCGAAATAATTCCGCGTGGGTCGCACCCCTGCGACAGGAAATCGGGCGCGTCCTGGTCGGGCAAAAAAGTCTCGTGGACCGGCTGCTGGCCGGTCTGGTGACCAACGGCCATATCCTGCTCGAAGGCGTGCCGGGGCTGGCGAAGACGCTGGCGCTCAAGACGCTTGCCGCCGCCACCCAGTTGAAGTTTCAGCGCCTGCAATTCACGCCCGACATGTTGCCCGCCGACATCGTTGGCACGATGATTTACAATCCGCAGAGCGGTGATTTTCACACCAAGCACGGCCCGATCTTCAGCAATTTCATCCTGGCCGACGAAATCAACCGCGCCCCGGCCAAGGTCCAGAGCGCGTTGCTCGAGGCGATGCAGGAACGCCAGGTGACGCTCGGCGACGAAACTTACGCATTGCCGCAGCCATTTCTCGTGATGGCCACCCAGAATCCGCTCGAGCAGGAAGGCACCTATCCGCTGCCCGAGGCGCAGGTCGACCGTTTCATGCTCAAGGTCATAGTGGACTATCCAAATCGCGTCGAGGAACGCGCCATCCTGGACGCCATGGCGACCAGCGATCCCGATTTGAGGGTTCAGCCCGTGGTATCGGGCGCCGACATTGTGGCTGCCCGCCAGGTGGTGAACTCGATTTACGTGGATGCCAAGCTGAAGGATTACATCGTCGACATCGTGCTGGCGACGCGCGACCCGAAGCGTTACGGCATCGATCTCAACGGCTACGTCCGTTACGGCGCCTCCCCGCGCGCCACCATTGCGCTCACCCTGGCCGCCCGGGCGGGGGCGTTCCTCCATGGCCGCGGCTACGTCACGCCGCAGGATATCAAATCCATCGCGTTCGACGTGCTGCGCCATCGCGTTGCCGTCAGTTACGAAGCCGAGGCGGAGAACATCACCGCCGAAGCCATCATCGCCAAAGTGCTGGAAACGCTGCCCGTTCCCTGAACATTGCTGCCAAGGCTTACCGAGGAAACTCACATGAACACCGACCAAGCCCGGGAAATCCTGAAGAAGGTGCGCGCCATCGAAATCCGCACTCACCGGCTCGTCAACGATTCGCTCGCGGGCCAGTATCACTCGGTCTTCAAGGAGCGCGGGATGGATTTCGACGAGGTGCGGGAATACGCGCCCGGCGACGAGGTGCGCACGATTGACTGGAACGTGACCGCCCGCACCGGCCGTCCATTCGTCAAGAAGTTCACCGAGGAACGGGAACTGACCCTCATGTTGCTGGTGGACGTGAGCGCCTCCGGCAACTTCGGTTCTGGCGCGCAAAGCAAACGCCAGATGGCCGCCGAACTGGCCAGCGTGCTGGCGTTCTCAGCCATCCGCAACAGCGACAAGGTCGGGTTGATCCTCTTCAGCGACCAGATCGAGCAATACCTCCCGTCGAAGAAAGGCCGCCAGCATGGGCTGCGTGTCATCCGGGAGGTCCTGTGCTTCGAGCCGCAGTCGTGCGGCACGGACATCGTTCGCGCGCTGGACTTTGCCAATCAAATCACGAGCCGCCGTGCCATCCTGTTCCTGGTATCGGATTTTGAATTGCCCGACCAGGACCAATCGCTCGCCCAGGTGCGCCGGGCCGTCCGCCTGGCCAGCCGCCGGCACGATGTCGTGGCGTTGCACATCCATGACCAGCGGGAGGCGGAACTGCCCGACGTGGGCCAGCTCTCCATCGAGGACGCCGAGACCGGCGAGCTGGTGGAACTCGACACGACTGATGCGCAGGTGCGCGACCGTTTTGCCAAACTGGCTCAGGCGCGCGCGGAAAACCTGCGGCACACGCTGGCCGGGGAAGGCGTGGATTCCCTGAACCTCGACACGCGCGAGGCGTATGAACCGGCGTTGCGCACGTTTTTCAAGAACCGGCAACGGAGGATGCAAGCATCATGAAAATATCCACCTGCCGGACTTTGATTTACCGAAGCGTGATTGCGCTCGGGGTGCTGTTAACCGTCGCCAGTGCCTCCGCCCTCACGCCAACCGCACCCGCCGGCGGCAATTTGCCCACCGCCAAGGCGCCGCCCACGCAACCCCTTTTGACACCGGCCGCACCAATGACTTCACCGGTTTTCTCCGCCGGGGAAGACATCCGGGATATCCGGCAGCCCAGACATCTCCCCACCCATTGGTTCTGGGCTGTGATCGCGGCCGGTGTCATTACCCTCGCCGCCATCGCGTTCGGGCTGCGGTGGTGGCTTTACCACGGCAAGTTCTTCCAGATGCGGCCGCACGAAATCGCGCTGCAATACCTGGAAGAGGCCCGCGAATTGATCGACCCCGACCGTGCCCGCGAATATTGCTTTGAGGTGTCGAAGATCATCCGGCGCTACATCGAGGAGCGGTTCAACCTGCAGGCGCCCCAGCTGACCACCGAGGAATTCCTGCGCGAACTGGCGGAATCGCCGGAAGTCCTGCTGGCCTCCCACCGCGCGCTGCTGGGTGACTTTCTCCAGCATTGCGACCTGGCCAAGTTCGCCGGCTGGTATTACTGCCGGCCTGACTTGGAAGCCATGCATCTCAGCGCTGTGGAATTCGTCCGGCAGACGGCCGCGAACGACCCAGGCGCCATCCGGCACCGCAACTCCATCGCTCCGGCCGAACCCGCCATGGCGCTCAACGCCGGCGCGGTGGCGAAACAAAACCGCTGATGATTCAACCCCGAAAGGAAATGCCATGAAAACATTCCAAGAACAAAATGCCTGGATCCTGCAAATGCTGATGTATGAAACGGGACGCCGCCGGCTGACCATCGCCCGTGAGATCCCGCAGCCAGTCCCCCGGCGGCGGGCTGTCCCCCGGCGCAACATCGCGGTGAAGGTGTCCGTGAGGTTCGTCCCGGAAGAGTTGTCCGGATTCATGCCCGTCATCCGCACGATTTCCTGACCCGCCAACCAAAACCATTAGTGCGTATGATCCGCTTCCTGAATCCCGAATTCCTGTGGCTGCTGGCGCTGCTGCCGTTCCTGGCGATGTGGCGTGGCCGCAAGGGCCGTGTGGCCGCGGTCGAATACTCGAACGTCGAAATCGCCCGCGCCGTCGCGCGGGAAACCCGCAGCCGCCCGGCCCGCTGGACGATGCTGCTGCGTTTGCTCGTGGCGACGCTGCTCATTCTGGGCCTTGCCCGTCCGCAATACGGCCAGGGCCGCGCCGAAGTGCAGGCCAGCGGTGTGGACTTGATGCTCGCGCTGGATGTGTCCGGCTCGATGGAAGCGCTCGATTTCACGCTCAACGGCCAGCCGCTCAGCCGCGTCGAAGTGGTCAAGTCGGTTGTCGCCAAATTCATTGAGGCCCGGCCCGACGATCGCATCGGCTTGATCGCCTTTGCCGGAGCGCCGTATCTCGTCAGCCCGCTTACGCTCGATCACGAATGGCTCCTGCAAAACCTCGACCGCGTCCATGTCGGCATCGTTGAAGACAGCACGGCCATCGGCTCCGCGATGGCCACCTGCGTGAACCGTCTCCGCGACCAGCCCTCGAAATCCAAGGTCGTCGTGTTGCTGACGGATGGGATGAACAACGCCGGCAAGGTTGCGCCGCAGACCGCCGCCGAAGCCGCGAAGGCCATGGGCGTGAAAGTCTATACCATAGGCGCCGGCGCGCGGGGCAAGGCGCCCATTCCAGTCAAGGACGAGTTCGGCAACCAGCGCATCGTCATGGCCCAGGTGGACGTGGACGAGGCGGCGCTGCAGAAGATCGCCGACGAGACCGGCGGCAAATTCTTCCGGGCCACCGACACCGATTCCCTCAAAAAAATCTACGCCGAGATCGATCGCATGGAAAAGACGACGCATGCGGTGAAGAAATTCGAGAACTATCACGAGCTGTTCGCCCTGGCGGTGGTCCCAGGCCTGTTGCTGCTCGGCCTGACGCTCGGGCTTGAACAAACCCGCTTCCGTCGTTTGCCGGGAGCATGATCGCCCGAAACAAGTTGATTCACCCAAGCCAGCTAAAATCCGAAAACTTTTATGAAATTCGCCCAACCCCTCTGGTTACTTGCCGGCTTGGTGGCCTGTGCGGCCCTGGTGTGGCGGCACCGCCGGTTTGATGCCCGGCAGCGCATCGAGCTGGCGAAGTTCGCCTCCGCCGGGCTTGTCGCCCAACTCACCACCTCGGTCAGCCCCGTCCGCCGCCACTTCAAACGCGCGCTGGTCATCTCCGGGATTGCCTGCGTGGCCATCGCCCTGGCGCGGCCGCTCGCCGGCTTTCGCTGGGAGGAGGCGCGCCGCAAGGGATTGGACCTGATGTTTGCCGTGGACACCTCGAAGAGCATGCTGGCGCAGGACGTGAAGCCCGACCGGCTCACGCGCGCCAAAATGGCCGTGGAGGATTTGCTGGCGAAGATGGATGGCGACCGGGTCGGCCTTGTGGCGTTCGCCGGGAACGCGTTTCTGCAATGTCCGCTCACGCTCGACTATGACGCGTTCCACGAGTCGCTCGACGCGCTCGACACAAAAACCATTCCGCGCGGCGGTACGGACATCGCGTCGGCGATTCACGAAACCGAAGCCGCCCTCGAAGGCCAAGGGAATCATGAGCGCATTCTGGTGTTGCTCACCGACGGCGAGGACCTGGAAGGCAGCGCGCTCGACGCAGCCCGCGCCGCGGCCAGGAACGGCTTGAAAATCTTCACCGTGGGCGTCGGCAGCACGGGCGGCGAACTCATTCCCATCGAGAACGAATCGGGCGAAACGCAGTTTGCCAGGGACGCTTCCGGCCAGCCGGTTAAATCGCGCCTGGACGAGACGATGCTCAAGCAGATTGCCGAAGCCACCGGGGCGATGTATCAGCCGCTCGGCCAGCAGGGCCAGGGTTTGGATGCCATCTATTCGCAGGGCCTGGCAAAATTCACGCGGCACGAACTTGCGTCACGAATGCAGAAAGTTTACCTCGAACGCTTCCAGTGGCCGCTTGCGCTGGGTTTGTTTTGCCTCGTCCTGGACCCGCTCATCAGCATCCGCCGCCGCAGGATCGCGAGGAAATCCGCCGGCGCGTCACGTCCGGCGCTGGCGGCAGCGTGGAATCGCATGGCCCGCCCGGCAGTGTCCGTCGCCATCGCCCTGCTCGCGGCAACCGGCTCCGCGCACGCCTCCGTCGGAGCAGCGGAACGGGCATTTCAAAAAGGGGATTACTCCCGGGCCGAGCAGGAATACCGGCTGGCCGCGGCGGAAAATCCGGACCAGCCGGTTTTGCAGTTCAACCACGGCGCCGCCGCCTACAAGTCCGGCGGTTTTGACCGGGCGGCCGAGTCGTTTGGCAAGGCGATGAAAACCGCCGACCTGACCCTGCAGCAGGACGATTACTACAATCTCGGCAACACGCAGTATCGCCTGGGTCAGAAAACGGAGCAGGCCGATGCCCAGAAAACCATCCAAACCTGGGAGCAGGCCGTCCAGTCGTACGAAGCCGCGTTGCAGCTCAAGCCCGCCGATGGTGACGCGAAGTACAATCACGACCTCGTGAAGCGCAAACTGGAGGAGCTAAAAAAACAACAGCAACAAAAACCGGATCAGCAAAAGCAACCGCAGAACCAGGACCAGGACCAGCAATCGCAGGACCAGAAGCATCAGGGCCAGAAAGATCCAGACCAGCAAGACGGCCAGCAGGCCAAGCAGAATCAAAGCAAATCCGGCGACAATCAGAACCAGTCGAATCAACCCAACGACAGCTCCGGTCAGCAGGCCAAGCAAGACCAAAAGAACGGCCAAGATCAAGATCAGCCAAAAGACCAGCGGCGACAATCTGCCGCGAACCCGGACCCGGGAAAGCAGGACGACAAAAGGGATCAGCCAGACAAACAGAACAGTGGTTCCGGCCAGACCGATCAACAGGCTCGGGCAAATCAGAAACCGGAACCGAAGGATCAACAGGCCCAGGCCGGTCAGAAGCCGGAGGAACAAAAGCGAGACGGCCAGCCGCAGCCGCGCCATGTGCAGGCACAGGAAGCCGGCCAGGAGCTGGCTGACGCGCGCCCCGAGCCGGGCAAGATGTCGCGGACCGAAGCGGAGCAATTGCTCGATTCGCTCAAGAGTGATGATCGCAAGATGCCGTTGACGCCCTATGCGCGCGGCAATGAAGGCGCGCCGAATGATGAACCGGTCAAGGATTGGTAAGTTTTACAACGCAGGATTGGGCCATGAATCTCACCTTAAAACGCACTGCCGGCATCATCCTGTTGGTCCTGGCCACGACCGCGGTCGGGTGGACCAATACCGCGGACCTGACCGCCTCGCTGGATCAGTCCGAAATTGCCGTGGGAGAGGTGGCTCAACTTACCGTGACGGTTCAGGGCCCGAGCCCGGAAGCACCGCAGATTCCGGCAGTGAAAGGGCTGGCCTTGCAACAGGTCGGCCAGTCGAGCCGGATTGAAATCGTCAACGGTGCCATGTTCGCCAACGTCAATTACATTTACTCCGTTGCGGCCACCCAGACCGGCACGTTCACCATCCTGGTCAACAAGCTGAGCAACGGTCCGGACCCAGTGCAGTCGTTGCCGGTGGCATTGAAAGTTGTTCCGCGCACCAGGGGAACGTCAGCTGTGTCCAGCGGCCCGAACCAAAATCCTCCGCCCGTCCCCGTCGTTGACGGAGAGGATGCGGGCCTCAATTCATCGGCCCAGAACAGCTTTGGTTTTTTGCGTCTGGTTACGCCCAAGAAAGAATTTTATGTGGGTGAAATGGTGCCCGTGGAACTCAAGGCGTACTTCCGCGCCGGAGTGGAATTGCGCGTGGATGGCCTGCCCACCCTCAACAGTGACGCCTTTGCCATGAACAAGCTGGGCAACCAGCCGATCTCCAGCCGGCAGATGATCGATGGCGCCCGCTACACCGTCTTCACCTGGCCCGCCGCCATCACCGCCGTGAAGGCCGGCGCATATCAAATGAATGTCGGAATTCCGGTCACGGTCACCCTGCACCCGCCGGCGCAACGGTCACGATCGGACGATCCCTTTGACGACGCCTTCGCCGATGTGTTCAACAACTTCTTCGGCGCGGCGACGCAAAAACAGATTACGCTGCAGAGCGGAACGGACGCGGTGAAGATTCATTCGCTGCCGCTGGAAAACCGTCCGGCAGGTTTCGCCGGCGCGGTGGGCCGGTTCGATCTGGCCGCCGAGGCTGGGCCGGCGCAAGTCGCCTCCGGCGACCCGGTGCTGCTCAAGTTAAAGATCACCGGCGCGGGCAATTTCGACCGCGTGACGGCACCCGCCATTGAAAAGAGCGAGGCGTGGAAGACCTACCAGCCGGGCGCAGCTTTTGAACCCGGTGATAACGCCGGCTGTTCCGGCACCAAAAGCTTTGAGCAAGCACTCATTCCGATGCAGGCGGGTAAATTGGAAATCCCTGCGCTTACGTTCAGCTACTTCGACCCGGAACAAAAACAATACGTCACGCGCACCACATCGCCGATTAGCATCAAAGTTGCCCCCGGCCAGACCGCCGCCGCGACGGCCGGACAAACCCCTCCCGCGCCCGCCGTAATCCCTTCCCCCGCCGCCGGTTCAGACCTGGCACCGAACAAACTCAATCCCGGCCGCTTCGTCGCAACGCTTCGTCCATGGATATTGAACCCATGGCTGGTGGTGGCCGCGTTGCTGCCTTCGGCGGCCCTGGTCGGGCTGTCCTTTATTTTCCACCGCCGAACACGGCTGGCCCGGGACCCGGAGCGCATCCGCCAAATCGAGACACAACGCACGCTGCGGGAGCGACTTCAAGCCATGGAATCCGCCACCGAACACGGCAACGCGACGGAATTTTTTGCCGCGGCCTGTGCCGCCTTCCAAATCCTGCTCGGCCGCCGTTGGAGCCTGTCGCCCAGCACCATCACGCTAGCCGAGATCGATGCTCGTTTGAACGGGGAGGCCCATGGTCTGCGCCTGATTTTCAACCTCGCAGATGAGGTGATTTACACGGGCCGCGTTTTCGCTGCCCCCGAATTGGGCCGTCTGCAAACGCTCGTAATAAACGAACTTAGAAAACTGGAGGGATCATGAACTCAATCACCCGCTTGATACTGCGCGGCGTGGTGTCGGGGCACGTCACGCTGACCCCGCAGGTGCTTGGTGCCTTGAAGGAAGCAAGCCAGCATCACCAGGATGTTGAGCCGCCGGCAAACTCCGCGGCTGACTCCGCCGTCCGCCCGGATGGATCCGGCGGTGAACCACCCGCCGCCGACAAACAGCTGACATTTGTAAATCCGCTGGCCGGACGGTGGATTCGCCGGACGGGCGTGGTCGTGGCTTGCGCGCTGATGTTGGGCACCGGCCTGGCCCGTGCGGAATTCAATCCCGGCACATTCGCCGCCGCCAACGAGGCTTTCGCTCGCGGAAAATATGCCGAAGCAGCGCACGGGTACGCCTCCATCCTGGCCGGCCAAGGCTGGTCCGCTCCGGTGCTGTTCAATCTGGCCAACGCCGATCTGCAGGACGGCCAGCTCGGCCAGGCCATTCTCAATTATGAGCGCGCCACGCTGCTGGCGCCCAACGATCCGGACATTGCCGCCAATCTGCGTCTGGCGCGCCAAAAAGCCGGTGTGGCGGCGGAACCCCGGTCGCGCCTTGAAAAGGTCGCCCAGTTGCTGACCTTGAACGGGTGGTTTGAATTCGCTTTGGTGGCGTTGTTTCTCATGGCCGCTGCGCTTCCGCTCAGACAACTGCGACCCAGGATGCGACCGGCATTGAACTGGGGCAGCGTGCCGGCGGTGGTTGCGCTCGCGCTCGCCATCATGGCGATGGCGGTTCACTGGCCCGACTCGAACCGTGCCGTCGTCACCGCGCCGGAAGCCGTGGCCGGCATTTCGCCGGTGACCCTGGCGCAACCCGTGTTCCATCTTCGAGCCGGGGAAATCGTGACTTGGAAGCAGACGCACGGAGCCTTTGCCCTCATCGTAAATTGCGCGGGCCATGAAGGTTGGGTCCAAGCCAGTGAAGTCGCCCGGGTTATTCCATCGCCGCAACCGCCCCCAACCTCCCGTAGTTGAACCGAGTGTGGCGGTTCTTCGGGGCAATGTCCGCCTTCATTTCCTGCGGGACGACGGGAAGACCTGCTGGTGTTCGCATCGCGCGGTTGTTGCCATCCCACGTTTCCAACCGCCCGTACCGACGACTATAAAGCCTGCGCCACCTTTGCAGCTTTGCGCCTGCGTGGCTTTGCGTTAAAATCTGCGTGCATGTCAGACGACGCCCCCAAGTTTCGCATCGGCTCGGTGCAATATTTCAACGCGGTGCCGCTGAACCGCGGCCTCGACAGCGAAGTCATTCTGGCCACGCCGGCCCGGCTCGCCGAAATGCTGCGCCGCGACGAACTTGATGCCGCGCTCGTCAGCCTCACCGAGGTGTTGCTCAATGACCGCTACGACGTCCTCGATGGGGTTGCCATCGCCTCGCTGGGCGAGGTGTACAGCGTGCTGCTGGCGCACTGCGTGCCGCTGGAAAGCATCACGGAGGTGTTTTGCGACCCGGCCTCGCTGACCAGCGTAAACTTGTTGAAGGTTCTGCTGGCGGAACGCGGCATAAAACCGGAATTCAAACCATTGCCCGACTACGCCTCCGCCTCGCAACTCGATGCCGTGCTGCTTATCGGCGACCGGGCGATTGAGTTTCAACGCGCCACGCATGTGCACGAAATCTTCGACCTCGGCACGGCGTGGTATGAACTGACCAATCTGCCGTTTGTCTATGCGGTGTGGGCCTTGCGGCGGGGCATTGAAAACAAGGACCTGCGCCGGGAGCTGCGGCTGGCGAAGCATTTTGGCCTGGAAACGCTGGAATTCCTCATTGAAACCCGCGAGGAGTATGACGAGGATTTTCGCCGGGATTATCTTGGCTGGCACGTGCACTATCACCTGGCCTCGGACGAAAAGCGCGGCATTGCGAAATTCTCCGAACTGCTGCAAAAACACGGACTTGGCCCGGTGTTCGAGCCGAAGTTTGTAACGTAGCCACCGACGTCCGCCGGCGCACACTGTCACAATTGGCGCGGACTGATGTCCACGGCTACGATTCCTTTTCCAGTTTCGCCAGCGTTTCCGGGTCGCGCACATCCACCCAGCGGCCCTGAATTTCCAGTCCGGCCAGCTTCTGCCCGGCGGCGATCATGGCGCAGATGGCATCCGTCAGCTCGTATTCGCCGCGCGGGGATTTTTGCAGCGTGGCCGTGAAGTGGAACAGGGACGGGCGGAAGATGTAAATGCCCGCGTTATACCACGCCGGGGCGCCCGGTTTGAGCCAGCCGTCGCGGCGCAATTGCGCCAACTGTTCCGGCGACGGCTTTTCCACCAGCCGTTTCAGGCAGAATTGTTCGTCAAAGAAATTCAGCCCGCCCTTGGTCACGTCCTCGCCGGGGGTGACAGTAATAACGCCCGCAAAATCACCTTCCTGAAATCGCCTGAGCATCTGCGGATAGGTCGCGGGCGGAACGAGGATGTCACCGTAAGTGAGCAGAAACGGCGAGTGGCCGAGGAACGTTTTCGCCAGCTCCGGCGCCTTGCCGGTGCCGTCCTGGACGACCTGCCGGCCGGTCGCGATGCGCGCACCCCATTCCGAGCCGTCGCCAAAATGGGTTTCGATCACCTCGGCGCGAAAGCCGGTGACGATGAAAATGTCATGGATGCCCGCCGCCAGGATGCCAGTGACGATGTGTTCGAGGATGGGCTTGCCCTGCACGCGGAGCATGGGCTTGGGCAAGCGGTGGGTGAGTTCCCGCATGCGCGTGCCCTTGCCGGCGGCCAGAATGACAGCTTTCATTTTGTTAATCCGCACACTCCGTCCGCACTTAAAACCGTGTCAGCTTTTCCAGTTCCTTCACGCGGCGGTCAATGTCGATGCGCTTGATTTTGGTGGTGCGGGTCAGGCCGAAACCTTCGCAACAGAACGACGCCGTGACGCTGCCATAGACCATCGCCTTCCGGATGTTGGCGTCGATCGAGCCGCGCGCCGTGGCGAGAAAACCCATCATGCCGCCCACAAAGGAGTCGCCGGCACCGGTCGGGTCCACGACCTCGGACAGCGGGTACGCCGGGCAGATGAAAAATCCCTTCGGCCCGGACAGGATTGAGCCGTGCGAACCTTTCTTGATGATGACGTATTTCGGTCCCAGTTTGTGGATTTTCTTAATCGCGGTGAATACATTGTCTTCCTTCGTCAACTGATGCGCCTCGCTATCGTTGAGCACAAAGCCGTCGAGGCGCGGGAGCAATTTGAGCAGGTCCGGCAGCGCGATGTTCAGCCATAAATCCATCGTGTCGGCCACGACGAATTTCGGGCGGCGCATCTGGTCGAGCACATGATGCTGGAGCGCCGGCGCGATGTTGGCCAGCAGCACAAACGGCGTGGTCTGGTGCGCCTTCGGCAGCACAGGGGTAAAAGTCTCGAACACCCCGAGTTCGGTCAGGAGCGTGCGGCGATTGTTCATATTCGCCTCGTACTCGCCCGACCAGTGAAACGTTTTGCCGGGTAAAACCTGCAAACCGGCGAGGTCAATCTTGTGCCGGCGATAAAGCTCGAGGTATTTTTTTGGAAAATCTTTGCCGACCACGCCAATGAGTATGACCGGCGAAAAGAAACTCGCAGCGACGGCAGCATGACTGGCCGAGCCGCCCAGCAGGCGCGGATTTTCTGCGGTGGGAGTCTTGATGGAATCCAGCGCGGTCGAGCCGACAATAAGAACGCTCATGTATTTGGGGTCTGGGATTTAGGGTCTTGGGTCCAGGGAAATTCAGTAATCGCCTTTACCCTTCTGAATGAGTTCAATTTCGTAACCTTCTGGCGCGTCAACGAAGGCAAAGGTCGAGCCGCTGGAGCTGGTCGTCGGGCCATCGGAGAATTTCAGCCCGAGTCTGGCCAGGTGCTTGCCGAATGCCTCGAGGCTGTCCACTTCAAACGCCAGATGGGTGAGATCGGGCTGCACCTGCACCGGTCCGCTGCCGGGAAAACAGGTGATTTCGATTTTCTCCTCGCTGCCGGGCGTCCGGAGAAAAACGAGTTCCGAGCCGCGCGGCGATTTGTGCCGCCTGATTTCCTCCAGACCCAGGACCTCGCGGTAAAATTTCACCGTGCGTTCCAGATCGTTCACGCGATAGCGGGTATGCAGCAGTTTGGTGACTTTGCTCATGCGCAAAATTTATCAGTCCAAAATCCAAAGTCCAATGTCCAAAGTTGGGTGGCGTCTTGATTTAAATATAATGCTGAACGCGCGGGGCGCGAGTTGTCCCAACTTGCATCATTTCCGGCCAATTCTGCCGCTGCGGATTGAGGACAATCCGCGCTCCGTGACATATTCTGAGACTCCCCGGGATCGGTCGCGCCGCTTTGTTTGACTTTGGGCTTTAGACTTTAGACCTTAGACTTTAGACTTTGCTTCATGGGCAAGCGACGCGAAGCGCGCGAACGTGCCGTGCAGTTTTTGTTCCAGCACGATTTGAACCCGCCGGAAAACCTGGATCGGGCGCTCCATGAATTCTGGGACACGCAACGCGCGGCGGCCATCGCCGGGGAAAAAGGCCCGGCGACCTGGGGCCAGCCGGTGCAGCTGCCGCCGCCGACGGCCGAGGAGGCCGAGATGCGATTGTTTGCCGACCCGCTGATTCGCGGCGCCCTGGAGCATCGCGACGCGATTGACGAGCTCATCAAGGGTCACGCCAAGAACTGGGAATTCCACCGCATCGCGGCCGTGGACCGCAACATCATGCGGCTGGCGATCTACGAAATGCTGCACCGCGAGGACATCCCGCCCATTGTCAGCATCAACGAGGCGGTGGACATCGCCAAAAAGTTTTCCACGCAGGACAGCGGCAAATTCGTCAACGGCATCCTGGACAAGATCAAAGGGGAATTGATGCGGCCGGCAAGAATTGTAAAATGAAATTTGCCGACCTGCACCTCCACACACATTTTTCCGACGGCACATTTTCACCGGAAGAATTGACCGGGCACGCCCAGCGGCTTGGCTTTGGGGCGCTGGCGTTGACGGACCACGATTCGGTCGAGGGCTGCGCGCGCATGGCGGCGGCCTGCCACGCGGCGGGCATTGAATTCATCCCCGGCACGGAACTCACCGCCGAGCACAATGACACCGAGCTCCATATCCTCGGCTATTTCCTGGATACGCAGAATCAAACTTTGCTCGTGGAGCTCTCCCAGTTCCAGTCCGTCCGCCAAAACCGGATCCGCGAAATGGTGGCGCGTCTCAACGCCTTGAACATCCCGCTTGAGGCCGAAACGGTTTTTGCGCTGGCCAACTGCAAGTCGCCCGGTCGGCCGCACGTCGCGCGCGCGCTGGTGAAGGCCGGCCTGGTTAAGAATCTGGACGAGGCGTTCGAGCGGTATCTGAAGAAGAACCGTCCCGCCTGGGTGCCCAAGGCCAAAATGTCCGCCCTGGAAGGCATCGAGTTGATTCACCAGGCCGGCGGGCTCGCGGTGATGGCGCATCCCGGCCTGAACCGCACGGATGAAATCATTCCGGCGCTGGTCGACGCCGGGCTGGACGGCATCGAATGTTTTCACACCAAGCACTCGGCTGCGCTGTCCGAGCGCTACCTGGAAATTGCCGATAAATTTCATTTGCTGGTGACCGGCGGCTCCGATTGCCACGGCTTCAGCAAGGGCAAACCGCTCATTGGCAATGTCAAACTGCCCTACGAACACGTCGAAAGGCTCAAGGCGAAGGTCGAGAGCCGAAAGTCGAGAGCCGGCACATCGGTCGGAAGCGATTAAATGAGCCGGCATATTCCCATGTCCGTCGCAAGCTCATCCGGGCCCCCAAGCCAGACGGTGGCAGAACGGTTTTTAGCCCTCGACCCTCGACCCTCGACCTTCGACTGATTCATGGGCCTCTTCGCCAAGTTTAAAGCCGGCCTGCAAAAAACCCACAGCAAGCTGGTCCACGAAATCAAGCGCATCGTCACGCGTTCGCCCAAACTGGATGCAGCTTCGATCGAAGAGCTTGAAGCTGCGCTCATCGGCGCCGATCTGGGTCTGGCCGTGACCGCACAGATTGTCGCCGCCGTGAAACACGGCTACGAATCCCAGGGGGGCGCGGGCCGGGATGTTTTCAGTGTCGCCCGGGCGGAGGTGGAAAGAAATCTGCTGGTTAACCGGGCGGATTTGATCAAAGCGGCGAACGGCCCGACGGTGGTTTCCATTGTCGGCGTCAACGGCACCGGGAAGACGACCACGGCGGCCAAGCTGGCGCACCTGGTGCAAGCGCAAAAGAAAATCGTGTTGCTGGCCGCGTGCGATACGTTCCGCGCCGCCGCCATCGAGCAGATCAAGCTCTGGGGTCAGCGATTGAAAATTGATGTCGTGGCCGGTGCTTACGGGGCGGACGCGGCATCCGTGGCGCACGACGCCGTCACGGCGGCGCAGGCGCGCCAGGCGGATTACCTGTTCATCGACACCGCGGGACGGCTGCACACGAAGCACAATTTGATGCAGGAATTGCAGAAGCTGCACCGTGTCATCGGCAGGCAATTGCCCGGCGCGCCGCACGAAGTGCTGCTGGTGCTGGACGCGACGACCGGCATGAACGCGTTGAACCAGGCGCGCGAGTTCAACAAGGCCGTCCCGCTCACGGGGCTGGTGGTGACCAAGCTCGACGGCACGAGCAAGGGCGGCATGGTGGTGGCCATCCAGAAGGAACTCGGCCTGCCGATCAAATTCATCGGCCTGGGCGAGCAGCCGGACGATTTGCAGCCGTTCGACGCGAAACAGTTCGCTCAGGCATTGTTTGAGGAATGATTATTCTGCCTCGCGGCGTGTCGGCAGACCGCCGCACTTCTGTTTTTTGATTTTCAGCCGGCGGCTCTCTGCCGAAAGCTGCTACGGTGCCCGGCCCAAGGTTTTTGAAGCTTGTTTCAGGCAGGCATGACGTGTAGACGGTACGCCGCATGAATCAATTCACGCGCCGGGTTTTGTTCTTCCTGTTTTTTTTGTCCGGCTTTTGCAGCCTCGCGTATCAGGTGGTCTGGACGCGCATGGCTTTTGCCTCGTTCGGGATCATTACCCCGGTGCTCTCCGTGGTGCTTTCGGTTTTCATGCTGGGACTGGCGGTGGGTTCCTTGGCGGGCGGGTGCTGGATCTCCGGGTGGGTCCGGAGAACGGGCCTGTCAGCCATCATCTTTTATGCTGTCGCCGAACTGTTGATCGGAGTGGGCGCGTTTGTGGTTCCGCGGCTGTTCAGCTTTGGCGAGCACATTTTGCTGGCGACCGGCCAGACGGATTCGTTCCGTTATCTGTCACTTTCGGGCCTGGTTCTGACGGCCGCCATTTTGCCCTGGTGCGTATGCATGGGCACGACCTTTCCCTTGATGATGGCCTACATCCGGGAGCAAGTCCCGGGCAACACGCAGAGCTTCAGTTTTCTTTACCTCGCGAATGTGCTCGGCGCCATGAGCGGGACATTGCTGACGGCGCTCGTCTGGGTGGAAATTCTGGGATTCCGCCACACCCTTTGGCTGGCGGCCGCCGGTAACTTCACCATTGCCATCATCGGCGTCGCCCTGGGATGGCGGTGGCATCCGGAGTTTGTCCCGCCGGAAAAGGCCGGGGGCCGGGCCCCTGACACCGGGTTGCCGCGTTTGCCGCTGCGTTCGGGCTGGAGGATCAAGGTGATTTTGTTTGCAACCGGTTTTATTGCCATGGCCATGGAGGTGGTTTGGACCCGCGCGTTCACACCGGTCTTGAAAACCCAGGTGTATTCCTTTGCCTTGATAGTATTCACCTATTTGGGGGCCACTTTCTTTGGTTCACTGCGGTATCGTCAGGCCCTGCGAAGGCGTTGCCCCAGTTCGATCGGGGAATTGGTTTCCGCGCTGGCCATTACGGCATTTCTGCCAGTGCTGGCCAACGATCCGCGGCTGGTGACGGCGCATTTCTGGACTGGTTCAATGGATGCGGTCAGCGCGCTAATTGTGCTGGCCAGCCTTTGCCCCTTTTGCGCCTTGTTGGGTTATTTGACCCCGGGCCTGATTGATGAGTATGGGGCCGGTCAACCGAAAAACGCCGGGCAGGCCTATGCCATCAATGTTTTGGGCTGCATCCTGGGTCCGCTCTTCGCCTGTTATGTGTTATTACCCCGCTATAGCGAGCGTCAGGACTTGATTCTGCTCAGCCTGCCGTTTCTGGCGCTGGGTTTCATTCTTTACCGGCCCCGGTTCCAGTGGCAACGCTGGGGGATGGGATTGGCCACCGGAGCGGTGCTCGTCTGGGCCGTGTTTTTCTCGGAAGATTTTGAAGGGATGCTGCTCAAAAGCACGGAGCACGCCGTCATCCGGCGGGATTACACCGCGTCGGTCATTTCCTTCGAATTTGGCTCGGAGCGATATCTGCTGGTCAATGGCATTGGCATGACCCGGTTGACGCCGATAACCAAGTTCATGGCCCATCTGCCGCTGGCTTTTCACCAAGG
This sequence comes from Verrucomicrobiia bacterium, assembly GCA_049280815.1. GTDB lineage: Bacteria > Verrucomicrobiota > Verrucomicrobiia > Limisphaerales > UBA11358 > UBA11358. Next base: position 26,669 of record JBAPQW010000061.1, on the reverse strand, counting down.
CCGCCCCGAATCGGCGTTGATCATTTGCTTCGGCATGGGCACAACCTATCGCTCGGCCTTGAGCTGGAATCTCCAGACCACGGCCGTGGAGCTGGTGCCCAGCGTAACGGAAGCTTTTGGATTTTATCATCCGGATGCGGCGCGCTTTGTCAACGACCCGAACGGACGAATCGTCATTGATGATGGCCGGCGTTATCTCAACCGCACCATTGGCAAATTCGACGTCATCGTGGTTGACCCGCCGCCACCGGTCGAAGCGGCTGGTTCCAGCCTGCTTTTTTCCCGGGAATTCTGCGCCCTGGCCCGGCAACATTTGAACCCCGGCGGTTTGCTGCAATTATGGTATCCCGGCGGGAACGACAACACCACGCTCCAAGCCGTCGTCCGCGCGGTCCAGGAGTCGTTTCCCTACCTGCGCTGCTTCCCGTCGATGGAAGGCGGGGGTCTGCACCTGCTCGCCTCCCCGGAACCCATCGCAATGCAGACCGCTGAAGCCTTGGCGGCGAACATGCCGATTAATGCCCAAAACGATTTGTTGGAATGGAGTCATTCCGCCAATTTGCCCGGTTATTTAAACCTGGTTGTCTCGCACGAAATTCCCGTCCAAAAGCTCCTGAATCCCAATCCTAAAATTCAGCTTACCGATGACCACCCTTTCAACGAATATTATCTGCTGCGGCAGTTGGGCCTGGGTTGGCGCTGATTCGCTGTTAACATGAACCGACAAAAACTTAATTCCAACAGGGATCTGGATTGGATGCGACTGGCTTTGCATCTGGCACGCCGCGGCCAGGGCGCAACGTCGCCGAATCCGATGGTGGGCGCGGTATTGGCCAAGGGCGGCAAAATTATCGGACGTGGATGGCACCGGCGCGCCGGCGGACCGCACGCGGAAATTGAGGCGCTCCGTGACGCGCAAAAGCACGGCCATCCGGCGAAGGGCGCGACGTTTTATGTGACGCTCGAACCTTGCTGCACGCACGGCCGCACACCGCCCTGCACGGAGTCCATCATCGCTGCCGGCATCAAGCGCGTGGTGGTTGGCGCAACGGATCCGAACCCGAAGCATTCCGGGCGGGCCTTCAAAATATTGCGCCGGGCAGGAATCGAAGTTGTACACGGGGCTTTGGCCGATGATTGCGCGCGACTCAACGAGGCGTTCAATCACTGGATTGTTCATCACATCCCGTTTGTGACCGTCAAGGCGGCGATGACGCTGGATGGCAAAATTGCCACCGCCGACGGGGAATCAAAATGGATTACCGACGAGCCGGCCCGGGCCCACGGCATGAAATTGCGGCAGGGAGCGGATGCGATCCTGGTGGGGATCAACACGATCCTGGCGGACGATCCGGGTCTGACCGCGCGTTTAAGCGTCCATTCCAACGCCAACCTTCAACCTTCAACCTTCAACCTCGAACCACCAAGGCTGCGCCGCATTGTTCTCGATTCCATGGCGCGGACGCCGCTTAAAGCAAAAATCGTCAGCGACCCGTTTGCTGCGTTGACGACGGTTGTCGTGAGCCAGCCTGCACCAAAGCATCGCGTGAAGGCGCTCGGCAAACGTGTGAATATATTGTTGGCACCACTGAGCCGATTGCCAACCGGCAACCAGCAACCGGCAATTGATTTGCGCTGGCTGCTGAAGAGGCTTGGCTCGGAAAATGTCACCAGCTTGTTGGTTGAAGGCGGCGGCGAGGTGAACGCCTCGTTTTTGCTCGGCGGCCTGGCACAGCGCGTGGCGTTCTTTTACGCACCTAAAATCCTGGGCGGACGGGATTCGCGCAAAGGTGTCGCCGGCGCGGGCGCCCGGAGTCTGTCGGAGGCGATTCAACTGCGCGACGTGGAATGGCATCGACTCGGGCCGGATTTGCTCCTCACCGCCCGCATCACCTCGTAGCCGTGTTTCCTTTCTTGAAACTTGAGCCCTGACGCTTGACACTTCCACCATGTTCACGGGCATTGTTGAAGAGACCGGAACCGTCGAGCGCATCAGGCCGGCGGCAAAATCCATCGAACTGACCGTGCGCACCCGCGCGACCGGCCAAGGTTTGAAACCGGGTGGCAGCCTGGCGGTGAATGGCTGTTGTCTGACGGTGGTAAAAGTTGCTCCACGCGGAAAATTCAAGCTCGCCCAATTTGATTTGCTCCAGGAAACGTGGCGGCGCACCAATCTCCAGTTCGCCCAACCCGGTTCCTTGGTGAATCTGGAACGGCCGTTGCGCGCGGACGGCGAGTTCGGCGGCCATTTTGTGACCGGCCACATCGACGGCATTGGCACCATCATCCGCTGGGAGCGCGCCGGGCAGGACCACGTGCTCGACATCGCCGCGCCGGCGGAGGTGATGCGTTACCTGGTCTTCAAAGGTTCGGTGGCGGTGGACGGCATCAGCCTCACGGTGGCGGGCGTGCGGAAAAAAAGTTTCCGCATCTGGATCATTCCGCACACGTACCAAATCACGGCCTTGCGCGAACGCAAGGTCGGCGACGCGGTGAATCTGGAGGCTGACCTGCTGGGCAAATATGTGGAAAAGTTCATCGCCGCGCGCGACCGACGCTGATGCGTCAGCTCCTTTCCTACAAATCAAAGTGGTCCAGCGTAGGCCGTTGACGCCAGGCAGACTTCGTGACGAACGTCCGGCTTGCTTGTGCGACGGATCTCCGACGCTTTTTCGTACGGGAGCGTGATAAGTCCGCCGCCGTTTCTTCTGAATTAAATTTGGAAAACATTCAAAGAACGTGTATTATTTCTGTTTACCGTGGAATATGACAAAGATACACCCCACCGGCCCGCGCACACTTCGGAATGCAATCGGGCTTGGCGGGCGGCCAGCCTGCGGCCAGGCGTTCCGGCGCTTCCTAGCCTTGATGTTTTTTCTCGCTTGGCTGCCGTCCGCCAAAGCCGGTTTGCCACCGGGCTGGAGCGATGCCGACATTGGGTCCCCGGGGTTGGCTGGCTCGGCCTCATACGTCAATGGCACCTGGACGGTAGCCGGCGGCGGATCGGATATTTGGAATGCCGCCGATCAATTTAATTTGGCCGGGACCAGCTTCGGCAGCGACGGGGGTATCGTTGCGAAAGTCACGAGCCTGCAAAACAGTGATCCGGGCTCGGGCTGGGCCAAGGCTGGCGTCATGTTTCGCAACGACAGCACCGCCGGCTCGGCCAATGTCAGCGTGGTGATTTCCGCCACCCAGGGAGTCAGCTTTCAATGGCGCGGCAGCAGCGGCGCGCAATCCTTTAACCTTGGAATTGGCGGCATTACCGCCCCGGTCTGGCTGAACTTGGTCCGTTCGGGTGACACTTTTAGCGGATTTTACAGTTATGACGGGAGCAACTGGGTGCTGGTCGGCACGCAGCAAATTTACATGAACGGCTCGTTGCTGGCGGGCTTGGATGTTACGGCCCACAACAACTCCGCGCTCAACACGGCCACATTCACTAATGTCAGCCTCTCCTCTCAAGCCTTCGGTGTTTATCGCCAGCTTTGGACGAATCTGAACTCCAATCTCGGCACCACCCTGGCTGCGTTGACCAACACCGCCAACAATCCCAATTGGCCGAATAATCCGGTCGCCGCCTACACGCACGTCTTCACCGCCTTTGAGACGGAACTCAATACCGGATGGAATTATTACGGCCAGCGATTGCGGACGTTTGTGATTCCGCCCATGAATGGCTGGTACACCTTTTGGATCGCCAGCGACGACAACTCGCTGTTGTTGTTGAGCAGCACGGAAAATCCGACAAATGAAAAGCCCATCGCTTCGGTCGCCGCCTGGACGCCGTGGCGCAGTTTCAGTGTGGAAACCAACCAACAATCCGCACCGATCTATTTGCAAGGCGGCCAACGTTATTATCTGGAAGCGCTCATGGAACAGGGCTCGGGCGGCGACAATTTGACGGTGCAATGGGAGTTGCCAAACGGAACCACTGAGTTGCCGCTGACGACATCCAGCGCTGCCGGCACACTGTTGATTCCATTCACCGGCTTGACGAATGTGCCGGGAATCTATTTACCGCCGACGAATACGACTGGAGTTGAAGATTACAACGTCACTTTTTCATTGTTGGCGACCAATCAATCGAATGTCAGCTACCAATGGCTTTTGAACACTACCAATTTACCCGGCGCCATCACCCCCGTCCTCACTTTGACCAACCTGAGTTTCAGTTTAAATGGACAAATTCTCAGCTGCGTCGTTTCCAATGCGTCAGGTTCGGTAACGAGTGCACCGGCGATTTTGACGGTTGACCGGGACACAACCCCCCCCACCGTGGTCCAAGCTGTCAACCTTGGCACGACGAACGTGCAAATTGTTTATTCCAAACCGGTGGCGGTGACGGGCGCGACAAATACTGCCAATTACGCCTTCACCGACGGCCTGCTGGTGATAGGCGCATCGTTGAACCCAGATGGCGAAACGGTGATTCTGACGACGGGTCCGTTGGTTTATGGCAGCAACTATTCCATCGTCATCAACGGCGTGAGTGACCTGGCCAGCCTTCCCAATATCATTGCCCCCAACACGACGGTTGATTTCCCGGCGCTGCCTTACGTGCCGCAGGATATTGGAAATCCAGTGTTGAATTCAGCCGTCACGCTTGCGGGCAACGGCATCAACGTGACGGCAGCGGGCAGTGACTTCGGTGGCAGTTCGGATCAGGGCAGTTTTTCCTACCAGATTTGTACCGGGAATTTTGACGTGTGCGTCCGGGTGGCAGATTTAGGGCTGTCAGACATATTCGCCAAAGCCGGTTTGATGGCGCGAGAGGATTTGACGATCAATGGCCGTTTTGCCGCGGCATTGGCAACCCCGGCAATGAACGGCACGTTTTTTGAATGGCGCGATCCGGCGGGCAGTACGGCCAAACAGGCCGGCAGTTTCCCCGCGAATTATCCGAACACCTGGCTGCGGCTTCAGCGCGTTGGCAACACGCTTACCGGATTTGCGGGTTACGACGGGCAAACGTGGACGGAACTGGGCAGCGATATCTTTTCCATGTCGAACCAGGTTTATCTCGGTTTCTCGGTCAGCAGCCACGGCACAAACCAGGTCACCACGGCACAATTTCGCGACATTGCCAACCTGACGAATGCCGTCATCGGTACGGTGGCCAATCCCCATGAACCGCCAGGATCTTCCAGCCGCAAATCGCCGGTTGTATTTTCGGAAATCATGTGGAAACCGGCTCCACGCACGGATGGGAAAAATCTGGAGTATCTCGAACTCTACAACTCCAACCCGTGGTTTCAGGACATCAGCAGCTATCAAATCACCTGCGCGGACATGAATTTCACCTTCCCGGCGGGGACCACAATTCCCGGTGGCGGTTATCTCGTCGTGGCTGCCGCACCGGCGGACATTGAAAGCGTTTACGGCATTACCAACGTAATGGGACCGTACACCGGCAGCTTGAAGAAATCCGAAACGCTCGAACTGTTGGATGAACAGCGCGCCGTGTTGTTAACCGTGCCGTTCTCCAATGTTTATCCGTGGCCGGTCGCGACCGATGGCGCGGGACATTCCCTCATTCTGGCCAATCCCACCTACGGCGAAGGCGACCCGCGTGCCTGGGACATCAGCGATATTGTGGGCGGCTCGCCCGGCCAGATGGAATCGTTTCGCCCCAGCCCGCTGCGCAACGTGGTCATCAACGAAATCCTGCCGCACTCGGAAAGTCCCGCCGCGCCGCAGTTCATCGAACTATACAATCACAGCCCAACCAGCGTGGACGTTTCGGGCTGCATTTTGACGGACGACCCGACAACTGATAAATTTGTCATTCCATCAGGCACGTTCATTGGTCCGGCGGGCTTCGTTTCGTTTACGCAATCGCAATTCGGCTTCACGCTCGATGGCGCGGGTGAAACGCTTTACTTCATCAAGCCGGACGGCAGCCGCGTTTTGGACGCCGTGCAATTCGGGGCGCAGGCCGACGGCGTTTCGTATGGCCGCTGGCCGGATGGCGCGAATGATTTTTATGCGTTTGTCGCCAACACGCCCGGTACGAACAACAGCGCAATCCTGATCGGCGACATTGTGATCAATGAGTTGATGTATGACCCGATCAGCGGCAACGACGACGACCAATACATTGAACTCTACAACCAGGGCACGAATACGGTAAACCTTTCCGGCTGGCAGTTCACCTCCGGCGTCACCTTCACTTTCCCCAATGTCACGCTCGCGCCCAACGGCTATTTGGTCGTCGCGCGCAACCTGACCAATTTGATTGCCAAATATTCCAACCTGAACAGCGGGAATACGGTGGGCAATTATGGCGGCAAGCTGTCGCACAACGGCGAGCGGCTGATGTTGTCCATGCCGCAGACGCTCAACACCAACACCCCCATTTTAGTGGCCGAAGATCAGGTGACGTACGGCACGGGCGGACGCTGGGGGGAATGGTCCTCCGGCGGCGGCAGCAGCCTGGAGCTGATTGATCCCCATGCCAATCATCGCCTGGCCGCCAATTGGGCGGACAGCGACGAAACCAAAAAATCTTCCTGGGTGGACATCGAAAATACCGGGGTGCTGGACAATGGGCAGAATTACGATCCTGCCATTGATTACGCTCAGATCGGCCTGCTGGACGCCGGTGAATGTTTGGTGGACAACATCGAAGTGGATTACAACGGGAGCAACTATGTTTCCAATGGAACGTTTGAGAACGGCACGAACGGCTGGTCGTTTCAAGGCTGCATGACGCGTTCCAGCTTGGAAAACACGGGTTATGTCAGCAGCCGTTCGTTGCACATCCGTAGCAGCGACCGCATTTGGACCGGGGATAATTCCTGCCAAGTCTCACTCGCCAATACGAACCTTCAATCCGGCCAGACAGTGACGCTGCGGTTCAAGGCGCGCTGGCTACACGGCTGGCCGGAAGCGCTGCTGCGTCTGAATGGCAATTGGCTCGAAGCCACAGGACCGCTGCCCGTTCCAACAAACCTCGGCTCACCCGGCGGACCCAACAGCCAAGATGTGTCGAACGCCGGACCGGCCATTTACAACGTCACCCATAATCCAACGGTGCCGGCAGCCAACCAGGCGGCGGTGGTAACGGCCAACGTGAGCGACCCGGACGGGGTGGCCAACCTGATGTTGTATTACCGGCTCGATCCGGCAACAAGTTACACCGCCGTGCCGATGAAGGATGATGGCACGGGAGGAGACGCGGTCCCGGGCGACGGCGTTTTCAGTGCAACCATTCCCGGGCAGGCGGCGAATCAAGTCGCCGCGTTTTACCTTTCCGCCACGGACAGCCAGGGAGCGGTGACGCGCTTTCCGGCGATACGCGCCAATGACAATGAACCGGTACGCGAGTGCGTGGTGATGTTTGGTGACGGCAATCCGGGCGGCAGTTTTGGCGTGTACCATTTATGGATCACGCAGACCAACGTGACCCGCTGGGCCAACTTGTCCGACTTGAGCAACGAAGGGAACGATTGCACCTTCGTCAATGACAACCGCGTCATCTACAATATGCAGGGCCGGTTTTCCGGCAGTCCCTATCATCAGGAGTTTGACACGCCCGTCGGCAATCTATGCCATTACAAATGGGAATTTAACGACGACGACCAGTTTCTGGGCGCGACCGATTTCAACAAGATCCATCAGCCGGGCAATGGTCCGGGTGATGACACCAGCATCCAACGCGAGCAATTGGCCAACACCTTCCTGCGCGCGCTGGGGGTGCCATGGCTCTCCAAACGTTATGTGGCGGTCTATGTCAATGGCAACCGCCGCGGTACATTGATGGAAGATACCCAAGTGCCGAGCAGCGATGTTGTAAAAGAACACTTCCCCAATGACACCGATGGGTTCCTCTACAAAATGCAGCCCTGGTTTGAGATGGCTCCCTTTCCTTCGGGGGCCACGATGGCCTTTAATAATAATGCCTGGTGCAACCTGATGCCCTACACGACCACCGGCGGCGTGAAAAAGCCGGCGCGTTACCGCTACAATTTTGAGATCCGGCGCACACCCGATTCCGACAATGACTTCACCAGTGTATTTTCGCTGATCGATGCGGCCAATTCGTCCAGCTCGCCAAACTATGTGGCGAACATGGAGAACCTGGCGGACATGGAAAACTGGATGCGGGTGTTCGCCGCCAATCACGCGGCGGGCAATTGGGATTCCTTTGGCGCGGAAAATGCCCAGAATCTTTACGGTTATATCGGCACGCTGGGTACGAAGTATTCATTGTTGATGTGGGATTTCAACATCGTCATCGGCAACAGCGGGTCGTGGGGGCCGGGACAAAATCTGTTCACCCTGAATTATCAAGACTCGAACATGGCCGCGATCTACAACAACCCCACCTTCCTCCGCATGTATTGGCGCGCGTTGTCGGAGCTGGTCAGTGGCCCGCTAAATACCGCCAACAGCGGACCGCTGCTCGATGCCAAATACAACGCCTTCACCGACAATGGCCTCAGTGTTGAAAATCCTGTCACGAACATCAAACCGTGGCTTTCCCAGGCACGGAGCAGCATTGCTTCGCAATTGGCCACGGTGAATGCCGCGTCATTCGCCGTCAATCCAGCCGTGACGACCAGCAATAATATGGCGTATGTGACCGGCGCGGCACCCGTGAATGTGGCCACCGTCTGGATCAACGGCGTGGCGTATCCACTGACCTGGACAACCCTGACCAACTGGACCGTGGCTTTTCCTTTGATCAACGGAACAAACAACGTGAGCGTGGTGGGGGTGGACCGGAATGGTCAGCTGATTACCGGAGATAGCAACAGCGTCAGCGTGGTTTACAACGGAATCAATGTCTCGCCGATGGGCCAGTTGGTCATCAACGAAATCATGGCTAACCCGGTGGTGGCCGATGCGCAGTTTGTCGAGCTATACAACAATTCCACCAACCTGACCTTTGATTTGTCGGGCTGGCAGCTTCAAGGATCGGCCTACACTTTCCCGAACGGTTCGATCCTCGGTCCGACCAACTTTTTGGTTTTGACGGCGAATGGCGCAGCCTTCGCCGGAGCTTACGGCGCGACCAATCCCGTGTTTGACACGTTCAGCGGCACTTTGCCGGCAAACGGAACCCTCGCGTTGATTACCGCCAGCAATGTGACGGTGGCCAAAGTGAAATATGAAAACCAGTTGCCCTGGCCCACGAATGTCAACGGGACCGGCGCGTCCCTGCAACTGATTGACCCGCACCAGGACAACTGGCGCGTCGGCAACTGGTCGTTCACACCGTTTTCCGCCACTCCCGGCGCGCAGAACAGTGCGGCGGCGTCATTGGTGCCGTTCCCGTCGTTGTGGATCAACGAATTGCAGGCCGATAACCTGACTGGCCTCACCAACAGCGCGGGTCAGCACACCGGCTGGTTGGAACTTTACAATCCCAGCACCGATGTCATTTCACTGAATGGTCTTTATCTGGCCAATAACTACAGGAATCTCCTGCAATGGGCATTCCCGACCGGTGCCACCATCAATCCCGGGCAGTTCAAGATCATTTTCGCCGATGGCCAGACCGGCCTCTCGACGTTGAACGAACTGCACACCAGCTTCGTGCTGCCCAGCAGCACGGGTTCGCTGGCGTTGACCCGGCTCTATAACAGCCAGCCGCAAGTGCTCGACTATGTGGATTACCAGAACGTAACTCCCAATGATTCCTATGGTTCGTTTCCTGACGGCCAAAGCTTCAGCCGGCAGGAATTTTTCCAGGCGACACCCGGCGCACCCAATAACGGCACCGCCACGCCGCCTCCCGCGTTCATTGATTACACACAGTTGGGTTCGGTCTATACCCAAAACTTTGATTCGCTGCCTGATCCCGGAGCAACTTCGGTTAATACTGCAAACCCGGTGACCATCGACGGTGTCATTTATTCGCTGGCCAATCCCTATGACTTCGCCTACCCCGTCATTGCCAGCGGCAGCAGCGGCGGGTTGGGCATCTCCGCTTTGGCCGGTTGGTATGGCACCAGTGTCTTGCTTTCCAGATTTGGCGCGACCGATGGCGACCAGACCACGGGCGGTCAGCTCAGTTTCGGTTTGCCCAACAGCTCCAACCGCGCGCTGGGCTTGCTCGCCACCAGCACAACGGGCGGAACCGCCTTTGGCGTCAGATTCATTAACGGAACAACCACCACTTTGACCCGGATGAACCTTCAGTTCACCGGAGAAGTATGGCGTCAATCCAATCTACCCAAGACCCTGCAATTCTATTATTTCATTGATCCAACCGGCACGGCTGCATTTCCCGGCAGTGCGACGGCATTTGTTCCCGCCTTGAACGTGAACATTCCCACGGTTGCGACCGATTCAGGCGGCATGGCGGTCAATGGCGCCTCGCCGCTCAACCAGACCAATTTGAGCGTGCTGAATCAAACCATCACCAACTGGCCGCCGGGGGCCGCCTTGTGGCTGGTGTGGCAAATCACCGATTCAACCGGCAAAGCCCAGGGCCTGGGCATTGATAATTTGAGTTTCTCGGCCAGCGTTCCGCTGGCCGTGCCGCTGTACATCCAAACCTCCGGCCCAAGCCTTTACTTGAACTGGCCGGCCATCGCGGGTCAAACGTATCAACTCGAATACAAGGACGATCTTACCGCGCCGGCTTGGACGCCGCTGGGCAGCCCAGTGACGGGCACGGGCACAGCGCTGACGCTTACCAATAGCTTTGGCGTTTCACTGCAACGTTTTTTCCGCCTGCGGCTGGTGAATTAGGCCTGTGGCAAAATTCGGCAGGCGGCAATGGAAATGGGGACGAAGGACATAACCGCGGCACCCAAGGAAATAAAAAGCCCGCCCATGACATTTGGTCGCTGGCACGGCTTTATCTTTACTTCACGCCACCGGGCGGGATCCCAATCGGCTTTTGATTGAATTGAAGAAACAAGGCGGATGGCCGGGCTTATCCCAAAATGATCAGGGAAACATGGCGGCACACCTGCCTGCAGTTTGCGGGTGAATCTGGAACGGTCGTTGCGCGCGGCCGGCGTTGACGGGGAACGATCAAAGTTGGTGCGGATGGCAGGCAGGCCAGTGAAACAGCGGAGGCAGTCCAATTCGCCCGCGACCTTGACGCCGTTGAAAGTTCTGTAAAACCAATTGGCACCTGCCCGAAAGGAGTAACGCCGACGTTCTGCTCAGGGCTGAAGGATGACCTTCAGCGAAGCCTGAAATGCCGCGACATTTTCTTTGGTAACGGCCAGCGCCGGGACAAGGATTTTTCCGTCGGACAATTGTGCTTTATCACCGCGAAGATATTTGTCCATGCGGATGATCGCTTGCCGGCCAATATCGTAGGGCTTTTGGACAATCGAGCCGTAAATATCCCCGGCGGCAATCCCGGCCAGCGTGTCGCTGTCCTCATCGAAGCAAACAATCTTCACCTGCCCGGCCTTGCCCGTGGTGCGCACGGCGGCGAGAATGGCCGGTCCGTGGTAGCTGTAGAGGCCGACCATGCCGGCCAGTTCGGGATGCTTGGCCAGCGCGTCCTGCGCGTTGATCCCGGCGAGGTCGCTTTTGGTGCCGTCGGGAATTGTATCTATGATCTGAATGTTCGACCCGGCCAGGCCGTTCTGGATGCCTTGAATGCGGTCCTTCGTGTTTTGCGCATTCGGATAGCCGATGAATAGGATGATTTTGCCGCCCTGGGGCAGCGCGGCTTTAAGCAATTCCGCGGCCTGTTTGCCGGCGGCAACGTTGTCCGTGCCGATGTAACAGGTGCGCTTGCTTTTTTCCGCGTCGCTGTCCGCGCAGACCAAAAGCGTGTTGGTGGCGATGTGGTTCAGGAAATCCGTCTGGTTATCCGCGTCAATCGGGCTGATGGCAATGCCGTCCACGCCGCTCGCGACGAGGTCACTCACAATTTCCTGCTGCGCCTCCGCCGTGCGGTTGGGCGGAACGCGGAGATCCAAATCCACGTCACCAAGCTGCCGCGCGGCATTGTTGCAACCCAGCTGCACGATGGACCAGAAATCATTCGAACTGTTGCCGACAAAAGCCAGCCGCAATTTTTTTGGCGCGGCGTCATTGGCGGTCCCGCTGTTTTTGTTGCCGCAGCCTTGGAGCAGGGTCATGCCGCACAAGGCCAGTATGCAGAGGTGCAAGGTTTTCATAATTTTACCCGGGTTTGGGTTGGTTGTATTTTTGAAGCTACTCGATACGAGAACAATTATCAACGGCTAGCGCGGGGAAAATTCTTTGAGCCGGGACAAACTGTGCTGGATTAAGCCCGCTGTTTCCCTGCCCTTTGCCACGTTTAAAACCATCGCGCCTGCTGCACAAATGTACCGACGATCCCCATTTCTTGAGGAAAATTGGTGCGCATAGCAGGACTTGAACCTGCAAAAGCCTCCTTCACAGTGTTTCCCGTTAGTGATAGTTCATTGCCATTCATTGCCCTTTAATATACATGAACAGTGTGTGTTTTCAAGCATTATCTGTGCATTTATGGGAAGCGGCGGGAAGAAAAACGTGTGCAAATCGTGTGCAAGAAAGGTGGCTGTGCAAACTTTGTGCAAATCAAACTCGACCCGGAATCTGTGCAAAGTCTGTGCAAACTTTAGGCCGCTTTTGGCCGTTAGAAATCACCGCTCATCCCACACCGGCGGCATCCGCACCAAAGCCATGCCGCGCGGCCTGTGGCCCTCCTACTTACGCCTCAAAACGCCGCTGAACGCGACGTCGTGCGAGAATCGGGCATCGTCGTTTGCCTCATAAATGCAGGAGACTTCGAGATTTTCCGGCAAATTGGCCGGTCTGTGGCAAAAACGGCAATGTCCCGGTGCAATAGCCGTTTATTTGCTTGGACGTTTCGCACGATTGGGTAATGTCGCCGAAAAATGCAGCCGCACCCAAATCCGCAAATGTTGGACGACCTGCTGGCCAATGCCCGGCACTACGCCGAATTTTGCATGAATGGCACTGGGAATATGCCGCCCACGTTGTTCCTGATTAGCAGCGACGGCAAGCAGGTCATGTTCATGCCAAAGAATCTGGCCGATACGAAAGCCAAGGACGATTTTGCCACCATGTCCCAACTGATGGCCATCGCGACCGGCGCGACGGTGGCGGTTTTGGCTTTGGAAGCATGGTGCAAGACGGCCAAGACCGGCGAAACAATCGACACCACGGAACCACCCTCGGAGGCGTTTGACCGGCAGGAAGTCATCGTGCTCATGGGTGAATCAATGGCCGATGGCCGGAAACAACAACTACTTCCGATCATCCGAAGCGGCAATCACAAGTTCTTCGGCTTCAGGGATTCAGCCGTCGAAAAAATGGATAAACTCGAAGGCCGATTCTCCCAACTATTGCCCACCAAGAAGCCAGACGAAGGGATGCGCAAGTTGGCGCTGGCGATGCTGAAGGTCAAAGGTATGCAGCAGGCCAAAGGTAGGCTAGAACTGGGCAGGTCGCGGTTCCGGCGGTGAATTGGCAGCTTCAAACATTCCGCCGAATCCCAGCCATTGCCGGGAGGGAAAGTAGCCTCCAGGGACTCAAAACGACGTGAAGCGCGTCAGGGCTTTTTCTTTGCCTTCGGCGGTTTCAATTGCTTCAACTTTTTCACCGTCGCCTCAAAATCTTTTTCCACCGGCGACGGTTTCGTATCTTCCAAGGCGCGGAATTTTGAAAATTCCAGTTCCGCCTTTTTCACCGCCTGCTCGTGAGAAATCGCCCCGACGTGATCCAGCAGCTTGCGCCCGGAAATTTTCAGGAACTCGTCCAGCTTCGTGATCCAGTCGCGCATCGTCATGGGCTTGCGTTCCAGCGCCTGCAACTCCGCGTATTCGATGTAGAGATTCACAATGCGGTTAAGCACCTGCAATTCGTCTTCCGTGAGATAATTCTTGGCAATGGCCGCGTCCTCTTTCCGCACCCGCCCGCCGGGGCGCGTCGTCAGCATCCCCATGAACGGTTTCCCGGCATCCGCCCGCTTATGGATGATCTCCGCCGCCGTGTGGCCGTGCGTGGCCCAGTGCATTTTGTTCTGCACCGTGGCGAAGAATTTCTGCGACACCTCGGCGTCCGGCGTGTAATCCACGCTCGTCGCGTAAATATCCAACACTTTCTGATAGAACCGCCGTTCCGAGGAGCGGATGTCGCGGATGCGCGCCAGCAGTTCGTCGAAATAATCCGTCTGCCCCTTGCCCGGCGGATTTTTCAGCCGCTCATCGTCCATCGTGAAACCTTTGACGAGATATTCCTTCAGCCGCGCCGTCGCCCAGATGCGAAACTGTGTGCCACGCGGCGATTTCACCCGGTAGCCAACGGCGATAATGGCGTCCAGATTGTAAAATTCGATGTTCCGTGCAACCGTGCGCCTGCCCTCCTTTTGAACTGTTGCAAAATTTGCAACAGTTGCCGCCGCCGACAGTTCGCCTTCCTCGAATATATTTTTGAGATGCTTGGAAATCACCGACTTGTCCCGCTGGAACAACTCCGCCAGTTCGTTCAAAGACAGCCAGGCCGTCTGTCCGTCCAGCCGCACTTGCACGCGAGTCTGCAAATCCTCGGTCTGATACAGAATCACTTCGCCGCCGGGTTTATTTTCATTCGCACTCATGCCATTGAATTATTTCGGTTTCAATTCCAAAAACGTCGCGGACAGATTGCGTCATTCGGGCAGAGTGTCAATCAGAGGAATTATCATGCCGCCGGATTTTGGTGACGCAGCAATGCGGCCTCCACGCTCGGCCAATGAAATAAGATGCGCCGCCCGCCCAGCCGCACGCATGGAATTTTGCCGGTCGTGCGCCAGTTGAACAATGTGCGGCGGCTGATTGGCAACCGTGCCAGCAATTGCTTTTGGTCAATGAAGCCAGCCCCGCCTGCCGGGGTCTGGTTTTGATCGGCACGGATGTCAACGTCCCGTATATCCGGGCTGGCAGGCGGCACAACGCTCAAAAAATCTTTCCGTTCACCGTTCATACACCGAAAACTTTATGTGAACCAGCGACCGGGAAGGTGTGTCACGCACGCAGGATTTCAAAAGCGGCTGACACGCTGCCGGAATGGAAGGTGTCCTCGTAAGCTGTCCATGCACATCCACGAACCGCGCAAAACATCACACAAGATAATTCCCCCTCTTGCCGAACGAGGAGAGAGGCGGGGTGAGAATCTGAACCTCCTCTTTTTCGGAATTTCGTTGCCGCTGCGCTGTGGTGAAATATGATTCCTCCGGAGCATCGCATGGCTATAAACGAACAAGAAATCACACGGCTAGTTGAAGAAATCGCCAACGCTGGCCCTACACAGCTCTGGTGGGATAGTGATTTGTTTAACCGCGCTGCTCGTGTCCGAGACGTTCGCGTGGTTCGGGCTTTGGCTTTGTGTCACCACAGCCTTTCCAACAAGGAAGCGTTCTCCGCACACGTTGTCAGGAATGCACTCAAGACAATTGACGCGCCTGATTTTACATTGTCTTGGAGCATCATTGATGCGGAGAAAGATGCGGGGCAGTTAATCCAGCGACTCGAAGATTTCTATTACGCACCGTGGGCGGTCGCCTTCGTTCTCGGTGAGATTGGCGGTGCTGGCGCTTTGCGTGGCGCTGCCGTCCGGCTTGGGCAGGAACACGCCGCGCGACACTACATGATTGTGCGGATTATATCTCACCTACTTGTCCGCTACCTCAAAATCCAGTCTCCGAAACCCGCCACGATGACGATGATTGATTTGAAAACGGGAGAGATGACGAGAGGCATTCCTGTCGAAGAAGGTTCGCAACAGCAACAAATGGAGACGCGGCGGCGCGTGGAAGCCGACGCGCTTTTTACGCCACTTGATCCAGCGTTGGCGCAGAGCATCAAGGCGCGGTTGGCTGGCATTCCAGATAAATTGCTCAACTGCTCACGAGATCAATTTGACGCGCTGCTCGACAGAGTTCCAAAGCGATATGCCTGACGCAGAAAGCATCTATAAAAGCGGTGATGTCATTGGCGGCGAATACGAGGTTTTGGGCACGCTTGGCAAGGGTGGTTTCGGCGTCGTATTTCTGGTGCGAGACCAGCAAACCCGTTGCGGATACGCGTTAAAAACTTTCCGCGATGAGTTTTTGGCAGATGCTGGCGCACGGGATTCGTTCCAGAAGGAAGCACTCGTTTGGATAAATTTAGGAGAACACCCTTTTATTTTAGAGGCACAGTGGGTGAAGGCATTTTCCGGGCGGCTGTTTGTTGCGATGGATTATGTTCAGCCGGACGCCGGAGGGCGCGTCAGTTTGTTCGACCATCTTCAGTGCCGCGAGCCGATTTCGCCAGAGCAGACCGCCGAATGGGCAATTCAGTTCTGTTTGGGAATGGAGCACGCCAACGCCCGTGGCGTGAATTGCCACCGAGACATCAAACCGGCCAACATTCTCATCTCGCAACAAGTCCTGAAGATTTCAGACTTTGGCCTTTCGGCGGCAGCGGCCAAGGGTGCTGCTGCACACAACGCTTCTTTGGTTACTGGTAGCCAATCGGGCTGTTTCGGCTTCAGTGTGCTGCGGTCGGATGGAAATGTGCGTTGCGGCACGCCGGGATATATGCCGCCAGAAGTTTATCGTGGCGAGCCTGCTGACGTGCGGAGCGACATTTACAGTTTTGGTTTGGTTCTCTGGCAAATGGCGACGAAAAGCCCGTCGCCTCCGTTTGTCGGGTCGTTTCGCGGTGACATCGAGGCTTACATGCGTGAGGCATACCAGCGGCAAATGTCTGGTTGCATACCGTCTGTCGGCCAGCCGTTCCGTGATGCCGTTGAACGCTGCTTAAATCCGCAGCCATCGAATCGGTATTTAAATTTTGGCGAACTGCGTCGTGCGCTCGAACCAATCTTTCAGAAACTGACTGGTAAAGATTTCCTTGTTCCGTCCACCGACGAACAAACAGCAAGATTCTGGAACAACAAGGGCATGTCTCTATCCGCTTTGGGGCGGCGTGAGGAAGCAATCATCTGTTACGACAAAGCGTTGGCCATTGACGCAGGAGAAGCCAGAATTTGGAGCAACAAGGGTTTCGATCTTCAACAGTTGGGGCGACACGACGAGGCGTTGGAGTGTTACGACAAGGCATTGACCATCGCGCCGCAACTCGATGGAGTGTGGAGCAACAAAGGGAGTTGTCTTGATGTGATGAACCGGCGTGAGGAGGCGCTTGTGTGTTACGACAACGCGCTGGTCACAGATTTTCGGAATGGCAAGACTTGGAACAACAAAGGCAGAGTTCTCGATTCTCTTGGACGAACTCGTGAGGCGATAGGCTGCTATCAGGAGGCGCTCGCCGTTGATCCGCGCTACGCCGAGGCTTGGAACAATCTGGGCGCGTGCCTCAATACGCTTGGCCAACACAAGGAAGCATTGAAATGTTACGGCAAGGCATTGGCGATTGACCCCCAATACGGCAACGCATGGTATAACAATGGCATCGCACTCGCCGCTCTCGGTCAACGCGAAGATGCGCTTGCATCTTACGACAAAGCACTTGCGATTGACCCGCGAGATGCCGTCATTTGGTTCAACAAAGGCAACTCATTCGATGCGATGGGGCGGAGTGTCGAGGCGATTGCCTGCTACGACAAGGCGTTGTCTATAAACCGGCGATACGACGAGGCATGGAACAACAAAGGCGGCACACTCCTTGCGCTCGGACGACTGGAAAAGGCGATAATATGCTTTGATAACGCGCTGGCGATTCAACCGCGAGACGCGACCCGCTGGTTCAACAAAGCATACGCGGAAGATGAACTCGGTAGGTTTGCGGCGGCAGCACGGAGCTATCGTCGGTTTCTTGAGTTAGCGTCTCCTCAACACACTGCGCAAATTGCCCATGCCCGCGAGAGAATCCAAAAATTGGAAAACTGAAATTGTGGTTTGAAGTTCCTCCCCCGGCACTCTCCTCGTTCGGGGAGATGGAAAGTGTCCTCGTAATCTGTCCAGTCGCATCCGCGAAGCAGGCAAATCGGTTCACACTTGATCCGCAGTGGACTGGCATCCGCACGGTCGCAACCTACCGGTTTTGGATGGGGCACGCCCTACCCCTCGTCAAAACGAGGTTTTTGCGTCCGCGAAACAGTCGCGGTCTATCCGCAATTTGTCCGGCCAAATGGCCGCGCCGATGTCCGTAGCCACGGGCAGTCCGTGTCCGATCCGGGGCCGCGTCCAGTCCGCAACCGGGCGTGTCCGCGTCCAGTCCGTGACCGCGTCCGCGTCCGCAAGCTGTCCGTGGGCAGTCCATGTCCGTGACCGTGACCGCGCCGCGAATGTCCGCGTTCTGGCCGTAGGCCGTCCGAGAACCAACCGTGTCCCGATACTTGGACTGGCCGGGAAGTATCCGCGCTGCGGCCTCGCATTTCCGTGTGATGTCCCAGCCAACGGTTGCGACACTTCCCGCGTGAATCCATAATCGCCCGTCTTTCTTCCAGCGATGCGAGCATCGTCATAGGTGGAAGTCGCCGGGCATTACGGCGAAACGACCTTGACGACGCGCAGCGAGCCACACAATCGAAGGGCGATTCACGCGGCACCGAAGGCATACCTGGCGCGGATGCGCGATGTTGAATTGCGTTGAACCTGTCAACACCGTTCAACACGCTGGCCGGATCGTGGCCGGCGCGTGGACAAAAAACCTTGGTTTAGCCAAGGAGTAAGGCGTCCGTGTGATAAAAGCCTTCGGCTGAAGGCGGCAAATGGCGGCAAATTCACGTTGGCAAAAGGCGACAAATCGCGACAAGTTCGTTGCCGCATTTTGTCGCAATTTGACACTGGTGCGGATGCGGCTCGTTTCGTTGGCCGAATGGTTAAGGGGATGGTGTCTTCCAAAAATTGCCCGCAGATAAGGGCAAGACAACCGCGAGAAATTCGCCCTGCCGTCCAGAATCGTTCGACAAGCTGGGTGATTCTGTATTTAACTGACGTAGTTCTGAAGCCAACATGAGCCGCGCCCCATACATTTCAAAATCGAAATACCTGTCCGGCCTGCAATGCCCGAAGCTGCTATGGAGCGCCTATAACGCCAAGCCCCTGTTTCCCGAAGTGGACGCCGGCCAGCAGGCCGTTTTTGACCAAGGCCACGATGTCGGTGCGTTCGCCAAGCGGATGTTTCCGAACGGAATTGAGATTGATACCGCCCCCACCGATTTCGAGGGAGCCATCCGGTTGACGGGTGAAAAGCTCGCCCTGCGCCGTCCTCTTTTTGAGGCCACGTTTTCGGCCAATGGTGGATATGCCCGCGCCGACATCCTGAATCCGGTTGGCAAAAACGAATGGGACATCATCGAAGTGAAAAGCACCACCGGATTGAAAGACGTTCACATTCCTGATTTGGCTTTTCAAGTGTGGGTGTTCACCGAGGCTGGCATCAAGATTCGCCGGTGTTTTCTCTGCCACATCAACAATGAATTTGTCCGTCACGGTAAAATTGACCCGAAGCAGTTTTTTACGCTGCGTGACGTGACGGCGGAAGTGGCGGGAATCTCACGCGACATCGAAGATCAAGTCGGCCAAATGGGAAAAATAATTCGTGCGGCCAAATGTCCTGAAATCGAAATCGGCAAACAGTGCGACAGCCCCTACACCTGTCCACTCCACGATAATTGCTGGTCATTCCTGCCGCCTCAAAATGTTCTGGATTTATACGACGACAAAAAGGGGCGCGGCTGGGATTTGCTGAAGCGAGGTGTTTTACGCATTGCCGACATCCCCGACGATTATCCGCTCTCGACCAAACAGGAGGTTCAACGAACGACCGCCATCACCGGCAAGCCACACATCCAGCGGACACAGATTCAGACCTTCCTGAAAAATTTGGAATATCCACTGCATTTTTTGGACTTTGAAACTTTCAGCACGGCGATTCCGATGTTTGATGGCACACGGCCATACGAACAAATTCCATTTCAGTTTTCCCTGCACATCGTCCGCAAGGCCGGAGCCAAGCCGGAGCAGTGCAAATTTCTGGCCGATGGCCGTAACGACCCGCGAGCGGATTTCATGCGTGAGTTGAAATCAGCGGTGGAACCGTCCGGCTCCATTTTGGTTTTCAACGCAACATTTGAAAAAAGCCGGATGAAGGAGTGTGCCGAAATTTTACCCGAATATCAGCCGTGGATTGCGGCCGTGAACCAGCGGATTGTTGACCTGCTGTTGCCGTTTCGCGGATTTAATTTCTACCACCCGGATCAGTGCGGCAGTGCTTCGATGAAATTGGTTCTGCCGGCGTTGACGGGCAAGGATTACAAAGACTTGGAAATTCAGGAGGGCGGCGCGGCCAGCCGTGAGTTTCTGCGGATCACGTTCACCGATGTCAGCGCGGCGGAACGGAAGCGGGTGCGCCGCGCCCTTGAAAAGTATTGTGGTCAGGACACCGAGGGCATGGTGTGGATTCTGGATGCCCTGAAGCGCGGTCAATCAGCAACAGGAAATTCGCCGGATTGGATATTGGCGGATTTCCCGCCACTGTCACCGGGGCCGTGCGCGTAAACCAGAGGCGTGATGGTGTGTCGCCGGTCGTCGCGTCAATCTATTGCTCGCCTCATCCGGCTGCGCTCCAAATTGACCCGCCGCCCGGCTCCGGGAATTTTGCCTCTATGATTTTGCGCCCGGAGAATTGCTTTGCGAATATGATGGCGACTTGCTTCAATCGTCAGCGTTCCGAAAAACGAATGTAGAGAAAATCAAATCAAATAATTTTGCGTAGCTAACGGCTACGGTCTCACTAGAAAACCGCGAATTTTCAATTGCACGAGACCGCCCGGCACGCGCCCCATCGGGCGCGGCTTGGCGTCATTCTCGTGCAAGGCGCTTCGCGGTGCCTCTAGTGGGGGTGCGTCGAGTTCGCGCCCCTTTTCTTCCGTAGTTTGCTGGCTCGCAAGCAAACTAATAATGAACACCGTATTCAGCCACATCGTTCAAAGACGTTACTCCCACGATTATGAGAACATCGCTACTGATGCACTCGCATTTATCCTTGAGTCCAGTGAACCCGCGCGAAGCGGCCTGATGAAACTTCTTCGCGGAATCGTGCCTGATTTGCCAAGCCTCCGTTTTCGCACGCAACAGACTGAAGACAATGCGCGCCCCGACATGTGGGGCTTCGATGGCATCGTGCCGAGGGCGTTTGTTGAAAATAAATTCTGGGCGGGCTTGACGGAAAATCAGCCCGTCCATTATCTCAAGCTCCTCGCCGGAAACATTCAACCGTCGCTACTTTTGGTGGTGGTTCCGGCGGCTCGCCAAGAGACGGTCTGGCGCGAACTTCTTCGCCGGTTGGAAAACGACAAAAGCGGGGGCACCACAAAAGGCAAAGTCCGTTTAATAGCGACTGGCATTGGCCCCATTCTTGCGCTCACATCTTGGAGAGAATTGCTTTCAGCGATAGACGCGGAATTGGCAGATGACCCGCAAGCCAGAAATGATGTCATCCAATTGCGCGCCCTTTGTGACGCGGCTGATTCCCATGAGGTTCGGGCGTTCAACGTGTTTGCCCCCGCCGTGCTTTGTGGCATCGGCGCGTTGCCCGGCACACTTCACGACCGGTCTATCATCGTCCGGCTTGAGCGCGCAAAGCCCGGCGAACTGTGCCAGCGGTTTGATTCTCGCCATGTGGAACAGGAGACGGAGCTTTGCCGGAAATTGGCGCGGTGGTGCGCGGACAACCTCGCCCGGTTGGGAGCTTGCGACCCTGTGCTGCCGTCCAGCGCGTTCAATCGTTTGGCCGACAACTGGCGTCCTCTTTTCACCATTGCCCAAGTTGCCGGTGGTGACTGGCCGCAACGTGCCGCCGAAGCATTCGCCAAACTCACGGCCAAAACCGACGCCGATGCACAAGGCATCGGCACGATGTTGCTGGCCGATATTCAGCGGGTGTTCATTGAAGCCAGCGCCGAGCGGATGCTGTCAAAGACGCTGGTGGATACCTTGTGTTCTATGAGTGACCGCCCGTGGCCGGAGGCCAACCGGGGACGACCGATCACACCAACCTGGATGGCGCGGCGACTTCATTGCTTCAATGTATCATCCAAAACCATCCGTGTTGGCGATGAGCGGGCAAATGGCTATGAACTCGCCCATTTTCAAGATGCCTTTGACCGGTATCTTCCAACACGTTCCCATGAGGACTGTGGTAAAAGTTTCTTGATGCTCAAAAATTCTGCTGTCACAGCCAGGTCCACGGCACCTTGCACAATTGAGTTCAATTGCAGAAAGAACGCGGGCGTCTGCTGATCTGTTGGCTGTTCTGGCGATATGGGCAAAAAAGCCTGATTGTCACCTTCGCATCGCAATGCCTGTCCACCGCGCCGGTGTCCGGCGTTCAACATTCCGCGAAGCTCCTCATTGTCCCGCAGCCATGCGTCGCACTCGTCGGCCAAAACTGTCGGCTTGCGTGATTCGATAACGCGGAACAAAACCGGCGCGCTCAAATTTTCTGTTGGCAGCGGGCGCGGGACGAACTCGGCCAGCACATCGCGGAGTGTCGTTTTGCCGCAGCCTTTTTCCGGCGATGAAATGTTCAAGCGCGGGGAACACACGAAAGATTGAAAGCAGTGCGTGTGTGCCGACCACAATGCGAGCGTGTCAGCAGCCCCGTCCGGCAGGGCGACGTATCGGGCGAACGTCGAGGCGATTTCAGCCAGCACGTCCGCGCCGTTCATGGCATCCGGCCACAATTCCACGTCGGTCAGGTTTAACGTCCGACCTTGCAGGTCGTCGGCTTGCGCTCCGCTGTTTGGCCGTTTGGTGTCCACCATTTTATCGAGGATGGACACCCTGACGCCCAACCGCCCGGCTTCCGCGTCCCGGCAGCGTTCGTATTCCAGCGGCGGCAACGCGGCCAACCGTTGCAAAAGCTCGTCGTCGGATTCCTTTGGAAGTTGTGCGCCTTGGATTTGAGTTTTCATGGTGGTGAGTCCTTCCAGTTGATGCAGGTCGTTAAAATCGGTTGGCTTGGTAGTGGTGTCGTTGAATTGCGGCGCGGCCAGACGTGCGCTGGTGACTTTTGCTGCCTCGGTTGCTTTCACCAGACCGGGGTTGCCGTCCGTAAGCTGATCATTGTCTGCGCAGATGATGATGTCGCGGGTCGGGAATTTTTCGCGCAGGGCTTTTGAGACGGCCAAAAGATTTCCGCAGTTCATCGCGCATACCACGGCATAGCTGGTTGCTTCATGGATGCTCGCGCCGGTCGCGTAGCCTTCGCAAATAACCAGCGGTGAATCTGTTTTGTCGGCCAGCGTGAAAAAACAGCCGGCAATTTTTCCCCCGGCCAGAAATCTTTTTCCGCCCTCCGGGCCGATGAATTGCAATGAATGAAGTTCGCCGTTCACGTCACACAGCGGCACCACCAACGCGCCGCGATACCCGCGCACGTCGCCGAAAATCTTTACGGCCTTCGCAGCAAGGTAAGCGTGTTTCTTGACCGGCGTTGCTCGCCCGAAAATCCACGCGGCAACTTTCCGCGCTTTCGCGTGCCGCTCGGTTTCGGCTTGCTCACGTTCCGCCTCTGCGCGTTGCCAGTTTTCGCGGATTGTCTGCCATTCGGTGTCAGTCAAACTCTCGCGCCGTTTCTCACACCATGTTTTTTTGAAGCTCCGTTTCCAGCATCCGAACGCACCGGCGGCGGGCGGGCCAGGGTGGAGCACGAACCAAGAATTGCGATTGTGGTCGCCTTCGACTTTGATGCGATGCAGTTTGCCGTCCGTGTGGACCAGTCCGGCATAATCGAGTCCGGCGGCGCGCATTGCGGCGCGAAGATGTTCGCCCACGCTCATTGTTCGCCTCCGTGCTGCTGGCGCAATAATGCCGCAATGACACTCTCACGGTGGTAAAGAATTTTCGACCCGACCTGAATCGAGGGTATGATGCCTCTGCGCCGATAGTCGAAAATTGATCTCCTTGACAGCGGCAGCACAGTTTTCTGGAGTTCGCTGGTGGTCAGGAAACCACGTTCGTATTCAGGGGGAAGTGGCGGGAGTTTTTTGGCCGGGAAAGTAGTCTCCTCGCCCGCCGTTGCCTTTGGAATAATGTTTTTGCTCATGCGCAATCATCATTGCGCATGGAGCAAGGAATCAAATCGGCGCGATTTGATTCCGAAAAGTTCCGTGACTACCAATTGCCCGTCAGCGGCTCGAAAGATAGTGGTTTCTCGTCAGACTGGAGCGGCAACAAATCGTAAAAGTCATCAAGAGCTTTTTTGTGTTCATTCTTGCACTCGGCCTTGGTGGAATACTTCTCCCGATTCAACCATTCACCCGGCACGATTTTTCCCAAATCGTCAAACGAGTGATGGTGCATCAACCGCATGATTCCAAGCCGTTCAAGTTTTGCCCGCCAGTCTGCGATTGTATCTCCGCGCCCGCGCCCTGATGGTTCAGGAATTTCCTTTGGCCGGCTTTGGGCAATCGAGTCTGCAATTTCCTTGTCAGTGAAGTGCGCCCAATCAATTTCCACAACCGAAACCTCCGTGCCGCCGGGATACACAAACCCGCCCGGCAGTCGGCTATTATCATCAGTCCATTCAAACGGCGCGTGTGGCGCTAACGGCATGGACGTGGCAATTAAACTGACTGCAAGGGGGTCAATCTTGGGGTTTAGCCCGACCTTGCGCTGTTCCATTACTGTCCTCACGATGGCCTGCGCGTCTCGCAAACGGCCACGACTGAACGCGAAGTAGGGCTTCATTTTTAAATCTACCGACTCCGCCCGGCGAGCACATTCATCCTTGGACATTGATTGCCAGGAATCAGGGAAGCTGCTGGTTCGCGGTGGAAAGGCAGCATCAGGCGGCCAGTAAAATGGCTTGGACTCGTCCGCGCTCTGCCATAAGTCTGGCGGAGGCAGAAGCACGATCTCCCGCAAAAAAAGTTCCACGGAATTGCGGCGGTGTTGGATGTTCCCCGCCACAACAGGAACCAACGAATCAGCGTTGCCATCGGCGCGGCAAGCTATCTCGCACTGCTGCCGCAATTTTTTTAGCGTAGCTGACTCACGCGCATATTCCCAGAGGCAGCACGCCACAACCTCGGTGTCGGATACTTTGGTCTTATCAAAATTCCACTCGCTCGTTGGAAGTGCATTTTTCAAGTCCGACGCTGTAGTTTTTTCAAGCAGCCGTTCGGCGAAACCGCCGCGCTTTTTTCGTCGAATCATTTTCGCTTTTGAGTTCATCGGCGGTGCGTCAGGTGATTTTTACGGCCGGCAGAGCAATCACATTCTTGGCGGACTTCGGCGGCAAAACCTTGAACCATTTTTCCGCGTCGGCTTTCGTCGCCAGCCCTTTATAGTGCGCGTGAATCATGGCGGGCGAATTGCCAGCCTGTTGCGCGGTCTGATTTTCGTTGGCGTGTGCGGCAAAGTGGTAGGTGCAAAAGGCATGGCGCAATCCGTTGGTTTTGCGCTTCACGGCGGCGGCTTCGCACAGTTCAACAAAGTGCTGTTGAAATGTGATTTCGTGGCCTGTCCAGAGTTTGCCTTTTGCCAGCTTGCGGAATGGTTCAAGCCATGCGGCCAGCGCGGGGCAGATTTCCACAAGGCGACGCTGGCGGGTTTTGGCCTTGCCCGCCGTGACTTCAATGTGATCGGCAACGCGCCACACGTCCGCCCAATCCAAGCGCAACAATTCAGCCGTGCGCAGTCCGGCCAACCCGCCAATGGCGATGATCGGGCGCAGCGGGCGCAAATCATCTTTTACATCGGACAGCAGCGCGGCCAATTCGTCCGGCGTGTAAAGTTCCACGGCGGCGGTGTTCGCCCGTTCGGGGCGCATGGCATCGGCTTCAATCAAGCGGTGCGTCGGGGCGAGATAATCTTTGCGGACTGCCCATTGCAGGAATTGCCGCACGGTGGCGCGGTAGTGGTTGCGTGATTTCGCAGAACCGGCGGCGCGGCCATTGCGGGACGTGGTTTTCACCTTGTCGAGCGAGCCGATGAAAGTGTCCAAGTGTTCCTTGCTCAAATCGCAAACGGCGGTGTTCGGGAACGTGGCGGCGAAACGGTCCAGTTGCAACTGGCGGTTGTAAGCGTATTTCGCGGACAGTTGCGACCGCTGGCCTTCGGCGGCTTTGGTTCGGGGCGCGTCGGCCTGTAAAAATTCCGCGACGGCTTCCTTGATGTCTTTGCGCTTCACGTTGGCGACGGTGCGCATATAGCCCGTGATGGCTTCATCCAAATCGCGCCCGTTCAACTTGGAGACAGCCCCGACAAATTTGGAAATGCCCTCCAAGAGCGACACACGGCGGCCTGTGGATTGCCGGAAAGATTCGAGGCATTGCAACGCGGCGAGCGCGTCGCGGGACTGGCGGGCGGTGAGTGCGGCGGCCTGTGAACCGCTGGCCGTGTCGCGCACGATGCGCTCGGCGGCGGCTTTGGCGTCGGGGTAGTTGGCGAAAGTCTGCATCCGCCGCTTGCCTGCGACGGTGAAGGCGACGCGGTAGTAATTGAATTTTCCGGCAGGCGCATAAATTTTCGCCTTGCTGGTGCGGTGTCGTATGGTGACAGGGAATCTCACGCGCTTGTCAGCGGGACGGGCTAAATTCTGTGCAAACTCTGTGCAAATTTCCTGAAGATGCCCATTTTCTTTAGGAAAACTGGTG
The DNA here is from genome assembly GCA_049280815.1 of Verrucomicrobiia bacterium. Classification (GTDB taxonomy): domain Bacteria; phylum Verrucomicrobiota; class Verrucomicrobiia; order Limisphaerales; family UBA11358; genus UBA11358. Next base: position 122 of record JBAPQW010000061.1, on the reverse strand, counting down.
CGCATAGCAGGACTTGAACCTGCACACCTTTCGGCACTACCACCTCAAAGTAGCGTGTCTGCCAATTCCACCATATGCGCCCTGTCCTCATAATAAACCAAGTGACGGCTCCTGGCGCAAGT
>JBAPQW010000060.1:0-8628 GCA_049280815.1 Verrucomicrobiia bacterium | reverse complement strand
GAACAGCCCACGGTGAGTGATAACAACACTGATATGCAGAAAGTGGTGAATATTTTCATATGATCGGGATTTGATTGCTTAGCCGTCTAACGTTAAAGGTGTGCCGATGCGTACGTGCGTCCATGTCCCCATCTTTAACCGATCCGCCATCCATTTCAACGTCATTGTTGTCTCCTGACGTCACCTTTAGTTGCCACGAATTTAATCATTTGGCGAAATCTGAAATGGAAAAAATTTGCGGGTTGGGGGGCGGTTGGCCGGGGGTGGGTTGGTCAGTCATTGTCCGTGGATGTTATTACAGGCAGGTGGCGTTTGCACTTTTTTCAAGACGGCAATGAATTGCTTCAAAACTGGCGTGCATTCCATCTTTCGATTGCGAACCGCCGCAAGTGGATGGTAAAAATCACCGTCTGCAATTGAAAGTGCCGCAAGTGTTTGGTTGGCCACCTCCTGACGAACCGTCCCTTCCGGCACAATGGCAACACCCACTCCGATTTCAACCGCCCGCTTGATCGGCTCGATGTCATTGAAATAGACGACCTTTCTTTTCGTTATGTGGCCTCTCCGCAATATATGTTCCAACTGCTGGAAACCCGGAAAGCCCTGCTCAAAACTTATGAATGTTTGCCCTTCGAATGCTGCCAGCCGGGTTGATTTCTGTCGGGCAAATTTATGCCGCGGATGGCAAATGAGCACCAACGGTTTTTTTTGAAATAAAATGGATTCGAGTTTCGCATCCTTGATGCGAAGCGCAACCAACCCCAGGTCGGCATCATTGTTCAATACATCTTCGCAAATCTGCTCGGTGCGACGATATTCGACCTGGATGCTCGCCTGCGGATGGTCAGCGCGGAATTGATGGAGGAAGGGTGGCAAACAGTACAGCCCGATGTAGGGTGTCACGGCCAAACGGATGTGGTTGGAAGCGACAGGCTGTATTTCATTGAACTTGGCTTTGAATTCGTTGCATGTCTTAACAATTTCCTGTGCATATTGGAGCAACAGTTCCCCCTCCGGCGTCAGTTGGAACTTTTTGTTGGAGCGGATCGCGAATCGTGATGCAAACTCTTTTTCCAGTATTCGAAGCTGTGTGCTAATACCGGCTTGAGAAAGCCCGTTTCTTTCCGCCGTCGCGGTGAAGCTTTTGGTTTCGGCCAAATCCAAGAAGATTTTGAAATGCTCAATCCACACAGCCATTAGCAAACCACGATCAACAATTCAGGTCAATGCTGCTTAAAAAATTTGGGGGTTGGGGGGCTGGCTTTTTGCGATATTGGCCCAAAATGATTTATGATCCCTACACTGAAAATGCGCGAATACTACAAAACTAGAAACCGACCCGTTCAGACCCGTTCACAAATCAGTTCTGTGGGCGGCGAACAATGAGAACTTCCATGCAATCAAAATCTGCTCCTGAATCGGCGGGTGCGGGGTCGAGAACCGAAATGATGCGGGGATCAAGCATCCTAAAATATGTGCTACTGCCTTTTGGGAAATGCTCCACCCACTCTAAACGAAGTGCGTCCTTCTTGGCTGAAAGCGTGCCAATGCGCTGAACCTCGTCGTTATCCTTCAGCCACCACCCAAAATGATTCGGCGCCATGATGACCGGCATCCGGTCGTGTAGCGGCGCGATGGCCGCATTCGCCGCCCGCGTGATGATGGTGAATGAATCAATCGTCTCGCTCGCTGGCGCTTCGTCCAGATCGGTGTCAAACTTGCCGTCGGCCGGCGGTTTGACCCACCGGTCCCACAAACCGGCAAAGCAAAACGGCTCGCCGCTTTTCAGCATCACCCGGAACGGTTGCCGTTTCCCGGCCCGTTCCTGCCATTCATAAAAACTGTCCGCCGGAATCAGACACCGCCGCTGCTTGAACGCCTTACGGAACGCCGTCCGGCTTTCAATCGTCTCCGACCGTGCATTGATGAGCGCGTTGCCAGTGCTTTCATCCTTCGCCCAGTAGGGAATCAAACCCCAGCGCATGAGCTTCACCGCCGGCTGGTGTAGCTCGTGGTAAATCACCGGGGCCATTTGTGTCGGCGCGATGTTGTAGCGCGGCGCGAAAAACGGCACCCGCGCCATGACGACGCCCATCAGTTTGATCAGCTCGCCAAAATCCTTCGCCGCCGTATATCGCCCGCACATGCCAACACATTATCACACCTCCCGGACAATGCCTGTACCAACCGATAATTTGGCGGGAGTATTTACTTCCGCCGAATTTGCATTAACGAGCATTTTGTCCATGCCATGGATTTTTGCTTCTCTCACCCATTCTTGCACATGAAATCGCTAAAAATGTCACCAATCTCCAGTTGACATCGCGGATTGGCGTGCTGTAATCGAAACGTTTAGAAGGCCGACTTTAACAACCTAAGACACTACAGTATTACGGCTTCGCCTTCGCGCGGAAGCGTAAATCCGGGCTCAGAAAGACCTAGCAATATAAGGAAAATCATGAAAAATACCCATACTCAGATTATTCCCTTCGGAGCGCTCTGCGCTCTGTTCATCTCAATAAACATTGTATGTGCGCAAAGCACGGTGTTTACTTACCAGGGACGCGTGCAGGACAACGGCACGAATTTCAATGGCACGGGACAATTCAAGTTTGCTCTCGTCACGAGCACGAATTCCAGCCATCAGGCCACGGCAACCGCCAATTTAAGCGGAACATTCGTAACGAGCTACAACATCGTCTCCGGCGGCAGCGGTTATGTGAGCGCGCCCATCGTGACTGTCTCCGGTGGTGGCGGTTCGGGAGCTACCGCGACTGCGGTCATGTCGGGCGGCGTGGTGACTGCCATTAATCCTGGCAGCGCCGGCTCCGGTTATACGAGCACGCCGACGGTCACATTGAGCGCGCCTCCGGTGAACATCACTTACGTTACGTATTGGAGCAACGACGGCACCAGCAGCGCTGGCAGCGAGCCGACTACCGCAGTGGGCTTGGGGGTGGTGAATGGCCTGTTCACGGTCGCTTTGGGGGATACAACAATTGCGAACATGACGGCCATCAACGCCTCGATATTTGCGCAACCGAATCTGCAGTTGCGGATCTGGTTTAACGATGGCGTGAATGGGTCCGCCGCCCTGAGTCCAGTCCAAAACCTGACGCCGGCGCCGTATGCGGTGGTTGCGAACAGTGCCAACACCGCCTTGAACGCGACGACCGCAACGACTGCCGTGACCGCTAGCGGGGTCGCGGCTGCTGCAGTGAATACCACTGCCATTGCCAACAACGCTGTCACCGGTGCCAAAATTGCTAGCGGCCAGGTGGTCAAGAGTCTGAACACAACACTTCAAGACAACGTGACATTAACTGGCAACTCGGATATCACGGTTTTTACGGGGAGCGGTACCCTTACGTTGGGCACTACTGCTACCGATGCCAACACAGCCAGCACCATCGTCAAGCGCGACGCCAATGGAAACTTCTCCGCCGGAAGTATTACACTCGCCAACCAATTGTATCTGCCGACGACGACTGCCAGTTCCGGCATTATTTACTCCGGCGGCACCCCGTTTATTCACTCCTACGGAACCTTAAATTTCTTTGGGGGTGTGGGAGCCGGCAATTTTACACTGAGCGGGGGTGAAAACGTTGGAATCGGCCCTTTCGCACTGGGTGTCATTGCAAGCGGCGGCGACAATGTTGCTATCGGTTATGGTGCGCTTCAGCAAAACACAGGCGGCAGTGGTAATATAGCCATCGGTTTTAATGCCCTTGCCAATTTCACGAGCGGCCAAAATAATATTGCGCTCGGATTCGGTACGGGTGGGAGCATCAGCACAGGCAACAACAACATTGATATTGGCGGCAATGTCGGCTTACCTGGCGATAACAATACTATTCGTATCGGAGGGTCAAGCCAGACAAGCACATACATTGGCGGCATTGCGGGGGTAACGGTCAGCCTCGGCTCACCGGTCTATATAAACACAACTAGCGGCCAACTCGGTACGATCAACTCCTCCCAGCGATTCAAGCAAGACATCCAAACTATGGGCGAGGCGAGCGATTTGATCCTAGCGCTCCGGCCGGTAACCTTCCGCTATAAAACGGAACTGGACCCTAAAGGAACCCCGCAATTCGGCCTTATTGCCGAGGAAGTCGACAAGGTAAACCCCGACCTGGTGCTGCGCGACGAAAAGAACCAAATCTGCACCGTCCGCTATGAAGCCATTAATGCCATGCTCCTCAATGAATTCCTTAAAGAGCACCGCATGGTTCAAACACAGGACGTAGAAATTCAGAACTTGAAAATTCGGCTGCAGAAGCTTGAACAATCCATCACCGCAAAAGACGCAGGCGCGAAATGAACATGCGAAGCGTCTTGGACCGTGGTAGTTCTCTGCCCAATCTTGTATCACTGGTGCTTCTGGTGGCGATTTTCTGCCTTCACGCCTCGGCCCAAAGCTATTCCATTGACTGGCACATAATTGCCGGCGGCGGTGGCACGAGCACGAGCGGCGTTTATCAAGTCGGCGGCACCATCGGCCAGCCGGATGCCGGCGGCCCAATGACCGGTGGTAACTACACGCTCACCGGCGGATTCTGGAGTTTGATTTCCGTCGTGCAAACGGTCGGCGCACCAATTCTGACCATTACCCGTGTTGGCAACAGCGTTAAAGTTTCTTGGCCGTATCCTTCGACGGGTTGGACGCTGCAACAAAACTCGGATTTGACTACTGCCAGTTGGTCAACCAGCAGCGGCATCGCCAACGACGGAACGAATAATTTCATCACCATCACTCCGCCGGTCGGGAAACAGTTTTACCGACTAAAATTGCCGTAGTGGAATCGAATTAAGAAAATGAGATATCCGGCGATAATTCTGATTTTTGCCACCGCATTTCTCCCTGTCACCGGCACTGCTCAACAACACACGGCTGATTGCTGGCTTGAAAATGACAGCGGCTATTCCGCCAGTTTTTTTGGAACGCAGCCATTGTTGTCGGACCTTCAAGCCAAGATGCGCAGCCTCGCTGTAAAATACAATGTGCCCATCGAGATTATTGCGGCGGTTTGTTATCAAGAAAGCAATCTCTACCAATATGACGCGATCGGCGGCCAGGTGGGATTTGTAATCCACAATGAAACCGAATGTGTGCATGCATTTCAAACTGGATACATCAGCGGCACAACGCTGCCGCCGCCTGGTCTGGGTCTCATGCAATTGACGAGTGGCACCGCAACTCAATTTGATGTGAACCGGTTGATTTCGGATTGGGCGTATAATCTTGAAGCGGGCGTGCAGGTTCTCACCAACAAATATTACCTTGAGCTTTCTTATGATCCACCGTGGATGCAAACGCTGGAAATCCAAAACATGGCGGTTTTGGAAAACTGGTATTATGCGTTGGCGGGCTACAATGGATCATCCAGTTACATTGACACGATTTACGGGTTGATTGCGAATCCGCCCGCGAGAATTACAGGACTTTTTACTCCCGTGACTATCACCAAGCCGTCGGCAGTGATTTCAGGATATCAATATCCAGACAGTTTCGTCGCTACGCCTTCCGGCGTCTGGTACGATAAAAATCAAAGCGTGTTCAACGGCACTGTGCATGTTAGCAGTAGTGCTTATGTGGCGGTCACTATAGGTTCCTCCCCATCTGGCCTGTTGGTGGTGGTGGACGGAAATAATTACACAGCGCCTGTGACCGCTAATTTTGCGGTCGGCACATCGCATTCAATCGGTGGAATCACTCAACACACCTTCGATTCTCATACGAACTACGTATTTGCTTCTTGGAGTGATGGTGGATCGCAAACACACACAATCGTCACTCCGAGCGCCGCCACGACGTACACGGCATACTATTCAGAGCAGTATTGGTTGGATATGGTGGCAGCGCCCTCTGGTAGCGGCTCTGTCACGGCAAATCCAATTGCAGCTTGGTACAGCGCGGGGCAGGCAGTGCAACTCACCGCTACGCCGGTCACCGGCTATGCGTTTTCGTTCTGGGTGGGAGTGGACACCGCCTCGGGCAACACTGCCGGCGTGACGATGAATAGTTATCGGAGTGTGACGGCGAATTTCATCGCTTTGCCCACGGTGGCGACACCTACGATCTCACCCAATGGCGGAAGCTTTGCAAATTCGGTGCAAGTGACGCTGACCTGTACAACATCGGGAGCCACCATTCGCTACACAACGGACGGGAATGATCCGACCACGAGCTCAACAGTTTACGGCGGAGCTTTCACTTTGACGGCGTCTGCCACAGTCAAAGCCAAAGGGTTTGAAACCGGTTACAACGACAGCGCAATCGCTTCGGCAGGATTCACGATTACGTCAATGCCAATTGTGGCGACACCTGCGATATCACCGAATGGTGGGAATTACACAAATGCCGTTCAAATCACGCTTTCCTGCACAACTGCCGGCACAATCATTCGCTACACAACGAATGGCATTGACCCGACGGTGAGTTCAACAGTTTACGGCGGCGCGTTTGTGCTTACCGCTTCCTCAACAGTCGAGGCATACGCGTCTGAAACCAGCTATAGCGACAGTGCCATCGCGGCGGCCTCCTTCACAATCGTGCCAGCGGTCATTTCGCCTTCGGGTGTTTACACCTTCATATCCTTGGCGGGCTCGACCAATGTTGGCACCGCCAACGGAGCGGGCAGTGTAGCGCAGTTTAATTATCCGTTGGGCCTGACAGCAGATCGTGGCGGCAACGTTTACGTCGCTGATACGTATAACGACTCAATTCGCAAAATTACCCTGAATGGAACAGTGACTACACTCGCCGGTTTGGCCGGAAGCCCTGGCAACGCAAATGGAACCGGGAGTTCCGCGCGCTTCCTGTGGCCATCTGGGGTGTCGGTTGATGTTGGTGGTAACGTTTTTGTGGCGGATACTTATAATGATACGATTCGGACAATTACGCCGGGTGGTGCGGTAACAACCTTGGCCGGTTCGCCACAGAGCCCGGGTAGCGCGGACGGAACGGGTGGGACGGGTGGAACGGCGCGCTTCTACCAACCGGGCGGTGTAACGGTTGCCACCAACGGCAACGTTTATGTGGCTGACACCGGCAACAACACTATTCGTGTCATTACACCTGCCGGGAATGTGAGCACCCTCGCGGGACAGGCGGGAAACATCGGCAGCGCAGACGGCACAGGAACCAATGCGTTATTCAACGCGCCGACTGGTGTCGCTGTGGACAATGGTGGCAATGTTTACGTGGCTGATTCTGGCAACAACACCATTCGGAAAATCCTGCCAGGTGGAATCGTAATTACCTTCGCGGGGCGCGCTGGAACCGGTGGCAGCCAGGACGGCACAGGAACAAACGCGTTGTTAAACGCGCCAGCGAGCGTGGCTGTGGATGGAGCAAGCAATGTTTACGTTGCGGACGAATTCAACTACCTGATTCGGAGAATCACGCCGACTGGGGTCGTAAACACAATTGCGGGGTTGGTTGGAAACTACGGCTATGCGGATGGGACTGGAACCAATGTCCTGTTCGGTCTTGCTTCGAGTGTGGCTGTGGATGGCATCGGCAATCTTCTTGTCACTGACACGGACAACAATGCAATCCGAAAAGGGTGGTCGGCAGGTACGGTGCCCATTCTTGTTTTGAGCACACCGGTGGTGTCAAATGGTCAAGTCCAAATAAACCTTACGTTGATGACCGGTTCTATCACAAACCTCACTCTGCTTCAATCGAGCCAACTGACAGGCTCTTGGTTACCGGTCACCGGTGCTGCATTAACAACAAACGTGCTGGGTGTTTCCTATACTTTTGGCACGCCGATTACGGGAAGCACATCCCAGTTCTATCGTATTCGTTCGCCATAAATGATCCTGATCAGCGACATGTCGCCGCCACTGATTCGGTTGCGCGATGGCCATCCGCCGCGACTGGAAATCCACACCGCTTGCTCAGGAAAAGACAGGTTTCCGCCACTTGTAATACAAACGGTCTGCGCTATCATGGGGCGCGTCTGGAACAACTTGGGTGATTTATGATTTCAAACGAACGACCTTCCCCATACGGCCGGCGGCCTTATGATTCTCAATTCAACCAGCCAAGGCCGCCGGTGGTTGAACACACCATCCGCAGCGCCGAGGTTCAAATCGAGCGAAAGATGTTTTTCCTGAGCCTGAAGGAAAACCCACGCGGCCGCTTCCTGCGCATTACTGAAATGAACGCCGCACACCCGGCGGCGATTATCATTCCCGCGACCGGCTTGGAGGAACTTGTAAAAGTCCTGATTGGCATGGTGAAAGCAGACGGCGAAATCCCACCAGGGAAAGATCCGACTCCAGTTTGATTTAGGCGGCACACTCGCACATGACCCGGACAACGCCTGTCCGACCAAAAACTTTCCAACACAGTGAAAAACTTTGACACTTGACATAATAATCCAAAAATCTCGTCCTCGACCGTGAAATTCAGGCTTCTTCCAAACGAGCTTTCCAAAAAGAAGAAGTCGAACAACCTCGCACCCATGAGACTTCACGCTTATGTCTTCTGTGTCAGCGAGCGGTCAAAACCGGCCAGTCGAGAGCGAATGAAAACCAGCCACTTTGATGAACGCATTGCGTTTGGTGCCGTGGAGACGGCACAAAGACGCGATGAATCAACTCAACGTGAGCTTG
>JBAPQW010000059.1:0-58868 GCA_049280815.1 Verrucomicrobiia bacterium | reverse complement strand
GAGCGGTTTTCGCGGACATCAACGGCGACGGCTGGCTGGATTTATTGATCAGCACGACCGGCTCGGGCGTGCTTTGCTTCACCAACAAGGGCGACGGAACCTTTGCCGAATGCAGCCAGTATGCCGGGACATTGAGCCCCTACGGCGCCATGACGATGACCTTGGCGGACATTGATGGCAGCGGTCCGCTCGACCTGTATGTGGCCAACAATCGCGTCGAAGATTCCCGCGATCGTGTCCAGTTCGACCAATTTGAAGTAATGACCGTGAACGGCCAGCACGACGTCATTCCGCCATTAAAGGATCGCTTCATCTTCACCAATGGTTTCTTTCAGGAGTACGGAGAACCGGACCTGATTTATCTCAATGACGGGAAGGGCCGTTTCACACCGTTGTCCTGGACCAACGGGGCCTTTCTGGACGAAGACGGCAAACCGTTGACCAGCCTGCCGCGGGATTGGGGCCTGACGGCGGCGTTCCGCGATCTGAGCGGCAACGGAGCGCCGGACATTTACGTGTGCAATGATTACTGGACGCCCGACCGGCTGTGGCTCAACGATGGCAAGGGTCGTTTTCGGGCCGCTCCACGGCTGGCGTTGCGCCATACCAGCCAGTCTTCGATGGGCGTTGATTTTGCCGACATTGACCGGAATGGCCGGATGGATTTTCTGGTGCTGGACATGCTGGCCCGGGACTGGCGGTCGCGCAACAGCCAGATGTTGACCATTGGTTCGGTGCAAACTCCGATCGGAACCTTTGATGATCGTCCACAAATTCCCCGCAACGTGCTGTTTCGAAACCGCGGTGACGGCACCTTTGAAGAGATCGCCAACTATGCCGGCGTAACCGCTTCCGACTGGTCCTGGCAACCGGTCTTCCTGGATGTGGACCTGGATGGATTTGAGGATGTGATCATTCCTTCGGGATACGTGCGCGACGTCAACAACATGGATGTCATCACGAAATCCTCGACCTTGCGCCGGGCAGGCAAACTGGCTCCCCCGAGGCTTGGTCCGGATGGCCAGCCGGTGCCGCGCTCACCCCAGGACCTGAGGACCGAGGAGATTTATCAGGGAAACCTGCTCGCGAATCCCCTCAAGACCCCGGTGGTTGCGTTTCGGAATCTGGGAAACTTGAAGTTCGAAGACATGGGGCCGGCGTGGGGTCTGGACCAGCCGGCGCTGCACAACGGGATTGCGGTCGGCGATCTGGACAATGACGGAGGTCTGGATTTCGTCGTGAACAATCTGGGAAGTGCGGCGGGCGTCTATCACAATCATGGCAGCGCCCCGCGCGTGGCGGTGCGGTTGAAGGGCCTGGCGCCCAACACGCAGGGCATCGGCGCGAAAATCAAATTGCTGGGCGGCGCCGTGCCCATGCAAAGTCAGGAGGTCGCCTGTGGCGGTTTGTATCTGTCCGGTTCAGATCCGGAGCGCGTCTTTGCGGCGGGCAAGAGCGGGAACATGACCCTCGAAGTGACCTGGCGCAACGGGAAGCAGAGCATGATCCGGGATGTAACGCCCGACCGGATTTACGAAATCGCCGAGGCGGGGGCGGTTCCCGTGGAAACCAATCGGACCGTGGAAGAACCGGGACCATTTTTCAAAGATGTCAGCAACCTGATCTCCCACCGGCATCACCAGGAATTCTATGACGACTTTGCCCGGCAAGCGTTGCTGCCCTGGCAGCTGAGCCAGCCAGGTCCCGGCGTCGGCTGGGTCGATCTGCGCGGGGACCAGCGGGAGGAACTGGTGATTGGCAGCGGACGCGGCGGTCAACTCGGGGTTTATGCTTACGACGGCAAAGGGGGCATGCGACATTTGCGGGCCAGCGCCATTCTGCCGGAGGATCTCACGGGCATCGTGGGGTGGAGCCGCGGCACCAATGGACGGGCGCTGGTGGTCGGGCGGGACAATTACGAAACCTCGAGCAATCCCCCCTCGGCGTCGGTGTTCAGTTATGTTCCGACCCCCCAGGAACAAGACCTGCCCCGAGCCGCCGCCAGCACCGGGCCGCTGGCCGTGGCGGATGTTTATGGGGACGGGAAGCTGGACTTGTTCGTGGGCGGACGGGTGATCCCGGGGCGTTATCCAGAGGCAGCGGATTCACGGATTTATCGCAACGTGGACGGACAACTCGTGCTCGATGAGGAGAACAGCCGGGTCTTGGAGAAGGTGGGGCTCGTCAACGGAGCGGTCTGGAGTGATCTGGATGGCGATGGTTTTCCTGACCTGATTCTTGCCTGCGAATGGGGGCCGATCCGGGTGTTCAAAAACCAGGCCGGTCACCTGCATGAAATCACCCAGGAACTCGGGCTGGACCAGTACACTGGCTGGTGGCACGGGGTTACAACGGGAGACATCGACGGGGACGGACGTTTGGACATCATCGCCGGCAACTGGGGACTGAACAGTGATTATCAGGCCAGCAGCAATCACCCGGTCCGCCTGTACTACGGCAATTTCTCCGGCAACGACTCGTTCGACCTCATCGAAGCGGTTTTTGATCCGTTGCACCAGGTGGAGATTCCGCGCCGGATGCGCAATGCACTGGCCAACGCCTATCCGCCACTGCTCGGCCGGTTTGCCACCCAGAAAGCCTACGCCGAAGCAACCATGGAACAGATTCTCGCCATCCTGCCAAAACCGGCCGGGCAGGTGCAGGCGACCACGCTCGCCTCGATGGTGTTTTTCAACCGCACCAATCACTTTGAGGCGATGGCACTGCCGTATGAAGCGCAAATCGCGCCGGCGTTCGCCGTGAACGTGGGGGATTTTGACGGGGACGGCAATGAGGACATTTTCCTCAGCCAGAATTTTTTTGCGCTGGCGCCGCTGGCGGTGGTGAACACCTTCCGGCTGCCCCAGTCGGCCGGCCGGCTGGATGCCGGGCGCGGCCTGTGGTTGCGCGGCGCGGGGGGTGGCAAGCTGGCAGCGGTTCCGGGACAGCAGTCGGGTATTTTGATTTACGGCGAGCAGCGCGGCGCGGCACTCTGTGATTTTGACGGAGACGGACGGGTGGATCTGGCCGTCAGCCAGAACGGTGCCGAGACGAAGCTGTACCAGAACGTCCTCGGCAAGCCCGGCCTGCGCGTGCGGCTGAACGGACCGCCTGGCAATCCCGACGGGACGGGCGCAACGATGCGTTTGGTTTTTGGCGAGCGGATGGGCCCGTCACGGGAAATCCACGGCGGTTCAGGCTATTGGTCGCAGGACAGCGCGGTGCAGGTGATGGGCTGCCCGGAGACCCCGACCCAGATCTGGGTGCGGTGGCCCGGCGGCAAGATCACGACCAGCACCATCCCGGCCGGGGCAAAAGAGATTGTGGTGGACACCGATGGCAGGTTGACGGTGAATCATTAACACTTTAAAGATCAATCCTATGCGAAAGCTCATTCCATCCGTCTGCCTCCTGCTGACCGGAATGGCAGGAATGTTTCCTTGTGCCGCGCAACTGCCGTGGCATCCGGAAAAGGGCTTTCGCTGGGCGGAACTCCCGGTGCCGCACGAGGGGAAGGCGGGATTTACGCTCCTGTCTCCGGAGCAAACCGGAATCCATTTCACCAACAATCTGGAGGAGCATGCCATCGCCGCCAATCGTGTTCTGGCGAACGGCTCAGGTGTGGCGGTCGGCGATTTTGACAACGACGGTCTCCCGGATGTTTATTTTTGCAGCCTGTCGGGACACAACCGGCTCTACAAAAACCTGGGCAACTGGCATTTCAAGGATGTTACCGCGGCGGCCGGAGTGGGCTGTGCCGGGCACGTCTGCCGCGGGGCGGTGTTTGCCGACATCAATGGCGACGGCCGGCTGGATCTGCTGGTCAGCACCCTCGGCGGCGGCGTGCTCTGCTTCACCAACCGGGGCGACGGAACCTTTGCGGACGTGAGCGAATCCACGGGGCTGCTGAGCCATTACGGTGCGATGACGCTTGCCCTGGCCGACGTGGACGGCAACGGCACACTGGATCTGTTTGTGGCGAACTCCCGCACCGACGACATTCATGACCGGGTCAATGTTCCCGGCGCAATGGTTGACGGGAAGCTGGTGCTGGCTCCCGAGATGCAGAATCGAATTATGCTTTCCAGCCATGGAACCATGCTGGAATACGGCGAACCCAGCCAGCTTTACCTCAATGACGGCCAGGGACATTTCACGCCGGTTTCCTGGACCAATGGCGCATTCCTCAAATCGGACGGAACCCCCTTGCCCTCTCCGCCCCGGGATTGGAGCCTGACGGCAACCTTTCGAGATCTCAACGGCGACGGCGCGCCGGATATCTATGTGTGCAACGACTTTTGGTCGCCGGACCGGATTTGGATCAACGATGGAAAAGGACATTTCCGGGAATGTCCCGATCTGGCCATCCGTCACACCAGCGGAAGTTCCATGGGGGTGGACATGGCTGACGTTGACCATGACGGGCATCCGGATATTTTCGTCCTGGATATGTTGAGCCGGGATTGGGCAACGCGCAAACGCCAGCGGATGGGCCAATCACTCTGGCCCCTGCCCATTGGGGCCATCGACAATCGCCCCCAGATTCTTCGCAACACCCTGCTGCGCAATCGCGGTGACGGCACCTATGAAGATGTCGCCGCCTACTCCGGGGTGATCGCCTCCGAATGGTCCTGGCAGCCGTTGTTTCTGGACGTCGATCTGGACGGTTGGGAAGACCTGCTCATTGTCGCCGGCTTTCATCGCGACCTGGAAGACTCGGACGACCACGACCGGTTTCCCCAGCTTTCCCGATCCGGCAAACTCCTTCCTCCCCAGCCGGGACCTGATGGTCAACCGCTGACGCGTTCCGCCCAGGAACAGCGCGTTGAAAAGGTCGCCCGCTATTACGAACTTTACACCCATCCGCTGCCGGCCCCGATCGTCGCCTATCGGAATCTGGGGAATTTGAAATTCGAAGAGGCTGATCCGGCCTGGGGACTGACGACTCCAGGCATCCGCAACGCCATCGCGCTCGGTGACTTCAATGGCGACGGCAGCCTGGATTTCGTCGTCAATTGCTGCAACAGCGCAGCTGAAATCTATCGCAACAATACTCCCGCTCCGCGCGTCGCCGTGCGCTTGCGGGGATTGCCGCCGAATACTCAGGGCATTGGCGCAAAAATCAGCCTGCTCGGCGGGGCCGTGCCCGTGCAGACCGAGGAGGTGATCTGCGGCGGCCAGTACCTTTCCGGCTCGGATCCCATGCGGGTTTTTGCAGCCGGCCAAAGCACCAGCATGACGCTCGAGGTGACGTGGCGCAGCGGCAAGACCAGCACCATCCGCCAGGTGAAACCTGACCGACTCTACGAAATCGACGAAACTTCAGCCCTGCCAACCGTGCCGGCGCCACCGGTCGTGACACCCGCGCCGTTATTCAAGGATGTCAGCCGGCTTCTGGCCCATTCCCATCATGAGGAACCCTTCGATGACTATGCCCGTCAACCGTTGCTGCCATACCAATTAAGTCAGGATGGACCCGGGGTGGCCTGGCTCGACCGCGGTGACCATCACGATTCGCTGGTCGTTGGCACCGGGCGCGGTGGTGCGCTGGCAATTTACGCGTCCGATGGACAGGCTGGTTTCAAGTCGTTCGGACATGCCACCGCTGCGCCGGATGATTTGACCGGCATCGTGGGATGGGTTCTTGACGGTGGCCAGCGCGCCGTGTCCGTCGGGTTATCGCATTATGAATCGTCCAGCCATTTGCCCTCGGCCTTGGTGCTGGCGTTGCGCACGAATGAGGCACCCGGCAACATCAGTCTGCCAGAAACATCGTCCAGCACCGGACCGCTGGCCGTGGCGGATGTTTATGGAGACGGGAAGCTGGACTTGTTCGTGGGTGGACGGGTGATCCCCGGGCGCTATCCCGAAGCGGCCGATTCACGGATCTACCGGAACGTGGGCGGGCAACTCGTCCTCGACGAGGAGAACAGCCGGGTCTTGGAAAAGGTGGGGCTGGTCAACGGCGCGGTCTGGAGCGACCTGGATGGCGATGGTTATCCCGACCTGATCCTGGCGTGCGAATGGGGGCCGATCCGGGTGTTCAAAAACCAGGCCGGTCACCTGCACGAAATCACCCAGGAACTGGGCCTGGACCGCTATACGGGATGGTGGCGGGGGGTGACGACGGGAGACATTGATGGGGACGGGCGTTTGGACATCATCGCCAGCAACTGGGGACTGAACAGCGATTATCAGGCGAGCAACGAACATCCGTTGCAATTGTATTATGGCGACTTTTCGGATCGGGGTGGAGATGATCTGATCGAGACGGTTTATGATCCGGCACTCAAAGCCATCGTGCCGCGCCGCAACCGGGATGACGTGTTTGCCTCGTTTCCCTACCTGGCCGGCTCATTTCCCACCTCCAAGGCCTATGCGGAAGCAAGCCTTGACCAGATTCTCGCCCTTTTGCCAAAGCCTGCCGGCAAGGTCCAGGCCACGACGCTGGCTTCGACCGTCTTTTTCAACCGAACCAACCGCTTTGAAGCCGTGGCCATGCCGCTGGAGGCGCAAATGGCTCCGGCTTTTGGCGTGAACGTGGCGGACTTTGACGGCGACGGCAACGAGGACGTTTTTCTCAGCCAGAACTTTTTTTGCACGCAGGTGGAAACGCCCCGGCTTGACTCCGGGCGCGGCCTGTTGTTGCTCAACCGGGGTGGCGGCAAACTCGAAGCCGTGCCTGGACCCAGGTCTGGCATCCTGGTTTACGGTGAGCAGCGCGGCTCGGCGGTGGGCGATTTTGACGAAGACGGCCGCGCAGACATCGTGGTCACGCAGAACGGCGCAGAGACCAAGCTCTATCAAAATGTCGGGGCCAAACCCGGATTGCGCGTGCGGTTAAGCGGTCCCCCGGGAAATCCGGACGGAGTGGGCGCAACCTTGCGGCTGATGTTTGGGACCCGGCCGGGAGCGGCGCGGGAGATTCACGGGGGTTCAGGTTACTGGTCGCAGGACAGCGTGGTCCAGGTGATGGGCTGCCCGGAAACGCCGACACAGATCTGGGTGCGATGGCCGGGGGGCAAGACCACGACGAGCAATGTTCCGGCCAGGGCGCGCGAAATCTCAGTGGACATTGATGGCAAGCTAACCGCGGATCGCTAATCCAGGGTCAACCCGTTCTTCCGCAGCATCGTCATGATTTCCGGTTCGTTCGCGCCGAGCTTTGGCGCGCTCCGCAACAGGTCCTTTGCCATGGCCGGATACCACGGATGCCGCGAGCAGTCGGTGAGCCCTGCCACATCAAAAGGTTCAATCGCCGCGCGAATCTGTTGCCGCAGGTTGTCGGTCTCCCCGATTGCCGCCGGATTCCTGGCGGATTCGCAGAGCCGCCGGAATGGATCCGCAAAGACCGGATGCCGGCATAACAGGAACGAATTCGCCAGCTGGAATTTCTTCAGTCGCCGGGCGGCTTCGGAAAAACTCGCCGCCGCGAAATAAAGCAGGCTCAACTCCCGGAACAAATCAAACCGGTCCATCGTCGCATAAAGCGCTCCCACCAATTCGGCCGCCGTGTCCAGTTCGAGCAGGGTCAGCTCCGAGTAATCCTGCAGCTGAATTGGAAAGGAAGGCTTTTGCCAGTGCGAACGCAGCAAGCCGGCGACACGTTTGACCCCCAGCAGCGTCAGGGCAAAACCGGTGGAAAGCAGCGGATCCACAAATCCCGCCGCCGAGGGCAGCAACGCCCAGTGCGGCCCGGCGGCGGTTCCGCTGCGGAAGCCAACACGCGGCGAATGGACGAAGGGAATGAGGGCCTGCGACGACCGGAACATTTCCGCGACGGAAGGCAGCCGCTCCAGCAATCGTCCCCATGCCGGTTCGCCGGACTTGAAATCCAGATCGTGCGCCACGGTATCCGTTGCGGCCACCCCGGCGCTGGTGATGCCGTTGTTAAACTTGAGCACCCAAATCCAGCCACCCGGGAAAACATGATGCACCGCTGCCTGTTCCGGCGGATACGGCGGAGTCCGGCCATTCACGGAAAAGTAATCCGGCAACGGGCCGACGCCACAGAAATGGGAAAATAACGCCTGCGTGGGCGGCATCGTGTCGAACGTTTTTTCCGGCAGCCCCAGGGTCCGAAAAAGGAAACCACGTGGGCCGCTGGCATCGATCACAAAGTCGGCGATAATTTCAACGGACTGGCCCTGTCGGGTTCCCACCAACCGCATCCCGTCCGGTTCCGCGGTGGCGCGGTCCAGGATCGTTTCATCCCAACATTCCACGCCCAAGGCTTGTGCCTGTTGCACCAGGTAAGCATCGAAGTCCGGACGATACCAATGGGTGTCGGCCACCTCATCGCGCGGACTGGCGCCCACGAGAAGCTGTTGCCGGCGCTCCGGGTCCGGCCCGAATGTCCGGCCAAATTCGTGGTGATAAAACGTGAAGCCGCGTTTGAGTCCGCAGGCCAGCTGTGGCAGTTGCTTCTGCCATGGCCCCCATTTGCACAACGGACGGATGGACGGCAGGTCGTATTCCGCGGCGATTTCCTCCAACAACAGATTCGTGATGGGAGTGGACGATTCGCCAATCACAAACCGGGGATGCCGGCCCCTTTCAATCAACGCCGTGGAGAGACCGAGCCGGTGGGTGATCATGGCCGTGAGCGAACCGCCGAAACCTGAACCGACCACAACGACCTCGAAATGTTTTGCGTTCATGTTCCGCCACAGGCCGGACATTCAATTGCCGCCAGGATTTGCTGGGACAGATTCATGGCGTTGATCCGTTGCCGCCGTTTTTCGAAACACGCCGGACAGCGTGAGAACCGTTCCAAATCCCAGGTGTCGGCGAAAATTCTTCCGGCGCCGCGCACTTCCAAGGTTTTTTCCAGGGCTTCCTCCAGGGTGGCAAGCCGCGGTGGCGAGAATTCGCCAGCTTCCATCAGGCGCTCCATGGCGCCATTGCCGGGACGGGTGGGAATGAGGGAAACCACCGTTGCGCCACAGGACCAGGCGAAGGCCGCCGACTTCACCGCCCATTCCAATCCTTCCTCCTCGTTCAGGAACGGCGGCTTCACGAGGACGAACGCGCGCACGGTCATTCCGTGGTTCCGCAGGAACGCGGCGGCCTGCGAAAAATGGGACAGGTCGAATTGCTTGTTCAATCGTGGCAGCACTTGCGGATGCACGGTTTCCAATCCCATCGCCACCTCCAGCGCGCCGGAAAGCAAATCGCGCAGGCGCAACGCCTTTTTCCCCACCAGCCGCGGATGTGATTCGACCACGATACGCTTCGCGAACGCGATGGTGCGGGCGATGGCCGGGTAATCCGCCGGCGGAACGGCAGCGGGATCAAAGAAGCTGCCGCTGTTGTAGAGTTTGATCTGTTCGGGTCGGGAGCGGAGTTGCGACAGCGCATGCTCAATCTGTTGCGGGATGGCGCCAAGCGGGACGGTGTGTGTCGTCGTATTTTTCCACAAATCGCACATCAGGCAGCGCCACGGACATTCCTTGTTGGTCAACAGGATCGTGGCGGAGCTGGTGATTTGTCCGGAAGCGGTCCGTTCCGCCTCCAGAAAAAATCCGTGCGGCTGGAAGGGATTGAGCGCCGCCGGCCGGACCGGCCGTTGCGCCGTGATCCACGCGGACCGGTCGTGCGCTGGAAAAATCGAACCCACATGTCGGCCGGGCTTCAGTTGTAGAGCGCCAAAAATTGCCTCCGGTATTCGGATTCCTCCCCGGACGTGCGCTGGCGGAGGCGCTCGACAGGGACCGCGCCGTGTTGAAAACGGCGCTTGGCAAAAACCGGCAGGTCGAGCCCGGTGATGGCCTTGACGCCGCGCGAAACGATTTCGCCCTTGAGCGCGTAAAGTTTTTCCACGGACATGTCGGTGAGCGTGGTGAACGGGATGCCTTCGGCCACCTCGATGACATTTGGGCGGGTGAACGGGCTGAAGCCCGCGAAGCCGTAATACCGGGCGGGTGCGTAGGTGCGCAGGTAGCTGCGACTCAACCCGCCGCTGTAGGTCAGCGAGTGTTTGATACGCCCCACGCCCCAGCCTTCCTGGTACAGCATCAGGTTGTTCACCACGCTGCGGATGGTCAGCTCCGGATTCTCCTCGATGGGATAATCCTTCAAATTCTCGTCCCCGCCATCGCCATCCACCAGATGTTTCCACTGCGGATAACGCGCCCGGATGCCGCGGCACAGGGCCAGGCCCATCGAGGCGCACTCGACGTCCAGCGGCTTGTAATCCTCCATCACGCGCAGCGTCTCGGCGATGTCGAGTGACGCGAGCTCGGCCTCGATGGGTTCGAGGAACAGCGCGAGGCCCAGTCGTTCCAAAAATTCGCGGGCCTGTTGGCAATCCGGGCCGTCGCCGAGATTCAACGTGAACGCCTTGAGCCGGGCCGGGTTCAGGCCGAGCTGCCGCATGACATGATAGGTCACGAGGAAAACCGCTCCGCTGTCAATGCCGCCGGAAAAGGCAACCCCGATGGGTTCAGGCGAAGGAATTCGTTTCAACCACTTGGCGATTTCGTCCGCCAGCGCGCCGATGTAACGGCGGCCGATGTCATCGAGATTGGTCGAAAGCGAGTTGCGTTGCGGCGTGAAGTAGCGCGTATAGGTTGGATCGGGATCAGGACAGCCGAGGAGCTGGATTTCCACGACATAATGCGCCGGCACCATGCGAGTGTAGCTGGGATGAAACTGCCCGTGCAATCCCTCGGCCTTGAGCTGGTTGAAAATGGCGTCGATGCGGTCGGCCACAATCAGCGCCGGGCCTTCGGCGCGCTTGGCGAGGAAGTAACGCATCGGGCGGTCCATGGAGCGCGCCAGGCGGACGGTCTTGCCTTCGCGCGCGAGCAGCGCAAACGAGCCGTCAATCTCCCGCACGGCCTCGGGCCGGCCGGAAAGGACGCGTTGCCGCGCCGCCTCAAGGCTCAGGTTGTGAATTTGATTGAGGGAAGGGTCGAGCAGGTCCACCACGCGTTCGATATAGTCGTTCATGACCGGAGTCTCCAAAAATGGTTTGCGGTTTCCCTCATTCATAAACCTCACGGCAGCCCGGTGACAAATCAATTTTGAACGGAACCGGCCATAAGGCGTGCAGCCGCCGAGGTGACGAGGCGGCGGGAGTTGTTTTTCTCCACTCGCCCACCTTAACCAAAACTACGGCGCCTCAGTGACCGTCATCGGCTGATCCACCAGGACGCTTTCCACCTTCTGCCGGATGCCGCTCGGCCAGAGGATTTCCACTGCATCCGGCTTGGTTGCGTCACCGAGGCCGATGGTAACGGGCAGTTCGGATTGGGAAAGATAGCTGCGCGTGGGCATCACCTGCCGCATCAAGGTGCGGCCGCCGACGCTCACCTTGATCCACGCGCCGATCGCGTCGCGGTTGCTTTTGGTGCCCACGAGTTTCAGGCGGATCCAATGATGGTGCAGATCCTGGTCGTTGCGCAGCAACAGCGGCGGGCCACCGACCTGGGTTAACACCACGTCGAGGTCGCCGTCGCCGTCAATGTCGGCGAAGGCTGCGCCGCGACCGACGATGGGTTGGAACAGGTCCGTGCCGGCTTTGTCCGGCGGGACGGCGACAAAGCCGCCGCCGCTCTGGTCACCGGCGTTCCAAAACAACTGGGCCGGTTGCGCGTAGGTCTGGCTTGCCTGGATTTTGCTGATTTCCTGTTCGAGATGTCCGTCGGCCGTGAGCAGATCCAGCCGGCCGTCCAGGTCGTAATCGAAAAAGAACAGGCCAAACTTAAGATACCGCCGGCTGTCCGGGCCGATGCCTTCGGTGATGGCTTCATCGGAAAAATTGGTGGGTGAGTTTTGCTGGACATAAAGGGCGGTCATCTCATTGGCAAAATTGCCGATCGCGATGCCGAGCTTCCCGTCGTTGCCGTAATAGGCGGTGTCAATGCCCATCGCGCCGCGGGTGTTGCCGTAGCTGTCGAAGGCCACCCCCGACTGCGCGCCGATTTCCCGGAACGTGCCGTCGTGCTGGTTCATGAAGACGAGATTGGGCACGGTGTCGTTGGCCACCACGAGATCCATCCAGCCGTCGCCGTCAATATCCACCGGCGCGACGCCGAGGGTCTTGGCCGCGGGAACGCCGGTGGCGGGATTCTTCACCTGCAAACCACTTTGCGCCGAGACGTCGGTGAAATGACCGCTGCCGTCGTTGTGATACAGGTGCGCAAATGCGCCCTGGAAGTTCATGGGCTGGCCATAGGCGCGCGTCCGGCCGTCGATTTTGTAGCCGACCTCCGCGTCGATCTGGCGGGACCAGTTGATGTAGTCGCCGACGAACAGGTCGAGTTTGCCGTCGTTGTCGTAATCAAAGAACGCCGCGCAGGTGCCCCAGTCATTGGTCGAACCGCCCACACCCGCCTCCTGCGTCACCTCGTGGAATTTGCCGTGGCCGTCATTGTGGAACAGATGATTCCCGCCGACCGCCGTGATGAACACGTCGGGAAGACCGTCGTTGTCGTAATCCCCGACGGCCACGCCCATGCCGTAAAAACTCACGTCCAGGCCTGAGCCGGCCGTCACATCCGTAAAATGGCCTTGGCCGTCGTTATGATAGAGCGCCATCGTTGTCGGCTGGTTCGTGGACTGGTGCCACGGCCAATCGCAGGAGTTGATGAAAAGTAAATCCTGGTGACCGTCGTTGTCGTAATCGAGGAACGCCACACCGCCGCCCATGGTTTCGGGTAGCAATTTTTCGCCGTAAGCGCCATTGTTGTGCACGAAGGTAATGCCGGCCTCCTTGGTGATGTCGGTGAATTTTGCCACCGGAACTTCCGCCCGCGGCCGGTCGGGCGACACCGGGGCGCCAAACTGGGTGATCTGCGGTGGCTGCGGTGCAGGCTTGCGCTTGAGCAGGAGAACCGCCCCGCCAAATAGAACGGCGATGATTATAAAAATCACAAGCGACCAGCGAAAGGCCTTGCCGATGATCGCGTCGTCAACGTGGGCGAGTTCTTCCTGTTCCTCGGGCGGAGTGACGGGCTGGTCATTCATGTAAAATCCATTTATTACGGCCGGAATATCTATCTTGAAACCACCGGCGGCAAGGTCGGGAGATTTTTATTGTCCGCCGGGACGGGTTTTATCATGCCGGTTCCAGCGGGATTTTGAACCGGGTTCGCGGCGTTCCGCGGCAATTCCGGTGCGCCCGGCCGTTGCAACGGATAGATCACCGTCGCTTGGGCGGCGTGGTCGGCGGCAGGATTCGCCCGGCGCGCGATGCTGATGGCGCGGTCCTGCGCATTGTAATCGGGCAGATATTTCTCGTGTTCCTGACGATGATAGGCCGCGTTGGCCTCGTCGCCGAGCTGCGAGTAAATCTGGGCCAAGGTGTAATGCGCCGTCAGGTTTTCCGAATCCAGCGCCAGCGTTTTCTGGAACGCTGCGATGGCCAGGTTCAAAGAGGCCTTCTGCTGCTCCGGGTTGCCGCGTTCCATTTTGGCGCGTTCGTAATAGGCCTGGCCCAGCTCGTTGATGACCTCGTAATCCTTGCTGAAATCGAAGCCGCGCTGGTCGAGCTCGGGATAGCGGTCTTCGAGGATGCTGCGGAACTCGGCGATGGCCTTGTCGGGAAAACCGTTCTGCTTGTCCACCAGCCCGTTGAACCAGGCAATGGTCCAGCGCGGCGCGGGCGGGTCGAATGTGGCGGCGCGTTGCAGCGCGGCCACGGTGTCGTCCAGCCGGCCTTCCTTGAAATAAACCCGCGCCAGATTCACCGGGCCGTCGGCGTGTTTGAGTTTCTCCACGTGCGTGAAGGCTTCCGTGGCCTGGATCAACTCGCCTTTTTCCGCGCCCGCCGTGCCTTCCGAAAACAGGCCGATGCCGTAATCGTTCCAGCGCTGCCAGCCGGGGATGTTGGAGGTTTGCGCGGCAATGGCCGCCATTTGAGCCGCCGCGATGTCCACCCCTTCAACCGGGAAAGTGAGTTTGTCCGCCCCGATGGTGACGATGGGCAGCTTGTTGGTCACGGTGTAAGGCCCGCCCTTGACGAAATTCGTGTCAAAGACGTAGTTCATGTAGAGGGTGTCAAACTTGCGGTATTGCAGCTTCACCTCGACGGTCAGCGGGCCGTTTTGGTCAGCGGGCACGGTAAAATCGTAATGCACCACCTGGCCGGCGCCGGGCGGGATCTGGTGGTTGTAGAGCGGGGTGAAAATATCCTGTGGATTGCGGCGGTCCACCCGGTTGCCGTTGCGGTCGAGCATATACACGTTGATGAAATGCGACCACGGGTCCACCTCGTTGTACGGTCCCAGCCCGCCATTGCGGCCAATCACCTGGTCGCCGCTCTTCACTTTGGAGTCCACCCACACTTCATTCGAGTCCACCGTGCCCTGGGTGAACAGATGGCCGACCTTGAGGGTGCGCAGCACGACCTCGAGCAGATAGCGATGACCCCGTTTGAGCGCCGGCACGTTCGGCCGCAACGGCGCCGTCAGGGGATTGTCAATCGAGCCGCCGTCCTTGATGCCAAAAATATCCACCCGCAGCGATCCCTTCAGAAACGCTGCTTCCGCGTTCACGCTGTTGGTGTCTCCGCGAATGAACGCGAGGCCGGTGTTGGCTCCCGGAAACAGATGATTGTGGATGTAGCGCGTGGAGTCGTTCGTGGGATTGAAGAAGTTCGCGCCAAAATCCTGTGATTCCTGCAACGGCATGTGGCAGCCGGCGCAGTTTTGCACGGCCTTCGGTGGATAGTAAAAGCTGCGCGCGCCGTGTCCGGACACGCCGCTGAGCAGGTACGGGTCGTAATGGTTCTGCCCGCGGAGGAAATCCTTGTAATGGTTCAGGTCGCCGGGAATGCTGACCTTGTGGCAGGTGGAGCAGTACTCCGGCGTGCGCATGAACGGTTTCAGGAAGGTCTTCTTGTGAAACTCCGGCTTGCCCTTGACCAGTTGCTGGTTGATGTACTGGAGAAAGCGGTTGGTGCTGAAGGCAAACGGATAGTGAATGGGTTCATCAATCGTGTAGTCCGCGTTGCCCTTCGTGCTGTTGACATGAGTGATGGCGTGGCACGCCGTGCAGGTGATGCCCGCCTGCGACGTCGGGTCATGCACGTCGTCGTAATTGGGATTGTCAAACGCGCCGCTGAAGAACGGCACGACGTCATGGCACCCGGCGCACCAGCGCGCGGCTTTCACGTTGCCGTCGCGTTTGAGGGAGACCTGCCGGGTCTCGCGCACGCTGAACAGGTATGGCTTGTTGTTGAACGAACTGAAGTGGTGCGCGCTGTGAAACCAGTCATTGTAGGCGTCCTGGTGACAGTTCAGGCAATAGCTGTCCATCATCAGTGTGCGCGCCGGAATGAAATTGCCCGAGGCGGTCCGGGCCAGCGAGGGTTCAAAATATTTTTTGCCCTCCACCGACCCGGCCTGGTTTTTCCGCGGATGCGCCGAATGCAGGAGCACCATGCCGACGGTCAGCACGACCACCGCCGCGCCCCATTGCAGCCCGACCCGCCATTTGATCCGCGGCCCGGCGAGCCGGTGCAGGAGGTAAAGCCAGACGCCCAGAATGGGGGTGATGATGTGCGCCCAATAGGCGATGGAACGCAGACGCGGATCCTTCAAACCCACGTTCTTGAAATGGAAAATATCAATGCGGGTCAGCAGCAGGCCGGTGATCAGGACCACCAAGGTGGTGAAGAACAGCAGGTAGCCGACCTTGACGGCGCGGCGGTTCGGCCGGTCATGCGCGTTGATGATGTGAAAAATGCCGAAGAGGACGATGGGCAGGACGATCAACAACCCGAGGCCGAGATGCGTCCCGAACATGACCATGTAAAACCAGTTCTGATAGGTGGTGTTGGGGTCGCTCTTGAGCCATTCCAGAAAGGTGATGGCACTGAGATAGACGGAATTGGCGGCCAGGATGGCGACCAGGCCGAAAATGAAATACAGCAGGAGGCGCAGGCGCGGGCCGATGGCGCGCATGTATTTCTTTTTGGCCGGTCCGCCGGCGGGCTTTATTTCAGTGTCTCCCATGAGAAGGCCGTTTCAGGCCGCCAGCAGGTTGTTCGCTTCGCGGCGCCAGTTCAAGAACAAGGCGCGCCCCTCCTTGGAAAGGGCGCGGCGACTGGAGGAACGGTAGTCGCACTAAAGACGGGATGTGACTTGCGGCCGGCATGGGATCAGAAGTTGCACTCCACCGCGGCCCATAATTTTTGGACGTCCTGATTCCTCGTGGTGATCGTAGGCAGGGCCACGTCGACACCCTGGTAATCGGCCCATTCGACCATGACCGACCAGTTCTTGCCAAATCTCCTGGAAACCATCAGGTCGAATTCCTGACCGTAGTTGCCGCTGCCGTAGTCGGCGTAGTATTTGTGATAGATGAACCGAACCGGGATTTTTCCGGGCAAAGGCAGCTGAGCGTATTCGTAAATGTCCTGCAAACCGTTGTTCGGGTGGGTGACGAACACCTCCGCCCAGCCGTTGAAGGGATGCAGGCTGGCCAGCGGGGTTTTGAAACCGAGCCGTCCGCCGCCCGCGCCGGAGTTGGCGCCGCTGCCCAGCACTTCGTAGCCGGCGCCAAGGGCAATCGGTTTGATGTTGGCGCCGAGTTCAAAGTTGTAATAGTCGGCGTTGTATCTCTGCGAATTGTCGCCGTATTGATTCTGCCAGGCGAATTCAGCGCGATAGTCCAGCATCAGCATGTCATCGACCGGCGCCGCGCCGGCAAAGTAACCGCCATACGTCGCACAGGAATTGGCATTCGCGGCGGGCCCGGGGGCGGAGTTGCTCAGGTCCAGCAGATAGGCGTAACCAACCAGGCGTCCATAAGGACACCCCGAATACGAGATGTTGATAAGGTGTGACTGCGAGTTGAAATCGTGGTTGGCCGCCGGCAGGCCGGACACATCGCCATAGACGCGATTGACGTTCCAGATGTAGCTGTAATACACGTTGAGGTCTTTCACCGGACTGACCTGGGCGCCGGCGGCCTCATAGGTCTGCATGTTCTGGCGCCAGCTGGCGTCACCGATAAAGCGCTGGTTGTCGAGGTTGATTTGCTGCTGACCCACCTTGGCCGAGAAATTGACATAATTAGTGCTGGCGTACCCCAGCCAGGCCTGGTCGAGCCGGGTCATCGGTGGATCCGCCACCGACGGGCGCGCGCCCTGGCCGTTTGAACCGGCGGCATTGTAATTGTGTTCCGGGCCAATCACCGAAATGTTCACCGCTTCGAGCATGCCTTGAAAACCGTAGAGCGGCGCCGTGGTGTAACCAAACCGTGTCCTTATGGTCGGGGCATAGGACATCTTGGTGATGCCCGGAACGTTGTTGTCGTCCACCTGCTCATAACGCAGACGCACGTTCAGGTTGAATTTCCCGTGCGCCAGCGCGTCCGGAATCTCTCCGTTGAATAACTTGTCCACCGGATTGGAAAACGCCGCGGCGACGGGGGCATTGGTGCCGGCGGCGACGGGGGCGGCGGCTGGGGGAGTCGGCAGCGGGGGCGGCGGCTGGGAAGTGCCCGCCTGCATGAACGGTTTCTCCTGGGCAAATACCGAGGCGGTGATGGCCAGGACCATGGCCCCGCCGGTCAGCAGGGTTTTGTTGTGTTGACGGATAATGCGGCTCATGTTTTTAAGCAGTTGAATTAAACTGAATACCGGCTCTTTATTGGTGAACACGTAGCAATTAATGGCTATCGCGTGGAAAGCCAACTTCCTTGGGACAGGCGGTGCGGATTTGGGGATGAATGGCAGCCGGACGGGAAAAGCTCAGCCCAGACCAAACTGTTTGAGCTTGTGGCGATGCCGCCGGCTCACCGTCAATTGCGTGCCGTCCTTGAGGATCAGTTCATAGCCGCCGTAAAACAGCCGGTGCAGTTCCTTGATGCGTTGCGCGTTCACAATGGCCGAGCGGCTGATGCGGACGAATTTCTCCGGCGCCAGGCGGGTTTCAAGCGCGCCCAGGGTTTCCCGGAGCAGATGCGATTTCGCGCCGACGTGCAGTTCGGCGTAATTGTCCGCCGATCCAATCCAGTCAATGTCATCCAGCTTCACCCAGACAACATGGCCGCCTGATTTTACGGCCAATTGGGACGACTGCAAATCGGCGAACAGCCCCAGCTGCCGCTGGCGGATCGCGCCGGGATCGCGGTTTCTGACCCGTTCAATGGCGCGGCGCAGGGCCTTCTGAAACCTTTCACGGTCGAACGGTTTCAGCAGGTAATCCACCGCGTGAACTTCAAACGCGCGCAACGCAAACTGTTCATGCGCCGTCACGAACACAATCACCGGCATGGGGCCGGTGCCCACGGCTGCCAGCACGCCAAAACCGTCCAGTTCGGGCAGCTGCACGTCCAAAAAAATGAGCTCCGGCAGCGTTCGCCCCATGGCAGCGACAGCTTCACGCCCGTCGGCGCATTCGCCGACAAGCTCAATGTCCGGGTCGTCCTGCAGCAAGTGGCGCAAGCGGTCGCGCGCCAGCGGTTCGTCGTCAACAATCAGCGTCCGGATTTTCATGGATGGGGAGCCTTCGTCTGAATTGGGAGGGTCAGGCGCACCAGCAATCCGCCGCCCGGCGCGTCACATAATTCGAAGCCATGGTCCTCATGGTAAAGCGACCTCAACCGCGCCCGCGTGTTGGACAAACCGATCCCTTCCTCGGCCGGCCCATCCTGCCGGAGGCCGCCGCCATTGTCGCACACTTCCAACGTAAGCCGGTCGGCGTTGCGCAGGGCCCGCAGCTCGATGCGCCCCGGTTTGGCGTGCGGTTCGATGCCATGGCGGATCGCATTTTCCACCAGTGGCTGCAAAATGAGGTTCGGCACCCGCGCGTCGAGCGTGTCCGGCGCAATGTCCAGCTTCACTGTCAGCCGGCTGCCAAACCGGATTTGTTCGATGTCCAGATAGCGCTGGAGCAGCTCCAGTTCCTCGCGCAAGGCCACCTCCTGGGTGTCGGAGCTTTCCAACGCCGCCCGCAGGAGGTCGCTGAGACGCACCATCATGCGGTCGGCGGCCTCCGGGTCCTGGTGCATGAGTGAGGAGATGGAGTGCAGGGTGTTGAACAGAAAATGCGGGTTCAATTGCATTTGCAGCGCGTGCAATCTGGCCTGGGCCAGCTGTTTCTCCAGCTCCACCGCCCGCAGTTCGCGCTCCTGGTATTTGCGGTAATAGTTGAACGCGAAGCTGACCGCGACGATGACCCAGTAGATGAGCAGGTTGAAATGCCAGGTCTTCACCAGCAGCGGCTGGAAGGCTTCCGTGAAACTCGCCTCGCTCTGCCAGCGCCCGACCAGCGCCCGCAGCACCATGTAGGCAAGTGAAAAACACAGGCTTGCGGGCACATGCACCGCCAGGCTCCGCCGCCGGTTTCCCGCTTCAAAATCAAACCGCCGCGCCAGCCAGACCACCGGGATGGACAATACGGCAAACACATACCAGTCCCCCAGCGCGTAGCTGACCGCCTGCTTCCAGGTCACCTCGAGCCCCGCCTTGGCGCTGGAAATGTAAAACTGAAACGCGAAGGACAATCCGATCGACGTCCAAAAGCCAAACCCCAGCAGCCACTGGACCCAGCGCCGGTTTAAGACGTATTTGATTGGCATGTTGCTTGATGGTCGGATTACTGTTAAAAGTTGTAACTGATTTCCCGATGCCAAACAAACCCTCTCTTGTGCCGGACCCAGGGGCATTTGGCCCTGCCGGATACGCACCGGAACGGCGCAATTCGGAAGCACCGGCCGGCAGTTGGCGGACCGGGTTCGCCCTGCTTGCCCTGCTCGCGGGTCCGAACGTCCACGCCGGTCCCGATGAAATCCCCGTGGCGAAATTCACCGACATCACCAAGGCGGCCGGCATCACCTTCGTTCAAAACAACGGCGCCTATGGCGACAAATTGCTCCCCGAGACCCTGGGCAGCGGCGTGGCCTTCTTCGATTACGACAACGACGGCCATCAGGATTTGCTGTTCATCAACTCCACCTGGTGGCCGGGCCATGTGCCCGAAGGCAAATCGCCAACGACGATGGCCCTCTATCACAACGATGGCCACGGCCACTTCACGGACGTCACCAAAGGTTCGGGCCTGGACGTGAGTTTTTACGGCACGGGCGTGGCCGTCGGGGATTACGACAATGACGGCCTGCCCGATGTTTTCATCACCGCCGTCGGCGGCAACCATCTGTTTCATAACGACGGCCATGGCAAATTTCACGAGGTGACGCAAGAGGCGGGCGTGGGCGGTTCGACCCATGACTGGAGCACAGGCGCAGCGTTCATTGATTACGACAACGACGGCAAACTCGATCTGTTCGTCTGCAATTACGTGCAATGGTCGCCGGAGATTGACCGGGCCAAGAGTTACGAACTGCCCAACATCGGGCGCGCCTACGGCCCGCCCCGAAATTTTGCCGGCACGTTTCCGTATCTGTATCACAACGACGGCCACGGCCATTTCACCGATGTCTCGGCGCAGGCCGGCGTCCAGATCAAGGACCCGGCCACCGGCCTGCCGATGGCCAAATCCCTGGCGGTGGCGCCAGTGGACGTGGACAACGACGGTTGGATCGACCTGGTGGTGGCCAATGACACCGTGCCGAATTTTCTCTTCCATAACCAGCACGACGGCACGTTCAAGGAAATCGGCGCGCGCGCGGGGGTGGCCTATGACGCCTACGGCCTGGTCCGGGGCGCGATGGGCATTGACTCCGCCCGCTTTCGCAACGGCACGCTGGGCATCGCCATCGGCAACTTTGCCAATGAGATGAACGCACTCTACGTCGCCCGGCGCGATTCACTCATGTTTGCCGACGAAGCCACCCAGGCCGGCGTCGGCCCGGTCAGCCAGAAACTTCTGAAGTTCGGCCTATTTTTCTTCGATTACGACCTCGATGGCCGGCTGGACGTGCTCACCGCCAACGGCCACCTCGAACCCGAAATCAATCGCGTCCAGTCCAACCAGCAATATCGCCAGCCCGCACAATTATTTTGGAATCGGGGCGCCAGCGCCGGCGTGGATTTTGTGCTGGTGCCACCCGACAAATGCGGCGATGACCTGTTCCAACCCATCGTCGGTCGTGGCGCGGCTTTTGCCGACATCGATGGCGACGGCGACCTCGATGTGGTGCTCACGCAAATCAACGGCCCGCCCCTGCTGTTGCGCAACGACCAGGATCTGCACCATCACTGGATCCGGCTGAAGCTGGTTGGCACCAAGAGCAACCGCGACGCCATCGGCGCGTGGATCAAGGTGCGCGTGGGCGGCCACACCCTGTCGCGGCAGGTGATGCCCACGCGCAGCTACCTCTCCCAATCCGAACTGCCCGTCACCGTTGGACTGGGAGACGCCACCAAGCCGGATGCGGTGGAAATCCTTTGGCCGAGTGGGATCCGGCAGCAGGTGGAAAACGTCCTGGTGGACCAGCCGATGACGGTTACTGAGACCCGGTAGGATGGCGCTGCCGCGGCGCCTGGCCGAGCGGCAGCTCGGCCCTGCCTCGCCCCACATGGCAACATCTATGAAAGGCTTCTACTCCGTCTGGGTGTCGTAAGCACGGATTTCTGAATGCCGGATTTGTCCGCCGAGATTGGCCGTCCAGATCACCAGGCTGCCCGCCACCAGTGCGCCCGCCAGCAGCAGCACGCCGAACCAGTTGGCAACGGCCCGGCCCCGAAAGAGAATCAATCCCGCCAGCGCCACAATTGCCAGCACGATGCAGCCCGCCAGCGTCACCCCCGCAGCCGCCTGATGTTGTTCCAGGATGTGGTCGGAAAATCCCGGCAAACCTTTGACCACGCCTGCCGCCGTGCCACCCGTCAGATACAACGGCACCGCCAGTATCCCCGCCGCGACAAACATGACCAGTGCCGCCTTCTGGATGTCCCGGCTCCCCCGCCCGACGCCGTAGGCCAGCCAGGCCAGCCCAAACAGGATGGCCATGACCGGAACATGGCACAGGGCCAGATGTACATGTGCGGCGGTGACCGGGTTCATGGTTTCAGCAGGGTTGCACTTCGTAGCCGTCGATGGAATTCATTTCTTCAGCGGGCAGGAGGCTTTTCCCATCCCGGTCAAAACTCCAGCGGCACGCGCACAACCAGGCCACCCATAACATCGCCGGCTTTGAAATCCTTCTTCGGGCTGCCGGGATTCCGGTTATGGCAGTCGGCACAGGCGTCGATGGTGCCCACCTCGGCATAGACGGCGGTGAAATACCGGCGGCCACCGAGCGATTCCTTGCTGTAATAATTCGTGCCGGGATGGTCGAGGACATATCGCAGGCCGGTTTTTTCGGTATCGGTTTCCGGCGCGTTTTTCGGGTTGATCGGCCAGAGCGACCGCAGGACGTAGTGAAATTCCGCGCCCTGTTGCTGCACGGATTCGGACGTCTGGCGCAGCATCCTGGCGTGCAGCGCCATGAGATTTTCGTCCGGCCCTGGTGTGCCACCCGGCGGGTAGTGTTGCAAAACCAGACGGGCATAAGTGTCATGGTCCGCAGCAATCACGGCATGGAGGGCGTCGGCCATTTCCTGCGGTTTGAAGGTCACCGCCGGTTCCGGCGGCGCGACCGGCGCGGCGGGTTGCCGCTCGCAACCGGCTCCGCCCAGGACCATCAGCCCGGCCAGCATGAAGCTGGCAAAGTTCCCGGTCAGCTTGATTTTGTTCATGGTTGTCGTCCGCTATGGGTTTGCTCCGGTTCCGGTGGGAATGAATTGTCCGCCGTGAGCCTTGAGCAGCTGAAGATTCACCTTCCGGTTGCCCGGGGAGTCAAAAGCCAAAATTCCGGTCGCGCCGGTGAAGGAGAAACCAAGCGGAAAGGCTTCGTGTGCCGGACGGTCGCCGGCTTGTCTGAGGATGTGAATCAACAACGTGGCGGCGTCAAAAGCTGCCGCCGCCGTGGCGTCCGGTTCATGACCGAACCGCGCGCGGAAGGCGTCGGTGAAATGTTGAAAGGTGATTGTGGCATCGTTTTCCAAAACTGGAGCGGTCACGATGAATCCTTCCATGGCACCACCCGCTGCCGCTGCAAAATCCGCCGAGCGCAGCCGACCCGGCCCGGCCAGCGTGCCGGCAAATCCGGCGGCCCGCAGCGATTTCGCCAGCGTCCCGGCGGTGGCCGGATCCAACCACAGCAGAACGGCGTCGGGATGGTTCGCCAGGATTTGTTTGCCCAAGCGGGCCGTATTCATTAACGACATGTTCACTTCAATTATTTTTCCGATGGAGCAACCGCTGTTGGTCGCAGCTTCATTGAGGTCGCGGGCCGCTTCGCGTCCGGCGCGTCCGTCTGGAACTACGGCTGCCCAATGACTGGCATGAATGCCGATGAACAAGGTCTTGGCTTCGTCAACGGTGCGCGGAACGATGCGCGCCATCCAGGGGACGCCCGTCTGGCTGACGGAGGAATCGGCGCACAGGGAAATCACCGGCACGGCGGTGCGGCCGGAGACCTGCAATACCAGGTGCGACGCCGCGCCGTCCGGCGGCGCAATCAAACCCAACGCGCCGTCGTCGGTGACCATCCGGGCGGCCTCGACGCCATCCGCGCCCCATTGGCCGGTGCGTCCGCGAATGACCAGGCTGACGCGCGGGCCGGGGGATTGATTGGCCAGTTCCACGCCGAGGGTTGCGCCGGCGCGGAGGCTGGCGGCGGCGGGTTCCTCCGGGGGAACGAGCAGGCCGATGATGAGGTTGGTACTATCGGCGGGTGTTTCATGCGCGCGCAGGCACGCCCCGACCGAGATCAGGGCAAGGGCGAGAAGAGCAGAGCGCATAAAAAACCACGTTGGCAGGGACGGCGCGCAATAGCGGCGCAATGGGTGGTGTGATCCTTGAGTTGCCTGCGATTCATTCCGCCCGCTGCTACGCGGGCGGTGACGGCACTGCGCGCCGTCCCTAACGAAGGATGGGTGCGCTCAACTCCAGTTTCCGGCTTGGAACACATGGATTACTTCGCAGCAGTTTGAGGCGGCTTCGATTTCGGTGCGGGAAAGTAATGCCAGCGGCCTTGCCGGTATTCGGCGTAAACAATCGGCGCGATGTTGTCCCAACGGCCGTCGAAGCGCATGTAACCGGTCACGCCGTTGTATTCATTGATGGCCGTCATCTGGTCGTGAATCCGGTAGCGGTTGGGCCCGGCTTGCTTGATTGCGGTAATAAGCATCTGCGCGCCGTCGTATGCGTAACCGGCGTAGATGTCCGGTTGCACGCCGTAACGCTTTTGAAATCGCGCCACAAAGTTCGTCCACGTCGGGTCGGTTTTGTCCGGGTCAAAAAAGTACGCGGCGGTCGCGCCTTCCGCCGCCGCGGAACCGGCAACCTTGACGAACGCCGGGTCCACCAGCCGGTCAAAGCCATAAAACGCGGCCTTCACGCCCGCCGCCCGCAATTGCGCTGCCGCCGCGCCGGTCTCGGCGGGATTGCCCCAAAAGACCACAGCGTCCGGATTCGCCTGTTTGATGACGCCCACCTGCGTGTCGAACGTACGGTCGCCATCCTTGAAATTGATTTCCTGCAACACCGGATGGCCGAGCCGGCGCACGGCATCCACGAAGGGCCGGACGCCCATGCGGCCAGGGCGGTTGTTGGCGCGGAGCACAACGATTTTGGTCAGGCCGCGCTCCTCGACGATGAGCCGGGCGAGCAGATAACCCTGCTGGCGGTTGTCGGGAAAATCGCGCAACAACCAGGGAATTTGCGTCTCGGTCAGCGACGGATCGGGATCGGAACAATTGACCATGAACGTCTCGGTCTTCAACACCACGCGCAGCGCAACGTGCGTGGCGTCGCCATCGACCGTGCCGATGAACGCCAGGACGTTGTTGTCGGCAAATTCGACGGCAATGTTCGCGGCGCTGCCCCACTGCGGCGAGTCGGCTTTTTCCATGACCTCGAAAGGCAGTTCGCCGGGCAGGCGCGCGGCGTTGGCCTCTTCGATCGCCAGCAACACGCCTTTCTTGCTCATTTCACCGCGCACGGCTTCCGGGCCATAAGGCGGGGGACTGAGCAGGCCGATCTTGAGCGATTTCAGATCGGGCGGATCAGGATAATCGCGGCCGGGTCCGCGAAACGGGAGACGGGTGAGCCAGTAACGGTAGTAAGGTTCGATGTTGCGGTAGGGTAGCATTTCCTCGGGGACATTTCCGTAGTAGGGATAGTCGCCCTCGATTTTTTGCACGGAGCGCGTGCCCGCCGGCAGGACTGGTTCGGTGACGTAATTGGTGTTGGTGTCCGGCTTTTCCACGTAGTCGCACCAGCCGGATGGCACTACGACCAGCAGACCGGTTAAAATCAGGGACAGTTTTTTCATGGGCCTCCTATTTGACCAGGATGGCAATGGCTTCGATTTCGACCAGCAGGTCGCTGCGGCAGAGCCGCGCCTGGATGCCGGTGCTGGCCGGGAACGGGTCGAGGCCGAGCGCGTGGAAGAACTCGTTGCGAATGGAATTGAATTCGCCGTAGTCGCGCTCGATGTCGCGGATGTAGCAGGTGGTGCGAACCATGTCATGCCAGGTGGCGCCCTCGCTGGCGAGCAGGCCGGTGAGGTTGAAATAGGTGCGCCAGAGCTGGGCACGAAAATCGCCGGGAAAAAGCGTCTCGCCGTTCGGCCCGATGCTCGCGGTGCCGCTGAACAGAAGCTGGGTGGCGCCCCCAGGCAGGTCCACGCGCAGGCCGCGCACGAAGGCCGCGCCGTAGTCCGAAGCCTCGTTCAAGACCTTCGGCTCGGTGATGGCCTTTTTGCTGACGACCTTCCGGCCTTTTGGCAGTTGTTTGATGAGTCCGCCGGGCGCAGGTTCGCCGGCGGGCAGGCCGAGTGAGCGGCGTGCGGTTTTTTCCGCGTCGGAATAGGCAATCACGCGGTCTGCCTGACTGCCGGGGATGATGACGTTTGATTTCATAATGAGTGACCTTTCTAAATGCGGGTTATTTTGCGTCCGCGACTTTGGCGGATTTTGGAGGTGCGGACAAAATGGCGTGTGACAGACCGTCGGAGGTGGCGAACCAGGCTTCCTGGTCGTCGGCCCAGATGCCGAGCACGAAATTGTTCGGGAGCTGGGTGGCCATGGTCCGGGTCTCGACCGACCGGCCGGGCCGGGCAATTTCGACCATGCCCTGGCCGCGTTCGTCATTGTGGTAATTGATCCAGGTGTCGCCGTCGGTGACGGCAATGCCGCGGTCGGTGCCTACCCAGGCGACGCGGCCGCGGGGCCAGATGAAGTTCACGAAATTGGACGGGAGCGGCGATTTTTTCTCCTGCCACGTGCGCCAGCGCGAGCCGTCGTAGCGCGACAGGCCAAAATAAGTTCCCTGCCAGAGGACGCCGTCCTCCCAGGCAATCCAGGAGGTGATGTCAGCGACCGGGCCGGCGTCATGCGCGAGTTCAAAATGAAAATCGCGGTCGGGGTCGCGGTGTTCCTTGAATATCCCGCTGGCCAGTTCGTATTCGAGGATGCCGCCACCCCAGACGCCCACGAAGACCCGGTCCTTGGCGCCTTTCACCGCATAGACCCACGGTTCGTGCATGACCGTGTTGTTCTGGTCGTAAATGCTCCAGGAACCGGTCTTGAGATTCAACGCCCCGAGACCCGCGGCGGTGGCCACCCAGAGCGTGTCGTCCATGATGTCCAAGCCATAAACGACGTTATTCGGCAGGCCGCTGTCGGTTTGCAGGTAGCTGGTGATGCGGCCGGCGCTGTAACGGTTCAATCCGCGCATGGTGCCGATCCACATGTCACCGGTGCGCTTGTCTTCCACCAGGCACATCACCATCCGGTGACTGAGACCCTCGTTCGTGCCGATGAGGCGGAACTTCCCGTCCTCGAGCACCAGCGCGCCGCCGTAGGTGCCCACCCAGAGTTTGCCGTCGCTGGCACGCAGCACACAGTGGACCTTGTGGGTCGGGATGCCGTCCTTCGCCCCAAAGTTTTCAAACCGTTCGATCAACGGAAAGGGCAGGGGCGGGTCGTTGGTCGCGTTTTCCGCGGCGCGGAGGCCCGGCGCGCCGGCGAGGCAAAGCAACAGGGCCATTCCCGCAGCGGGTGCGATGCGGTTCAGGATGGTTTTCATTGTTCGCATTCCTTTCGGTTCACAAGGTTTTTAGAAATTCAACCAGGTCGTTGAGCTGGATCTTGTTCATGTAACTGGTCACACCGTGCGAGTCGTTGGTGCTGTACAGCGTCCAAATTTCCTCGAGCGACAGCGCGCGGCCGTCGTGGAGATACGGCGCGGTGTCGGCGACGCCGAGCAGATGCGGGGTGTCAAACGTCCCGCCGGTGCCCACATCGAACGACAGCCGGGCCGAATACAACGGCGGGCGATGGCAGGTCGAACAGCGGCGCTCGTGCGGAATTTCCTTGCCGGTGGTGGTCTTGGTGGCGAAAAAGATGGCCTTGCCGCGTTCTTGCGACGGCGTCAAGGTGCCATCTGCGTTTCGGGCGACCCGCTGCGGCGGCAGCGACTTGATGTACGTCGTCAGGTCCAGCAGTTCCTTCGGGGGGATCGGGTCGGTGCGCATGAGCACCTTGGCGAAGCGCGGGCCGCATTGGATTTCAAGGCTCGCATTTTTCCCGTTCCACTTGAACGGCTCGGTGCCGGCCACGCCCATCAGGCTGCGATTGTCGAGCAGGTTGTCGCCAATGCCGGTCGTGTCAAAATCGTAGCTGAGACCGTCCACGTGGCCGTCAGGATGACAGGAGCGGCAGGAAAACTGATGTTGGAAGGTGTAAGCCGCCCGCGTGAAAACCCGCTCGCCGCGGCGGATGGGATCGTTCAGCCCACCGTCGCCCAATACAATACGGCCCTGCACGGCGAGGCTGTTCGCGTCCACGACAAGGATGCTGTCCTGCAGCCGTTCGGCGACAAACAACGTGCCGCCGTCCGGGCTGAGCGTCAGCTGCTTTGGATTGCGCGCGGTGGGAATGCGGGCGGTGACGTATTCAGGCGAGAGCGACAGGTCATAAATCGCCTCCTGCCGGGACGCCGGGTCCGCCTTCTCCAGCCAGGCGGCCAGGCGGTCCAAATCCACGACGCTGACCACGTCGCCGCCGCCGGAGGCGACAAAGGCGCGTCGCCCGGCCGGGTCCGCCGCAATGCCGGATGGATCGGCGAAATAATTGTTCGCCTCGTCGAGCGGCATTTGGATGACGTCGCCCGTTTTGATGTCGGTGATGGCCAGTCCGCTGGACATCACCCAGCCATTGGCGACCTGGGTGATGGGGACGAGATTGCGCACCTTGACCAGCGGCGTCAGCATCCAGGGCCGCGACGGCACGGCGCAGATGCCTTCGGATTGGTGCGCCGATTCGAGCGCTGCGCGCCGGATGGTGCGTGCCGTCATCGGATCGATCTCAGTGACTTCGGACGCGGGAGTGGTTTTGACCGAGACGAGCCGGACCATGCGATTGGCGACGAAGGCGCGGGTGCCGTCCGGCGTGACCGCCACGGCAAACGGCTCGCGGCCCGCCGACGGCCGGCCCAGTTCCTGCAACGGTGAAACGGACAGGACGGAAATGTCATCCGACATGGAATTGGCCACGACGAGGCGGTCGCCAGCCGCGGTGTGACAAAAGGCGACGGCCACCGGCGCCATGCCCACGGTAATGGAGCCGGTTTCCTGAAGGGTTTGCGCGTCCAGCACCGCCAGCCGGTCGCCGTCCCGGCAGGTGACGAAAAGGTTTTTTCCTGCCGCATCCAGGGCTAGTCCAAATGGACGGCCCGCCACCTTGGTCCGGCGCAGGACCTGCCGCGAGGCCGTGTCGGCCTCGGCCACTTCATCGCGGTCATCGAGGGCGATGTAGATTTTCCGGCCGTCCGGCGAAACGGCCAGGCCGGCGGGCGCATCGTGATGCGGCCGGGGCTGCGCCCAGCGCAACCTGGCGGTGGAAACGAGATGACAGTTGAAACAGGTCACTTTTTCGAGCGTCTTCTGGCCGGACATGCGGCGCATGTGGTCGGTCCAGTAATTCTGACGGAGCCAGAGCGTCACGCCGGCCAGACACAGCAGAATCAACAGGGCCAACAGGATGCTCTTTTTCATCAGTTGGATTTCGTTGTGGCCGGCCCGGCGTTTTTCAGTCCCAGAAATGTAATGGGCACGCTCACGGCGAGGGGACGACGGTTGTGCGGTGCGCGGTTGCGCGGTTCGTGGCAGCCGACACAGGAGCGGTTTTCGGCCGGCCGCACCCAGAGCATCGGGGCTTCGTGCCGCAGGATCCGGCCAGTTTCATCGAGCGCCTCGAAACCAATCGGCACGTCAGCCGGCACTTCCGCCAGAAACGAACCGTCGGCCTGCACCGGCACCACGCCGAGCCCAGAAATGTTTCCCGGCGACGTTTCCACGAGCACGCGGACACGGGCGGCCGCGAGCCTGGTTGCGTCCGGGTGGTCGTTGGAAAAATTTGCATTCAGGCAGAGGATTTTCCCAGTTGATTTTGTGAGATCCATGGTTGAAAGCCGGCCCATGGGACGGGAATGCGGAGTTGCCTCGGCGGCCTCGCAAACATTCCAGGCCGGGTCGGCCAGGAGCGGCGCGCCCAGGGTGGTGGTGGCGGAATTGATGCGGAACAATGCCAGGGAAGTCCCGGCGCTGGAGGCATTGTTGGCGCACACCAGCAAATCGCCATTGGTTGCGGGCGCGACCGAGCGGACCCGGGCTGTTCCCTCCGGAAACAGTGATGCGCGGCTTTGAAATGGCCGGGTCAGGCGGACAAATTCCGCCGAACTGGACCCGGATTTTGAAACCAGAAAGACAACGCGGCCGTCGGCGAGCTGACGGGGCTGCTGGAGGGTGGTAGCGGGATTTTCGGGATCGGAAAAGGCGGTGATTTCCGTGCCGTCGTTATTAATTGTGAACAAGGCGGGACCGGCGGCGGAGTTGGATGTCTCCGGCGGTGCGATCGAAACGAACAGGATTCGCCCATCCGAAAGCATGGTTGGCTCGGTAATGGCGCGGGAACTGAAGGTCAACTGGCGCGGCGGGCCGCCAGGCGGTTGAACATAAAGCGCGGACGGCGGCTGGCTGGAATTGGTGCCGCTGATTTTGGGCACCGGCGCGGCGAAGACCAGGCTGCCATCTGGAAGCAGCGCCGGGCTCATCGCGCCGCCGGCCATGGTGGTCAACCTTTGAGGACGCCCGCCGGTCAAATCTCCCTGATAAATCTGCCAGTCGGCGGCAGCGCTGGATTTGCCCACAAAGAAAATGCGCCGACCGTCGTAAGCAACAACCGGATCACCCGCGGCAGCCAGACCTTCGGAAAGCACCGGCCTCGGCTGGGCGTCGAACGGGGCTTCCAGCAACACGACGCGGCTACCAGACGGATAACGCAAATCCAGCATGTCCGTTGCCTGAGCGGCGGCGGCGGTGGCCGGCGATTGCGTCAGGACCAGCGCGCCGGCGGACGGCATGGGTTTGCGGCATCCGGCCTCAGCCAGCAAAACGAGGCTGGCGGCAATGACAGAAATCTGAAAATGGCTGGCCCTGTTCACATTGACTTCCCTTCGCCGGGTTCGCGGACCTTGAGGATTTGATCCACCTTGACGTTGGTCAGTTCCTGGACCTGTTTGCTCGGCCATTGGATTTCAATTCGCTCCACGTTCGTCGCCGGGCCCAGGCCGAAGTGCAGGCGCCGGTCGCTTTGCATCAGGAATCCGAACGCGCAGCGCGATTCGCCGAAGACGGTCTTGTCACCGGCGGTGACTTTTACCTTGGCGCCAAAGCCGTCGCGGTTACTCTGGGTGCCTTCGAGGTCGAGCGTGAGCCAGTGGTTGCCGGATTTGTCCCGGTTGTGCAGCAGGAACGGCCGGTCACCCATGGTGGTGACGATGATGTCCATGCGGCCGTCGTTGTCGTAATCGGCCACGGCGCTGCCGCGGGCGCGGACCTTGGTGGTAAAATACGCGCCGCCCCTGGCCGCCGCGTCCATGAACGTGCCGTCACCGCGGTTTTCCAGCAGCAGACTTTCCCAGCCGACGAGGTAATGCGGGTCGCCGTTGGCAATGAAGATGTCGAGCTTGCCGCTGTTGTCGAAGTCGAGGAAGCAGCCGCCCCAGCCGACAAATTGCGCGGTCAGCGAGCCGAGACCTGACGCCATCATGCGGTCGTCATAAATCCCGTTGGTCGTGCCCATGTAAAGCGAGCCATAGCCCAGGCGCGTCACCAGAATGTCTTCGCGACCGTCGTTGTTGCAGTCGCCGATGGTGGCGGCCATCGAACCGGCGGCTTCACCCATCGCATTGAAACCCACCCCGGCCTGGAGCGCCACATCCTTGAAATGGCCCTGGCCGTCGTTGACCAGCAGCAGGTTCGGTGTGCCGTCGTTGGAAATGTAAAGGTCCGGCGCGCCGTCGCCGTTGTAGTCGAACACCGCCGCGGACATCGCCCGGTGCCCGGGGATTTCAATGCCGGAAGCCTTGCTGACATCCTCGAACGTGCCGTCCCCGCGGTTGTGATAGAGCTTGTTGAACTGCGGTTTGTAGGCAAGCGGGCCGGGGTAGGCGTCGGGATTGTAATACAGTTGGTAGTTGGGATCGAAGGTGAGATAGTTTGCGACGAACAGGTCGAGCTTGCCGTCGTTGTCCGCGTCAAAAAAGACCGCGCCGATGCCCGTGCCGCCAAGGTTGGCGACCCCGGCCTTTTCCGTGACGTCCTCGAATGTGCCATCGCCCCGATTGTGGTAGAGATAGGAACGTCCCACGCCGACGACGTAGAGGTCGGTATGCCCGTCGTTGTCGTAATCGGCGGCGATGGCGGCGGTGCAATAGCCCATGCCGCCAAGACCGGCTTTTTCGGTGACGTCCTCGAACGTGCCATCGCCACGATTGCGATAGAGACG
Organism: Verrucomicrobiia bacterium; assembly: GCA_049280815.1. Taxonomy (GTDB): domain Bacteria; phylum Verrucomicrobiota; class Verrucomicrobiia; order Limisphaerales; family UBA11358; genus UBA11358. The sequence goes on along the minus strand of JBAPQW010000059.1, from coordinate 27,109 downwards.
GTTTGGTTGGCGGGCCGTGCCCGGCGCGTGATGCGTGACGCCGTCGAGTGGCCCCGAATTCACCAGAAACAAATCCATCAACCCGTCGCCGTCGTAATCCAGCCAGCATCCGCCCGCACCGTTTGATTCGAGAATATTCGCAATTTTTGAATCGCAGAACTGGTGGACGAAATTAATGCCCGCCTTGGCGGTAACATCCTCGAACAGATCATCCGCACCGGCGGGCACCGGGGGAGTGACGGCCAGCGCGGGCACCGGCGGGGGCGGCCCGCCGGCGGCAGGCCCGGCGGCCAGCCATTTGACCGCGATAACGGCCAGCACCAGGACAACACAGACAGCAGCCAAGGCGGCCAGTTTGCGAGCATGACGGTTTTGGTTCATAAGATTTCGCGCGCCAGTTCGCCGGGATGGGTGTCCGGTGGTGGCAATGACACGATGAGCTAGCTTTATATTGTCATTAGCACTTCTAAGACTTGTTATATGTTTAAAAATAAGGCATAATCGTGCCTGGCCAAACCTTTCTGGGACAGGCGGTTTGATTTTGGGGATGAGCGGGTCGCCGGCCGCGAAAAGCGAAGCGGCACGCCTTGCCGCAGGACCAAACGGTGCCCCAATTTGCGCTTTCCCTTCACTCCTTTTCCCGGTTAAGTAAGCGCAAATCATTCACCACGGTCAGGCAGCCAACGTTGTGAGCGAATGAAAGGATTCGCCTTATGTCAAAACGCTTAATTTGGATCGGCCTCGCCCTCGGCCTGGTGGTGCTGGCCCTCGTCGTGTTGCGGCCCGCCCGGGGTGAAAATGGTTTCACGCGTTTAATGTCGCGCGGCAACGGTTATCTGGACAAAGGCGACGCCACCAACGCCATCGCCATCTATTTGCAGATCGTCACGCTGGCGCCGGAAAATCTGGACGCCCGTCTCAATCTGGCCAATGCCTGCCTGCTCGCCGGCGACTGCCGGTCCGTCATCGAGCAATGTCAGCAGGCCCTCAATCTGGATCATAACAGCGCGGCGGCCTATTACCTGATGGGTTGCGCCTATCTGCGGTTAAATCAGGCCGGACCGGCCGTCCAGGCGTTCCAACAATCCAAGCAGATCGACAACGCCATCACCGCCCTGCATTTCCAGCTCGGCCTGGCCCAGGCGCGGCTGGGTCATCTCGACGACGCCATCAGCGAATTTGAGACGGTCGTTCAATTCGAGCCGGAACATCCTTCCGTCCACTATCAGCTCAGCCAGCTTTACCAGCGCACCGGCCGGGCAGAGGATGCCGCGCGGGAAATGCAGAAGCACCAGCAGCTCCTGGCCAAAAATCCCGGCGGCGCGAGCGGGCCGGCCACCTTCGAGCGCTGCAAATATACGCAGCCGCGGATGGCATTCACGCTGGAGCAGCCCGCGCGCCGCGGCGTTCCCGTGCATTTCACGGATGCCACGGCCGGCGCGTTCGCCCAACCCTCAAGTTATCACGGACCGATGGCGGTGTTGGACTGCAACCATGATGGACGCAACGATCTTTTTGTGATGGAGGGTGAAAAAGGCTTCCGCGTCCTGGGCAATCAAAACGGCCGTCTCGAACCGCTCGGCGAACTCCTGCGCGCCAAACCCGGCGTGACCTACCGCCGCTGTCTGGTGGGTGACATGAACAACGACCGGTTTGAGGATGTAATCGTGCTCGGCGACCAGGCGTCGCAGGCCTTCAAATTTGCCACCAACGGCCAGGCCCGCGATTTCACGGCGTTTACCGGGCTGGAAAAGTTGAAGGCCCGCGATGGCGTGCTGGCGGACCTCGATTTTACGGGCAAACTTGACCTGCTGGCGGTTCTGCCGGACGGCAGCGGACTGCGCGTTTATCAAAATCTGGGGAACTTTTATCTCCAGGACCACACCACGGAATCAGGCCTGCCCGCAACGTTTCCGGGCAGCGAGCACGTGGCCGTGGAGGATTGGAACAATGAGGACGTGCCGGGTGTTTTTGTCACGCGCAACGGCCAGCCGCCTGCCTTCTTCCCCAAACAGCGCGCGGGTTCATTCGTGGAAACCAATTCGCCGGCGGATTGGCCGGCCGGCAGCGTCATCGCCACCGGCGACCTGAACAATGACCTGCGCACCGACCTCGTTGTCGCCGGCGGAAATGATCTCGAAATCATTTTCGGCGGCTTGAACGAGAGGTTGACCCTGCCTCTGCGCGGATTGCAGGTGAAAGGACTTTTGCTCGTGGATTACGATAACGACGGCTGGCTGGATGTGATCGCCTGGGGCAACGGCGTACGGGTTTGGCGCAATCTTGGCCGGGCCGGATTCGCCGATGTCACCGCCGAACTGGGCCTGGATAAAATCGGTCCTCTGGACGCGCTGGTGGCGGCTGATTTTGACGGCGACGGTGACACGGACCTGGTCGCCAGCACGACCAGTGGCCTGCGGTTCTTGCGAAACGACGGCGGCAACGCGAACCGACAGCTCAAACTGCGGCTGGTGGGCAATCGCTCCAATGCCAGCGCGCTCGGCGTGCGCGTCGAGCTGGCGTCCGGCAACTGGCGTGCAATTCGCACGCTGCAACAATTTCCCCTGGAGATCGGCGTCGGCAAACACGACAAAATCGACACGCTCAAAACGCGCTGGTTCGATCTCTCCAGCACGCTGGTGGATGTGGCGGTTCCCACCAACCAATTGACGCTCGACGAATTGACCCTGCCCAGCGGCTCCTGCCCCTATCTTTATGCCTGGAACGGCCGGCAGTTCAAATTTGTGACCGACATCCTCGGCGCGTCGCCCCTCGGCCTGCCGATCAGCCAAAACCGCTATCTCGAGGCCGATCCCGAGGAATATCTCGCGCTCGGCAATGAACAGCAATTCCCGGCGAAGGACGGCTCGTATGAGGTCCGGGTCACCGAGGAACTCCGCGAAGTGCTTTATCTCGACGAAGCCCGGCTGGTGGTGGTGGACCATCCGGACGGAACGCTGGTCTGCCCGACGAGCAAACTGCATCCGGGCAAACCTTTTCCGCCACACGAACTCTGGACCCTGCGTCCGGTGGCCGCGCTCCAGCACGCCACCCGCAGCGACGGTTTGGACGTGACCGAGGCCCTGGCACACACGGATGGCCGGATGGTTTCACCCGTGCAGTTGCGCGAGCCGCAATTGCGCGGTCTGGCCGAACCGTTTTCCATCACCATGGATTTTGGCGAACTGCCGGCCGGCCGGCCGCTCGTCCTGGTGTTGAACGGCTGGCTGCGGTTCGGCGGCGGCATGGCGAATGTGGGGGCGTCGCTTGATCCGAATCTGCCGCTTCCTTTCCCCACGCTGGAAGCGGAGCTGCCGGATGGGTCCTGGAAAAAAATGGATGTGGATGTCGGCGCGCCGGCAGGCAAGACCAAAACAATCCTTGTTGATCTGGAGAAAAAACTGCCACCGGGGGCGCGACGGCTGCGGCTGACGACGGCATTTGAAATCCACTGGGATTCCGCCGCTCTTTGCGAGAAGGTTGCGGCGGAACAGGCTCATCAGGTTTCCCTGACCCCCGGTCACACGGATTTACATTGGCGGGGATTCAGCGAATTCGCGCCGCTGCCCGCTTCGCTGCCACTTACTCCGGAGTACGACCGCGTCAGATCCGAACCGCCCTGGCGGCGCACCCCGTCCGGCTGGTGTACCCGGTACGGTCCGGTGGACGAACTGGTCCAAAAAAGCGACAACGCGTTGGTGTTGATGAACGGCGGCGATGAACTTGCCCTTGCGTTTCCAGCCGGTCAGTTGCCGCCGAAGCCCGCGGGCTTGGTCCGCGATTTTTTTCTGTATGCGGTCGGCTGGGACAAGGATGCGGATTTTCATGTGGGCCAGGGCTGGCGGGTGGAGCCGCTGCCGTATCGGGGCATGGACGATCAGGCGTACGACCACCAATCACGCCCGGCCGGACTCGATGACGCCTGGATGGCAAAATACAATACGCGCTGGGTAGGGCCGATGGTGTTGAGCAAAAGCAAACCGTAGCCGTCATGGTCACAGCCCTGGCACGCTTGCCCTTCATGCTTCGGGAACAGAAGCCCCCGTTTGAATCTGGAAAAGAGGAACCGGATCCGTCTTGGAAGCCGGCTTATTCCGCCTTTTGCACAAATGCACCGACGAGACTCAAAGCAAAGAAAAACGTGGTGCGCGCGAGAGGACTTGAACCTCCAATCCTTTCGGAACCAGATCCTAAGTCTGGCGCGTCTGCCATTCCGCCACGCGCGCGTCCGTCATCAAATTGCGCCCGGAACCGTCGAAGCTCAAGCTTTTGTCGAACCTTCGGCCAACCGCGGTGAAAATCAGCCTCCCGGCCACAGCCGGCGATTGCACAAGCCTGCAGGTTTGTTTAGGTTCAGGTCATGTCTTTTTGGATGCGTTTGGCAGGCGGCGCTGGCGCCCTGTGGCTCGGCGCCGTATTGAGCGGCTGCACGCCGTCGGGGCAAAGCTCGTTGAGCGAGGAAAAGGAGCCGCACTTTGTTCTGGGCAAAAGCCGCGTCAACGCCATGGATTATCAGGGGGCGATTGAGGCCTTCGAACAATCGCTGGAGGCGAATCCCCATTCGGCGGCGGCGCATTTTGAGCTCGGCTGGCTGGATGATGAAAAGGCATCCGATCCCGCCGCGGCGATCTACCATTACCAGGAGTATTTGCTGCTGAATCCAAATGCCGACAATGCGGACGTCATCAAACAGCGCATCTACCGCTGCAAACAGCAGCTCGCGGCGGATGTGTTGCCGCTGCCCAGCGCGCCAGCGGCCCAGCAGCAATTGGAAAAGTTGTCCGACCAGAACCGGCAATTACAGGATGAAGTCGGCAAATGGCGCGCATACTACGCCGGCCAACTGGCGGCCGCCAAGACCAATTCCACCCTGACGCCCGATTATGACGCGCCACAACCGGTCGAAAACCCGAAGCCCGTGCAACCGGCCCAGCCGGTATCCGCCTGGTCGTCCGGCGCGAACCCGGGCCGTCCAGTGAATTCGAGGCCCGCGACCGCCACGCCGCACACGCACAAGGTCCTGGCAGGCGAAACGGCCATGAGCATTACGCGTAAATTCGGAGTGAGGCTGAGCGCCCTGCAGGCGGCGAATCCGGGCGTGAATCTCAGCCGGATTCACACCGGCCAGGTCTTGAACCTTCCAGCCTCGTGATCGACCCACATGATTTCACGCATCATTTTTCTGGCGATCGCGACGTTTTGGGTGGTGATGAATGTGTTGCTCTGGCGCGCGGAATACAGCGAGCGCGGCAGCGGCATTTCCGTGCCGGTGGATCTGGTTTGGCGGAAAATCCTGACCGCGCCGGACCCTTCATCGTTGACAGTTTACCAGGGCAAGGACAAAACCGGCTTCTGCGAATTCTCCACCAGCATCGAACAGGCCATGGCCGGGCTCGATGAAGACCGGCCGCCGCCGGAGGGCATTGTCAAGCAGGCCGGTTATCAAATCCGGTTTGACGGCAACGTCAGCCTCGGCGATTTCACCAACCGGCTCACCTTCAACGGTCGCGTAGAATTTTCGTCCCGCCGCGTCTGGCGGGAATTGAATTTGAAATTGACCTCGCACGCCGACTCGGTGGAACTTCATTCGGTCGCCACCAATCAGACGGTCTATTTGAAAATCACCACCGACGGGGTGATCATCGCCCGCGAATTCACCTTTGCCGATTTGCAAAACCCGAACATCTTGCTGCGCTCGCTCGCCGGAGATTGGAGTGGTGGCCTGTTAAACGGGATGGATTTGTTCCCCCTGCCACAAACACCGGCCACCCTGGCGGGGAATCTCCGCTGGGAGGCGCATCACGACCGGTTGATGGTGGGCCGCGAACCGGTGTCGGCCTATCGCCTGGAAACACGCATCCTCGATCATTCCCTCGTCATTTACGTCAGCACGCTGGGGGAAATTTTGCGCGTTGATTTGCCGGGAGGCGTGACCGCATTGCTTGACCAGCTCGGCGGTTCCTGAAACGGAAGTCATGATCGAATTCATCCATCTGGTTAAAAAGTTTGGCGGCCTCGTGGCGGTCAACGACATTACCCTCACGGTGCCGCGCGGCGAATTTTTCGCCATGCTGGGGCCAAACGCGGCCGGGAAAACCACCACGCTGAAAATTCTCGCCGGCCTCATCAAGCCCACCTCCGGCAGCACGCGGGTCTGCGGCTTTGATGTGCAATCGCAACCGCTCGAGGCCCGGCGCCGCATGGCTTACGTACCGGATTTTCCCTTCCTCTATGACAAGCTGACCGTGTGGGAATTCCTCCGTTTCACCGGCCAGCTGTTCCAGCTGGAGGACGCCAAAATCGAGGCGAACGCGCGTGAACTGGTCAAACGTTTCCATCTGGATGATTCAGCGGATCGCCCGCTCGAAGGTCTTTCGCACGGCACACGCCAGCGGGTGGCCATCGTGTCCGCACTGCTGCACGACCCGGAGGTGTTTGTGATCGACGAGCCCATGGTGGGTCTCGACCCCCAGCATTCGCGAATCGTGAAGGACGTGTTGAAGGAGCGTTCGCTCAAGGGCATGACCGTGCTGCTGTCCACCCACGAGCTCAGCGTGGCTGAGGAAATGGCCGACCGAATTGGCATCATTCAAGCCGGACAATTGATCGCCGTGGGCAACCGCGACGAACTCCGCAAGCAAAGCGGTGCCGCCGGTCCGCTGGAGGACATATTCCTGACACTTACCTCCGCTGATAAGTAAAGTGCAGCCGGGCAAATGGTTGTGCCATAAACCTTCTTTTGCCGTTGACGACTCCAGGAATTGTGACAAATTGTCACTCTGTAACAAGGTCAATGCAATTGAATTCATCAACATTTGTTGGATGTCCGCACCCAAATCCAGTTTTCTAGACAAAGTGCTTGGCCGCATCGGCCGGCTGGATGCCGAGGGTCTGCAAACCGTCGTCCAGCGGCTCGCGCGCGAACGCAGCTTTCTCGAAACGCTGTTCAATACGATTGAAGACGGCGTACTGGTCGTGGACGAACAGGGGCGCATCATCTATTTCAACCAGGCCGTCACCCGGCTCATCGGTTTGCAGCCGGATGTCGAAGGCCAACCCATTGCCGACTTGTTGCCGGAGGTGGATTGGCGGAAGATTTCGCACGCCGACGCTTCCGGCGGAGCCCGCGTCTCCCGGCACGAATTTGAGGTGGATTATCCCCGCCCGCGTTTCCTGCGGCTTTACGCGGCTCCCCTCGATGGTGAAGCCACCGGCAGTTCCGGGGTCGCCCTCATCCTCCACGACGCCACCGAGGCGAGGCAAAAAACCTTCGAAGCCATTGAAAGCGAACGCGTGCAGGCGCTGACGCTGCTCGCCGCCAGCGTGGCGCATGAAATCGGGAACCCGCTCAATGCCCTGCACATTCATTTGCAGCTCATGGAGCGCGAACTGAAAAAGCTCAAGCGGAGCAGCGCGCCAGCCAAATTGACCGCCCACCCGCGCCCGGAGGCCCTGCCCGCGGAAGCCGACACGGAGGATATTGTCCGCAAACTGGATCAATACCTGGGCGTGGCCAAGGGCGAGATCAACCGGCTGGATTACATCATCACGCAATTCTTGCAGGCGATCCGCCCGGCACCGCTGCAATTGAAACTGACCTCGCTCAACACCGTGGCGGAAAAGACGCTGGAACTGCTCCGGCCCGAGCTGGACAACCGCGGCCTGACCGTGAAAACCCGGCTGGCTCGCCAGCTCGCCGCCGTCCCGCTGGATCCCACGCAAATGCAGCAGGTTCTCGTCAACCTCGTGAAAAATGCAATCCACGCGATGACCCGGGGCGGCACACTCACCGTGCAGACCGGCGAAGGGGCGGACGGGGTCTGGGTGAGTGTCGCGGACACGGGTGGCGGCATCCCGCGGGAACAGATCATCCGCATTTTTGAGCCGTTCTTTACGACCAAAAAAACCGGCACCGGCCTCGGCCTGATGATCGTGCAACGCATCGTGCGCGCCCACGGCGGCCGGATCGAACTCGAAAGCCATGTCGGCCGGGGAACGACCTTTCGCATCCGGCTGCCCTTGCACGAACGGCGCCCGCGTTTGCTGGAGGAGAAAATCGCCGACGCACCCCGCTGAAAAATTGTGACCGGAAAACCGACGTTATTGATCGTGGACGACGAGAAACCGACGCGCGACGGGCTTCGCGCCGCGCTCGAGGACCGCTACGACATTTACGTGGCGGAAGACGCCCTGGCGGCGATGGAGTTGCTGGAGCGGGAAAACTTCGACGTGTTGCTCACGGATTTCCGCCTGCCGAACGAGGACGGACTGAAGCTCATAGCGCGCGCCAAGTCACTGACCCGGCCGCCGATCTGTATTTTGATGACGGCGTACGGTTCGGAGGAACTGGCCGTGGAGGCAATGAAGCGCGGGGCGGACGATTACATCGCCAAGGGCCGGCTGCAGATTGACGAGTTGGAAATGCGGATTGCGCGGGCGCTGCGGCGGCAAAATCTGGAGGTGGAAAACGTTTCGTTGCGGCAACAGCTCGAGGCCCGGTTCGGCCTGGAGAACATCATTGGGGAATCGGCCGCGATGCGGGAGATTTTTGAAATCGTGCAGCAGGTGGCGCCCACGCGCGCCTCGGTTTTGCTCACCGGCGAGAGCGGCACCGGCAAGGAACTGGTCGCCAAGGCCATTCATCAGCTCAGCCCGCGCGCGCAGCAGCCGTTTGTGACGGTCCATTGCGCCGCGCTGGCGGCGACGCTGCTGGAAAGTGAATTGTTCGGCCACGAAAAAGGCGCCTTCACCGGCGCGCACGAGCGGCGCATCGGACGTTTCGAGCAGGCGCAGGGGGGCACGTTGTTTCTCGATGAAATCGGGGAAATTGACGCGACGATCCAGGTGAAGCTGCTCCGCTTTCTCGGCGAGCGCACGTTTGAGCGCGTCGGCTCGAACAAAACCCTGACCGCCGATGTCCGGCTAATTGCCGCCACCAACAAGATATTGGAGGAACTGGTCAAGTCCGGCGGCTTCCGCGAGGATTTGCTTTTCCGGTTGCGCGTGGTGGAAATCCACCTGCCGCCGTTGCGCGAGCGGGCGGGCGACATTCCATTGCTGGCGCAAAACTTTTTGCGGGAATTTGCCAGGGAGAACGGCAAGCCGGTGAACGATTTCACGGCTGACGCGCTCGAATGGCTGATGAATTATGGCTGGCCGGGCAACGTGCGCGAGCTGCGCACCGCGATCGAGCACGCGGTGGTGTTGTGCCGGGGGGGAAAAATCTCCGCGCGCGACTTGCCGCCGCCGGTGCGGGCGGGCGGGCTGTCCGGCCCTCCAGCCTCATCGCTGGCCCGAAATGATTTGACGGTAAAGGAGGCCGGGAAACAATTAATCATTCGCGCCTTGAAAGATACCGGCGGCAACCGCACTCTGGCCGCAAAGAAGATTGGCATGAGCCGGCGGACATTTCATCGTAAATTGCACCTGTACCATCTGGAAGGCTTTTGACCTATGCCACTGTCGCAACTGATTCAGAATCTGATCCACATGCTGGAGCAGGGCGTGCTGGCGCGCTACTTGCGGTTTGTGCTGTTGGGGCTCGTTGTTCTGGCTCTGGTGTTGATCTATGATCTGCGCGCGTACCGGAATCTGGCCACGTCGGAAGCGATGGATGTGGCGCAACTGGCCCGCAACCTCGCGGAAGGCAAAGGCTACAGCACCTTGTTCGTCCGCCCCCTCAGCCTTTACCTGGTGCAAAGCCACAACGGTGCGGGGTACGTACCCGCCTTGAACGACACCAACACCCCGGATTTCGCTTTGATCAAAAGCCACCCCCACCCCGATCTGGCCAACCCGCCGGTCTATCCGGTGGTGCTGGCCGGCCTCATGAAAGTGCTGCCGTTTCATTTTCCGGTTGAACTCAAAAGCCCTTTTTGGAGCGAGAGCAGCCGGTTTTGGCGTTACCAGCCTGATTTCCTGATTGCCGTGTTCAATCAAATCCTGTTGCTGGTGGTGGTCGCGTTGACCTTTTTCCTCGCCCGAAAGCTGTTTGACGTGAGCGTCGCGTGGTTGTCCGCGCTTTTGATCCTCGGCTGTGAATTGCTCTGGCAGTTCAGTGTGTCCGGTTTGTCCACGATGCTGCTGCTGGTGATTTTCCTGGGGCTGAGCTGGTGTGTGCTGCAGATCGAGGAATGGGCCCGCGGGCCGGAACCGAGCCCGAACCGGCTGTTGGGGCTGGCCTTGACCGCGGGCGGGCTGGCCGGCGTGGGCGCGCTGACGCGTTATGCCTTCGGCTGGGTGATCATCCCGCTGGCTGTGTTTTTGTTTCTCTTCAGCGGGCGACGGCGGGGGTTACATGCGTTGGCGGCTTTGGGCGCATTCATGTTGGTTTTTTTGCCGTGGGTGATCCGTAATTACGCCGTCAGCGGCACGCCTTTTGGCACGGCGGGGTATGCCATTGTGGAAGGAACCGGTTTGTTCCCGCAATTCCAGTTGGAAAGGTCGCTGCACCCCGACTTCACGCATGTGCTGTGGTTCAGGCCGTATCTGTCAAAACTAGCCGGAAATTTGCATACTATTTTCGCCAACGATCTGCCCAAACTGGGCGGTAGCTGGGCGAGCATTTTGTTCCTGGCCGGCCTGCTGTTGGGATTTCGCGGGCTGGCCGCGCGGCGGATGCGCTACTTTTTGCTCATGTGCCTGGGGGTGTTCATCGTGGTCCAGGCGCTGGGACGCACCCAGCTTTCGGAAAAATCGCCGGAACTGAATTCTGAAAACCTGCTCGTGCTGCTCGCCCCGCTGGTGTTCATCTATGGCGTGAGCTTTTTCTTCACCTTCCTGGATCAGATGAAACTGGCCGTGCCGCAGTTGCGCTATGGGGTCATGGGGATATTCGTGGTGCTTTCATGTTTGCCGATGATTTTGATTTCCACCCTCATGGCACCCAAGGTGGTCCCCGTTGTTTACCCGCCGTATTATCCACCGGACATCCAGCAAACTGCCGGCTGGATGGATGAGAATGAATTGCTGATGAGCGACGTGCCTTGGGCCGTTGCGTGGTATGGCAACCGCCAGTGCGTCTGGTTGACCCTAAATGCCCAGGACGATTTTTTTTCCGTCAACGACAACATGAAGCCGGTGCTGGCGCTTTACCTGACACCCGAGACGACGGACGGCAAATTTGTCTCCGACTGGATGCGCGCCGGGGAACACAGCTGGGGTAGCTTTTTGATCCAGGTTTTGACGCAAAATCAAATTCCGCAGGGCTTCCCGCTCCGCAACGCGCCGACCGGTTTCCTGCCGGAACGCATGTTTCTCACGGACCGGCAACGCTGGAAAACCGCGCCATAAATCAGGTTGCCGCCCGCCGCAACCGGTCGGCGATGCCAGCCCAGCCCGGCGATGCTGGCGGTGCTTCCACGACGATCAGCTCCGCGCCCGCGGCATCGCAGCGATGCAGCTCGGCGTAAATTGCCCGCGCAAATGCCTCCGCGTCATGTGGAATCACGCTCACATTTACCGCGCCGAAACCGGCAGGGATTTTCGTGTGCACAATGAGGTGGCAGGTTGAAGGGGGCAGATTGAAGGGGGAAAGTTGCGAAAGCAAATCGGCCTCATCGCTCCAGTCCAAAACCACCAGCGTTGCCTTGGGCGAATAATGCTTTTCCAACAACCCCGGACTGCGACGGATGCCTTCCGTCCTGCCCTCGGAACTCTGAACTTCGCCGCAAACCGACGCGAGCGAATCCACGCGGATCATCCCGGGCCGCAGAATGTTTGGCGGGGACACCGACAAATCCAAAACCGTGGATTCAATGCCCACCTGCGACTGGCCGCCGTCCACGATCAACGGGATTTTCCCGGCGAGCTGGCTGCGGACGTGTTCCGCGTTGGTCGGGGAAATGCGATTCGACAGGTTCGCGCTCGGCGCGGCCAGTGGAAAGCCGCACTCCCGGATCACCGCCTGCATGAAAGGATGGCCTGGCCAGCGCACACCCACCGTCGGGCCCCCGGCCGTTACGATTTCAGGAATTTCCTTCGCCCGCCGCAGCACGAGCGTCAGCGGGCCGGGCCAGAATGCATTGGAGAGTTTGTCCGCGAGGTCCGGCCAGCTGGCCACGCAACGCTTCGCCATCGCGAGGCTGGCAACATGGACGATGATGGGATTGTGCGCGGGCCGGCCCTTGATCTGAAAAATTTTGGCGACGGCCTTTTCATCCAGCGCGTTCGCGGCGAGGCCGTAAACCGTTTCCGTCGGCAGGGCGACAACTTCACCCGCGCCCAACAACCCGGCCGCGCGCCGGACCGCTCTTTGAAAAAGCTCCGGCGTGTAGGTTGAAAGAATTTCCGCGGCCACACTTTATTCGTAGCGCAAAGCTTCAATCGGGTCGAGCTTGGACGCCTTCCACGCGGGATAAAATCCGGAAATAATGCCGATGATGGCGCTCGAGATGAAAGCGATGGCGATCCAGGTCACGGGGGTAACCGTGGGCATATCCTTAAAGTAGGCGACAATTTCTGAAAAACCCACGCCACCGATGATGCCAATGGAGCCGCCAATCGCGCTCAAGGTGACGGCTTCAATCAGAAATTGCACGAGGATGTCCGCCCCGCGCGCGCCCACGGCCATGCGGATGCCGATTTCGCGCGTCCGCTCCGTAACGCTCACCAGCATGATGTTCATGATCCCGATGCCGCCGACCACGAGCGAGACGGCGGCGACCCCGGCCAGCAAAAAACTCATCGCCCGCGAAGTGGCCGTGACGGCCTGCATCAATTCCAACTGGTTGCGCACGGTGAAATCCTGCTCCTTGCTCCGATGGCGTGCGCGCAACAAATCCGTGATGTCGTTTTGCACGCTGTCGATGACCTTGTCGTTCGCGGCCTGCACCAGGATGGAGTTCACAAAAGTCCGGGTGGTGATGCGATGCATATGGCTGCTGTAGGGAACGACGACCGTGTCATCTTGATCCTGCCCGAACAGATTAAAGCCTTTGGAGGCCAGCACGCCGACAATCAGAAAGGGGAGGTTCCGGATGCGGACCGTCTGGCCGATGGGATTTTCGTTGGGAAACAGCTGGTCGGCGACGGTTTTACCGATCACCGCGGTTTTGGCAATGCTGCGCACATCCTGATCGGAAAACATTGCGCCGGTGGCGATGCTCCAATTGCGGATTTGCGGATAATCGGGCGATTCACCCATCACCTGCGTGTTCCAGTTAAGACCGTTGGCCAGCACCTGGGCACGGTCGCGCACCTCGGGACTGACGGCCACGACGTTTTTCAACCCGGCAATCGCCAAGGCGTCGGCCACCGTCAGCGTCGGCGCGCTGCCCCAGCCGCCACGCATGGCGCCGCTGGTGAAATTGCCCGAAAAAACCGTGATCACGCTTTCCCCGAGGCTGCTGACCTGGTCCTCGACCTGCTTGGTGGCGCCGGAAGTCAGGCTCACCGAGCCGATGACGGCCCCGACCCCGATGATGATGCCGAGCATGGTCAGCAGCGAACGCATCTTGTTCCGGCGCAGCGCGCGCCCGGCGATTTTTAGTGAAGCAACAATTCTCATGACGCGAGTTTGACGGCTTGTTGTTCCTGACGCAGCCGCTGCAATTCCTTTTCCGCAACCGAACGGTTTTGCACGGCTTCGTCGGTCACAATTTTCCCGTCGCGCAAAATGACCATCCGTTTGGTGAAACGCGCCACGTCCAGTTCGTGCGTAACCATGACGATGGTGATGCCCTGGTCGTTCAACTTTTGGAACACGCCCATGATTTCGATGCTCGTCTGGCTGTCGAGATTGCCGGTCGGTTCGTCGGCGAGCAGCAAGGACGGCCGGTTCACAAGCGCGCGGGCGATGGCGACGCGCTGTTGCTGGCCACCGGAAAGCTGGTTGGGATGATGGTCGGCCCGCGGGCCGAGACCGACCAGTTCGAGTGCCTCCAGGGCGCGCTCGCGCTGCTCGCGCGAATGGATGCGGTGACGGTTGTATTGCATCGGCATCTCGACATTTTCCAGCGCCGACGTGCGCGAAAGCAGGTTGAAACCCTGAAAGACGAAACCTATTTTTTCGTTGCGGACGTCCGCGAGCGCATCGCGGTCGAGCGTGGAGACGTCAATGCCATCGAGCAGATAATTGCCGCCGCTGGGACGGTCAAGTGCGCCGATCATGTTCATCAGCGTGCTTTTGCCGGAACCGCTCGCGCCCATGAGCGCCACGAATTCGCCTGGAAAAACCTCCAGCGAAATTCCGCGCACCGCGTGCACATCCACTTCGCCGGTGTGATACACCTTGTGGATGTCAGCGAGCTTGATGACGGGATGGGTCTGCACGGCAAATCAGCTCAACGCATTCTGGGGAAGCCGCCGCCCCCAAGCGGGTTCGCCGCCTTGGCAGCCTGCGTGCCGGCTAACACCACGCCGGTGACAATCTGCGCTCCCTCGTCCAGCCCCGCAAGCACTTCGGTCGAGATACCATCGCTGATGCCGGTCTTGATCTGCACCGCCTGCAACTTTGCATCGGCACCCGTGCCGGAAAGCACAAAAACCGCGTGAAAAACCGGACGCTCGCCATGCACGCGACCGGCGCGATGGCCCTGCCCGCCTGACGGGCCGGTAAAACTGCCGGCGTTGGTGGCCGGTGGCGCCGCCGCATTGGTTTCCACGATGGCGGAATCCGGCGGATGAAAACGCAGGGCGGCATTCGGTATGGTCAGGACATTTTCCCGCTGGGCGACGACAATAGAGACGTTCGCCGTCATGCCCGGCTTCAACTTGTAATCCGTGTTGGTCACGCCGATGACACAGTCGTAGGTGACGACATTATTCACCGTCGTCGGCGAATTCCGCACCTGCGTGACGCCGCCGTGGAAACTTCGATACGGATATGCGTCCACGGTGAAATCCACGCTCTGCCCCTCCACGACGCCGCCGACATCCGCTTCCGCGACGCTTGAATCAATCTGCATTTTGGTCAGGTCGTTCGCGATTTGAAAAATAGTCGGCGTGCTGAAACTGGAGGCGACTGTCTGGCCCAGTTCCACCGCGCGCAAAATCACCACGCCATCCACCGGCGAAAGGATTTTGCAATAGTTGAGATTCACCAGCGCATTGTTGAGCGAGGCCTGCTTGATTTTCACCATCGCCTCGGCTTCGTGCAACGTGGCAATGGCGGTGTCGTAATCGGAGCCGGAAACCAATTTGTTGGTGAACAGGTCGCTGGTGCGATTCGCCTCCACCTGCTGCAATTCCAGGTTTGCCCTGGCATTCGCCAGATCGGCGGCACTTTGCTCGACCGCCGCCTGATAAGTCGAAGGGTCAATTTCCGCGATGACCTGATTCGACTTCACCTCCGAATTGAAATCCACGTACAATTTGCTGATGCGCCCGGAAACCTGGCTGCCGACCGTCACGTTCACCACCGGATTGAGCGTGCCCGTCGCCGTCACCACCTGCGTCAAATCCGCCCGGGCGACCGTTTCCGTCTGGTAATCCGGCGCGTCGGTGTGGCCGCGCTTGAAATACCAAACGCCGCCAACCGTCACCGCCACGACGGCAATAATAATGATGGTCCACTTGATCCAACTACGACCTGGTTTGTCTGCCATAATTTTAATTGATGCGCTGCTCCTAGTTGAGACAGCGCCAGCGCCTGACAAGTTACGCAATTTTGCATAACTGTCCATGCTTTCATCAAACCCGGCCAGGCCCCGGAAATTTTACGCTTTGAGCCGCCGGCACCAGTTCCTAGAATCAACCCATGCTGGAAAGGCTCACGCAACAACTCGCCGCGGCACACCCGCTCGCCGAGGAACAAATCTGCCAATCGGTTGAATGGCTCGTCGATGAGCAGGTTTCCGCGGCGGTCAAGGCCGATTTTCTGGGCGCGCTGACGCACAAAGGCGAGACGCCCGGCGAAATCGCCGCGTTCGCCCGCGCCTTGCGCGATAAATCCATCCCGGTGCCGCTGGACGCCGGAACCCGCGACCGGGAAATCCTCGATGTCGTCGGCACCGGCGGCGACCGGTTGGGCACGTTCAATATTTCAACGGCCACCGCCCTCCTCTGCGCGGCCGCCGGAGTAACCGTCGCCAAGCATGGCAACCGGGCGGCTACTTCCCAGGCCGGCAGCGCGGACGTGCTTGAAGCGCTGGGGGTGCGGATTGATCTGGCGGCGGCGGAAGCGGCGCGTTCGTTGCGCGAACACCATTTCGCGTTTTTCTTCGCGCTCCATTATCATCCGGCCTTCAAGCATATTGCGCCCGCCCGAAAACTTTGCGCGGAGCGCGGTCAGCGAACGATTTTTAATTTTCTCGGCCCGTTGCTGAATCCGGCACGGCCCTCCGCCATGCTCGTGGGTGTCCCGCGGCCGGAGTTCTGCGAGCCGATCGCCCGCGTGTTGCAATCGCTCGGGGTGCGCCGCGCCATGGTCGTTTGCGGTTCGGTCCCGGCGGCAGGCCATCTCGACGAGCTTTCGACGCTTGGGGAGAACACGATTGCCGAATTTTATCAGGAACGCGGTTTTGCCACGTCAATGTTGTCGCCGGAACGGTTTCCCTTGCAACCAGCCAAGCTGGCCGATCTGCTCGGTGGCGACCGCCACACCAACGCCGAAATCGTGCGCCGCATCCTGGGCAACCAGGAGCGTGGCCCGAAGCGCGACGCGGTCCTGCTGAATGCCGCCGCCGCCCTGTTTGTTGCGGGCAAAACCAAATCGCTGGTCGAAGGCTGGACTTTGGCGGAGGAAGTGATCGATTCCGGCAAGGCGGCTGCGAAACTCGCGGAACTCACGCGCTGATTTCAGTCACGGTGATTCCGTCCCGGCGGCTTCTGCCGCTTCCGTGGTTTCCGGGGCCTCCGCATCCGGCAAGGAAGCGTAGTGCAGACCGAGGTTGTGTTGCGCGGTTTTGTCGCCCTGCCGGGCGGCCCGGATGAACCATTTCACCGCTTCCTGCTGGCTTGGCTCCACGCCCCGGCCGGTCTGGTAACAAAGACCGAGATTGCACTGGGCCGGCGCACATTCCTGTTCGGCGGCTTCGCGATACCATTTCACGGCCAGTTGGAAATTCTGCGGCACGACCTGGCCCGTCTCGTAAAAAACTCCGAGGTTGAATTGCGCCGCCGGATAACCACGCTCCGCGGCTTCGCGATACCATTTGACCGCCTCGACGTAATTTTGCGACACGCCCTGGCCGGTTTCGTAAAGCATGCCCAGATTGAATTGCGCCGCCGGATCATTTTGTTCCGCGGCTTCACGCAGCCATTTGGCCGCCTCGCCGAATTCCTGGGGCACCCCCGCACCGTTCAGATAACACACGGCCAGATAACATTGCGCGACGGGGTCACCCTGTTCCGCCGAGCGACGGAACCATTTCACCGCCTCCTGGTAATCTTGCGTCACGCCCTGGCCGTTCTGGAAGCAAACGCCCAGATAGCACTGCGCCTGCGGATCGCCCTCTTCGGCGGCCTGACGCATGGCTTCAAACGTCTCCCATGTCTGTCGATTGCCTGACATTGTGCAAAAATCAAATTCAACGGGCCGAATTCAACGGGAATCTGACCGGGATTAACAATAGATTCAAACCGCACGAATTCAAGCTGCGAATTGGCAGTATCCTGTTTTGATTTTGACGCTGAAAGCCGGAGCGCGAGTTGTCCCAACTCGCAGTATTTTCGGCCAATCCAGCCACTGCGGATTGAGGACAATCCGCGCTCCGCTACAAATCAAAACATTATCCACGAATGGATTGCCGGTTTTCGCTTTTGTTGCGCCGGACGGCCTGCTACAAAACTTTCATGGCAATCCCATTGAAAATCGGTTTTCTCGGCGCGGGCAAGATGGCCACGGCCCTGGCCAAAGGTTTTATCCGCGCTGAACTCGTCGTCCCCAAGGAAATCATCGCCAGCGATCCTCACGACGCCGCGCGCAAGAACTTCGCGACCGAAATCGGCGCGAAAGCCGTCACGGCCAACGTGGAGGTTGTAAAGTTTGCGCAGATCCTGATCTTGGCGACCAAACCCGATCAGGTTTCCACTGTGCTCGCGGAAATTTGCGGCAAGTTCACCGGCAATCATCTGCTGATTTCCATCGCCGCCGGGGTGACGCTCTCGAAACTGGAAGCCGCGCTGCCCTCCGGCGCGCATGTCGTCCGGGTGATGCCCAACACCCCAGCACTCGTCGGGGCTGGTGCCTCGGCGTTCGCCCTCGGCAAATCGGCGACCGCCACCGACGGCGAACTGGCAAAGAAACTCCTTTCTGCCGTCGGTATGGCCATCCAAGTGAAGGAATCGCTGCTCGATGCCGTGACCGGCTTGAGCGGCAGCGGTCCGGCGTACGTTTATCAGTTCATCGAGGCATTGAGCGACGGGGGCGTGGCGGCGGGTTTGCCGCGCGACGTGGCATCAAGTCTGGCAGCGCAAACGGTTTTGGGCGCGGCCAAAATGGTTTTGGAGACCGGTCAGCATCCCGGCGCGCTCAAGGACCAGGTCACCAGCCCCGGCGGCACGACCATCGAAGGTTTGCATGAACTGGAAAAGGGCCGGTTGCGCGCCGTGGTGATGAGCGCCGTCCGCGCCGCGACGGAAAAATCGAAAAAGTTGGGGCAATGAGCCATTCGATGAAAACCATAATTAAAGCCATCATATTTTCCGGGCTGGCTATTTTGGTTATCGTCACTTTTCCCGTCGGAAAGTTTGTTTTTGAAATTGTATCCTTCGATCATGACATGGAGAAGCAAATGAAGACCGGGCAAAAATATATGGATTCGTTGACTGACAAAGACATCCAAATTTGGATACAACGGACACAAAAATATCTCAAAGACGATCCAACGACTAATACAATTTATTGGGATGATAAACCTGTTCCTCCGGAATTGGAGCAGCTAAAAATAGTGAATATTAACGTATTATCAAACGAGGTTGATTACGTATGGGTGGGCGGCATGGATCATACAATACTCTATGTCGAACGGATGACCAATGGGAGTTTCCAACTCACCGCAGAATATAATAATTATAGCAATAGGGTGATTTGGCCTAAATAGTTTTCAGTCGCGTAACTCCCGCACATCCACCGCTTCCATTCCTGCCGCACGGATGGCGGCCATGCCCAGCTCGGTGTCTTCGTAAGCGCGGCAGAATTTCGGTTCCACACCAATCCGTTTTGCCGCCTCGAGAAAAATGTCGGGCGCGGGTTTCTGGTTCTTCACCATCTCGCTCGTCACCACCGCGTCAAAAAGATGCCGGATGTTCAAGCGTTCCAGCACCAGATTGATGATTTTTTCCGTGCCACCGGACGCGACGGCCATCGGGATTTTGCCGTGGTTGGCCTTAGCAATTTCCACGACGGCTTGGATGGGCTCAATCTGTGAAAGGGTCGTCAGGTAGGCTTCTTCTTTCTCGTGCGCCACGGCGATGTGGTCGAGAGAACGGCCCTGTTCGCCAGAAAGCATTTTCAGAATGTCGCGCGATGGCACCCCGCCAAGCGAATAAAAGCGGTCCTCGGGAAAATGCAGGCCGTGACGTTGCGTGATCATCTGCCACGCGCGCCAATGCAGCGGCATCGTGTCGGCCAGGGTGCCGTCGCAGTCAAAAATCAGCCCTTTTGGATTCATAGTTCTTGAATCGTTAAATCGTCGCGACCGCTGCCACGATGCAGCAATTCAACCGTTTAAAGTTTTTAGCCTTTCTTCCATATCGTGCGTCATCAGCGGATCCAGCAGCGGGTCGAGGTCGCCTTCAATGACGCTCGCCAGATTGTAAAGCGTGACGTCGATGCGATGGTCGGTGACGCGGTTCTGCGGAAAATTGTAGGTGCGAATCTTTTCACTACGTTCGCCGGTGCCGACCTGGTCTTTGCGGTGCGCGGCGTATTTGGCATTTTCCTCGGCCACTTTGCGATCAAGCAGGCGCGAACGCAGCACCGTGAGCCCCTGGGCCTTGTTTTTCTGCTGCGATCGCTGGTCGGCACAACGAACAATCAAACCGCTGGGTTTATGAATGATTTGCACTGCGGAATCGGTGGTGTTCACGCCCTGTCCGCCTTTGCCGGACGCGCGGCAGACGTTGATTTCGATTTCGTCGGGCTTGATTTCGATGTCCACTTCCTCGGCCTCAGGCAACACCGCCACGGTGGCGGTGCTGGTGTGGATTCGGCCCTGCGCCTCGGTCGCGGGCACGCGCTGAACGCGATGCACGCCGCTCTCGTATTTGAGTCGCTTGAAAACATCCGCGCCGGCAATCTGAAAAATCACTTCTTTGAAACCGCCGAGGTCGGACGGGTTGGAATCGAGCGCCTCAACCTTCCAGCCGCGGGCCTCGGCGTAACGGCAATACATCCGGTAAAGGTCGGCGGCGAACAGCGCGGATTCCGAGCCGCCGGCGCCGGCGCGGATTTCGACAATCGTATTGCGCGAATCCGCCAGATCCGGCGGCACCAGCCCGAACTGGATTTGCTGCGCCAATTTTTTTTCGGCCGCCTCGAGCCGCGAAACTTCCTCCCGGGCCATCACTGCCAGTTCGGATTCCACCGGTTCGCTTTTGAGCAAAACGCGGTTTTCGTCCAGGTCGGCGAGCGTCTTCAAATAGCGTTCGCCTTGGGCCACCAACTCTCTAAGCCGGGCGTATTCGCGAGACAATTCCTGGGCGCGCTGCGGATGGTCGAAAGCCTTGGGATCGCTCAACGCAGCTTCAACCTCCGCAAAGCGTTTGCGAAATTTTTCAATGTGCGGGCGCAGTTCCATTCTTGAATTACGATTAACGATTCCGATCTCTCGCGAGCACGCGCGAAGCGGTGTTGACTATCGACGAATGGCCCTGCGAAGTACGCGTCGATCGGCAATCGTAAATCATACATTTCGCGGTCATTTGCTTGGGAAAAAGAAACCGCCTGCAGTCAGCCGAAGCAGACTGCAGGCGGGTAAATATTGAAAAGCTACTTCTTTTTCTTGCGGGTCGCCGCGGCGGCTTGGGCGGCCTGGGTCTTGGCGGCGCGCTGCTGGAACTTGTCCACGCGGCCGGCGGTGTCCACGAATTTCTGCTGGCCGGTGTAGAACGGGTGGCAGGCGTTGCAAATGCCGACGATGATCACAGGCTTGGTGGATCGCGTCTTGATCACGTTGCCACAGGCGCAACGGATTTCCGCGTCCACATATTTCGGATGAATGTCCGTCTTCATAAAAAGGGGTCGAAATGTATCATGGACGCGCCGGATGACAAGAGGGAATTTGCAGGAATTACGCATCGCCCGCTTGGAGAGGCTCATTCGTTTACAACAGATTGTTTCAACGGAGACATCGCCCGGCACAAATGGTGCGTTCGTACTGAAAAGAATTGTTGCGCATAAACCTGCTTCCCTTCGCGAAAAACGATTATAAATGATTTTCGCTTTGCGCGGACCGCATGAAAAGTCTAGTTTTTCTGCGGATTGTCCGATGGTGTAATGGTAACACAGCGCCCTTTGGAGGCGTTATTCATGGTTCGAATCCATGTCGGACAGCCAATAATACCAATGAAAACGCGGGTTCTGTGGAAGTTTGCACAGAATTTGCACAACAAGCGGCACGAACTGCTGACCGTCGCGTGAGATTCCCCGTCACCATCCGGCACCGCGCCAGCAGCGCGAAGATTTACGCGCCTGCCGGGAAGTTCGCTTACTACCGCGTCGCCTATGCCACGGCGGGCAAACGTCGGATGCAGACCTTCGCCGCCTATTCCGACGCCAAAGCCGCCGCCGAACGCATCGTGCGCGAACTGGCGAACGGATCACAGGCTGCCGCCCTCAACGCCAACCAGTCCCGCGACGCCCTTGCCGCCTTTGAGCGGCTGGACGGCTACTTCAAATCCAAAGGAAAGCGCGTCAGCCTCAATACCGCCGTGGCGGACTATCTGGATGCGGTTGGCCGGCTGAATGTCCCGTTGTCCGCTGCCGTGGCGGGCTATTTGAACACCGTAGCAACGGTCAAGCGCGTGGACTTGGCCGCAGCCGTCAAAGAGTTTGTGGACGGGCGCGAGGCCGAGACGAAATCAGTGAACGGCAAGAGGCCGGAATTGAGCAAAAGCTATTTTCTCAATACGAAGCTCTGGCTTGGCTGGTTTGAAAAATCGTTTCCGGCAACGGCGGTTTGCGACTTGACGAGGGAGCATCTCGACTTGTTCATGGCCGGCCGCAGCCACCTTGCAGCCAAGTCCAAGAATCATCTTCGCGCCACGGTGAAGATGTTTTTGAACTGGTGCATCAAGAAAGATTATTTGCCCGCGAACCACCGCTTGATGGATGCGTCTGGCATGAAACGGCAAAAAGCCGACAGCGGCGAAACGGATTTTTTCCGCCCGGCTGAATTGCGTGCCATGCTGGAAGCGGCAGACGACACCATGCGCCCGATTATCGCGCTGCAAGGTCTGGCCGGGATTCGACTGCAAGAAGCCCAGCGATTGACGTGGCAGGATGTTTTCAGCGTAGTGGGACACATCGCCATTTCCGCCACGAAATCCAAGACGCGCAGCCGTCGCTTGGTTGAAATCTGCCCGGCATTGGCCGCGTGGCTTGAACCCTATCGGCAGCATGAAGGCGCGTTGTGGGCACAAAGCCGCGACACCTACCACGCGGCGTTTGTCGAACTCCGCGAGTCCCAAAAAATCCCGGCGCGGAAAAACGGATTGCGCCACGGATTTTGCACCTACCACTTCGCGCTGCATGACAACGAGAACCTGACGGCGGCACAGGCGGGAAACAGTCCCGCCGTGATTCATTCGGCTTACAAGGGACTCGCCACGAAAGCCGACGCGGGAAAATGGTTCAATGTCAAGCCAGCGCGAGCGGCGAACGTGATTCCATTGTCCGTCGCAAAACACACCTGATGCACCGCCGATGAGTGCGAAGCGAAAAACTATTTCCTCAAAAGAGAATTGGCAGACCATGCGGGCGCGTTAAGCATTTCGACGGGCATCCAATTCTGTGCAGGGACTCGGAAGCCAAGTTGACGGAATTGACACGCACGATTGAAAGTGCCGTTGCCCTGGCCAACGAATACTTGAAGCTCCGGGCTGGAATGAACCGTGGAACGCGCGAAACCAGTCTTGCCATCGCCCTTGAATCAATCAAAGCCAGCACCAACGGTCAACGGGCTGCCGACATCGCAGAAAAATGGTTGCACGATGTTAAGCTGGAGGCGCTAGACTCAGACGAGGAGCGATGGGAGCAGCGCCGGGAAGAATTTGGGCAGCGACCTGATGGACAGGCACAGTCGCCGAGCGGGACGTGAACTGCAATGATGATGTTCAAGTTTCATAGACCGGTCAACTGGAAGGCGCAGCGGCTGTTGCCTGCGACTTGTTCGGCGTTCACAGAGACGCAATCCCACGCACTCGCACCTGCGTCTCCGGTGAAAAAACACTCAACTCTTCGTCAGTCAGGAGCTCCATCCTGCGCATGATCCCCAACTGCATGACCGCCGTGGAACGGCGAAAATCGTCGAATGCGCGTGCCATATCCTCGTTCTTCCGATGTATCAAATGGTAGACCCGCAAATACCGCTCGTGCGCTGTGCCTTCAGTGGCGCTGATCTCGGCGCCCAAGTCCGCCAATACACGAATGCAGTAACGCTCAAGCAACACTGAATGCACTTTCTTGAAGTGACGCCAATCCGATTCTGGAATTTCTGAAGGCATGACTGCTCAATCCGCCGAACGAACCAAGCTCAGCCACAGCCACTGGCAGCCGGTGCTTCGCTCGGATTGGTAATGTTCAATTCTCATGTCTCGACCCTAAACTGGAGGGGCTGTGGCTGTTGGCTGCAGCGATTTGTTCTACGCGTCTTCTCCCGCAGCCGTCCAACCGATGTTTGGATCGGTAACGGCGCCACTCCACGTCCATCGCGTTGAGCTCTACCTCCGTCAGCAAGCCTCTCTTCTTGAGCGCAAACAGCACCGAGCGAATAGTCACCGGTCCCAGATTCATCTCGTGAAACTCGTTACAATGCCGACAGAACATCCGCGGACCTTTGACGCCCCTCTCACGCCGAAGTTGCGTTCGCATTTCGGTCATCCGGTCACAAAGCGGTGAATACTCTTCCCAGCTAAGCGTCCGACTCCAACGCTTCTCCAATTCATCGACCATCTCCGGCAGCCAGGCACGCGTTGAGTTACCAGCAGGCATGTTGTCAACACGTAGAACGTCCAGAGCTCCAGGCACGCGGGACTGGAGACATCCGCCAACCAGCGACTTCTCGGCAAACTGAAGGCGCTATCCCGCGTTGCCTGCATCTGCTATTAGGCGGATTTGTGCTTTTCATAATACCGACACAAGAAAGAACTGCCTAGAAATAGCAGGCTGGGGACGACCAAAAGAATGAAAAAAAGGGAATGCTGCCAGTGGACTCTCTCAGCCAAAATAAACAGAACCCATCCAGCAAGCGACATAATGCCCCCTAGAAACTCCCAGCGCCATGCGAGGAGAATACCCGATACCACAAGCGCAAGTGCGAGAAAGCCAAGCTGGATGAGAAATGGTTGCGTGAACAGATTGGGCACACCTTCACCTATCGCGAGAATTAGCATAAGTCCGACCAGCACGATTCCAATGACTCGTGCTATCCAGCGAAAGACGGTTGCGAGCAGGTTGGTGTTCATATCCGCCTAACGTCCAAATATAGGTTATCCGAAGTTATTCATCGGCGGGGCGGCGGGCCGCAGGGAAGCCCCCGCCGTTCCGACGGTGAATAACTTCGCCGCCGCGACCGGCGCGGCCAGCGGATCAGGATGGCCGTAGGTTGTCATTTCCTGTATCCGGTTAAAGTTTTCCCGCCTCGGCGGGCCAGGTCTGCTAACGTCCAGTCGCTTCGACGACTTTGAGCTTATTGACCGGCCCGCCGGGCGGGGCTTGACCCTCTAACGACTACTCAAGAGGGCGTTGCCATAGTACATGACGACTCTTCTATATTGCCGTCGCCAGGTCAAGCCTGCGGGAGAACAAAACCACCACAAAACCATAACCGAAAAAACGATGAACTCCCCCCATCCTTATGACCTGGTCATCGGCCTGGACCGTTCCGACAAAAAGGCCGATCTGCGGCTCATCACCACCGCCACCGGCCAGCGCCGGTCCGCCATCATTGACACCGCTCCCGAAGCGCTCTGGGAATGGCTGCTGGAATTACGCCAGCAGCATCCCCAAGCCCGCGTCGGTCTGTGCCTGGAACAACCCGCCGTCCACTTGATCGCCTTCCTCGAAGCCTACGCGTGGATCACGCTCTATCCCATCAACCCCATCACCCTCCAGAAATACCGCGAAGCCTTCGTCACCAGCCGGGCCAAGGACGATGCCAAGGACGCCGACTATCTGGCCGATCTGGTCCTGACTCATCACGCCAAACTCAAACCCTGGGCGCCCGAGGAGGGCCCCACCCGCGCCGTGCAGCAACTGGTGTTTCATCGCCGGGCCGTCGTGGATGAGCGCACCGGTTTGACCAACCGCCTCATCGCCCTGTTAAAATCATACTTTCCACAAGCCCTGGTACTCTGCGGCGATGATCTATGGCGTCCGCTGGCGACCGCCTTCCTGTTAAAGTGGCCGAGCCTGCAGACCGTGCAACAGGCCAAACCCGCCACCGTCAAAGCGTTCTATTACCTGCACGGCTCACGCAGCGCCAAGCTCTTGGAACAACGCCTGGCCTTGATCGCCAAAGCCGTGCCGGTGACGGATGAAACCGCCGTGATTGCAAGTTTCGGCCTGCGGGTGCAACTCATCTGCCGGCAACTCCAACTGGTGCAGCGGAGTGTGACGGAGTTCGACCGGCAGATCGCGGCGGCCTATGCTGCCCATCCAGACCGGATGATCTTCGCCAGCCTGCCCGGAGCCGGCCCGGTGCTGGGTCCCCGGTTGCTGGCCAGCATGGGATCCCAACGGGAACGTTTTACGGCCGCGACCCAGCTGCAGCACTACACGGGCATCGCGCCAGTCACCAAACGCAGCGGGGGCAGTTGTTACATTCACCGGCGCTATCTGTGTCCCAAGTTCCATAAACAAAGTTTCCACGAGTATGCCAAGGAAAGCGTTTTGTGGAGCCGCTGGGCAGCGGCGTATTATTTGCAACAACGGACCAAGGGCGCGCCGCATCACACGGCCGTGCGCGCGCTGGCGTTCAAATGGCAGCGGGTGATCTTCCGCTGCTGGCAGAATCACACTCCCTATCAGGAAGCCCTCTACGAGGCGGCCTTGAGGAAAAGGGGCAGTCCCCTGGTGGCCTTGTTCGACCGCGTGGAACTGGGCAAAAGCCCCTTCAAAAAACCGGTGAACAATCCTAAAATATCCGTTGACGGATTACCTCAGAGGTGAGCTCAGGCACGCGGGACCAAATGACGTGAACCGCGAAGCGGAACTGGACCGGCCATCCCGCGTTGCCTGCAGCGATTTGTTGAACTGAGCCGCTACGCGGCAGGGGAGACAGGACGGTTTCAAGTTCACGGATTGATTTTTAATTGCCGGGCAGTCGCCCTCACGCAAGGGCATCCTGCTCGGCCTATGATTAAACTTAACCATCCTTCTATCTCGCAATTCCAACAACTCGTCGAGCTTAAAGATTACCGGCCGGCCACCAAAAAAGAGTACGTTCGCTATGTCTGCAAGCTCGCCGAGCATTTCCAGTGCGACCCGGCCACGCTGAGCGAGAACCAGATCCGGGAGTACTTCCTGTTTCTGCGGCAGCACAAGCATTACAAGGCCGCGCCCATGAAAGCCGCCAAGTATTCGCTCCTGGCGTTCTATCTGGACTGCGTCAAGGTCCAGGGCTTGACCGTCTTCCGGGAACTGCGCATCGCTGAGCCGGAGGTTCTGCCCATTGTCCTCTCCCGGCAGGAAGTGCGCTCGGTGCTCGGCGCCGTTAGCGAACCGCGTTTTGGCACCTGCCTGCGCCTGATGTATCACTGCGGCCTGCGGGTCGGGGAAGCCATCACCGTCGAAGTCCGCGACATTCATGGACGCGAAAATCCGCCGCGGTTGCATATCCGCAATGGCAAAGGCGGCAAGGATCGCTTCGTGCCCCTGACCGCCGGGATGGTGGACGAACTGCGCGACTGGTGGCGGGTGCATCGCCATCCGAGGTTCCTCTTTCCCTCGCCGGGCCGGGGCTGGGCCGATCGCACGCTCTCCTTGAGCCAGTCGATGGCCCGATCC
>JBAPQW010000058.1:0-1575 GCA_049280815.1 Verrucomicrobiia bacterium | reverse complement strand
CTCCTCGACCGCGCCGGAATTGCCCAAAATAATTTTATTCGGCTGATAAACCGAGTGCGCGGCATGAAGCAATCGGTGGAAATTTGTCAAATTCGCGTCTCCGGCAATGATGACGCGGCGCGGCTCTTGCAATTGAAAATCCAGCGCGTGCAGCATGAAGGGCAACGCTTGGGGAAAATGTTGCAGGCGATGCGCAAAGAAACGCAAAGTTTTTCCGGCGGCTTCCGTGAAATTTTTCCGGCCGGAAATCGCGCCGAGTTTCAGCAGCGATAAGGTGGCGACGGAATTGCCCGAAGGTTCCGCGCCGTCGTAATCGTCCTTCACGCGCAGGATTAAATCCGTCGCACCCGCCGCGCTTTGCCAGAAGCCGCCGTTTTCCGCGTCATAAAATTTCGCGAGCATCGCGTCGGCCAGTTCAATTGCGAAATCCAGATGCTTCGGTGCGAGCGTTGCCTCATATAACTCAATCACGCCGGATAAAAGGAAAGCGTAGGCTTCAAGCAATTGCACGCTATCGCGTTCGCCGTCGCGCCAGCGGTTGAAAAGGGTTTTGGATTTTTCGTCCCATAATTTCTCGCGGATGAAGCGCAAGTTTTTCTCCGCCGCTGCGCCATATTTTTCATCGTCCAAAACAATTGACGCCCGCGCAAATGCTCCGAGCATCAGTCCGTTCCACGAGGCGAGAACTTTGTCATCGAGATGCGGACGGATGCGTTTCGCGCGGACTTCGCGCATTTTCTTTTTCGCGGCGGCGAGCAATGGCTGGTCTTCAGCGGGCACGTTGGGATCAACGATGCTCAACACGTTTAGTCCGGCCAATGGCTGCGGATGGCTGTGGTCAATGAAGTTTCCGGCGGACGTGATGCCGAAG
Source organism: Verrucomicrobiia bacterium (assembly GCA_049280815.1). Taxonomy (GTDB): domain Bacteria; phylum Verrucomicrobiota; class Verrucomicrobiia; order Limisphaerales; family UBA11358; genus UBA11358. The sequence goes on along the minus strand of JBAPQW010000058.1, from coordinate 704 downwards.
TATTTGGCGGCCACGTTGAATTCATCCACGGTCAGCAATTTGGAAAGTTCGTCCTTTGTCCAGCAGTAGAATTTTCCTTCCTGGCCTTCGCTGTCGGCGTCTTCGGCGGAATAAAATCCGCCGCCAGAATGCGTCATGTCGCGTAAAACGTAATCCAAAATGTCGCGCGCGGTGCCGGCGTGGTGCGCGTCGCCGCTGACTAGAAATACGTCGAGGTAAAGCTGCGCGATCTGCGCGTTGTCGTAGAGCATTTTTTCGAAATGAGGCACGAGCCATTCGGCGTCCACAGCGTAGCGCGCAAAGCCGCCGCCGAGATGGTCGTGGATGCCGCCGGCGGCCATCGTATCGCAAGTTTTCAAGACCATTTTCACCGCGTCGTCGTCGCCAAATCTTTTGGCCGCGCGCAATACCAACAAAGGAATTGACGGCTGCGGAAATTTCGGCGCGCCGCCGAAACCGCCGTTGATTGAATCGTAGCTCGACTTGAAAATTTCCGCCGCGTTTTTCAAAACATCTGTCGTCAACAATGAGTTTGTCGCAGAAGAATTTGCCGTCGCGGTTTTAAGCCGAGCGTGGATTTCATCGGCGGACGCGGCGATTTCATTTTTTCGCTCGCGCCAGAGATTTGCGATTTGCTCCAGCAGTTGCAAAAAACCCGGCCGGCCATGTCGCGCGTCCGGCGGAAAATAGGTGCCGCCGAAAAA
>JBAPQW010000057.1:0-1940 GCA_049280815.1 Verrucomicrobiia bacterium | reverse complement strand
CGGAACGAGTCCGGCGACGAGTCCGGTGGGATCGTTTGCGCCTAACGGGTATGGTCTCTACGATATGGCTGGTAACGTGTTTGAGTGGTGTTGGGACTGGTATGCGACGCCATATGGCCAACCCACGACAAACAATCCAACCGGACCGGAAACAGGGAGCTCCCGTGTGCTGCGCGGCGGCAATTGGTTGAATCACGCCGACAACGCGCGCTGTGCCTATCGCGTCATCTCCGCCCCGAACAACATTGACGTTGGCGTTGGCTTCCGTTGTGTGCGGGGGCTTTAGTTTTTATGGTTCCTCGACGTTTGTAATGGGTAGTCAGGCATAGTAAGGGATTTCAAGTTTACCAGCGACGAAGTAGAGCATGGCGGTTTGATATTCCACGGAGCGGTAGCCTCTGGCCTTGCGTTTGGTGGCCGAGAACAAACTGTTGAGTCCTTCCAGGAAGGCCGTGGTCAACCCTTGTTGCCAGTGCGCCAAGATGCCGTCCAAGTGGCGCTCCACCATGTCCGCCGCCTGGCGCATCGGTTCGAGCAATCCCGAGGTCAGCGCTTCCGCCTCAACGCGCACCCAGCGGCTCCAGGCTTCAAAACGGCTCCGGGCCTGCGCGGCGGTGGTGGCGGCATATGCCCGCTGCAACTCCAAACGCATGGCATACGCCAAGCCCGTAACCAGAGGTTTGTCTTTCAGTTGTGCCCAGCGGGTTTCTTCGCCCGCAGTCCACGTTTCAGGATTTTTCCGCCACAGCCAACTACTGTGTTCCAGTTGTTCCCGCGCGGCGGCGTCCGCCCGCACCTCTTTGCGCCGCACTGCGTCCACGGCCTTCACTACTTGGCTGACCACATGAAATTTGTCGAACACGATCTGCGCGTTCCCGAAGTTCTCCCGCACCCCTTTCGCATAGGCTGGACTCATATCAATGGCCACCATCGTGATGGCCCGCGGATGCCCGTTATGATTGCCTAATTCGGCGGCAAACCGGTCCCACACGCCGGCGTCTTTGCCCTCGACGGCCAGCAGCACCCGCTTGGCCTGCAAGTCCACGAATACCGTCAGATAATTATGCCCCTTCTTCCGGTTCATCTCGTCGGCCCCCACCCAGGTGACATTTTCCCAGCTCAAATCCTGCCACGCCGCGTCCACATGGGCAAAGAGCGTCCGCCACAACTTCTGATCCGTTTCCCCCAAAATCTCGCCAGCTTTCTTGACCGGCATCTCTCGCATCAGCGTCAGGGCAAACGCCTCAAACTCCTGCGTCAGCCCCCGGCTGCGCCCCTCCCACGGCGCGCGCACCGTATAAATCCTCCGGCAGCTTTGACATTCGCCGCGCGGCAGCGCACACACAATCTCCGACTGCAACTGGCACACGTTGAGATGCCGCCACCGCCGTTCCGGCGCATGATCGTAGCCGCGCACGGTCTTGGCCGCGCAATGCGGACAGCTTTCCTGCGCCCACAACGCGGGCGTCTCTTCCACCCGGATCAACACCTTGCTTTCTTTTTCCTGATAATCCATACGCACTACCCGCCAGGCTTCACCCAGCGCCAATATCTGTTGAAACATCTTTTCCGGTATCATACGCCCAACCAGAAAAACCAATTTCAGCCCTTTTACCCACTAAAAACGTCGAGGAAGCGGAAAATAGGGCTTTTCGCGCAAAACTTGCAAATTGCGGCCATTTCGGCTCTCATATTCCCAAGATGTGGCAAGCTTATCGGCGTTTGGTGGTAATTGGTATTCTGTCGGTCGTGTCGGTCTGTGCCGCCTCGGAGTCTGCGGAGGTGAACCTCGATTATGTGGCGAAGCGGGCGCTGGATCGCGCCCAAAAGCCGTTTCACTCGCCGCGTGCGGACCTGCCGAAGGTGTTGCGGCAGGACAACCTCGACTACGACAAATACCGCGACATCCGATTCCGCCGCGACCACGCGCTGTGGACGGC
>JBAPQW010000056.1:0-24214 GCA_049280815.1 Verrucomicrobiia bacterium | reverse complement strand
TGGGCAGCTTCAGGTCCAGATCATTCACCGGCGGGATCGTCGTGATGATGAAGATCACCAGCAACACAAACGCCAGGTCCAGCAGCGGCGTGATGTTCAACTCCGTCAGCGAATGATGCGCCGATTTTGAACACTTCTTCATCGGTCAGATGGCGGGGGTGTTCTCGCCCACTTCGGCGCGCGTCAATGCCATCGCAATTTTGTCCTCCAGATCGCGGTTATCCACGTAGCTATGCACAATTTGCGTGGCGTAACGTGTGTTAAACCCGTCCAGTTCCTGGGTGATGGCGCGGATGGTGGTGACCATGAAGTTATAGGCGAACATCGCCGGGATGGCCACGAGCAAACCCGTGACGGTCGCCACCAGCGCCGCCGCCACACCGGGAGCCATCGCCGTGAGCGTCGCCGCCTTGCTTTCGGCGATGCCGGCGAACGTGGACATCACGCCCCACACCGTGCCCAGCAGACCGATGAACGGGCCGCCCGCCACCGCCGTCGAAAGCACAATCATCCCCTTCTCCAAGCCCATCGCCTCGGCGCCGGCCGCTTCCTCCAACGCGACCTTCACTGCCTCGAACGAAGCCGTGCTGATGCGCCGCTCGCCCTTCACCGTGACGGGATTGTTTTTCAACTGGTATGCGAGTTCATCCGCGCCGCGGATGTAGAGCTGGTAGGCGGGCGCGCCGTCAAATACCCCGCCCTTGCGCTGGATGTCCAACGGGTCGCGCGTGGAGCCGTAGGCGGCCAGGAATTTTTTGGTTTCTTGTCGCGCGATAAGCAGCTGGCGGAACTTGGTGATGATGATGGTCCAGCTGAACAACGACAAAATCAACAGCGCGACGACCGTGGCTTTGCCTTCGGTGGTGGCGTTCTCGATGGCGTACACGGCCGCGTTGGCGGCAAACAACGGTTGAATGAGTGTGGTCATGAATAGATTGTGGTCTGGGCTCCAGGTTTTAGGTTCCGGGGTCCGGGGTCCTGGATTCAGCGTGATTCTTCGGCGGCAAGATCACGGTCACGCGACCGGTCTTCTGTCCCAGCGCAATCCCCTTGCCCTTCTTCTTGTTTTGGTCGTCGTCTTGATCGTCGGTTTTGGATGTCACGGTCGTGGCATCGTCGGCCGACTCGGCAATTTCCTTGGCGACGTTTGATTGGGGGATACCCATGCTGGCGCCACTGGTGTCGCCCGATGCAGAAACCGACTCGGCGATCAACGAGGCGGTTATCGAACTGCCGCTCACGTCCTCAGTGCCACCGCTGATCACCGTGCCGGAAACCACACCCGAGGCGCTAATGTCCACATTGCCGGCGCTCACCACCGTCACATCCACGTTGTTCTGCGAGTTGATATTGACGCTTTGGCTGCCGATTACGACGCCGACAATGTTGCCGCCGGCCTGGAGTCCGATGTTGTAGCCGATAATCCCGGAACCCGTTGCGTTGATGTCGTGGCCGGCGTTAAGGTTGATGAAATTGTTATGCGTGTCAGCGCCGCCAAAAGCCAGTTGCAGAATGCCGCCGAGGTTGGCGTTGATATCACCATTTGGCGCGTTCACGGTGATGTTCCCGAGCGCGGCGTCCGACCCGAACACGGTCGTGGCCAGGATGCCGCTCCCGGGAATCAGTGACGGGATGCCCGCCAAATACCACGTGGCCGGGTCATTCGGATCCGGTTTGATCAATTCCAATGCCGAAAAAGCCACAAAACCCGAGCCGCCTGCCCCCGCGTTTACATCGCCGTTATTGGACGTAATCCCGATGTTCCCGCCATCGTACGCGGCAACCCGCGAGCCGTCCAAGTTCACATTGCCGCCGGCGGTGATGGATATGTTTCCGCCACTGGTGGTGAAAATTCCATTGACCACGTTCGCTCCCCCCAAGCCGCTGAGGGCGCCGCCGACATCAAGAATGCCACCGGTGTTCACGCCAACGTCCAGAGTGATGCCACCGAGAAAACCATAATTGGCGATGGCGGTTGAAGTCATGGCGAGATTGCCGGAGGTGGTGACGGTGAGATTCGCGCCGAAGGGTGAGATGGCGACCAATGCCGCATCCGGCGCCAGCACTTTGATGCCGCCGGAGAAGCCGAGGTCAATGTTGCGGGCGCTGATGTCGAAATTGCCGGGGCCGGCCAGCGCCAGCCCCTGGCCGCCGAACGTGGCACCGGGAGTGTAGTCAGGATAAGCGATGTCACCCGCCACGTGAATGAAGGTGGTTTGCAACGGCGAAAGGTTCTGCCCGGTGAACGTAAAGTTGTACGTGCCGTAAGTACTGCTGCCGTCCGCTGCAGTATAAGGTTGCTGGCCATCAACTGTGATCTCTGCAAAGGTCGGTACGACCAGTCCGAAGCTGCCGATACTGCCCGAGATGTCCAGCGTCACCGGGTTGTCATCTCCCTCATGCAATGGCGTGGCTGCGTGGTCATTGTTTTGGATGGCTTGATATTCGTATTGTTCGGTGTGGTTGCCGGCCGGCGGGCCGCTGTCGGACACCGTGATGCTGGTGGTTGCCGTCGAATGGGCAATGGGCAGCCCGGTCAAATTGCCGCCATCGCGTGTGGTAATCTCCAGCCCGCCCTGGCTGGAGGGATACAGGAAGATGGACCTGTCAATCGTGATGCCGCCCGCACCGGCGTCGAGGGTGAGAATCGGCGCATAAATGGGCGATATATTGCTGTTCGCCACCCGCGCCAGATTATTGGCGGTCAACTCAATGGCATTGCCGGCCCAGAAATGTGCGGCGGCGTCCGACGCATAATTGAACAGGAACGCCTCGCTGGACGAACTCGAGTTGAACACGCCGTTCGGGTTGTTCACCTCTTTGAGATAGATGTTGTTGGCCGCCCAGGCGTTCCAGGAGCCGCTGATCAAACTCAATGTCACGGATTGCATCGACCCGTTCGCAATGCTGCCGATGTTGCCGAGGGGATTCTGGGTCTGGGTCACGGCAATCTCCAAGGCGCTAAGCGTGGAGGCGTAGTTCTGCCCGTTGGGGTTTTGCAGCGCGGCGGCCTGTCCGCTTTGAACCTGCACGCCGGCGAGCAGGGTGCCGGTGCCGTGGGCCAGGGTATAATTCCCCGTGATCTGGCTGCCCGCGATCACCGTCACGTCGCCCGACCCGTAGGCGCCGGAGGCGCCGGGCCACCACGAGCCCGTCGGAGGCGGAGTCGGTGTGCTGTCAATGCTATCGCCGGCAATCAAGGTGACGTTGCCGCCCGTCCGGGTGGAAAATCCGCCGAGAATCGCACTGGGATTGGCCCCGGTGCTGCCAAAGACATAATCACTTCTCTGCAAGCTGCCATTGCCGCCGTTGAAAGAACCCGTGTTGATGTCCCCGGCCAGCGCGTCCGCGAAAATGCTGCCTCCGAGCGTCGTGTACACCGAACCGGAACCGGCCAGAATGCTTTCGCCGGCAAACAGGTTGATCGAACCAGACGCGGTCTGGATGGTGCCGCCACCCGTGTTGCCACCGCTGTTGTTGTTCAGATAAATGTTACCGATCCCCGATTGGACCACCTGGTTTACAAAATCATATCCGGCCTGGAGCGTCACCGACCAATTGTTGGCATCCGTGATTTTCGAACCGTTGCCGAAGAAGATATTGCCGCCGGCCTCAAGCGTCAGCTGGCCGCTGGTTTTGTTTCCCGTGGAGGAGTACAGGTTCCAAGTCGTGCCGGCATTGAGGGTGATATCGCCGGACGCTTCCAACAGGATCTGTCCCGCCGTGATGTTCTGAAACGCGGTGTTTACATTCACATTCAGCGTGCCGGAGCCGCTCCCGCTGCCATCAATTGTGCCAATGGTGCCAGCCGAGGTTGAGCCCGAGTTCCCCAGGATGATGTTGATGGGATCCAAGGCGAACAACCCGCTGCTCCAGCCGGCCTGGGCCCCGGCATTCACGATCGAATTCAATGACAAAATGTTGGGCGCGCTGATTTCGACATGGCCACCGTTGCCGCCCTGTGCCCCGCCGGTCACGGAAATCTGGCTGCCGGCTGCGTCACTGAAAGTGTTGCCGGATTTCAAGGTGACGCCGCCGCCGCCGGAACTGCCGGGCGAAGCATTGTCCCCGTTCGCCATGATTTGGGAATCTGCCCCCAAGCTGAGCTCATCGGAAGCGGCGAGCTCGATGACCCCATTTTGATTTTGCACGGAATTGGCCTGGATGATTCCGTCCTGGTTCACCACCTGGGCCTGCAGCGCGATCGTGCCGGCGTCGGCGGTGATCTGCCCGAGATTGTTTACGGACCCGGCGGGCACCTGCACGCTGGCGCTGAGGCCGCGGCCGTCGGGACGTTCGCTTACCAGCACGGTCTGGCCCGCCGCCAGACCAATGTTGCCGCCGGGCGCGTTCAGGCTGCCGTTGTTCTGGATGTTTTCGGCGATGAGAAACAGCGAACGGCCGTTTCCCGCCTGGATGGACCCGTAATTGACGATGCTGGCCAGCGGCGGCATGCCGGTGAAGGTCCAACTGGAGCCCGAGCCAAAATCCGGCGTGATGGGCGCGGTGGTGGCGATGAAGTCTCCGCCGATCTTGATCATCGAATTCGGACCGAAGTAAAAACCGTTGGCGTTGGCGAGGATGACGGTGCCATTGGCATTGAGATGGCCGAAAATCTGCGACGGATTGGCGCCGCCAATTTCGTTGAACACCACGGAATTCGCCGAGGGCTGGATAAAGGTGGTGGTTTCGCCCGCCTGGATGTTGAAGCTGCCCCAGGTTAGAAAAGCGGCCTGGCTGGTGGTAATGTTTAGCTGCGAGCCGCTGGTTTGAGTCGTGGCCGAGCCGGCCACGACGGTCAGGCCGGTTGGATTGGCCGACAACGTGAAACTGAAGCCGACGGTGAAAAAAACGACGGCCACGCAAAGCCATTTCCGGAAGGTTTGGCGCCTCGCGGCGCGGAACATTTTTGATCGACGTTTGGTTTTCATATTTTTGATCAGAATTGGAATCCGACGCTGAAATAGGCCTGCACACTTCCGGCCGGGCTGAGCACCAAGGTGTTGTTGGGGTTTGAGCGCGAGCCGGCATCCGCCAGAGCCCATCCCACGGTCAGCCGGGCATCAAAGTGTTCGCCCGCGGTGAGAAAAAATCCAATTCCCGTGCCCCACTCCGAGAGATGATCCGGCTGGAGGCCCCGATCGATCAAATAGACCCGGCCGTAATCCATGAACCATGAGCAGCGTAGGTAGGCGGGAACGCTTTCACCGTCGTCCGCAACCGGAAATTCACCAACCTGGATCGGCGGCGCATTTACATCGAACAACACCCGCCAGCCGTCATCGCCATAAGCCTCGCCTTCCTGATAGCCACGGACGCCGCTCGTGCCGCCAAGGGCGAATTGTTCGTTGTTGATGAGCGCTTCGCTGGCCCATTGGCCGTTGGCACGCAACAACAGAGACCAGTCGTCGGGCAGATTCTGCCGGCGGGTCAAGCCGGCGTTCAGTGTCGTATAATTGCCGCCGGCATCGCGCGAAACGGCGACGATTTGGAAATCCTTGCGCGGCGAGGCCAGGCCGGTCAAAAAAATGTTCTGATTGAAACTGAAGGTGGTGACACCCCATTGGTCCGGCCGCAGGGCCGACCAGCCAAACGAAATCGGCAGATAATCAAGCTCGATGGTGCGGTTGGCCGCGTTCGCAACCGTCAAATTGGTTACCGCTACACGCTCCCCAAGGCCGTTGGTTCCGTAAAGGGTGACATAGGTCAAATTGGTGGTAAAAGTTTGGGAATTATAAGTTTTGTAGTCGAAACCCAGCGTGATCGACGAACGAACGCCAAGAAATTCACGGATCGGAATGGTGAGCTTGGTGCCGAGGTCGTTGTTGTAGGTCAGTTCGCGTTGCGCAAACTGATTGTCAACGTCCAGCAGGTCGGTGTTCGTAATCACCGTGAGCGAACCGTAGCGAACCGGCGTATCGGAAACGGAGCGCGAGGCAAAAGCGATCAATTCCGGCTCACCGGTGGCCGCCGGCAAATCAAACTTGTGGGTGATTTCATTGTAACCAAAACTCACCGGTTGCCGGTCGTAATCTTCGCGCAGCCCATGATCGAACCCGAGCGGCAGCCGATAAAAGCCGCTGTAACTGGCCACCATGGGCTGGTCGTAAAATTGGGGCTTGTAGTTGCCCGTCTTCATGGACTGCGGCGAAAAAGTGTAATCCAAGCCGATCTGGTGATCATGCTGCCAGAGATTATTGTATTGCAACGCCGTGTCCAACCGCAGCAAGGGCGTTCCCGGCGTGGACTTGTCATTCACCTCCATCCGGCCATGCAAGGGCAGGCGGTCCTTGACCTTGAGCGTCAAATCGCTGGTGCCCGGTTCGAGCCCGGGATTGATGACGGGATAAATCTGGCGGTCCAGGTTTGCATTCGCGCGATCCAGTTCGGGTTGAAACCATTTCGTGTTGAGCAGGATGTTTGTGTCCAGGCTCGGCAGCGCGCGCAGAATATTGTTGGTGCTAAAATGGCGGTTGCCCTCCACCTTGATGCTGGCGAGTTTGCCCTCGACCACTTTCACCCGCACAATGCCGTTGGTCAGCTTCTGCCGCGGGAGGGTAACCCCGATCGTCGCAAACCCGAGTTGCCGGTACAGCAACTGCAACTGGCCCAGCCCTTCGCGGACGCGCGCGAATTCCACCCGGCCGGTGTAATTGGAAAGCAGGCCGAATTTCTCCGGCGGCAAAACGGTGTTGCCCTCGATGAGATAGCCGTGCACGGCGAACGTCGGCGCCGGTTTGACGGGACGGTTGGTCGCCGGGGTGGCAGTGCTCTCCGTCTGGATTGCCGCTTTCGGGATCGCCGCCGGCTTAGGCGTGGCCGGCGAATTGGCAACCCCGGCAGGCCGGCAGGTCACAATCTTCACCCGCACAATGCCATTCCTGGGTTCCTGTCGCGGCAGAGTGACATTGACGTTTGAAAAACCGGACTGGCGGTAAACCCGCTGCAACTGGTCCAGTCCCTCGTGGATGCGCGGGAGGTCCACCCGGCCGGTGTAATTGGAAAGCACGCTCAATTGGTCCGTCGGCAGAACAGCGTTACCCTCGACGAGATAGCCCAGCACTTCGAATTCCGGTAAGGGACGGGCGAGGGCGTTGGTTGCCCCGACGGCCATGGGGTTAATGATTTCCACGCGCACGACGCCGTCGGTAAGGGTCTGCTGCGGCAGGGCGACGCTGAGGCTCGGAAAGCCGGACCGGCGATAAAACAGTTGCAATGCATCCAATCCCTCGTGAATGCGCGCAAGGTTCACCTGCCCGGTGTAATTGGAAAACACCGCGCCGGGTTCCGGCAGCAAAGCGGTGTCGCCTTCAAGTCGATAAGCGCGCACCGCCAACGTCGGCCCGGGACGGGCGGGAACATTCGTGACTTCTGCCAGGACAGGAGCATTCGTGACGTCCGACCCCGCCGAGGCGTTGGTTTCGGCCGTCCACCCGCTGGAAATTTTTGCAAGCACGAACATGGCAATCAAGCCGATCCGGTATTTCATTCGTTGTGGTGGTCCTCTCTACGAATTCGCCGTTGCGGCCGGCCCGGGGCTTGCACCCGGGCCGGCCGTGTGTTCCGGGCACGCCCTATTGCGTGCTGACGTGATAAAATTCCGCGTTGTCGGAAGTGGTGCGGTTGATGGTGTCGATTTTGCCATCCCCAATCAGGGTGGTGCCATCCACCGGCCAGGTGGCTGCGGCCCCGCCCAATGTATTGGTGTAAACCAGCGAATAGCTGTTGCCCACGGTCGTGGTGAATTGAACCGAGCTGACATTGCCGGAACGGCCAACCCCGATGATGTTCGACGGACGTGGCCCGGCCACAAACGTCAGCACCCCGTTGGTGCTGACTGTGAAGGTGCCCACCAGGTTATCCGGTGGCGGATTGGGATAGACGGTCGTGGGCTGGATGGCCCAGAAATCGAGAAAGCCGGGGATGGCTTGCTCGACGGTGAACGGCGCGTTTCCGCCCAATTTGGCGATGCCATTGAAGTTCCCGCCCGACACGGTGTAATCATAGGACGCCGCCCGATACTGGCCGCCGGGATCAATGGAGTAGGCATTGGGTTCAGTCGGAGGCACATCATAGGGATAGATCGGCCGGTTGCCGATGGCATCGATCGTACCGAACAGGTTGGCGCTCCAGGCTGCGGCACTGACATTATAGGCGGTGGTGTTGGGTTCGGCACTGCTCAGCCACGCCGTCGGGCTTGCGTTGGTCCGGCTGGTGGTGGCCAGCAGTACGACTTTTACCCCGGTCAAATTTGCCCCAAACTGGCTGGTGACCAGACTGAGATCCCAACCGGTGACGGGAGTGGTGTAACCGTTCGCTTTGCCCAGGTAATTGGAAACGCTGCCCAGGTCGAACTCGATGTTGTTGAATCCGCTCTTGCGGAACACCAGCAGCAAATCCCCGTCGCTGTACGTCCACGCGCGCGCCTGGAACGTTGCCAGCAATGCCAGCGCGGCGAGGGTCAAGGTGATTGTTTTTTTCATAGAAAGATATGCCGGTTAAAGGTTGCCGGGTTAATAATTGGGAAGCGGGGTGATCTGGCCGCCGTCAAAACTCCGTTGTACCCGCAACGAGCCGTTGGGAATGAATTTATTGGTGAACACGGAGGTCACATAAAAGGAGGAATTGGTGACGCCCTGGTAAAATGCGTCGATCACCGCCTGCTGCGGCGCGGTGGGAGAACCCGTCGTGGGGGACGTGATGAAATAATAGTTCTCGTAGCCCCAGAGCGGATAACTGCCGTTGATCACGTTGGACACGGCATATGGAACTCCCTCATAGGGAATGGCGGCCGTGCCTTTGACGATGTTCTGGACCGCTACCGTGCCGATGGAATTCGTGAGCACCACGACGGTACTGGCCACCGAACCGCCAAACTGCTGACCCGGGTCGGCGCTCGTATCGAGAACGGGCTGCCCCAAGGCGTTGGTATAGTATGTGTTGATCGTCTGCGTATTGTAAATATTGAGGTCCAATTCGGTCCGGACGGCGGCCTGGCTGTTCCGCCCGACAAAATAAACGACATTGGTGCTGTTGCCGCCAAAGTACGTCGCCGGCAACGTCGAGTTTTCCAGCGACCACGCCTGCCGCTGGGTCAGGTTGGTGATGCCGGCGGTATCAATCGAATTTGTATTCTTGATGTAGGCCAGGGGAACCACATAGGTCGGGTACGCGGTCAGGTTCGCCGCCACGGAATCGATGCCAACCGCTTCGGGCGAGGTGGCGGAATCGACCAGGGTGGGGATCAATAGCGCGCCGCTGACGTTCGTGTCGGGTTGCTGGTTGACCAGGTTTTGCAGGCCAATCACGGCTCCGTTGAGATTGAAATCCAACGTGATGGTGCCAAACGCGGACAGTGCCGCATTCGTGCTCTTGCCCGCATAGGTGCGCACGGCGGAGTTGTCCAGACCATTCACCGCAATGGGAGTATTGATGTCGTTTAGAACGTTGGTGGCCCGGTTGAACAAAACGCTGGAACTGGCACTGCCACCCTCGATGAATATTTCGACGTCGGCCTGCAAGTTTGGGACCAGGGCCAGACCGGCAAGCGTCAGGCCGGTGGCAACAATTTTACGGAGGTTTGATGTTTTCATAGGTTCACAATTTTTCTTTGGCTGTTTTTGGTTTTTTAAATAAAGAACCGAAACCTGTCCGTGCCGGGCGGGAAACAGCGCCGCCTGCCCAGGCAGGCAACGGATGCCTTGAATTGGGCCAGGTCCGGCCCGCTGTTTCCGGTCGCACTCACACGTCAACGGTTTGTTCTTTTCCGCGAAGAACCTCCGGTGAACCGGTCAGCCTTCGTAATTCATTCAAGTTGCGCCTCACCCTCGCGGCGTCGGCAAATTCATCATTTATTCTGGTAGATCCGGTCAAAAATCCCGCCATCGGCAAAATGCACCCGCTGCGCCTGCTGCCAGCTGCCCGCCACTTCATCCACAGTGAACAGCTCGAGCGGCTGGAAACGGCTGGCGTATTTCGCCAGGATCGCCCGGTTCTGCGGCCGGAAATCATGCTGCGCCGCCAGCTCCTGCCCGGCGTCGCTGTAGAGATATTCGAGATAGGCGCGGGCCACCGGCTCGGTGCCGTGCCGTTTCACCACCGTGTCCACCCAGACGACGGGATTTTCCGCCAGAATGCTGATGGGCGGAACCACGACCTCGAGCTGGTCCGCTGCAAACTGCTTTTGAATCAGCGCCGTCTCGTTTTCAAACGTCAGCAACACATCGCCGATGCCACGCTCGGCAAATGTCGTCGTGGCGCCGCGTCCGCCGGTGTCGAGCACGGGCACATGGGCGAAAAGCTTCGCCACAAACGCGCGTGCCTGCGCCTCGTCACCGGCGGATTTCTTCAGCGCATACCCCCACCCCGCCAAATAGCTGTAACGGCCGTTTCCCGAGGTCTTTGGATTGGGAATGATCACCGAAACATCCGGACGAACGAGGTCATCCCAGTTCGTGATGTGTTTTGGATTGCCCTTGCGGACAACAAACAAAATCGTCGAGTTATAGGGGACGCTTCGGTCCGGGAGGCGGATCGCCCAGTTGGAAGGGATCAGTCCGCCGATGGAATACAGGGCGTCGATGTCCAGAGCCTGGTTCATGGTGACGACATCGGCCGCGAGGCCGTCCAGCACGCTGCGCACCTGCTTGCTGGAACCGCCGTGGGATTGGTTGACCGTCACCACCTCGCCCGTCTTTTCCTTCCAATAATTGGCGAAGGCGGCGTTGTAGTCCTGATAGAACTCACGCGTGACGTCGTACGAGACGTTGAGCAGTTTGATTTCAGCCGCCGTGGCCGCACAGGCTGACGCCAACACGCCGACCGCAACCAACCGCATCAAGCTTTGAACCCAGTTCCGCATGGATAACGTTTTTTCTTTCTTGCATGGGAACCTCCGGTGGTCCGGTCAGTCGTCCGTGTATAATTTTAATTCTTCCGTATGATCCGGCCTCAGATGTCTGTTGGCCTTGACGAAATCGTCATTGCATTATCAATTTGGCATCCACGGCGAACAACGCCGCAAATGGCGACAGGACAAGTCGTTGTTTGCGCCGCAAAAATTTTGTCGCAGCGCACCAACGAGAGGTTGTTTCAATCCGCCTCCAGCCACAAACAACCATATTCGATTTAGACATAAATAACGATTTATCTTGTCGTATTTTGACATGGACACAGTTTTTGTCAACTATTTTCGAAACGATTCTTAAATTCCTTCCCCGCCAATAAAACCGGCCGAAATCTCGTATTTTGACAGGGGTGAACGCTTGGACACTTCGGCGAGAGTTGTGCGATCCATCAGTTCAGCAACATAGTTGCGGGCATCAAAGAATACGCGCCGAAACCGGCAAACCGGCTCCTGCGAACACCGCTGGTAACCGGTGACGGAAACACAATCAATCGGCGCCAAAATGCCGTCAAAATGTCGCACCACCTCACCCATCGTAATCTTGCCTGGATGTCGGGCAAGTACATAGCCGCCGCGCACGCCAGCCACGCTGTCCACCCAGCCCTGCGTCTTGAGTTTGAGCATGATCTGCTCCAGAAATCGTTTGGGAACGTCGTTCCGGCGGGCCAGCTCACGAATCGGTATCGGCGCACCGCCGAAATGATCAACCAAAGTGAACAAGGCGCGTAACGCATAATCCGTTTCCTTTGACACTCGCATGACGAAAAAACGATACGGCAGGTCGGGATTAAGTCAATTGCAACTATTGATGACTTACCTAAGACGCTGAATCAACTGCTGATAATACGACGGCCTTCATCCAGGAAGATGCCCTTGAAATTCATTTCGAGCGCCTGGGGATTGGTGGCTTTGGACAGGGCTTCCTTCTCGGTCACGCGCCCCGCCTTGACCAGATTGAACAATGACTGGTTGAACGTGAGCATGCCATCGTCCTGGCTGGTTTCAATGGCGGCAGGCAATTTGTCGAGGCGGTTGTCTTCGAGCAGCTTCCTGACCATCGGCGTGTTGATGAGAATTTCCAAGGCCGGGGTTGATTGTCCATCCAAGGTCAGGACCATGCGCTGGCAAACCACGGCCCGCAAGGTGGCGGCGATTTGCCGGCGGATCTGCTCGCGCTCGTCCGCCTTGAAGAATTCAAGCACCCGGCTGATGGATTGGGACGCATTGGTCGTGTGCAGCGTGGACAGCACGAGATGTCCCGTGTCCGCCGCGCTCATGGCGGCGGAAAAGCTGAGATCATCCCGCATTTCACCGAGCATGATGACGTCCGGGTCCTGGCGCAAAACGTTCCGCAGCGCATGATGAAACGAAAGCGTGTCGAGACCAACCTCCCGTTGCTCAATCACGGACTGGTTGTCTTCAAAAACATATTCAATCGGGTCCTCGAGCGTGATGATGTGCTTTTTGAAATTATTATTGATGTGCTCGAGCATGGCCGCGAGCGTGGTGGATTTGCCGCAACCCGTGGCTCCGGCCACCAGCACAATGCCGCGGGGAGATTCGGCGATGGTTCTGACCTGGGCCAACAACCCGAGTTCTTCAAAGCTGGGCACCTGGGTCTTGACGAAACGCATGGCCAGACACCATTGGCCGCGCTGTTGGTACAGATTGGTGCGAAAGCGACCGACGCCCGGGACAAAATACGAAAAATCAATTTCCCGCTCCTCATCCAGGCGCTTTTGCAAATGGACGGGGGTGATGGCTTCGACAATCTTAACCATCCATTCCGCGGTCGGATGGGGGGAATCCACCGCAATCAGTTCGCGGTTGATGCGAAAAATCACCGGGGTGCCGATTTTCAGATGCACGTCCGACGCGCCGCCCTCGATGGCCGTTTTTAGAATGCGCTGGAAGAGTTCCACGCCCCCAGTCTAGCAAACCGCCACGCCAGCGCCAGCCGGGAAAATCACTGGCATTTTGCACCGGAATAATGCTATAAAGCGCCCATGTCCAATCATCGTATCGGCATTATCGGCGGCACCGGCCTCTATAACATCGAGGGGCTTACCCATCAGAAATGGGTCAAAGTCAAAACCCCCTTCGGGGAGCCGTCGGACGAGTTCCTTACCGGGAAACTTGCCGGGCGCGACCTGGTTTTCCTTCCCCGGCATGGGCGCGGCCACCGGCTCCTGCCCAGCGAACTGAACCATCGCGCCAACCTCTGGGCCATGAAAAAATTGGGCGTCGCCTGGATCATCAGCGTCAGCGCCGTCGGCTCGCTGCAGGAAAAATGCAAGCCCTGCGACATTGTGCTCGTCAACCAGTTCCTCGATCGCACCAAACAATCGCTGGCTCACACCTTTTTTGGCCGCGGCATTGTGGCCCACATCGCCTTCGCGCATCCCATCTGCGAGAAATTGCGGCAGATTCTTTTGCGGACCGCGATCGTTTGCAAGGCCAACGCCCATGACGGCGGCACCTACGTCTGCATGGAAGGTCCGGCCTTCAGCACCCGCACCGAATCCCTCACCAACCACCGCGCCGGCTTCAACGTCATCGGCATGACCAACCTCGGCGAAGCCAAATGCGCCCGCGAAGCCGAGATTTCCTACGCCACGCTGGCCATGGCCACCGATTACGACTGCTGGAAGGAGGACCAGCACGTGAGTCTCGAGATGATCATGACCAATCTCCATCACAACGCCGACATGGCCAAACAAATCGTCGTCCGCGCCATCCCGCAAATCCCAGCCGTCCCGGATTGGCCATGCCATTCCGCGCTGCAAAATGCGATCCTGACCGAGAAAAAACTCTGGCCCAAGGAAACCGTGGCCGAACTAAAACCCATCCTGGAAAAATATCTTTGACGGGTTCCGGCAACCCGCGACGCTCAACCGCACGTCATGACCAAAACCGTCATCAAACCCGCGAACTCGCCCACCGCGGTCGGCCCATACAATCATGCGGTGCGCGCCGGCGACCTGCTGTTCTGCGCCGGCCAGATCCCGCTTGATCCCGCCTCGGGCAACCTGGTAGCCGGCGACATAAAAACACAGACCGACCGCGTGCTGCAAAACGTCAAGGCGATCCTGGACGACCAGAAACTCACATTTGCCAACGTGGTGAAGTCCACGGTGTTCATGACGAACCTCGCTGATTTCGCCGGGATGAACGAGGTTTACGCGAAATACTTCACGCATGATTTTCCGGCGCGCTCAACCGTCCAGGTCGCCGCGCTGCCCAAGGGTGCGAACGTGGAGATCGAAGTCATAGCCCATTTCTAAACATCGTAGTCGCGCCTCGTGAGAGCGCGGCAAAACAAGCTGATTGGCCGCGCTTTTACGAGGCGCGGCTACAAATATGAATATGCCGGTCGGAATCCAACTGGCCATCGCTGCGCTCGCCGGACTTGTCGTCGGCTGGTTGATCGGGCGCGCCCGCGGCGGCAGCGAACCGGACGCGCGGCTCGAAAATGAACTGCGCCAGCAAGTCGGCCAGCGCGAAGCGGAACTCACTCAACTCCGTGCGCAACTGGCCGAAACCGGCAACGCCCGCGCCACCGCTGAGGCCAGACACGCCGCATCGGAAAAAATGCTCGGGGAACAGCGCGCCTTGCAGGACAAGGCCTTGTTGGATCTGCGGGAGGCGTTCAAGGCATTGAGCGCGGAAGCGTTGAAACAAAGCGCGCCGGAATTTTTGCGGCTGGCGGAACAAACCTTTGGAAAATTCCAGGAAACGGCCAAGGGCGACCTTGCCCAGCGCCAGGAATCCATCAAAACGCTGGTCGAGCCGCTGAAGCAGCAGCTCGAAACCTACCAGAAACGGTTGCAACAAAGCGAAGCGGCGCAATCCTCCACATTGGGCGAGGTGAAGAAGCAGCTGGAATTGCTCTCGCAGCAAAGTACGACCCTGGCGCAGGAGACGCAACAGTTCCGCCTCGTGCTGCACTCGAACCAGGCGCGCGGGCGCTGGGGCGAGGAAACGCTGCGACGCGTCGTCGAGGCGGCCGGCATGAGCGCGCATTGCGATTTCATGGAACAGACCTCGTCGGGCGAGAACCGCCCGGACCTGGTCGTGAAATTGCCGGGCGAACGTTTCATCATTGTGGACGCGAAGGTTCCGGATTTTGACTTTCTTAACGCACTGGAAACAGCGGAGCCGGTCAAGCGCGCGGAGGCGCTGGCAGCGCACGCGGCCAAATTGAAGGCGACCATCAAGGCGCTCGCGGACCGCGATTACCCGCGCCAGTTCCCCAATGCGCTGGATTACGTCGTGTTGTTTGTGCCAGCGGAATCGCTGTTCAGCGCCGCGCTCGAAGGTGACCATGATTTGATCGTGTGGGCGGCCGAGAAACGAATTTTGCTGGCAACTCCGGCGTCGCTCATCGCGCTATTGCGTTCGGTGAGCGTGAGCTGGCAGCAGCACGCGCAAACGGAAAACGCCCAAAAGATCGCCGCCGCCGCGCAGGAATTTTATTCACGCGTGGTCAAATTCACCGAACACTTCGAAAAGATCCGCGCCGGGCTGGAGCGGGCGAACACGGCCTTCAACGACGCGGCAGCGAGTTTTCAAACCCGGGTGCGTCCCGCCGGTGAACGGCTTGCGGAGCTCGGCGGGGCGAGTTCGGCGAAACCATTGCCGGACGTTCAGCCGCTGGATTCGACGTTGCGCTTGCCGCCGGAATAATTTTCGGCATGATTCGCAGATGCGCACGTTTCCCATTTTCATTTCCGCCCTCGTCTTCACCTTCAGCCTGTGTGCGCGCGAAAGCACGCTGCTGGATGCCGGCTGGCGGTTCCAATCGGGCGATATCACCAACGCGGCGCAGCCTGACTTCAACGACGGCGACTGGCAGGCGGTTTCGATTCCGCACAATTGGGGCTGGGAAGAGGCGCAGCAGGGAAAGGATTTTTATCGCGGGCCGGGCTGGTATCGGCGCGAGTTAAACATCACGCCGGAAGCCGGCAAACGATATTTTCTGCGGTTTGAAGCGGCCAGTTTGGTGGCAGATGTTTATTTGAACGGCGCATGGCTCGGCGAACATCGCGGCGGTTTCGGCGCGTTCAGCTTTGAAATCACCCCCCAGCTGTCCACCCGCGGCACCAACCTGCTGGCCCTGCGCGTGAGCAACCAGCGGGAGCCGGACATCGCGCCGTTGAGTGGTGATTTTTCAGTCTACGGCGGGATTTACCGTCCGGTGCATCTGATTGTCACCGGCGGGGAAAATTTCACCGTCACGGACCATGGCTCGCCCGGCGTCGCCTGGCTTCAGACGAGCGTCACAAAAAAGCAGGCGGTGATTGACGTGATCGCTCAGATTTCCAACGGCACCGGCCAGAAACAACCGCTGACGCTGGTCGCCAGCGTGCTGGATGCCGGCGGAAAGCAGGTGGCCAGGCACGAAGAACCCATCCAGCTGGCGGCCAACGACACCGCGCCGTATCCGTTGCAGGTGACGGTGCCCAACCCACATTTGTGGAACGGACGGCAGGATCCTTATCTTTACAAGGCGGTCGTCGAATTGCGTTCGACGGACGGCGTGGTGGATTCGGTCGAGCAACCGCTGGGCCTGCGGTTTTATTCGGTGGATCCCGACCAGGGATTTTTCCTGAACGGCCGGCCCTATCCTCTGCACGGCGTGGACCGGCACCAGGACCGCTTCAACAAGGGCTGGGCGATTTCCGAGGCGGACATGGACGAGGATATCCGGCTGATTTCCGAACTCGGCTGCACGGTCATTCGTTGCGCGCATTACCAGCACAGCGACTACTTTTACAGCTTGTGCGACAAGGCGGGGATCCTCGTCTGGGCGGAAATTCCGCAGGTGAATGAAATCAATCCCTCGGCCCCATTCGCGGAGACCTCGCGCAGCCAGTTGCTCGATCTCATCCGGCAAAACATCAATCACCCCTCAATCTTTGTCTGGAGCCTGTTCAACGAGCTGTGGCCGAAGAATCCCGATCCGCACCGCGAGTTGCAGGACCTGAAAATCGTTGCCAACGGCGAGGACCCAACGCGCCCGACCATCGCCGCCACCAGCAACAACGGCCTGCCCCAGATGAACAAAATCCCCGACTGGCTCGGCTGGAATATTTATCCGGGCTGGTATTCCGGCTGGGGCAGCAAGGATGATTTTGGCAAGTCGCTGGACTCACGCCGCCAGGACAGCCGGCACGGCGGCTTTTGCGTGAGTGAATACGGCGCGGGCGCGAACGTGACCCAGCACGAACAAAACCCCCGGCAGCCCGTCACAACCAGCCAATGGCATCCGGAGGAATGGCAGGCCCTCGTCCACGAAACGGCGTGGCCGGCGATGAAAGCGCGGCCATTCGTCTGGGGCACGTTTGTCTGGTGCATGTTTGACTTTGCCGTGAGCACGCGCCACGAAGGCGGCGTGCCGGGCCGCAACGACAAGGGGTTGGTGACTTACGACCGGCAGACGAAAAAGGATGCGTTCTATTTTTACCAGGCGAACTGGTCGGACGAACCGATGGTTTACATTACCAGCCGGCGCTTCACGGAACGGACCAACGCGGTGACCGACGTGAAAATTTATTCCAATGCGCCCAAGGTGGAATTGCTGCTGAATGGAAAATCACAGGGCGAACGTGTCATCGGAACGAATGGCATTTTTATCTGGAAGGACGTGGCCTTGAAACCCGGCGAAAATCGGGTCGCGGCCATGGCGGAACGTGAGGGGAAACATTTAAGCGACCGTTGTGTCTGGAATTTGAAGTGACCGCCTGACAATCCGAAAGCCAATTCCCGGGAAAGCGCTCCGGGGGCGGGGTGAAAGACCGACCAGGCCGGCGCGTGCGGAGTCAACCTCGGTTGGCAAAGACCTTTTTGACGGCGCGAACCAGCATCGTGGCATCGTAAGGCTTGGAAAGATAATTCACGCCTTCGATGAGGTTCAGGTCCGAATCGGACAAATCCACGCTGTAGCCGGTGGTGTAAATGACCGGCATTCTTGGTTTTTCAAGCAGGAAGTGATCCGCCAGCTCCCGTCCTGTCATCCCCCCAGGCATCACCATGTCCGTGAACAACAAGTCAATTTCCCCTCGGTGCTGTGGCCAGAGGCTCAACGCTTCCGGGCCATCCTTTGCCGCCACCACCCGATGCCCGAGCTGTTTCAGAATCTTCGACGCCATTTCACGCAATGAGGTTTCATCCTCGACGATGAAGATGGTCCGTGATTGAACATCGGCAGCCCGAAGCAGGCTGGTTCCGGGTTCGGACTCATTTTGCGCCTCCTGATCCGCCAAGGGGAGAAACACCTTGAACAGCGATCCGGCACCCGGTTTGGAATCAACCTCAATCCATCCCTGATGCTGCTTGACGATGCCATAAACCGTGGCCAATCCCATCCCGGTTCCCTTGCCCACCTCCTTGGTCGTAAAAAACGGTTCAAAAATTTTGCGGCGCACGGCCTCGCTCATCCCGCTGCCTTCGTCGGCAACACTCAGCTGCACAAAAGTGCCGGTCAAGGCATCCGGCTCCCGTTTCTGGTGCTTCGCGTCAATCACCACCCGTTCAGCCGTGATGGTGAGCGGGCCGCCGCGCGGCATGGCGTCGCGCGCGTTCACGGCGAGATTGATGACCACCTGTTCAAAGCTGACCGCATCAGCCAGCACCGGCGGCAGGTCTTCCGCGCAGTGGATCTGCAAGTCAATGTGTTCGCCGATGATTCTTTGCAGCATTTTGCTGAGATTATTGAGTGACTCCTGCAAATCGAGCGGGCGGCGCTGGAGCATCTGCTTGCGGCTGAAGGCCAGCAACTGGCGGGTAAGCGACGCGGCCCGGGTGGCGGCGCCCGAAATTTCACGCAGGGATTCGGCGAGGGATTCGTCCAGCTTCTCCACATTCAATTGCAACTCCGCGTGGCCCTGAATCACGGTCAGAATATTGTTGAAATCGTGGGCGACGCCGGCGGCGATCTGGCCGACCACTTCCATTTTTTGGGCCTGGCGCAATTGGTTTTCGACGTTTAGCTGCTCGGTGATGTCCTGAATGGACATCAAAAAGTGCGACCGGTTTTCCAGTTCAAACGCTTCCGCGGAAATCAGCACGGTCAGATTTTTTCCGTCGGGCGTGGCCAGTCCGGCTTGCAGGTTGCGGACCAGGCGTTTCGCCGAAAGCGCGTCCAAAACACCCCCCAAAGTTTCCGCATTGGAAAAAAGCTTCAATTCAGCCGGAGTCCGGCCCAAAACTTCATCGCGTCTGAAACCGGTCATTTGCAGAAAACTGTCGTTCGCATCCACAAATTGCTGATCGGAGACGCTCAGCAGGGTCAATGGGATAGGGCTGGCGCGAAAGGACTTCGCAAAACGCTCCTCGGAGCGTTGCAGCGCTTCCTGGGCCCGTTCCTTGGCTTCAATTTGCTTGCGCAATTCCCGGGTGCGTTCCTGAACGCGCTCCTCCAACTTGTCATGGGCCGCCTTTAATTCCACCTGGGCGTGCTGGAGCAGGTTGTTTTTGCGCCGGGTTTGCAGCGTCCACAAAAGGGCAATCAGAAAAACCACCAGAACGCCGGCCAGCACCAGCAAAAGCCGGGGGAGAGTCCACCAGGGCGGCGGCTCAAGTACTCGAACATCATTCCCGTTGCGGAGGTTCAGCAAAAAGGAGCGGGGTTTGCCATACTCGTCCCGCTGAATGCGGTACACGCCCGTGAGGGCAAGTTTGCTGCCGGTCTGCGGTTCGGCCCTGTCGAATTCCGCAGCCTTGTCGAGCTTGGCTTCAAACACCAGACCTTTGGCCTGAACGATCAGGCGCGTCTCACCTGTCTTTTTTACAACGTCGAGCAAAAAACCCTCCGCGCGCACCAGCAAGCCATCCAGATTCTCATTAACGGATTGCAGGGCGGGCAACTGCACCGGCGCCGGCTCAGGACCGGGACCGATACGACGAAAAACCGCTTCCCGCATCAAAAAGTTCCCGCCATTATTACCCGGAAAACCGACGACTTCAACGCGATCACCGGGGCTTAGCGGCTCGGTCTGATCACCCAGGGCAAAGAGACTGCTGTCGCCATCCTGCACACACAGGTAGCTTCCGGGAACCTGCAAGGTGACTGAACCGCTGGTGCGAACCCGCTCGTTCAGGGTGTTGAACAGATTGAACTGGCGCAGGCTGGCAATGGAACGCAACGGCAGCGCGAACAGATCGTCGGGGGCGGATTGTTCAGTCTGGGTGTCGCCCGCCTCGGCTGACCAAATTTCAATGCCGGTCAATTGCCGGCGGGAATCGGCATCGACCACACAAACCCCGTGGACCAAAACCACCGAGCCTTTCAGGTTTCGCAAGGAATCGTCCAAGGGAACTCGCGCCGTGAATTCACCTCCGGGCGCGACCAGTTGCAATTCCAACCTTCCGGCCACCTCGGTGACCTTGCGAACGTAGCCGCGCATCTGAATCCAGCGGCCGTCCTCCGTGCCGGTCAGCGCCTGTTCCAGACTGGTTAATGGCGCATCCGGCATATCCACGGATCCAGTCTGATGCACGACGGCATTGGTTATGACGGGAGCGAAATAACCGGCTGTGGCCTGGCCATCCACCTTTACCACCATGCCGTTTTGGATACGCCGCCCATTTCGGAATCGAGATTGCATCACGCGGATGCCGCCACTGCTGTCCAAAATATAGATGAAGTTCCCCCGTGAATCCACCCATGTCACCAGTCCTTCGAGGCTGACGGGCAGCTGGTGAACGAGCTGGTCCTGATCCAGACCGCGGACTTGATCCGCCAGGCGCAATTTTATCAGGTTCGTGGAAGCGCTGTAGGAATTTGTCGCATTTTTCGCGGCCAGCCGAAACAATCCCTCCTGCAAAACCCGGTCCATTCCCTGAAACGCAGGATGGCCGATTGCCTCAATGCGGTCACCCCGCTGCAAGGGGTGCCGTTGTTTGGCATAGATGCGCACCTGGCCCGCAGCATCCCAAATCGTAACGGCTTCTCCGGGTTGTTGATTGCGAACCTCTCCTTCAACGCGAACCCAAGCCTTGGAATCGGCCGCGGAGAAGTTCTCGGAAGAGGTGACGGGAATGGAAAATCGGGAATCATTTTCCAATGAACCAACGGTCTCGACGAAGTTTAAACCGGGCGTCCACAAGGTGATATTGGCAATCTTCCCAAAGGCATCGGAGGTGGCGGCATAGATTCCCTTGATCCGGACAAATTTGCCGGTCAAATCCGGCGGGGCTCCTTCGGGGTGATCCAGATAAACAAAGGCATTAAAATTGAAATTATCGGCGAGCAGATCAAGCTTCAGCACATTGGTCGAAGTCAACCGTTGCGCATCCACCAAGGCCACCACCTCCACAAACTGTTTGTTGAGGCTGGCAATGTCCACAATTCGTCCCCGGGCGGAAATGGATGGAATGGCATTGGATTCAGAAAGGATTTTGATTGAGGTTTTGTCCCATAAGAACTCCTGGTTCACCGGAAGTATCAAGCCTTCTACCATGATTTCTTGCCCGGCTTTGAGGGGAAACGGCAGGCCCCGAAATGGCAAAAAAGTGGTCAGGTCATCGGAAGCCCCCCAATAGACGTTCCACTTGGGATCGCAGTAGTAGATCAGCAACTTCGCTTGAATGTGATGCAACTGGCTTTTCTCTTCCTGCGGAAGAATCCAAAACTGGGCCAGGTTGGTGATGACCGTTTCATTGATAACCGGGGCTCCATTGGTTTCCGGGGCAGCCGTCAGTGCCGGGGCCACCCACAGCGGTGCCACCACGAAAAAGGTGCATCCTATTTTCCGCAAAAGGCGAACCTGGAAATCAATTGGATAAAGCATCGGTAAAGGCCTGATTTCTCAAGGATTTGAGCAGATGACATACCAATCGCACCGGTTCTGCGGTGTCAACGCAATTGGTTGCGGCCGCCAAAAACAGACGACCGACGGCCCCCTCAATTCCACACTTTCAATATGGAGCCGGAAAATGTTTCATCTGCGCATGCCGCCGTGTGTGATTTTCGAGGATGAGCATTTGCTGGTGGTTCACAAGCCCGCCGGCTGGAATACGCACGCGCCCGCCCCGCATGCGGGCGAGGGCATTTATGACTGGCTGCGGCAGCGCGAATCGCGCTGGGCGACGCTGGCCATCCTGCACCGGCTTGACAAGGAAACCAGCGGCGTGATGGTCTTCGGCAAAACTCCGGCCGCCAACCGCTCGCTCACGGAGCAATTCACGCAACGCCGCGTCCGTAAAAAATATCTTCTGCTCACCGACCGGCCGGGGCCTCAACTCGGTCTCGGCGTCAAAACCGCGCTGGTGCGTGTGGGCGAAAAATACGCAAGCCGCCCGCCGCACACGGGCGCGGAAATCGCGGAAACGAAGTTTGGCGTTCCGGTTTTAGCCGGCGCAGACCGTCCCGCGACGTGCGGGACGGGACTCCACATGGTGGAAGCCGAGCCGCTGACGGGGCGGACCCACCAGATTCGCGTCCATGCGGCGGAGGGCGGATTCCCGATTCTGGGCGACACCCGTTACGGCGGCACGCCGGCGGCACGCATTTTTTTGCACGCGGCCGAAATTTCCTTCGTCCACCCAGCAACGGCCGGGCCGGTAACGTTTCGTGTTCCCGCCGGTTTCGATGCCGACCCGCGACTTGCCCTGCGCGCTGCGCTGATTGATCCGCAGATGACGGACGCGTTCCGCGTGATTCACGGCGCGAGCGACGGCTGGCCGGGCTGGTACGTGGACCGGTTGGGTGATTATTTGCTATCCCAGTCGGACCAGCCCTTGCAGGCCAAACAACACGAGGAACTGGCGCAGCTGGCAAACTGGTTTTCCGTCCGCGGGGCATACCACAAAACCCTCTCGCGCCAGGTGCGGCGCACCACCACCGCCGAGGCGTCACCGCAACCGGTATTCGGCGAAGCCGCGCCGGAACGGTTTGCGATTCGCGAGAACGGCGTCCGCTTCGAGCTGGGTTTCAATGAGGGATATTCCGTGGGATTGTTCCTGGATCAACGCGACAATCGTCGTCGTTTTTTAACCGGCCACGTCGCGGCGGACTTTCAGCTGTTCCAACCCCAGATCCCGGACGTCAGACCCGAAATCCTGAACACGTTCGCCTACACCTGCGGCTTCTCGGTCTGCGCAGCGCTGGCGGGCGCAAAAACGACGAGCCTCGATCTCTCGAAAAAATATCTTGAATGGGGCCGGCGCAACTTCGCGCTCAACGGACTCGACCCGGCGGCGCATGGCTTCATTTATGGCGACACGTTCGACTGGCTGCGGCGGCTGGCAAAGAAGGGACGCGCGTTTGATTGTGTGGTGCTTGATCCGCCGACGTTTTCGCAGTCGAAGGACCATGGGGCCTTCCGCGTTGAAAAGGATTGGGGCAGGCTGGTTGCTGCCGCGCTGCCTCTGCTCAAGGCGGGCGGAGTGTTGCTGGCGTCGACGAACGCCGCAGACTGGCCGCCGGAAACATTTCTCGCGGATGGGGAAAAGGCCATTCACACGGCACGCCGCAAGATTCTCCAGTCACATTATTTTCCACAACCGCCGGATTTCCCGATCAGTCGTGCCGAAACGGCTTATCTAAAAACCGTGTGGCTGAGGATCGAGTAGCTTCCGTCTGCAAGCCACCCATAATTGACGATGAATCCTGAAAAGCAAAAAGCCGGAGAAAATTCTCTCCGGCTTTTTTGAAAGACTGGCGGCTACCTACTCTCGCAGAACCTATAGGACTACTACCATCGGCAAGACTGTGTTTGACGGCCGAGTTCGGAATGGGATCGGGTCGGACCACAGCTTTATGGCCACCAAATTATTGAGGATTAGCCCTCGGCAGCCGGAATCATTGCCCCGGTCTGCCGAACCAATCCAAATTGTAAAAGAACAATACCGAATAAATTTCGGTTTTCTCTGAAAACTGCACACAGGATTACCGCGCATTTACATTTCGTGAGTTTAAATCGCTATTTCGCCCTGCCAGCCGTTGTAAACCGAAGTTCACCACGACGAAGCAAAGAAAAAAGCAATCAAGCCGCACGACCGATTAGTACCAGTCAGCTAAACGTCTTACAACGCTTACACCCCTGGCCTATCAAACGGGTGGTCTGCCCGTGGTCTTTAGGGGGCTTGCGCCCCGGGAAACATTATCTTGGGATGAGCTTGGCACTTAGATGCTTTCAGCGCTTATCTCTTCCGCACATGGCTACGCAACGATGCCGCTGACGCGACAATTGCCACACCAGAAGTGCGTCTAACCCGGTCCTCTCGTACTAAGGTTAGAACCCCTCAAGTTTCCTGCGCCCACAGTGGATAAGGACCGAACTGTCTCACGACGTTCTGAACCCA
>JBAPQW010000055.1:0-4549 GCA_049280815.1 Verrucomicrobiia bacterium | reverse complement strand
GCCGGGCAGCTTTGAGTCGTCGCCGTTCCAATTCATCAAAATTGCGTTCGACACCTTTTGGATTTCCCATGCCCGAAGACTAACACCAGAAGCTGATGGTGTCACTATATTATGCGAACGTCAGTAGTGCTTTCACCAGAAGAACGTGCCGATTTAATCGCGAGTTATCCCAATACTGAAAAATGGATTCGTCCGTTTCTTGGCTCTGAGGAGTTCATCAACAGCGTTGAGCGATTTTGCCTATGGCTGAAAGATGTAGATCCTGCAGAGTTGCGAAAATGTCCTCCAGTGCTTGAACGAATAGAGAAATGCCGGGAGGAGCGTTTGAAAAGCGTGGACGCAAATACGCGTCGTTGGGCTGCGTTTCCTTCTTTGTTTCAGGCAGACCGCCAACCCGATACGGACTACTTGGTTGTTCCGAAAGTTTCATCTGAAAGGCGACGTTATGTACCTTTGGGATTTATGCCGCCGACTTTCATCACAAACCCGAGCATTCTGGTCGTTCCCAATGCCACTCTCTATCACTTGGGCGTGCTCAGTGCGGCAATGCACATGGCATGGATGCGACAGGTTTGCGGACGAATGAAAAGCGATTACCAGTATTCAAACACGATTGTTTACAACAATTTTCCGTGGCCGAGTCCCACGGCGGAGCAGCGCGAGCGCGTGGAGGAAAAAGCGCGGGCGGTGCTGGCCGCGCGCGAACCGCATTTGCCGCCGCGCGGCCTCGGCACGCTCGCCGACCTTTACGACCCGCTCTCCATGCCACCCACCCTGGCCAAAGCCCATGCCGAATTGGACCGCGCCGTGGAGAAATGTTACCGGCCCGATCCCTTCGACTCCGACCGCCAGCGCGTGGAATTCCTTTTCGCCCTCTACGAAAAACTCACCGCTCCGCTGTTACCCGTTACCCCCGGAACGCGTAATCGCCGGTCACAGACCACGGACACAACTCTGCGACCGCGTAAACAACGCACGCCCGCGTTGCCGGGACAGAATCCACCGATCAAAACATGAAATATGGCATGAATCTCAACCTCTGCAGCGGCCTGCCGCGTAACGGAGTTTTACGCCGCCTCGACCGCTGCGCCTCGCCCACGGGAGCGCTTGGTTTTCAGCCTTCAGCCTTTAGCCTTCAGCAATGTCGTTTTGCCGCCCTCACCCCCGCCGAAATCAAAATCGTGGAAGGAACTGCCAAATGAGCACAACGGCAATTGCGAATCGTCTCGGCGACATACGTGCTGAATGGGTTACTCGGATGAGCGTCTCCTAGGAAATGAACACCCTTCAAGAGCGCGTCGAGCGAGCCGTCCGCGAGGATGTGGGCATCGTACCCTATGACTCGCGCTGGCCCGACCTGTTCCGACGCGAGGCGGAGCATCTTCGCACGTGTATTCCGACTGCACTCATCCGCCGCATCGAGCACTTCGGTAGCACATCCGTTCCCGGCCTCGCCGCCAAGCCCATCGTGGACATGCTCGTTCAGGTTACCAGCCTACGTGCGGCCCGAACCGAGATTGCGCCCGTCTTGGAGGCTCAGGGCTACGACTACTTTTGGCGCCCCAGCTTCGGAGACGACGTCCCCCCGTGGTATGCCTTCTTCATCCGGCGCGACCACCGGGGCATTCGCACGCACCACATCCACATGGTGACCGGTCGGCAGACATTCCAAGAGCATTGGGAGCGCCTTCTCTTCCGCGACTATCTTATTGCCCATCCGGAGACCGCTCGTGCCTACGAACGTCTCAAGAGCGACTTGGCATCCGCACACCCAAACGACCGCTGCGCCTACACCAAAGGCAAGACAGCTTTCATTCAGCGCATCACACCCCAAGCAAAGAAACCCCAATGAAGACGCTTGGACAGCCTTTGTCTCACCGAATGAAATAGAATTGCCCGCATGAAACGAAAAACTTATGAGCCAGTCAGGGAATTTGAACGGCAGACCAGTTATCGTTCCCTGTATCTGGCTTGGCGCATCCTCGACGAGGCCCGCGATTATTAGGTCTATGAACGATATCGCTACAATTCCGCCTAACGGTTTCCAGGCAAAATTTTCGTTTGTGGCAACCGTCGCAATTTTTACTTTCATCGGGTTCGGTGCGGTCATGCTGTTGGAACTTTTTTTACAGTTTCACTTTGCCGGTCCGGATTATCAATTGCCGCGCCGGCTCATCGCTCCCATTCTTCTCGCGGCGGCTGCGCCGGGTTTCTTGTTCGGCCTCTGGTTTGCGAAAAAGATGTTGAACAAACAATACTGGCAGTTGACGGACGCAGAATTGTCCTGCGGCATTTTCCGCCAGCAGATATTCCCGCTCGATTCCATTGAGAAAATCATCGTTGGCCTGCCGGTGAATGCTGTGGAGAAACTGTTTCAGCGGGCACAACCCGGCACGGCAACTGGCACCACGGTGGATGTTCTCGCGAAGGTTGATCCGATGTGGAACACGGCGAGAAGCTTGTGGCAGACCCGTGCCATCAAGGAAAATTCGTTGCTGATATGTTTCAAGGACGGTTCCTGCCTTCCGCTTCGTCTGTTTGCCCTGCCCAATGGAACTGCCATTATAAATGAGCTAAAAGAACGGTGCAGAGACCGCCTCGTCCAGGATTACACTTATTCCGCCGAAGAAATCCGCAGATTGCGGAAGCGCGATGTCAATGAGTTGATTCCGGCACCAAAACAGTCGAAGAGATTTTAGAACATCGAAATGAAACAATCGCGAAAAATTTACGCGCCGGTGACGGAATTTGAACGGGCCACCAGTTATTGTCCGCTGTATCTGGCCTGGCGCATCGTTGATGGGGCGCGCGATTATTTTCGGACACCCATCCCGGAAGCGTTCGCGGACAAACTCGCCCGCCGCGCCCAGGCCGTGTTTGCCCGGTATCCATTCTGGCAGCGCCGGTTCCAGAGCATGCGCGGACGCGAATTTATTCTGATGAGCATGAGACATTGGCTGGCCGGGATGCTTGCCCAGGAACATCCCACCCTTTTCCGCGACCTGCCGGAAAGTTTCAAGATTGGCCACCCGTTGCCAGAAATGCCTCGTAGCAGAGGACGTCAGTCCGCTCCATCTAATCGGAACCGATTCACATCGCCTGCCACGGTTCCAAGAATGAAGCGGGGAAATTTCCGCCCACGTTTCGTCCACGGCTGCGAGTTGCTGGTCGCATAAACTACATCAAACAGACATGAGCATTCAGAAAGTTAAAATCGCCGGATGAGAACGAGCAAGGTGCAATCGGCCCCGGGTGTGCGTGTCTTTAGTTTTCAAGCGCGATTCACACCAGATGGTCCGGATGCCACAGAAACCACCGCGTTCTCTGATTTCTGGTTTGCCGCCTTGGATCGTATTCACAGATTGAAAAGAAAGAAGCTTTCACACGAGAAAACGCAGTTTGCCAAGCTGCAAGCCGCGAAGCGCAAAGCGGACCCATTTTTAATCAAAGCCTTGCGCGACGAAATTCCCGTAGAATTGGCGGCCCAAAAAGTAAAACGGCTCGTGCCCGACAAGGAAATGTTGCTCAAACTTTTTGATGTCTGGGACAAAGCAGTTAAAGCAACCCCGGAACAAGTCGCAAAGGACAAAATGGACATCGAACGCCAGGAGCGTGAAATTGCACGTTCGGAACGATTCCATAAAGCGCGGAATGCAATCGTCAGCGGGCTGACGATTCTGGCGGAGGCGACAGATGCCGGGGATGCCGAAGCAGCAAAAAATCTTGCTGAGGCGGCGATTCAAGCTTCGGTGCTCCTCGCCATCGCCGAAAAGAAACGCCCGGAGCTCCTGAAACCCATTGCCCGCAAGGAAATGATGTGGCCCGTTCTCGCTAGTGAGGAAGTTGGATGGGAAAAGGACGCCATGCGGCATATTGCCGGCTTGAAGCTGGGTGCAGACCGGTTGACTCTCAACGTCCGCTTCCGTAAGGCGCGCGGGACGGACGCAAACCTTCCCGCCCGGCTATGGGCCAAAGCTGCCGTGCGTACTATTGAAGAAACACAGTTCCGTATCTTGTCTTTTGGGCAGGTTCTTCGGGATTTTGGTTCGCATAAAGCTTTGGCTGATTTTTGTATCGAGACAAATTGGCGTATTGGCGAACAGCCCGAGTGGGTACGTGATACGGCGGGACTCGGAATGTTTTCACACGAATCGTTGCCCCGTTGGAAATTGGTGGTGCGAAAAATGATTCGGGAGCAAGTACACAATTTTCACACGCGACCGGACTGGACAACCCAACGTAACACGGCAATAGCAAATGGGCGTGCAACTCGCGGCGAAATCCAGAACGCAATCCTCGACGACATTACCAGCGCATTGGCGCGATTGGCGCCCGATTCGATTATGCCGAAGTCCGCCTGCTGAATTTCAGCAGACGAATTAAGGGAGGCAGGCTGAATAATCATGGCTCATGCTCCGTTTGTGAGCATGATGCTTGTTAATTCATCTTCGATTCGTGCCGTGGGTTACGACGGCTACACGCTCGCCGTCCAGTTCCACACCAGCGATAAATTATACGACCATCCCGGCGTGCCTTATTCCGTTTATGT
>JBAPQW010000054.1:0-56460 GCA_049280815.1 Verrucomicrobiia bacterium | reverse complement strand
GTCCAGCGGCGCTGATTCCGCCGGCTCTGCGCCGGCGGGGACACCGCAGCGCGGCGTCCCTACCCGAATCGGTCCGGTCGCTGCCGCGCCGTGGGGCAGTGCGGGCATCCTGCCGATTTCATGGGCTTATATCGCGGCGATGGGTGCGGACGGACTCACCGAGGCCACGCAGTTCGCCATCCTGAATGCGAATTACATCGCCAAACGGCTGGAAAATTATTTCCCGACGCTTTATCGCGGCCATGGACGTCTGGTGGCGCACGAGTGCATCCTGGATTTGCGCGCGTTCAAGTGCGTGACCGCCGAGGACGTGGCGAAGCGGTTGATGGATTACGGCTTTCACGCGCCGACGCTCTCGTGGCCGGTGGCCGGCACGCTCATGGTCGAGCCGACCGAGAGCGAATCACAGTTCGAACTGGATCGTTTTTGCGATGCGATGATTGCCATTCACGCGGAAATGACGGCCATTGAATCCGGCGCGGCGGACAAGCAGAACAACCTGCTTAAAAACGCGCCGCACACGGCGGACATGATTGCGGCGGACAATTGGAGCCGGCCTTATCCGCGCGAATCGGCGGCGTTTCCGGTCCCGGGCCTGCGCGACTACAAATTCTGGCCTGCCGTCGGCCGCGTGGACAATGTCTTCGGTGACCGCAACCCAATCTGCACCTGCGTGGGGATGGAAGCGTATGGGAGTTGAACCACAAATTTCGCAGGACGGGTCGGATGGGCCCACATTTTGCCCGGGCAAAGGCGCGAGGTTTCAAGGAGTCAACATTTGATGGCAGTGCGCTCAGCGCGTTTGGTCCGCCCTGAGCGATGCGTGAGCGGACGGTTTGGTGATTGGCGCCAGGCCATCGGTCACTGCTCCTTTCGCACATAGGTTGCGGCGAGGAGTGCTTGTCCTGCGGGGATGGAAGGCCTTTGGTGGCCGGTGGCCGGGATGAGGGTGGCGGTTTCATCCGCATTTACAGTGAAATAGGCATCAATCCAAAAATTTTCCCGCACATACGACACCGTCCAGTCGGTGAAAAACTGTTCGCTGCCGGGGGTGAAGAATAAATTGTTGGGCAGCCATACCACCGCCGCCGGCCGATTAAGGGATAATTCCTTTGCCGTTGCCAGCTGTTTTTCCCGCACATTCCGATACGGGCCGTACAGGGGAAAAAGAAAGATGTAGCGCGTGGCCGATACCCGCTGGGCGTAGAAAAGCAGTTCGGCTTCCGCCCCGAAAATGAATATTGGGTCATTCGGCCCCGTTATCCGCGCAATCCGCCGGCCCAATTCTGGCATCTCGGCAAAAAAATTGCCCGGGTAAATCTTTTTGACGGCCTGGGCTGGCGTGTACCTGAAGAGAAACGGATAAATCGCGACCAGGGGCAGGATGGCAGACAGGGTGCCGACGGTGGCCACACGGCTCCAGGCGGGAACTCGCTTCCAAAATCGAGCGTGGTACAACGCCTCGGCGCCCAGTGCAGCCATGAGGGCCAAAACGGGAAGCAGTTGTTGAAAGTAGTGGGGAAAAAAGTAGCCGCTCGCGCTCACCCCGATCAGGCTGGTGACCATCCACCCCACCAGGAAAAGCAGATCTTTCATTCTGCCGGCCACGGACAGCGCAACCAGACCGGCGGTGGCCAGAATCCAGACCAATGCCTCGCTCCGGGAAAGCATCGCCAGCGCCTGCAGGCAAGCTCCCAAACGGGCAGGCCAGGGAATGGTGTGGATGTATTCCAGGTTGTGGGTGAATACATTCTCCACCAGATCACCCAGGCCTTGCCGGAAAAAGAAATAGATCGCAATGAAACCCCAGACGACCGCGATGCCCGCCGCCGACCATCCGGCAAAGGACAAGGTGGTTCGCATTCGTTTTTCGCCGCCAACCAGGACGGGCCACAGGGCCAGTTGAAAGAGCCAGTTGACCGCCGCCACCTGCTTGAACGCGACGGCGATCCCGGTCAGCGCGCCGGCCAGAATCAGGAGCAGGATCCGGCGCTGGTTGTTTTTTGCCGCGGATAGAAATGCCAGTTGGGAGAGGATGAGCGGCAGGAGCATGAACAACTCCGTGTTGGCTGCCGTTCCCTGGACGAGGGGGTCGGCGGAAAGGATGGCGAACAGGGCTGCGGCGCCCGCCGCCCAGGGCGGCTTGAGAAACCGCCGGGCCAGAAAAAACAAGGCGCCGGCGGAAGCTGCCGCCCACACCAATGCCAGGCCATGGACCGAACGGATCGGATCGAACGGCAGTTGCAAGGCCAAATCGTATGTCCAAAAGATTGCCGGTGGCTTCTGGTCAACCCAGTCGCGGTACGGCAGCTCCTGGTGACCCAGCCGCCAGGCGATGTAGGCATACTCCCCTTCGTCGCGCTCGAAGGGAACGCCCAGCAGCGGCACCCTGACCGCTGCCGTCAGGAAAACGATGATGGCCATGGACAGGAGGGTCCACTTTGCGGCGACAGGTCCGGACCTTGCTACTCCAAGCGTCATTCGCCATCAGGATGGTGCCGGGGTGTTCGCCGTCAAATCATTTAAAGGCCAATTTTTTCAGATATGGCGGAGGCGATGGGCAGGCAAAAGAATGACAATAAAAGGCTGGCCCGGGCGGGTGGCACGGGGTTAATTGCTGGGTGTAGTTGATGCCCCATGAAAATCACTGAAATCCTGATGGCGGAACACTCGGTGTTCCACAATTTGTTCGACCACATCGAAACGACCGTGCCGCGGATCAAGACGCTGGCGGAGGTGAAGTCGCTCGCCACGGTTGTGGAAAAACTGCATGGACCGCACTCGCAGACCGAGGACGATCTGTTCATCGAGCCGCTGGAGCATTGTTTCGAGCAGATCGGCCAGAACGAAACCTTTCACGCCGAACACCGGCAAATTGAGGAAATGCTGGCCGGGGTCCACGCCGCCAAAACCCTCAAGGACGCAAAAAAGATCCTGCTCGGCGCGATCAGCGCTTCGCGGAAACATTTCGACAAGGAGGAACGCATCGTGTTTCCGATGGCGGAACGGGTGTTGAATTCAAAAACACTCATCAAACTTGGCGAGCAATGGCTGAAAAGGCGTGAGACGGCGAAGTAGAAGGGACTCCTACAATTCCAGCGCGGCGTTGACTCCGGCTGTCAGCGCATTGATGCGCGCCGGCAACGGAAAATCCGACGGGGCTTCCAGGGTGCAGCTTTGACGGGTCTTGTGTTGGATCAGCCAGAATGCCTCCGGCCACTGCGGCCGGCTGGCGGGATCAAGATTCGGATTGATGATGCCTTCCCTGGCTTCGCGGCCTTCGATCAGCGGTGACAAATCAATCGGGCAGACCCGCGCCGCGGCTTTCACCATTTTGCCCGCCAGGGGGGGGTGATGGTCGGGGTTCAACTCATAGACATAAAAACCGTGTGATTCCCAGTCCTCGTGCAGGCATAAAGTGATGTTGAAATCCGGCTGCCGTTCCAGCCACCGGATATGCGCGGCAACTTCGCCGGTCTGCGGGTTGCGATAATCGCGGTTCAAGTCCGCGCCGGCTGCATTCTCACGCCGGTTCAGCGTGAAGCCCACCGGATTCAGGCACGGGCATAGCCACAACTCCACATATTCCGGCCAGCGGTTTTCCTGCAACAATCGCAGCGCCGCCAGGGGCCCGGCCGGTTCGTCCCCATGGATGCCGGCGCTGAGGCAGACACGGACGGTCCGATGACTGATGAACGCTGCCGGCCGGCGCAGGGCGAACAATTCGAACTGGCCTTGTTGCCCGAATGTTTCCAGGGTCCAGCCGTGCTGTTGCGCCGCCAATTTGATCTCCCGCAGCACATCGCCAATATCAATCGTCGCGCCGTGGTAGCCGCCATGATTTTTGCCGAGCTTTTGCACGCGGTGAATTTCCCGCAAAGCTGCGAAGACGCAAGGAAGTTTTTGACACGAATGGCACCGATTAGCACGAATCCAAATTTTCAAAGCCCATAGGGCTGGTATCTTTGTAGTTGGACAATCAAAAACGGCCAGATCAGAGCCGGCCAAAATGCTTCAATCTGCCACCGTCTCCGTCTCGCACGTTTCCTTGCCGCAACCACAGCCAGCCTCTTCCTGATCGCTGAAACCGTGGCTGTCCCAGCTCGGGTCGAGGCCGAGGTCCTTCAGCATTTGCAGGTCCTTTTCGACGGACTGGTTGAGCGTGGTAAGGTAGTTGCCGACCATGAGCGCGCTGGCGCCGGCCATGAAAATCAGGCATTGCGCGTCGCGCAGGTTCACGGTGCGGCCGCCGGCAATCATGATTTCCTGCCGGGGCAGAATGAACCGGAAACAGGCGATGGTCTTCAGGATCTCCAGGACGGGCAGGGGCTCGTTTTTCTCAAACGGCGTGCCGGGAATCGGGTTGAGGATATTGACGGGCACGACGTTCGCGCCAATTTCCTTCAGCGCAAACGCGAGGTCGCAGCGGTCTTCGCGCGTCTCGCCCATGCCGATGATGCCGCCGGAACAAATCTTGATGCCGGCCTTTTTCAAATAGCCGATGGTCTCCAGGCGATCATCGTAAGTATGGGTGGTGCACGTTTGTGGAAAAAACCGCCGCGAACTCTCGAGATTATGGCCGTAGCATTCCAACCCGGCCTCCTTCAGGCGGTCAGCGACCCGTTGATTCTTGATGATCCCCAGCGAGGCATCAGGCCGGGTTTTGCCGCCGGCTTTCAATTCACGGATGCGGTCGCAGACTTCGTCGAGCATCGGGCCTTCATTGAGCCCTTTCCACGCGGCCACCAGGCCGACGGCAGTGACGCGGTTTTGGTTCGCCTCCTCGGCGGCTTCGGCAACTGGTTCGGGGTCCACGAAACCGTATTTGGGCGAGCCGGTCTGGTAAAACGCCGATTGCGCGCAGAAGCTGCAATTTTCCGAGCACGCGCCGGCCTTCGCGTTGACGATGGAGCAGAGGTGGATTTTGTTGCCCTTGAATTTTTCGCGGAGGCGGTTGGCCCAGGACAGCAAATCGAAGATGTCGGCGGAGTCTTCGAGCTGGAAGAGCCAGCGCGCCTCATCCCGGGAGATATGGCCGCCGTGCAGGGCGCGTTCGCCAAGTGCGGCGATGCGGGCATGATTCGTTGCGTCAACCAGTGTTGCCATCATGGTTGACAGGCTAGCACCGGAGGCAATTTACGCAAGGGGAGACTCGCCGGGACCGGCCGGAGGGCCATGAGCTATTCAATCACCTTGCCGAGGATGTTTTGGCGCGGGACCGTCCCGAAGGTGCGGCTGTCGTTGCTGTTGTTCCGGTTGTCGCCCATGACAAAGAATTCGTTATGGCCGATGCAAATGAACTCGTTCGCGTTTTTTTCGTAGGCGTACGTTGGCGTTTTGGCCGGAAGATAAGGTTCCGGCAGCAGCTTGCCGTCCACATAAACCCGCCCGTCTTTGATATAAACCGATTGTCCCGGCATGGCAATGATGCGTTTGACCTCGAGCGTATTATCGCGCGGATCCTTCAGGGCGACGATGTCGTTTTGGCGCGGCTCGCTGATGAGATAGGAGAATCGGTTCAACCAATAACGTCCGGAGTCAGTCAGGGTGGGGTACATGCTGGAGCCTTGCACCTGAACGGATTGGCCGATGAAACGACTGATCAATAGAAAAGTTAAGGTTCCCAAAACGGCTAAAATTGCAAGGGCCCAAAGCGGCTTTAGCAGCAACGACCAGGAAATCTGGACGACATGACCTCTTACCAGAAAAAGCTTGGGAATAGTCTGCGGTCTTAATTGAGCTGAAATTGCCATATGTGACTCCCTGTCTGCTCTTTACAACATAAAACCGAATTTTTTGTAACGTTACTGTCCAAAATATAGACAAAAATGTCCAACTTGGCAACAAAAAAATTCGGATTTCTGCCGGAAGCTAAAATTAGTCCCAAATTATCTTTTTAAACTATTGATTGCCAGTGGATTGCGATGGAATTGTAGCCGCAAGGTATTGGGCGAGGGAGGTGATTTGCATGTCGGAGAGCGGACCGCCATCGCTGGTGCAAAACGCGGGCATGAGTGAGCCAGCTTTGCCATGCGCGATCCAGGTTTGCCAGAAATCGAGGTTGGTCGGGGTTTTGATGTTGTGCAAATCCGGCACTATGCTGGCGCGGTCCTTGGCTTCGTGGCAGATGCCGCAGACGGCGGCGTAAAGCGTCTGGCCATATTTGCTATCGCCGGGTTTCACGTGACAGGCGGCACAGTCGCCGTGAAAAATTGCCTGGCGGTCGGCTTTCGCCAGGATCATGGCGCGGGCGCGATCGGCAGCAGATTGGGTCGGAGCCACCGGCGGCAGAATGGTAATTTTAAGGATGAGCTGTTTGAAGCCCTTATCGGTCCTGACATTGGCGGTCTTGAAGAGCGTCCCGGTTTTTCCAGCCAGATTGACCGTCAGGCCGAACTGGCCGCTGGTGCCGGGGGGAATGATCCAGGGTAACGGCGGTAATTGTGCCGTGGTGCATCCGCAGGACGGATGCACATCCAGAATCGCCACGCTGCCCGGCCGGGAATTTGTAATTACCGTGAGGTTGCTGGCTGAAACGCTGAAGTTCGTAAGCTGGGTGAGATCGGCGATCGTTGCAAGGTTGGTGAAGCTGAAGGTAAAATGAGCGGCGCCGGCGTCCGCCGCCACCGAGACCTCCTGCATCAGGCTGTTCCAGGCCAGCACGCCGTCGGGCAGCGGGTCGTTTTGGTGCGAGGTGTCCGGTACATAAACTGCCGCGGTGGCGGCTCCCGAGCTGGGGGCGTTGCTGTCCGACGCAAAAAGGGTTCCACCGGCAAGAAAGATGCCGGCGATTCCGCAAACAAAAACAGGCTCCAATTTCATAACTCGATTCGAGAGATTAGACCGGCTCCCACGATTTGACGAGCCTGAAATAACGCGGTTCCACGCCGATTTAAGACCGGTTTAGCGCGCTGAGCACGGCGCGCACAGAGGCCAGTTCGATGTTTGTGTCCACTCCCGCGCCCCAGCGCGTGCGGCCGTCGGCGTGCTTGATTTGAATGTAGGCAATGGCCGCGGCTCCTTCGCCGGACCCCAGGGCATGCTCGCTATAATTGGCAATTTCAAAACGCACCCCGATGGTTCCGAATCCGTGAACGAGAGCAGCCAATGGGCCGTTGCCTTCACCTGCAAATTCCGTGGCTGGTCCGCTCGCCCGGCTGAATTTCGCGCGACAGCGCACTTGTCCGTTTTCGCTTTCAGTTTTGAAGCTGACATATTCCCACGGCGAAGTGCGGTCAATGTACTCCTGCCAGAACATCTTTTTCAATTCGGCGGCGGTGACTTCGCGGCCCAGCTTGTCCACCGCGTCGTTCGCAATCGGGCCGAACTCGCGCTGCATGTCCTTGGGCAGCTCGATCCCGAACTGGCTCTCCAGCAAATAAGCCACGCCGCCCTTGCCCGATTGGCTGTTGACGCGGATGACCTCGCGGTATTCGCGTCCGATGTCCGTCGGGTCAATCGTGAGATACGGCACGTCCCAATTTTCACGTCCGTGTTTCGCCCATTCGGCCAGGCCCTTTTTGATGGCGTCCTGGTGCGAACCGCTGAACGCGGTGAAGACCAGTTCGCCCGCGTAAGGCTGGCGCGCCGGCACCGTCATCCCGGTGCAACGTTCGTAAACATCGATGATGGCACCGAGGTCCTTGAAATCCAGTTTCGGATCAATGCCATGCTGGTAAAAGTTCAAGGCCACGGTGACGATGTCGAGATTGCCCGTGCGTTCGCCATTTCCGAACAGCGTGCCTTCGACCCGGTCCGCGCCCGCGAGCAGGCCCAGTTCCGTCGCCGCCACGCCGGTGCAACGGTCGTTGTGCGTGTGCAAACTGATGATGAGCGCTTCGCGGTTTTTGATGTTCCGGCACATCCATTCAATCTGGTCGGCATAGACGTTGGGCATCGCGACCTCGACGGTGTCCGGCAGGTTCAAGATCATTTTCCGCTCGGGCGTCGGCTGCCACACGTCCATGACCGCCTCGGAAATTTCCTTAGCAAATTCAACTTCCGTGGCGCTGAAACTTTCCGGCGAATACTGGAGCATGACCTCCGTGCCCTTGAGCCGGGGCAGGCGGTCCTTGATCCATTGCGCGCCGCGCACGGCCACCTCGACAATTTCCGCCTTCGATTTGCCGAACACGACGCGGCGCTGGGCCGGCGAGGTCGAG
This sequence comes from Verrucomicrobiia bacterium, assembly GCA_049280815.1. Classification (GTDB taxonomy): domain Bacteria; phylum Verrucomicrobiota; class Verrucomicrobiia; order Limisphaerales; family UBA11358; genus UBA11358. The sequence continues at coordinate 48,298 of JBAPQW010000054.1, read as the reverse complement.
TTGTACATGTGGATGATGGCCTTCTTCGCCCCGACGAGCGATTCGACGGTGCGTTCGATCAAATCCTCGCGCGCCTGCACAAGCACCTGCAACCACACGTCGTCCGGGGCGCGTTTTTCCTCGATGAGCCGGCGGTTGAACGCGAACTCGGTGTTGGAGGCGGAGGGAAAGCCGACCTCGATTTCCTTGAAGCCGGTCTTCACGAGCGTCTGGAACAACTCCAGTTTCTGGCCGACGTTCATGGGCACGGCGAGCGCCTGGTTGCCGTCGCGCAGATCCACACTGCACCAGATGGGTGCATGTTTGAGGACGCGGTTCGGCCACTGCCGGTCGGGCAGGCTGACCGGCGGGAACGGGCGGTATTTTTTCGACGGTTCTTTGTGCATATACTCAGGCGTTGACGGAATTAAACCACGGTTGCAGCAAGCGGGACAAATGGATTGTTGGATAAATGGATTGATGGATGAGCTGCTTTGCTCTGCTGCCAATCATCCAGCAACCCAATAATCCATTCATCCGATTATGCTGTTCCGCATGCATTCGTGGTTAAAAAACAAAAACCCCACCGCCGTTTGGCGGTGGGGTTCGGAAAATCTTGTGAACGAATCAGAACCCGACCGCCGCGCGGCAAAGCAGCGCGTTTAGCAGCAGATTCAGATTCAAATTGCGATTCACGTGGTTAAAAGTAGCAGTATGCATTCAGCAGGTCAAATCGTTTTCTTCCCTTCAAATCGCCGTTTTTCGCAGTTCCAGGCCACGTTCACTTTCAAGGTCGAATTCAGCAGCGGGGCGAGCAGATGGATGGCCGTGGCCATTGCTGGGGCAGAATCAAACTCACATTTGATTTTCTCTCCGTGCCGCACCAGAAAATTCATTCGTCCGGCCTTTCCGCTGGTCTGAAAAATTGCCGGGGCTTCGATGGCGGCGTCGCGAATTTCGGCCAGGTTCAACTTGAAATTATTTCCGCCTTCGCGCAGCAATTCCTCCGGGTCGCCGGCTTCGAGACGTTGAAGTTTCGCTTTGTTTTTTCTTTTGCCGAACAGCCATAGGGTGAGTGGAATGATATTGCCTGCCGGACCGAGGAACGGAGCCGCCGCAGCCAAAATGGAGCTCGATCCGCCCTCAACCCGAATGAAAAGCAGATCGCTCCGTTCGACAAAGACCCGGTATTTGCCGGCGGACGAAAGGGGAGAAACCAGTTTGACACTGAAGGCGGTTCCAGTAGCGGCCGTACGGGCCGCAAATTTCCCCGGTTTTAGCTCCGGGTCGATGACCGGCTGCCTGTCAACCGGACAAACGACCACGCCATCGGCATATTCTTTTCCGCAATGTTGGCATCTTTTCATGTCTCCTCACGCCTGTGGGTGGGAGCGACAATTGCGACGCATCAACCGATGAACACCGCGTGGACGGCTTTCATCGCAGCTTCGCCCTTGGCCAGGTCAATCACGACGGAGATTTTGATTTCACTGGTGGAAATCATGTCGATGTTCACGCCTTCCTTCGCCAGCGTTTCAAACAGTTTGCCGGCCACGCCGGTGTGGCTTTTCATGCCGACGCCAACAATGGACAGCTTGCCGATTTTCTCGGCGGTAATCACGTCGCGCAGACCGAGTTCCTTTTTTAATCCGTCAATGACCTTCTGGGCCTTGAGCAGGTCCGGCTTGTCCACGGTGAAGGAAATGTCCGTTTGCGGCGTGCCGGTGCCGTGGCTGATGTTTTGCACAATCATGTCCACGTTCACGGTCGCGTCGCCGAGCGCCTTGAAGACGCGCGCCGCCACACCGGGTTTGTCGGGCACGCCCACGAGCGTGACCTTGGCCTGATTTTTGTCGAGCGAGACGCCGCGCACGACGACGCCTTCCATGCTTTTGGTTTCTTCTTTCACAATGGTTCCGGGGTTGTCGTTCAAACTGGAGCGGACTTCGAAGACCACTCCGAATTTCTTGGCAAATTCCACCGAGCGCGACTGCATCACCTTGGCCCCGAGGCTCGCGAGCTCGAGCATTTCGTCGTAGGAAATTTCCGGCAGCTTCTTCGCGGCCGGCACGAGGCGCGGGTCGGCGGTATAGACGCCGTCCACGTCCGTGTAAATCTGGCAGAGATCGGCCTTGAGCGCGGCGGCGAGCGCAATGGCCGTCAAATCCGAACCGCCGCGGCCCAGAGTCGTGATCTGGCCTGCCGGCGTTTCACCTTGGAAACCGGCGACGATGACCACGTTGCCTTGTTGCAAGGATTCATGGATTTTTTCTGGCGAGATATTCTGGATCTTCGCCTTGGTGTGGACCACGTCGGTGACGATGCCTGCCTGCGGGCCGGTGAAGGACACCGCCGGCACGTTCAAGGCGTGCAGCGCAATGGCCGTGAGGGCGATGGTCTGCTGTTCGCCGGTGGCGAGCAGCACGTCCATCTCGCGTTCGCTGGGCAGGGGCATGATCTCCTTGGCCAGTTTGATCAAATTGTCCGTCACGCCGCTCATCGCGGACACGACGACAACGACCTGGTCGCCCTGCGCGCGACATTTCGCCACGCGCGCCGCGACATTTTTGATGCGCTCCGGGTTACCCACCGAGGTGCCACCGTATTTTTGAACAATCAAGGACATACAAAGGGAGCGGGAATCTAATCAGATGCAGGCCATTTGAAAAGTCTGGAATTGCGTAGCGGCGTCTGGCAGAGCGCCGTCATCTGAAAAAAAAGAGCAGTTTGCGGCGCTCTGATGGCCGTAGCGGCACGTCGGCAGACTGCCAAATGAGTTCAGTTTGCGGCTCTCTGCCGAGGAGCCGCTACGGGTTTATCATTCAAAGTTTTCCACGCGGATCATCACCGGCCGGCCTTTGACGACCGGCAGGCGGGCAATTTTTTTCAAGGCGCCATTGACCGCACCGTTGGCGGCGTAATGCAGCATGAAAATCAGCGGCACGCTCTTGCCTTCGTGGCCTTCAGGCTGGAACACGGAGGAAATCCCGATTTTCGCCGCACCAAAAATGGCGGCGATCTTCGCCAGCGTTCCCGGACGGTCCACAACGTCCAGCCGGACAAAGTATTGCGTTACGACTTCAGCCATCGGCACAACCGCCCCGGTGCATTCGTGCGGCACGAACGGCGGCACGCGTTGTTTGCTGCCGAATTTCAAGTCGAGCGCCGCGTCCGCCAGATCGCTCATCACCGCGCTGGCCGTGGCATCCTTGCCCGCGCCGCGACCGTAAAACAACGTGTCGCCGACGATATCGCCGCGCACAAACACGGCATTGAAGACGTGGTTCACGCTGGCGAGGACATGCGAGTTGGGCACCAGCGTCGGATAAACCGATACTTGAATGCGGCAACTGTCCTCGACCTTTTTGATGATGCCGAGAAGCTTGATGGTGTAACCCAGCTTTTCGGCAAATTTGATGTCGAGCGCGCTGATGTGGCGGATGCCTTCAACGTGAATTTTCTTCGGGTGCACCCAGAACCCATGCGCGAGCGAAGCGAGGATGCCAATTTTATGCGCGGCATCATGGCCGTCGATGTCCAGGTCCGGCGGCGTTTCCGCGTAGCCCTGCTTTTGCGCGTCGGCAAGGACGGCGTCAAAGTCCGCGCCTTCCAGCTTCATCCGGGTCAGGATGTAATTGCAGGTGCCGTTGACGATGCCATACAACGCGTTGATGCGGTTGCCGACAAAACCTTCACGCAGCGATTTGATGATGGGGATGCCGCCGCAGACGCTCGCCTCGTAATAAAGATTCGTGCCGTGCTTTTTGGCCGCGGCAAACAGTTCCTCGCCGTGGGCGGACAGCAACGCCTTGTTGGCGGTGATGACCGGCTTGCCGAGGGCCAGCGCGCTGAGGACCATGGTCCGGGCGATGCCCGTGCCGCCGACGAGTTCAGTGACAATGTCCACCTGCGGATCATTGACGACGCTTTGCCAGTCCAGCGTCATCAGTGGGCGCGAAATCGGATACGGCCGCGGCTCGTCGAACGCCTTCACCGCGACCTTGCGGACGTTGACCTTGACGCCGATGCGCGAGGCCATGAGGCCGCCGTTGAGCTGGAGCGCGTGAAACACGCCGCTGCCCACGGTGCCGCCGCCAATCATGCCGAGATTTGCCTGCTGCATAGGAACAACAAGTTTGCCGTGAAACGGGGCAGGAAACAATCCAATTTTCTTTCAACTCCGAAAGCCACCGGGAAATGAATGCTTCCGAGGTTCAGGGTTCCACCCGGTTATAGCTGCCGATTTTACCGCCGATTAAACCAGGCTTTACAAGGCGTTTTCATTATATTAGCATTTTTAAGCAGGTCAGTGATTAAGCTTTCAAAATATACATGGACTTACATGTAACAACCAAAGGGACCCTCGCATGAAAATATTTCAAACCCTCAGTCGTTCATTTCTGGCGGTGCTGGTGGGTGCCGGTCTGGCCGGTTGTGCGACGGAATCGCACCAGGCCATCATCCCCGAAACCGTGGCCTCAGCGGGCACTGCTTATGACGGGCCCAAGAGCACGGTGATGGTGGGAAATTGCGACAACCATTCGTCTTACATGCGAGGTCTGTTTTCGGACAATGTGGATCGGCTGGGCGGACAGGCCAAGACACTCCTCATCACCGACCTGCAACAAACCGGGCGTTTCATTGTGGTGGATCGTGACAATATGCAGGCGATGACGAATGAAGCCTCCATCAATGGCCAGCAACTCAAGCTCAAGGGGGCCAATTACATCATCACCGGTGAAGTCACCGAATTCGGCCGCAAGGAAGTGGGCGACCGGGAATTATTTGGCATCCTCGGCAGCGGCAAACAGCAGGTGGCCTATTCCAAGGTGAATTTGAACATCGTGAACGTGCTGACGTCGGAGGTGGTTTATTCGACCCAGGGGGCCGGTCAATATGTGCTCAGCAATCGCGAGGTGGTTGGATTTGGCGGAACAGCCGGCTACGACTCCACCTTGAACGGCAAGGTGCTGGATCTCGCCATACGGGAAGCGGTTAACCGGCTGGTGGAAGGCGTGGAGCAGGGTAAATGGAAGCCGGACAAACAATGAATTTTCCCCAAGTAAAACGGTGGCTGTGGCTGTGGCTGCTGGCCATCCCGATGCTGCTCGCGGGATGCCAGTCCCCCAGCCTTTACTATTGGGGCCATTACGAAGAACTGGTCTATGTTACCTATGCGAGCCCCGGCAAGCTGCCGCCGGAAGCGCAGGTATTGAAGATGGAAGAGGATTTGCAAAAGGCCGCCGCTGCCAACAAACCCGTGCCGCCGGGATTTCACGCGTACCTGGGCTACCTCGACTACCAGGTGGGCAAACCGGACCTCGCCCGGCAGGAATTTGAAAAGGAAAAGGTCCAGTTCCCCGAAGCCACTGTGTTCATGGACCGCATGATGACCAACGTGGTGAGAAAATGAAAACGCGCCTCATCATCCCGGGATGGTGTGCCCTGGCCCTGGCAGTGATGGTCGCCGGATGTGCGACCAAGCCGTACGATTACGCCAACTTTCGGGCGCATCCGCCGCGTTCGATACTCGTGCTGCCACCGCTCAACGAGAGCACGGCAGTGGAAGGCACCTATGGTTATCTTTCCACGGTGACCCAGCCGCTGGCGGAGATGGGGTATTACGTGTTTCCGGTCGTGTTGGTGGACCAGTTCATGAAGGAAAACGGCCTGCCCACCGCCGGCGAAATGCACCAGGCCCCGTTGAACAAAATCCGCGAAATCTTCGGTGCAGATGCGGTCCTGTTCGTCACGCTCAAGCAATACGGGACGAAGTACCACGTGATCAGCAGTGATACCATTGTCAGCGTCCAAGCCAAGCTCGTGGACACCCAAACTGGCCTGGTGCTTTGGGACGGCATGGCCACCGCCCAACAAGGCTCCGGGGGTGGTGGAAATATCATTGCCGATTTGATCGTGGCGGCGGTGGATCAGGCTGTTAAAACCTCCACCGATGAAGCTCATAACGTTTCTTACATGGCCAACACAATGCTGCTGACGCCCAAGGACCATGGCCTGCTTTATGGTCCCTACCATCCCCAGGACAAATCCCAATAATCCCTGCCGGCTCGCTTAGCACGTTACGCTTCGGTCCTTCCCAAGGGGCGTGCAGTGGATCACAAAGGGACGAAGTCACAAAGAGGTTCATCTTCACCAATATGGCGCGTACGGAGTGACGCGCCCTACCGAAACAAACGAACCATTGCCCAATTTCTGGGCGGTGAGCAAAATTATACAAATCGCACCCGCCTCGATAGGCGCCCGCATCACGGTATTCAATTGGTGGCACGCAAGTTGCCAACACGGGAGAACGAAAAATTAAATCATCTTGCTCGAATTTGTTCGAATTTTCGGCCGGTGAATTTTAACGCAACTAAAACAAGGTAAGAACAGCCAAACAAATGAAATCATTGTCTCCTGAAAACACGTCCGTTCAAACACCGGCCGCTCAACTGGCCCGGCTCTCCGAGCCGCATGGTTACCGCCTCGACGGTGACACCGTGCATCTTCAGGCGCGGTTTACCGTCCTGAATCCAGCCGCTCATGAGCGCGCCTGGGCGCTGCAACTCTGGGCCTGCCCCGCTGCACCCGCTTCCGCTGGCGATCTCGCCGGCCACATGGTCGCCGAAGTCTCGCTGCCCCCGATGTCGGAAATCGCCGACGAAATCGAACACTTCGACGTCACCGCCAGCGCCTGGCCGCCAGCCGGCACCGGCGAACACGTCATGGTCCTGGTGCTCGCGTCCGGTCGCGCCGGCCAGTTCAGCCACATTCACGATCTCGCCGTTTATCCGCGCACCCAGCAATTCATTCAGCCCCGGATGAGCGGAACCATCGGCTACCGGCAGGATGGCGAGCGCGTCCAAATCTCGGTCGGGCGCGTTGAGAATCCGCGTCCAGCAGGCAACTGCAGTGGCACCTTGTCGTTGGAACTTTGGACGTTGCCGGCGCCCTTCGCGGGCGGACGCTTTCAAGGTCACCATCTGGCGGGCGTGGAAATCGGCTCGGTCAACGGTGGGAACGAACTGGTGTTGCAGCCGATTGACCTCGCGTTCACCCCGCCGCCGGCGGGCAACTGGCAAATCGTGCTCATGCTCCGCGAATGGACCGCCACCGGTTTCGTGACCCGCGATTTCACCAACTTCGCGATGCCCTTCATTTCCGTCCCGGTCGTGGAAAAAGCGGTCGCGCACGCTGCCAGGAAGCGCGTCTCGCCAGCCAAGGCGCGGGCGAATGCTTCTGTAAAGTGCGTTTCCGTCAATACGGCGCGGATTGAGGAATTGGCCGCCGTAAAGGGCCTTTCCGCCAAACTGGCCGAAGCCATTGTCAAGCAACGTCCTTTCGCCTCGCTCGATGACCTTCGCCAGGTCAAGAGCCTCAGCGCCAAAATCCTGGCCAAAGTCCGTCCCGGCCTGAAACTCTGACCAACACCGGCCAGATATTTTAATTCAGCTCACGCGAGCGGCCTTCGGCAACGGGGGCCGCTTTTTTATCGGGTTGGTAGGGCGGGCAGCGTCGATACTACAGGCAGGGAAGGCGCGCTGCACCGTCCGCGCCGCGTAGAGCGGCGCAACGTGGGGCGTGATTCGTGCGACACACGTGGTTCATTCCGCCCGCTCCGACGCGGGCGGTGACATCGCAGCGCGATGTCCCTACCAAAAATTAACCCCCTCCCCATTTTGCGGGGAGAGGGCAGGGATGGAAACTTTTCAATCAGCATTTATTGATGTAGCAGCGGACGTGAGTCTGCTCATTCTCATCCGGCGGAAGTTAGAGCCGACTCACTTCGGCTGCTACGGTGAAAACCGGCGTGCACGGAGTGACGCGATCTACGCATCCGTGTTCATCTGAGCTGAACTGTGGTTGATGGCCGTGTCCGCAAAACGAGCAACGCGCCGAGGGAAAACAAGACGGCGCTGTAGCCGAATGCCACACTCGTGCCCATGGCTGTCCACAATAAGCCAACGATGATGCTCGACAGGAAATCGCCGATGCCGTTGACGGTGGCCAGCACGCCGAACGCCATGCCGTGCTGTTCCTCGCCCACCAGTTCCGCGCAGAACGAGTCTTCCAAGGTTTCTTCAATTGCCACATACATGCCGCTGAGAACGAAAATGATGCCGAGCATCACAATCGTCATCGGTGCGGCTGCAATCAACATTGCCATCACCGCCGCCAGGGCGTAGCCGGCTGCGAGCACGTACTGTTTCTTGAATCGGTCCGCAAGCCAGCCCGCCACGTAGGCAAAACCGGCATAATAAACATTCCGCAACACGTAAAACCCGACCGCGATGCTGGCGGCCATGGGCGCACCCAGCGCTGGCGCGAGCTTTTGCGTGGCCAGCAGGATCAACAACGAGGGCGCGAAGTCGCCCGCGCCGAAAATAGCAACGGCGATGAGAAATTTCCGGTAAGGCCGTGGCAGCGAGCGCAGCCGTTCGCCAAACGAGACGTACTTCACGGGTTTGCGCACTTTTTCCCGGACCAGAAACGCGATGACTCCGGCGGCGCAAACGCCGGGAATGAGCGTCAGCAGGAAAACGTGGCGATAATTGTGGTGCAGCACGGCGAGCAACACAAAGGCCGAAGCTGGCCCGACAATTGCGCCGACCGTGTCCATCATCCGTTCGAAGCCGAAGGCGCGACCGTAAGTTTCCTTGGTGACGGCGGCGGCGAGCAACGCCTTGCGCACGGGCGTGCGTACGCCGCGTCCGAGCCACGCAAGCGACCGTGAAATCAGGATGTGCCACGCGGCAGTGGCCAGTCCAAATGACGCCGTGCCGAGTGCAGTGACGAGATAGCCAACGACAGCGATGGGTTTGCGGCGTTGCAGTTTGTCTGTATAAAAGCCGGACGCCATCTTGGCGAAGCTGGACAAGCCGTCGGCGACGCCTTCAATCACGCCCAGCCAGGCGGCGGCTGCGCCCATGGAAGCGAGATATGCGGGCAGAACGGTGGTGGCGATTTCGTGCGACCAATCGCTGAGCAGCGACGCCAGCCCGATGCCGAGCACGGTGCGGTTGAGCCAGTGTGTCCTTGTTTTTTTTTCGACGGAATCGTTCACAAGTCAATTGAACAACAAAGGCACAAAGTAACGAAGCAAAACCGACGTAGCGGCGCCTCGGCAGAGCGCCGCATTTCTCCGGCAAATTGAATGGTGCGGCTCTCTGCCGAGAAGCCGCTACGGAGTCCCTCCGAAACCATTTCACACGGCGGGTTCCGGCCCGGCGCGATAATGGAGCACCTTTACCTTTTCCAGCGTGACGAGCCCGCCGCCCATCATGCCGTCGAGGACCGGCAGGAAGGCGTTGATTTTTTCCTCGCTGTCCACGATTTCGATGATCAGCGGGAGGTCCATGGACAGCCGGAGGATTTTGGCGGTATGCAGATGGCTGGTCTTGCCGAAGCCCATCGGCCCGCGCAACACGGTGGCGCCGGCGAGATGCAGTTCGCGCGCCTTGAGCACGATGGCCTCGTAGAGCGGTTTGTGTTCCCAGCGGTCGCTTTCGCCAAGAAAGATTCGCAGCAGGACGGCGTCATTCGGGATTTGCATATCAGTTTCCTTTCACGGAGTTGACCATCGAACCCAGCAGCCAGCCGAGCCAGACAGCAATCATGCAGAGCAGGACGGACAAAATCACATTGCCGCCGGCATAAAGCCATTCGCGGTCGCGCAGGAGGTTCAAGGTTTGCAAGCTGAACGAGGAAAACGTGGTGTAACCGCCGCAGACGCCAATCATTAAAAATTGCGTGACGAAGGCGCGTGACGACGAATCCATCCGGCCTTCCGGATTGGCCAGCGCACCGACCACGCCGATGACAAACGACCCGGTGACATTGATGGCGAGGGTGCCCCACGGGAACGTTTCGCCGAAGCGCGTCGATGAGACGAGGCCGTTCAGCCAGAAGCGGCCCACGCTGCCGAGCGCGCCGCCGATTGCCACCCAAAGATATGCGATCATAAAACTCCTGCGAATGTTGGTTCACTCGTAGGAGTCATCAGCGCTGATACAGTCAGGCGGTTTTCCCATGCGGGGAGGGCAAACTCCATTGCCGGGGAAAATTGTTATGCCATCCGCTTTAGGCCCGCAACCAGAATCCGGCGTGGGCCAGGGATCTAAATCAAGGCGTGGGCGCAGCTTTGACCGGGGTCAGGACGGTTTTATCAAAGCCCGGGCCGGACCAGGACACATGCAGGCTAGGCTCGCCGGTGGCATGGACGTATTCAATCTTGACCTCGGCGGGTTGGCCGCCGGCCAGCTTGATTTTTTTGGATGTTTCTGCGCGGCGCGGTATTTTCTTGCTCACCACCAGCTTGGAATTCACGTACAACTTCACCTCGTCGTCGCCATCAACGTAAAAAGTGTAGCTGCCATTGGTCGGCGGCAAAATGGTTCCGGTCCAGCGCACGGAGAAATTCTGTTCCGGAACCCCGGCTGACGCGTCGGGCGATCCAGTGCCGCGTTCCGTGCCCAGATCGAAGTCAATCATGGGGGTCACAGACTGTTTGGCCAGGGTGGCAAAATGTGCGTCCTTGAAATATTCCACGGCAAACAGCGGTGCGTTCGCGAAGCCTTCAACGCCGAGCAAGGCTTTAACGTCCTCCACCGACCAGGGATGGCCGTCAGGGTAAACCACGCCGTGGAATGGTTTCGGAGTTTCGTCCTGACGCGGATGGTCGCGGTTTTCATCCCAGGAGAAACGGCAGTTGTCCCGCCCGACGCCGAATTCCCAGACAATGAAGCCGGTCTTGTCCCTGAAATGCTCGACAATGCCGGGAACCGTTTGGCCGGCGCGATTCATGCATTCGGTGTTCAGCGAATCCGGGGTGCCGGTGAAGCTGTAGCTGCCATATTCATGCCACGATTTGAAATCGGAATACGGTTCGCCGGCAAACTCGCGGCCGGTCGCCGTCACCGGGATCGTCGTGCCGGTTTCATGAATCCAAACCAGGGCATCTTTCAACAGCTGTCTGGTTTCCGGCGATTTGTTGGGCTCGTTATAGGTCTCCCAAAATGCAATTCGCTTGTCATCCTTGTGAGCGTTGACGATTTCCTGGACGTAAGCCTTCAGGCGTTCCTTGTGTTCAGCGTAATGTTTTCGCACCTCTTCACCCGGAGAAACGAGCCACCGGCTGTTGTGCACGCCAAAAATGGGCGGGGGATACTTGTAATCCGTTGAGAGCATCGCCGCCTCCGGCTGATTCCAGCAGTCATCAAAAAAGACAAATTCCGTCTTGATGCCATATTTATCGGCCCGCTTCAGAAAGTCCTCGAGGTTCTTTAGCAAGGCATCCTTCTTTTTCAGATAAATGTAGTAATGCAGATAAACCCGGACGCAATTAAATCCGTAAACGGACGCATAATGAAGTTCGCGATCATTGATGACCGGATCATATTCGTCCCATTGCTGGGCTTCGTTCACATATTTTGTCGGCACAAAAACCGCGCCCTTTACCCATCGCCAGTCGGCCTTGTAGCTCCTGGGAGCCGGGTTGTCCGCGTTTGTCGCCGGCTGGGCGCCGGCGCCGGCCAAGGACAAAGAAAACAGGACCGCGCCAACGACCACCTGGAAATGCGTTCGCATTGACTTCCGTGGCGGCCGGGATCTTCGTTGGCAGTAAAAAATACGGCCGAAACCGTTGGATGTTTTTGTCATGATAGGGTGGGCAAGTTCAATTGCTGCCAAACACATATTTTGCCGGGCGGCCATTGGCAATGGAAAATCGCGTCCGCCTGCTGGCCCGATCGAACCAGTGTGAATAACCCGGGGTTGCACGGCCTGGATGAATTTACCAAGATGGGCGCGTGCGATATTTCAAACATTTTTTCCGGATGACGACCGCCGTCATGCTGGCCATGGCCTCGGCGTCCGAGGTTCGATCCCAAACCAACAACCTGTTGATTTATGAAGACAGTCTGGTGAATGGCTTCCAGGACTGGAGTTTCGCGCCGCATGATCTGATCAATACCTCTCCCGTGCATTCGGGCGGTTTTTCCATCAGTGTCACCGCAAGTCCTTTCAAGGGGCTGTATCTGCGCAGTCCCGCCCCGATTGACACCACCGATTACAGCAGCTTGAGCTTTTGGGCCCACGGCGGCGAGGAAGGCGGTCAAAGCTTGATGATTCGTTCCGTCGTGGGTGGTCAGGTACAGGAGGGTTACGTCCTGCCGGTCCTGCCTCCGCACCAGTGGAAGCGTCTGGCCGTGCCCCTCGCGGCGCTTTCCGCAGCGAACAAGACAAACTTTCAAGGTTTTGAACTCCAGCTTTGTCCGGGCGTCTCCAATGTGTTCTATGTTGACGACATCCAGCTCGACGCAAAACCCCAACCGGCGGTGGAAGCCGCGCATACGGCGCAACCGGCTGCGCCGGTGTTGCCGCCTGTGACGCCGGGGGCTTCGCAACCGGCCATGCCGATCGCGCCAGGCCCGGACCACACGACCTGGTGGATGGCCGGTTCGCTGGTTGTCATCATCGCCCTGCTCGGCAGTCTGGTCCTGTTGTTTTGGCGCCGCGGTCCGGTTGCCGCCGGAGTGCCGGCGATGATCTCCACACTGCCGGCAACCCAGGGCGTTGTGGAGCCGGCATCGGTGGAGGAATGGAAGCAGCGCGCGATGGCTGCAGAGGCAATGGCCGGCAAGCAGGGCGAGATCCTCCGGGAGAAGATCATGCCCGAGCTGACTGAATTTGCGAAACAAAGCCTGGTGCAGGGCTTGTACACGCAGCGCAACAGCCTGCTCGAAACCCAGCAGAAGGCGCAACTCGCCCTCGCGGATCTGGAGTCGCGACTGGCCTCCCTCCAACTGCCGTTGCAAGAACGGATCCGAGCCTACGAGAAGCGCATCGCCGAGCTGGAGAAGGAAGTTGTGACGCAGGGCGAGGAAATGCGCGAGCTGACGCGGGCCACGCTGATGCTGGTGCGGAAGAAGCTGGAGGACGAGCGGGCCAGCGAGCGTCCCCACAGCCGTTTCAATTGAAGCCCGGTTTTCAGCGGGCGCCGCAAAGCCGGATTACTTGGCGGGCATCGGCGGCAAACCCGGCACGGGTGGAGCAGGGGATGAGGGCGGAAACGCGTCAAATTCCGGGCCGAATTGCGCCAGGAAATAAAGCGAGTAAGCCCGCTTGAACACCAGCACCGGCAGCAGCAGCACGGTGCCCAAAAACGGCAGCAGCATCAAACATCCGGCGCAGCAACAGGTCACCAGCACGGCCATCAGGACCAGCATGCCAATCGCCATCGTCAGGACGATTTGAAACAGGAGGTACAGCACGAACTGCCAGAAGTGGTTTGAAACCAGGCGATAAAATTCCTGCCAGGCCGCCCAGCACCGGCCCCGGCGCAGAAACATGATGGGTACGACGAAATCCACCATAAATTTTTTGAGGATCGCGAAAACAATCGCCACCAGGAAGAAACCCAGCGCAAGTCCGATGGCCGTCACGATGCTGCCCACATCCGGTTCGCCGCGGTAAATCATTTTCAAAACCATGACGGCGATGATCCCCAGCAACGGCAGAGCGAGGATCATCCCGATCAATCCCAGCCCGAGGCGGAACCAAAACAGGCTGTTGGCTTCGGGCCCAAACTGGTTCCACGGCACGGTCGCCTCCGCCCGGTTCAGCGCCACGCAGTGCAGGAACATGAACTTGCCCCGGCTGTTGAGCCATAATAAGAGCAATCCCAGTCCCAGAACCAGCACCACCAGGAAAGCAGCCAGTGGAACAAGCCAGTCCAGATTGTTCAACAGATAATCCCTGGCTTGGTCGAGGTTGTGACGAATATTCGCTCCGGACGCTCCCGAATGATTGCCCCAATTGGAATTTCCGCCAAAACCGGATCCGGTTTCACCGAGTTGGGCGAGCCACGCGCAGAAGCCGATGATGAACCATCGGCCGAGGTCGAACGGCTGGAACAGCATGAGCTTCATCCGGTCGAAAGCCAGGCTGAGCGGCTCGACCACGTTGATTTCCCGGCGGGTCAACAACGGTTGTATGGGCTGGGTCGGGTCCATCGGAATCAAACCTTATTCCGCCTCGGACTGGCAGGGAAGTATATTTTGGAACCGAAATTGTAACGTGCCGAGGCGTTCCGCCAGCAAACAGAGTTTTTGTTGTCCCCCTGCAGAAAGGCTGCTAAGTTAAAGTCACCATCAGAAAGTAAAGATTTCAAATACAGGAATCGGAAGGAATCTTATGAAAAATTGGCTTCAATATTCCAAATTGTCGCGATGCTGGACTGTCGTGATCGTCTCGTTGCTTGCCTCGCTTTCACTGTTCGGGTCGGTTCCCGGCGACGAACATTGGGACAATCAGTTTGGGCCGCCGGGCGTGAACAACCTTGCGTATGGGATTGCCGTCATCAGCAACAAGGTCTATGTGACTGGCTACCTCACGGCGGCAGGCAACACCAAGGCGAATTACGTGGCCGGGTTTGACGGGACCAACTGGTTCCAGCTCAACGGCGGTTTGTTGGGCAGCGGCGCGGTGGGCATTTGTGCGGTGGCGGACAGCAATTATCTCTACGTTGGCGGCATCTTCACCAACGCCGATGACCCGGCGGCGATTGACACGGCGCGCTGGGACGGCGCGAATTGGTCCGGCATCGGGATTTTAGGGGCGACGGAGACCGTCAAACGCCACGGCGGCAACCTCTATTTTGGCGGCGCCTTTTCCGGAGCGACCGGCGTCAATTCCACGAACATCATTGGCTGGAACGGCACGAACTGGTTTGCCTTGGGGCCGGGGCTGGGCGGCAGCGGTTACAACATCGTCGGCTACGTGGATTGCCTCGAGTTTCAGGGAAACAATATGTATGCCGGCGGGACTTTTTCCTATTCGGGAACCTCGGCCATGACCAACATCGCCTATTGGGACGGCAGCGCGTGGCACGCGATGGGCAATCCGTTCAACGGGATCGTCAGCGCGCTGCAATCTTACGGGGGCTACCTCTACGCGGGCGGCACCTTTACCAACACCTCGCTGCATTTCACCAACTTCGCGCGCTGGGACGGCAGCGTGTGGTCGGCCGTTCCGGGCGGCGGCGCCAACCGGGGGGTTTATGATATGACCACCGATGGCACGAATCTCTATGTCGGCGGCATCTTCACGCAAATCGGCGGCATCCCCGGGACGAACATGGTCATGTTCGATGGCACGATTTGGAAGCAGGTCGGTGGCGGACTGCACTATTTCCAAAACGGATTGGGGCAGGCCAACAGGTTGCTCTGGTGGTCCAATCAATTGTTTGTCGCCGGCGGTTTTGACCGCGCGGGTGATAATGTCGGCGCGGCCAACGTCGCGCGCTGGGACGGCACGAATTGGTGGAGCCTCGGCGGCGAGGCCAGCAAAGGCATGTCGCCTTCGTTAAATTTTGTGCAAAGCCTTTGCATCGTCCCCGCGTCCGGCTCGATTGCCGGCGGGCTGTACGCCGGCGGACTGTTCAGCACGGCGGGAAGAACCAACGCCGATTGCATCGCGGGCTACGACGGTGCCAATTGGAATCCCCTGGGCGGCGGAGTTTCCGGCTGGTTCGGCAGTTCCGCCCGTGTCTATGCCATCGCCACCGACGGCACATATGTTTACGCGGGCGGAAATTTCACCAACGCGGGCGCCTATACCGGCGTCGGCGGCATTGCCGAATGGGATGGTAATAATTGGTATCCGCTCGACTATGGGTTCGATTACATCGTCAACGCCCTGGCGGTGGATAACTATGGCTACCTCTGGGCCGGCGGTTCGTTCACCAACATTGTCCTCCTCGCTCCCTATATATATCCCTCCAAAGGCCTGGCTGTGCGAGGTTATAACACTTGGTATAGTTTCGGCGTTGACGGCACCAACGCCATCGTCAACGCCCTGGCTTATGACGGCGGCAATCGGGTTTATGTGGGCGGACAGTTTTATTCCGTCGCCAGCGCAGCCGCCACCAACATTGCTTATTACGATTACGGCGACAGTTCATTGCACGCGCTCGGCTCCGGGATCGCCCTCGGCAAAGTCAATGCGCTCGCCTATGCCAACGGGCAGCTTTACGTCGGCGGAACTTTCACCAACGCCGGCGGCGTTACGGCCAATCGCATCGCCATGTGGAACGGCACAAGCTGGTCTGCGCTCGGTGCCGGCCTCATCGGCACCAGCAGCGCCGCCGCCGTCAATGCCATTGCCGTCTCCGGCAACAACGTTTACGTGACCGGCAATTTCACGAACGCGGGCGGCATCCTGGCCAGCAACGTCGCCGTATGGAACGGTTCAAGCTGGTCGGCGATGGGCAGCGGCACGGCCAGTTCCACTTCGGCCATCGGCTATTGCGCCGTGGCTTCCAATAACGACGTCTATATCGGCGGGGCTTTCTATTTCGCCGGCGACAAGCCCGCGCAATTCATCGCGCACTGGAACGCACAGTCAAATTATTATCCGGCGGCGAGCCTGAAGCTGACGCGGAGCGCGTGGCAGACCAACCAGATGTTTCGGTTCCGCGTCACCGGCACGAGCGGCCAAAGGTACATCATCCAGGGCTCCACCAACTTCAGCGCCTGGGTGCCGCTCCAAACCAACAGCACGATGTTTTACGATTTCACCGACCCGAACAGCGCCACATTTCCCAGCCGGTTTTATCGCGTGGTTCTGGGACCGTGAACTCCGGCCGGTGGAAGCCTGCCATCGAAGATTCCTGAATCAAGGTTTGTTGAATTCCGACGCCAAGTCCACGAAGCCGGTCTTGCGCTCGCTTTTTTCCCAGAGGTGGTTCAACGAGGCAATGCGTTCGCTGGTGGCGGGATGGCTGCGAAACATCTGGGGAATGGAGGCGGCATTTTCACCCTCCGTTATCAACTGGAAAAAATCGACGAGCCCGCGCGGATCAATGTTGGCGGCCACCAGGTAATGCCACCCGATCGTGTCCGCCTCGCGCTCCACATCGCGAGAATAATACTGGTTGGCCAGCATTTGGGAACCGGCGCTGAGGGTGGAAAGCACCTCCTGCTGGTCGCTGATGAACAGCCGGAGCACATAATAAGGTCCGCTGCCGGCGATGAGTTTTCGCAGGCCGTGGCGGTGCGTGACATGGGCCATCTCGTGCGCGAGCACGCCCGCGAGTTCTTCCGGCCGCTGCACGCGGTCCAGCAAACCGGTGAAGACGAAAATCCTGCCGCCCGGCAGGGCAAAGGCATTGGGTTCCCGCCGGTCAATGAGGACGGCCCGAAATTGATAACGCTGCTCGGACGGTGGGAGGGCGGCGGCGATGCGGGCCACCAACTGGGTCACCATGGCCGTGCGCTCGTCATTCGTATCGACGATAAATATTCTGGGGTGTTCGGCCACGACCTTGTCCGTCAGTTGCTCCTCCCAGGCGATCGGGGCATGATCGACCAGAACGTGGGTGGCTCCCTTCACCAGCAGCCAGCCCGCGGTAAAAACCACCGCAAACCCGATCAAAAAAATCAGCGCATATTTGAGGCTGCGGTTGCTTTCCTGCCGCTCGCGCACTTCGCGCGCCTGGGTGCGGAGGCGCGTCTGGCGCAGGAGAAAAATGTCCTGCAACAGCCGCCGGTCGGCGGATTCCACCCACCAGCCGGATTCGGCATCGTGAAAAACCAGGTTGCCGCCGGAGTTTTCATCGAGGCTCAGGCCGGACAACGGCAGTTCGAGTTTGCCGGCGGCGTGTTCGAACTGGAGATCGCTCAACGTAAACCACAGGCGGCCGGAAAGCGCCTGATCTTCCTCGCCATCCCGGAAGGCGAAGCCTTCGTAATTGACCAGCATGGCGTTCACGATGAGACCCTCTAACCCGGGTGCCGGCCATTGTCAAAAGAATTGACCGCGACCGTCCGGCCCGTTACACCTGTTTTGAAATCGAAGGCCAGCGATCGGACAGGTTCAACCCATTGAATTTATGGTGCGACTGCGCATGGAAGGAAGTCCGCCCGGCTTGCAGGAAATCCTGCTCAAACCGGGATTGAACCGGCTGGGCCGGGTCGAGGACAATGATTTTCAAGTCAGCGACGATTCCATTTCCAGCCATCATTGCCAGATCGAGCTGAAAGACGGCGTCATCACCGTGTGGGATCTCAATTCCACCAACGGCACGTTTATCAACGGTCAACCCATTCATCAAGCCGTGCTGCACCCCGGCGAGGTCCTGAGTCTGGGAACCGTGCCCCTGGTTTGTGAGGCTGACCCCGGGGGGGAAACGCCGCCGGCAGCCGCCGGAGCGCCGCCAGTGGCCAGGCCCCTCGCCGTTCCGTTGGCCGGCAATGTCGAAGTCTGCCACCAGCATCCGCAGGCCGTGGCCAAATGGTGCTGCCTCAAGTGCGGAACGGCATTCTGCTCGGCTTGTGTGAGCACCACCCGGGTGGGCGGTGAATTTTTCCGGGCCTGCACCAGCTGCGGCGGCAGTTGTGTCAGCGTGGCCGAATACAAGCGTCTCACGACGCCCGCCCCCACCAATTTCTTTGCCCTTTGGCGCGAGGCGTTTTCCTATCCCCTCAAGAAAGATGGTTCGATGATTCTGGTGTGTGGCACCGTGGTCTTTGCTTTTCTGGCGGGCGCACGCTGGGTTTTACTTACCGCGATAAAATTCCTGGGACTTCTCAGCGCGTCACTCTGGTTCGCCTTTTTCCTCTGTCTTGTCATGAGTGTCGGCTATTTGTTTGCCCTCATGCAGGGCGTCATCCAATCCTCGGCGCGGGGGGACAAGGCCATGCCTGATTGGCCGGAAATCTCGGGTTTTTGGGACGACCTGGTGGTTCCCTTTTTCCAATTCACCTGCATTTGGTTTCTCTGTCTCGGTCCCGGCATCGCGGCCATGTTATTCGTCTCGCCGCTCGCCGGCGTGCCGTTGATCTTTTTGGGGTTGTTCTGCCTGCCCATGGCCATCCTGACCGTGGCCATGGCCGATACCATTTTGGGGTTCAATCCGCTCACCATCTTTTCCAGCATTGGCAAGGTGCCGCTGCCATATCTGACCATCTGTGGAATTTTCCTCGTGGTGATTGCCCTGGTGCATGGCATCCAGAGGTTGCTGGAATGGACCGGCGTCCCCGTCGTGCCTACCATCCTCAGCACCTTTCTCAGTCTATACGGCATCACCGTGGAGATGCGTTTGCTGGGACTGCTTTACTATACCAACAAGGCCAAACTGGCCTGGTTCGACTGAGCTCGGATGTCTGGCCAGGCAGGATCCAAGCGGGCTTCACGGTCTGGTTTTAATCCGGTCCATTTCCATTCCTTCTCCGTCAAACCGGCAACACTTTCTTGACTCCCCGCGCGCAGCTTTTATGATGCGGCCAAGGAATTTCGGTTTGAAAATTCAAAAATAAAATATGAGCAAGATTGTTGATATCCAGGCGCGCGAAATCCTCGATTCGCGCGGTAACCCCACGGTGGAAGTTGATGTGACGCTGTGCTGCGGCGCGTTCGGGCGCGCGGCGGTGCCTTCCGGCGCCAGCACCGGCGAGCACGAAGCCATTGAACTCCGCGACGGCGACAAGAAGCGTTTTCTCGGCAAGGGCGTGCAAAAGGCCGTCAAAAATGTCACCGACGTCATCGGTCCCAAACTCATCGGCCTCGACCCGCTCGATCAGCTGACCGTGGACGCCACGATGCTCAAGCTCGACGGCACGGAAACGAAGTCGAAGCTGGGCGCAAACGCCATCCTCGCGGTTTCCCTGGCCAATGCGAAGGCCGCCGCCGCCTCGCTCCACCAGCCGTTGTTCAAATATCTGGGCGGACCGAACGCGAAGGTCCTGCCGGTCCCGATGGCCAACGTCATCAACGGCGGCGCGCATTCGGATGCGCCGATTGATTTCCAGGAATTCATGATCATGCCGCTCGGCCTGCCGACGTTCAGCGAAGGTCTGCGGGCCATCACCGAGACGTTCCACGCGCTCAAAGCCGTGTTGAAGAAAAAAGGTTGCAGCACCGCCGTTGGCGATGAAGGCGGTTTCGCGCCGAAACTCGGCAGCGTCGAGGAAGCGCTCGAAACCATTATTCAAGCCATCAAGGACGCGGGCTACAAGCCGGGCAAGGACATTTATTTGACCCTCGATCCCGCGGCTTCGGAATTTTACGACGGCAACGCGAAGTACACCTTCAAGAAAAGCACCGGCGAAACCATCACCGGCGATGACCTGGTGAGTTTTTACGCCAAGCTCGTCAATAAATATCCGATTGTTTCCATCGAAGACGGCTGCGGCGAGAGCGATTGGGCCACGTGGAAAAAACTCACGGACAAAATCGGTGACCAGGTGCAGCTCGTCGGCGACGATTTGTTCGTCACGAACGTGAAGTTCCTCCAGAAGGGCATTGATACCGGCACGGCGAATTCGATTCTCGTGAAGGTGAACCAGATCGGTTCGCTCACCGAGACGCTCGACGCCGTCCAGCTCGCGCAGTTCAACGGTTACAGCGCCGTACTCTCGCACCGGTCCGGCGAAACCGAGGACGCGACCATCGCGGACATCGCCGTGGCGACGAATTGCGGCCAGATCAAGACCGGTTCGCTCAGCCGCACCGATCGCACGGCCAAATACAACCAGCTCCTGCGCATCGAACAATTGCTCGGCAAGAATGCGGTTTATGCCGGCAACAGCGCATTGCCGAAGGGGCGGTAAACAAGGTCGGGCGGACCTGCTGGCGCGCGTTCCTGTGCCAAAAATTCAAAACCGGAGGTCAGGCGACTGGCTTCCGGTTTTTTAACGTTCAAGCCTCGGTTGGTTGTGCCGGTTCCTGGCAGCCTCGTTAAGATTTGATGAGACATTTGCATATCTTTTGGGTTTTTACTCCTGACAAATGAGCTATATTAACCTGATATTATGCATCGCCATCGCCATTTGGGCATCAACCACTTTTTCTGCATTGAACCCCGTAATTTACTGGAGAGCGCCTTCAGGAAGTTAACGCTCCGCTGCTGGTTGGTTCTGGCTGGCACGGCATGCCTCACCTTGGTCTCACCGGCTTTGGCCAACGATGACCAGCTTGTTTATAGCCAGATGCTGAACAATGGTTGGCAGGATTGGGGATGGGTGCCGCATTATGCTACCAATAATCCGACCTTTAACGGCACCAACTCCATGGTGTTCGCCGCCAGCAGCAGTTGGCAGGCGTGGTCGCTGGCACATGATCCGATGGATACGACCCTCTACACCAGTTTGACACTCTGGTTGAACGGTGGTTCCAAAGGCGGACAAACGGTTGGCGTTCAGGCGGAAGCGGGTTCAACCTGGGGAACCCAGATACAAGTGAAGGCCCCAACCAATGTCTGGCAACAATTCACTTTCTCCCTGGCTTCCCTCGGCGTGGGCAATGTAACCAATCTGGCCGGCATTCAGATTTGGAATAACAGCACGCTGCAGTCCAACTTTTATATTGCCGGCATCACGCTGATCGCTGCACCCACACCCGCCATCGTTCATGTCAGCGTCAACGCCGCGAACCTGGTGCGTAAGGTGGACTCTCGAGTGTTTGGCATCAACACCGCTGCTTGGGACGGCTATCTGGACACGCCCGGCACCAGCTCCATTCTGACAAACATTAACAACCAGGCCTTGCGCTGGCCGGGTGGCAGTTGGGGTGACGGCTACCATTGGACCAATGAAGCCTGGATGGACGGTGCCACCAACGCTCGAACCTGGGGTTCCTTTACCACCAATTTCATCCATGTGGCCACCAACACCCTCGCCCAGGTTTACATGATCGCCAATTACGGCAGCAGCACGCCGGCGGAGGCGGCTTTTGGGGTGCGGATGTGCAATGTGACCAACCACGCGGGCTTCAAGTATTGGGAAATCGGCAATGAAGTCGGCGGCGGTTGGGAGACGGACAACAACACCAACGCGCCGTGGCAGCCGCATGACCCCTGGACCTACGCCAGTCGATTCAAGGATTATTACAACCAGATGAAAGCAGTGGACCCGACCATTAAAATCGGCGCGGTGGCGGACATCACCGAGGACGGCACGGCCAATTACACCAATCATCCGGTCGTTAACCCACGCACCGGCGTGACGCACAATGGCTGGACCCCGGTGATGCTGACGTATATGCGCAGCAACAATGTGACACCGGATTTTCTGATTTCCCACAACTACGCGCCTGGCGATGGCGATACGTATAATCTGCTTTGGACCAAGACGTGGGCGGGCAGTGCGGCCAACCTGCGGCAAATGCTGAATGATTATCTCGGCAACACCGTGGCCGCCAACGTGGAGTTGAACGGCACCGAGTTTGGCCCGTCAGGGGACAAACAGTGGATCAGCCTGGTGGGCGGACTATTTTACGCCGACATGATCGGGCAAATCCTGCAGACGGAATTCAACGCGTTCCTCTGGTGGGATCTGCGCAACGGCCAGGGCACGGTTGCGGATTCAGATAATGCCTTGTACGGTTGGCGCACCAACAGTTCGGGCACCGTTCTCACCGATGAGGGCATTGTGAATGGCAATGCTTTGCCGCCCAACTCCAACTTCTACCCGAGCTATTACTGCATGAAGCTGATGCAGTATTTCGCCCGCGTCGGCGATACCGTGGTGACGGCGACCAACGATTACCAGCTTCTCGGTACCTATGCGGTGCGCCGCGCGAACGGGTCGTTGACCATGTTGGTGGTCAATAAAAGCTCCTATGCCAGCCTCAATGCCGCCGTCAGTCTGGCCGGTTACGCGCCGTTCTCGAACGCGACCGTTTACTCCTATGGCATCCCGCAGGACAACGCGGCGCGGACCGGTATCGGGTCGCTGGACGTTGCGCAAACAAATGTCCCGGTCCTCGGCGCGAACTTCAGCTACATCTTCCCACCCTTCTCAGCCACGGTGCTCCGTCTTACGCCGACCGCCCCGTCGCTCGGCGTGCCATCCTCGCCGCCACCGCCGCCCGGCCAATTCGTCTTCCAGTTGCAGGGATTGTCCGGGGTGCCATACGTGATTCAAATGTCCACCAATCTGGCCGCGCCGAATTGGATGGCGGTTTCCACCAACACGCCAGCCGGCGGCACGCTCGATCTCACCAACCCCAGGTCGTCCGACGCCCAGTTCTATCGCGCGGTCTGGAACCCGTAGGCATTTGCAAAATGTGGTAAATGCGCGGCCTGCCGGTCGGCCCGGACGCCGCAGCCCATTCCGGCCATGAATTCAACCCGCTGGGACCTGAGGGTAGTCTTCCATGAAGGGCTGCTGCTTCAACCAGGCAATCAATTCATCGGCCATGACGCGATCATCGGCCACGCGCGGATGGTTGGGGGTCCAGTGTGCAAACACGAAGTGGCTGATGGCCGGGTGGGTGGTTTCCAGTTGTGTTACGGCGGATTCCCAGGCCTGGCGCAAGGGCTCGCTCTGTGCGCCGCCAAACATGCCGCCGCGCAGGAGTACAATATGCGCATCCGGACACGCACTGCGGATGGCGCGGACCAGCGCAATGTAACCGTCCGTGAAGCCTGCGGGAAACGGTTGGCCATGGGCTTTCGGATACGAATCATCGTTTTCACCAAAATTCACGAAGACGATTTGCGGTGTCCAATTGGTCAGGTCGGCGCGCGGCGATGACGGGTTAGGATAGGTTTTGTTCCAGACCTCGCCGGCCTTTTTGTCAACCCAGCCGGTGGCGATGCCCATGCCGCTGACGGAGATATTGCGATAATCAGCCGAGAATGCGCCGGCCGTCAGGGCGGCGTAACTGAGGGCAGCGTTATGCGTGCGACGATTGTCCCACTGGTCGGCAGCGCCGTCCTCGTTGCAGGCGCCGACAGTAATCGAATCGCCGAAAAATTCCATCCGACACTGGTAAACCGGCGCCGGCGGTGCCCAGGCTTTAGCACCGGCAGCCAAAGTCACCCCGCGAAAACGCACCGTGCCGGCGTCGGCTTCGCTGCGCTTGAATAGCACCAGATGATGACGACCCGGGCCAAAGCCGGCCAGCGTTTCGGGCGTGACCGGTTTTTCTTCCTGAATATCCACGACCGTGTTCGAGCCGTCCACCTCGGCGTTGAAAAAGCACTGGCCTTTGACGTCATCGAACTTCAAGCCAAGGGTGTTGCCCTCGAAATCGAGGCTGATCCGGCTGGCCTGCCAGACGACCACCGGCGCATTCGAATCGGAAAAATCGAACCGGCCGTCGTAGCGGAAGCGCGCATCCGACGCGGGAATCTGCCGTGTCAGGCGGTTGTTGCTGAATTCCGTTGTGGCCGGTTGCGGCTGGACGTTCCGCGTGGCGGAGGCATTGGGCCTCGGGGTGCAGGAAACCGGCGCCAGCAGCGCGAGGGCAAGAACAACGCAACACGTTTTGACGGTTTTCATTTGCCGCAACGAATCAATACCCTTGCTTCATCAGCCAGTAAATCAGAACCATGGCGGCAATGCAAATGAGCGACATTGGCAGGGCCGGAAGGAAACAGGAAGCGGTCATCATCACCGCCCCACCGACAAAAGGGATGGCGGCCCGCTGGCGCCAGCCATAAATCAGATAACCGCTGGCAATGGCGCCCCAGATGCAGGATGCCCATAGGAATTTTTCATTCAGCAAATCCATGGCTGTCAGCAGTATGCAACAACCTTGCCGGCCTGGCCAGTAAACGCTGAATTTTCCCTTGATAAACGAGCGATCGGTCAAATTTGCGATATACAAATCCTTCCCAAAACTGCGGGCAATCGCGTAAATCACATATCGCAAATCATAAATAACGGCGGGGTTGTTTTCGGCACAAGACATGCTAAAATAATCGTCGTGAGCCGTTTCTTTCAGCCCAATATCAGTCACCACGGCCGTCTGGCGCGTGGGGTCATCGGCGCGCTGTGCCTCATTGCGGGCATCATCGTGGTGGACTACCAGTTGTGGTTGGGGCTGATTTTTGTGGCGGCGGGCCTGTTCGCGATTTTTGAATCCCTGCGCGGCTGGTGTCTGGTGCGCGCCTGCGGACTTAAAACCAGGTTCTAACCGTCGGCTAAATGGAGGAGATGACCTGAGGAGTCCCTCATTTTTAATCTGAATTTCCAGCAGGTTTAAATCTCGTGACCTCGACTCCGGCGCCGGCTTCATTTATTCTTGGCGCATGAATTTATTGCCGTTTGGAAAATTGCCCGCCCACCAGCCCCGATCCTTTGTCCCCGCGACCATTGACCTCGGTGACTGGCCGCAGATTGCGCCGTGGTTTGACCGGTTGGAAACGCGCGCCGCGCAAATCAAAACCGCCGCCGAACTTGAACGCTGGCTGCTGGATTGGA
Source organism: Verrucomicrobiia bacterium (assembly GCA_049280815.1). Taxonomy (GTDB): domain Bacteria; phylum Verrucomicrobiota; class Verrucomicrobiia; order Limisphaerales; family UBA11358; genus UBA11358. The sequence goes on along the minus strand of JBAPQW010000054.1, from coordinate 23,111 downwards.
GCGAACTCAGCGCCGCGTTGGACGAGGAGGCCACCCGCCGCTATATCGCGATGACCTGCCACACGGACAGCGCCGATGCGGAAAAAGCCTACCTGCATTTTGTCGAAAACGTTGAGCCGCAGCTCAAGCCGCGCCAGTTCGCGCTCGAAAAAATCTACGTCGCCCAGCCGCAGCGCGAACAATTGCCCAAGGCGCGCTTCCAGGTTTTCGACCGGGACGTGAAAAATCACGTGGAATTGTTTCGGCCGGAAAACGTGGCGCTGGAAACCGAGGACGCCAAGCTCTGCCAACAATATCAGAAGCTGAGCGGCGCGCTCACCGTGAATTTTCGGGGCGAGGAAAAGACGCTGGTCCAGATGGGCCGTTACCTGGAAGAGCCGGACCGGGCGTTGCGGCAGGAGGCCTGGGAACTGGTGGCCAAACGGCGGTTGCAGGAGGCGGAAAAATTCGAGGATATTTTTGACCAGCTCATCGAACTCCGCGAGCGCGTGGCCCGGAACGCCGGGTTCAATAATTACCGCGATTACGCCTTCCGCCGGCTGGGCCGGTTCGATTACACCCCCGAGGATTGCGCCCGGTTTCACGACGCGGTCGCCCGGGAAATCATGCCCGTGGTGCGCGAACTCCAGGCCGCCCGCCGCCACCAGATGGGCCTCGAAAAATTGCATCCGGGCCACCTCCGGCCGTGGGACCTGGCGGTGGACCCGCAGAATCGTCCGCCGCTGAAGCCTTTCGCCGAGGTGGGGGAAATGGTTTCGCGCACGCAGAAAATTTTTGACCGGCTGGATGGCGGGCTGGCGGGCGGTTTCCGGCAGATGCGGGACCTGCGCCTGCTGGACCTCGACAATCGCAAGGGCAAGGCTCCGGGGGGATATCAATCCACGCTATCCGAGTCGCGCCTGCCGTTCATTTTCATGAACGCCATCGGTCTGCAGCGCGACGTGGAGACGATTCTGCATGAGGCGGGTCACGCGTTTCACGCGCTGGCCGCCGACGGCGAGGATTTATATGCGTATCGCAGCGCGCCGATTGAATTTTGCGAGGTGGCCTCCATGAGCATGGAGCTGCTCGGCAACGAGTTTCTGGGGGAATTTTATCCCGCCGCCGAGGCCAACCGCGCCCGCCGGACGCATCTCGAGGGCATCATCGGGTTTTTTCCGTGGATGGCGACGGTGGACGCGTTTCAGCACTGGGTTTACACCCATCCCGGGCATGGCCGCGCCGAACGCGCCGCCGCCTGGCTGGAATTGATGGACCGCTTCGGCGGCGACGTGGATTGGACCGGGCATGAAGACGCGCGGGCGCATTTGTGGCACCGGCAGTTGCACATCTTTCTGCACCCGTTTTACTATGTCGAGTATGGCATTGCCCAGCTCGGGGCGTTGCAGGTCTGGGCGAATTCAAAACGGGACAAGGTGAAGGCGCTGGCCGATTACAAAAAATCACTCGCGCTGGGCGGTTCCCGGCCGCTGCCGGAACTGTTTTCCGCCGCCGGCTGTCCCTTCCGGTTCGATGCGGCGACGATCCGGCCCTTGATTCAACTCGCGCAGGATGAATTGAAGAAACTTTGAGGCTGAATCGGCCAAGGAGGGTGAAGCGATTTGCAGCCTATCCTCAGATCAGGCGGATCAATCTGAAAAAGGTCATGGCGCAAGAATAAACAGACTGTCATATAACACATGCGCTGTGATCAACCATTCCAAGCGTCGTCTGCCAAGGAGAATAAAAACTCCGCCATTTAACAATCCACATATCAAATAATACAGGGCGCGGCTTGCTCCGAATCGCCCATGAATAAACACAAACGCCACCATCGCTATCGGAAGCACCAACCATGCTTGGGTGGTCGAGCTGGCGAACATCCGCAACGGCAATCCTCGATAACATATCTCCTCGCAAATCCCTCCCGACACCGTTGCCATAAGAAAGAAAACTCGCTCCAGCCCCGTCACAGGCAGGAATGGATAAGTCTGAGAAACGTGTGGGACATCACCGTGATACAAAAATCGCGGAGCCAAGACAGCAGTAATCGTAAATACAGCAAGCCCAGCGAGAAAAGTAATGCGATAACGGACGAAGAAACTCCAATCGATCCCAATCTCCGACCAAAGGCACCCATTATGACGAAGCGCCCAGCACAGAACTCCGAAAGGCATCCACTCCCAAAACAAAATCCATGCGTAGAGCAACCACCAATGGCTTCGCCCCGCTGAAACATCGGCCATCCCGCTGAAATATACCGGGGTAATTAAGGTGTAGAGAAGCGGACGCACAATAAGCGCCACGAGCAGCGCGATGGTAATACTGAAATCGAGGCGACTGACACGAGTTTGGCTTTGCTCCATAGGAGATGCGGACGAGCCGCCTAACAGATGATGGCCGGCCAATTCTACAGCCTGTCCAGTTTCACGATTAGACTGCCTTTCCACATAAAGGCCTTGTCCATCACAGACTTGGCTTTGAAGTCAGCATTGCACTCGCGCCAACAAAGGCGGCTAAAATCAGACCTCGATCCCGTAGGCCTTGATCTTGTTGTAGAGGGTCTGGCGGCCGATGCCGAGGCGCTTGGCGGTTTCCAGCTTGTTGCCGCCGGTTTCCTTGAGCGTCTGGATGATGGCGTTGCGTTCCACGCCTTCGAGCAGGGTGAAACTGGTGTCGCTGCCTTCGGCCGTGGTTCCGCTCTTCACGTTGGTGACGGAAAGTACGGACACGTCCACTTCGGTGCCCTCGTTCAGGAGGACGGCGCGCTGGACCTCGTTTTGCAGCTGCCGGACATTGCCCGGCCACTCGAATCCGGTCAGCCGCTCGATGGCTCCCGGGGTGAAGCCATTGATGACATGATTGGCCTGCGCCGCGAACCGTTTCAAAAAGGCATTCGCCAGCGGCATGATGTCCTCGCGGCGTTCGCGCAACGGCGGCAGATGAACGGAAATGGCGCTGATGCGGTAAAACAGGTCCTCGCGCAGCTTGCCGTCCTTGATGGCCTCGTCGGGCTTGCGGTTGGTGGAGGCGATGAGGCGACAGTTGGTCTTGTAGCTGACCTTGCCCCCGACCGGACGGACTTCCTGGTCCTGCAGGACGCGCAGCAGCTTGCTTTGCGTGTCGATGGGCATTTCGGAAATTTCGTCGAGCAGCAGCGTGCCGCCTTCGGCCTGGCGGAAAAGTCCCTCGCGGTCACTGTGGGCGCCGGTGAAGGCGCCCTTGACCGAACCGAACAATTCACTTTCAATCAACTCGCGGGGCAGGGCGGCGCAATTGATCTTGATGATCTTGTTTTTGCTGCGCGGACTGAGCGCGTGGAGGAGATCGGCGATGACTTCCTTGCCGGTGCCGCTTTCGCCGGTGATGAGCACCGCGACGTCGGCGGGGGCGATGCGTTCGATGGTGCGCACCACACTCTGCATGGCAGCGCTGCGGAAAATCGGCGAGGCGGTGCCGCTCATGGTTTCGAGCGCGCGCCGGAGGGTGTTGTTTTCCTGGTTTTGCTCCTTGCGCTCGATGGCGCATTTTACATCCGCGAGCAGCTTTTCGTTTTCAAATGGCTTGGCCAGAAAGTTGTAGGCGCCGCCGCGGCCGGCTTCCACGGCCATGCTGATGGTGCCGTGACCGGTGAGCACGATGACCTCGGTGTCGGGCCAGCGCTTTTTGACCTGCGGGAGCAGTTCCAGGCCGTCGGCGTCCGGCAATTTCACGTCGAGCAACACCACGTCGGGCGGGGGCTGGGAAAAGGCTTTTTGCAGGGCCGCGCCATTGGCCGCCTGGGCGACGTCATAAAGGTCTGCGAGCACCGAGGTGAGCAGATTTCTCAAATCCACCTCGTCGTCCACGATGAGAATTTTGGCTTTCATGATTTGCGTTTCCGCCTGCACGCTTCGACAAACCGGCGAAAAATAGCCCGGTGTTCAGCGTATTTATCAGTCAATCGTTCGGGATGAAACTGCACGCTTAACAAAAACGGCATCCGCCGCGCTGTTTCGGGTTCCAATTCCATCGCCTCGACTACTCCATCCTGCGTTTGCGCCACCGCCCTCAACGGGGCCGCCGGTTCCAAAACCGCCTGATGGTGCGAACTGTTCACACCCAAAATCCGCTTGCCCACTATCTTGGCCAGTAATGAACCGGTTGTCAACGGCACTTCATGCACTAATTCGCCCGCTTTGTCCATGCGTTGATGGTTCAATGCCCCGGGCACCTGGAGGCGGATGTCCGCAATCAACCGGCCGCCCAGCGCAATGTTCAACAATTGATGCCCCCGGCAGATGGCCAGCAATGGTTTGCGCTGGCGAAAGGCCTCGTCAATCAACACCAGCTCGCGCCAGTCCCGCCCACCACTGTCGGGCATGGGCTCAATGGTCCGGCGCACCGCCCGCGGCAGGTGCCGGTCGTAAAGATCGGGATTGATGTCGTCACCGCCGGTCAACAGCACCCCGTCTGCGCGGCGGACAACTTCGGCCAGCTTTTGCCGGTCAGTCGTGGTGGGAGCCGTGACAGGAATGCCGCCAGCCTGGAGCACGGCATTTTCGTATTTGACTGAAAGGCTGACGGAAAGGTCATGAAATTCAACCCCGCGTTTTTCAATGCTGGGTGAAACAATAATCAAGGGCAGTTTGGCCATCCCCACGGAAGGTAAGCGGGTGGATTTTTTTTGTCAGCGAAAATTGGACCTGCCCGGGCTCATCGAATTAGCGCATTCCAAGCCTGCATGACCCATGTTTAAAGGCTGGCCCGCTTCATGCTCAAGGCCCGGTATGAGAGTCGATACGGGTAAAGTGAGTCGAAGTGGCGTTTACTATCTGATAAGCACGGTAACCCCTATCAATCATGCATCAAAAGCCGAATTGGATACTTTTGGTTCGGTGGTTGTGGTTGTCCTGTTATTGGGAGTCGTGTCCTTGGTCAAGCTGGTACTGGGTTGGGCTTGAACCGCAGCCAGGGACTGGAACGGGCCATTGGAAAACGGGCGTCGCACCCGGGGTCAGTCAATTTTCACTTCGGGAAATTTCTCGCGAATCCGCCGGCGGACGTGTTCCTCGTGTTCCGGCTGCAACCGGCGGCGGGTGATGAGCCGTTGCACCGCGTCCAGCAATTCCAGCCAGTCTTCCAGCGGCGGTTCCGGCACGGGCTGCCATTGATCAAAACGTTTTTCACGCCGGAAGAAAAGCCACTCGCGGCTCACGCGCTGGACATAAACCTGCAGCTTCACTCCGTCGTCGGTCACCCGCTTCCAACTGATTTCAGCTTTGGGCATGAGGTTTAACGGATTAGTGGATTGCTGGATTTTTGGATAGTTGCCCGGGAGGTGGTTGCTCGGCATTCATTCATCCAAAAATCCAATCATCCATTAATCCAAGTCAATGCTCGCCACCGCCATCGCGGCGATGCCTTCCTCGCGGCCAATGAAACCCATCAGCTCGTTCGTCGTGGCCTTCACGCCGATCTGCTGGAAGTTGACGCCCAGCGCCTCGGCGATGCGGATTTTCATTTCACGGAGGTGCGGATAAATTTTGGGCGCCTGGGCGATGACCGTGGCGTCCACATTCACAATTTTGCCCTGGCGCAACGCGATCAACCGCGCCGCCTCCTGCAAAAACACCTTGCTGGGCGCCCCCTTCCAGCGTGGATCGGTGTTCGGGAAAAAATGGCCGATGTCCTCCTCGCCGAGCGCGCCGAGCAGCGCGTCGCAAATCGCGTGCATGAGCGCGTCCGCGTCGGAATGGCCGTCGAGGCCCTTGGCATGCGGGATCTCGACGCCGCCAAGGACGAGTTTCCGTCCCGCGACCAGTTGATGAACATCATAACCGATGCCAACGTGAACCATGCGGCAACTATAAAACCCGGCGGCCCGCCGACCAAGTTTATTCCTCTGCCGCCGGCAGCGTGAAGAAAAACGTCGCGCCCTTGCCCAGCTCGCTTTTCACCCAGACCTTGCCGCCGTGGTTGTGGACGATGTGTTTGACGATGGACAAACCGAGGCCCGTGCCGCCTTGCTCGCGCGAACGCGCCTTGTCCACGCGATAAAACCGCTCGAACACCCGGTCCAGCGCTTCCGTCGGAATGCCCGGGCCGTCGTCCTGCACGAAAAGTTCGATTTTTCCGTCCTCCGTTTTCCGTCCACCGACGGTGACGGAGCCCTGCGCGCGTCCGTATTTAATGGCATTGTCCACGAGGTTGGCAAGGACCTGTTCGAGCCGGTTCGCGTCCGCGGTGGCGGTCAGCTGGGGCAGGGAATTGACCAGGACGATGCCTTTGTTGTCGGCTGGCGGTTTCAAGTCGAATAAAACCTTCTCCACGAGCGGCGGCAATTCAACCGGCTGCACGCTGAGTTTGATGCGTCCGGATTCGAGCGCGGAAATGGTGAGCAAATCCTGGATCAGCAGGTCGAGCCGCTGGGCATTGCGCTCGATGATTTTGAGGAAGCGCTCGGCGACCTCGGGATTGGTGCGCGCGCCGTCGAGCAGCGTTTCGACGTAACCCTTGATGAGCGAAAGCGGGGTGCGCAATTCGTGGCTGACGTTGGCGACAAATTCCTCGCGCGTGCGCTCGAGCTGCTTGAGCCGCGTCAGATCGTGGAAGACCAGGATGGTGCCTTCGCGTTCACCGGCGGAGTTGGAGATGGCGGCGGCATTGACCTGCAGCCAGCGTTCGCTCAGCTCCGGCAGTTTGAGTTCGTAATCGAACACCTGCCCGTCCCCTTCCACGCGCTCAACGAGCGCCGCGAGCTCATGCACCCGCAGGGCTTCCAGGATGGTTTTGCCGCGCAGCTCGGTTTTCAAGCCGAACAGATTTTTAAACGCGCGGTTGGCGAGATAAATCCGGCGGTTGCGGTCGAGCAGCAGCAAGCCCTCGAGCATGCTGTTGAACAAAACCTGTTGCTGGGCCTTGGCGTCAATCGTGGTCTGTTGCTGACGCCGCTGCAGATCCTCCGTCTCGGCCTGCACCTCGCGTTGCCGGCGAAGAAATTTCCCCCGCCAGCGGAAATGGATAACAAAAGCGGCGGCGATTGCCAGAATTGTAAAAAATGGCCACATGCTCAAAAGGCAGAAGGAAGAATGCAGAAATCAATTGCGAGAGGAAGAAATATGCGAATTTCGTTTCTTCATTCTGCAGGCTTCCTTCTTCATTCCACAAACCGGTACCCGACGCCGCGGACGGTGTCCAGATGCTTCGAGGCCGGGCCGAGCTTTTCGCGCAGGCGGCGCATGTGCGTGTCCACCGTGCGGGTGTCAATCAGGCTGTCATATTCCCACACGTCCCGAAGCAACGCGTCCCGGGATTGCACCCGTCCGGCGCGCTGCGCGAGCGTGGTGAGCAGTTTGAACTCGGTCGCGGTCAGCTCAAACGGCTTGCCTTTCCAGGTCGCCACGTGCCGCGGCACGTCAATCGTCAGATCCGCAAACCGCATCTGGTCGCGCGGTTTCTCCACGGCTTCGCCGCGCGAAAGGATTTTTTTGATGCGGAGCAGAAGTTCACGCGGACTGAACGGCTTGGTCAGGTAATCGTCGGCGCCGAGTTCGAGGCCCAGCACCCGGTCAATCTCGGCGGCCTTGGCGGTGAGCATGATGATGGGCACCTTGGCGGTGGCCGGGTCGAGCCGCAGCGTCTTGCAGATTTCAAAACCATCCATCTCCGGCAGCATCACGTCGAGCACGACCAGGTCCGGGGTTTGCGCCCGCGCCTTTTTCAACGTCTCCGCGCCGTCCGCCGCGGTCGTCACTGCATAGCCAGCCTGCCGGAGGTTGAACTCCACCAGTTCAACCGCCTCCGGTTCGTCATCCACCACCAATATTCGCGGTTTCACCCTTCGTTGCATATCACGCCGCCAATCGTCACACAATTCCGGTTCGGTGACAACCCTGTGACAATTGGGTGACGAAGCAGACCGCGGCGCCGGCGGTCGCCCGCGCGTTTCCCGGAAGGACACGGGAAAAACCTCCCGGAATCCAAAACTTGCCCGTTACGGGTTTCCCCTTTCGTCCTGGCCTGAGGTTTTGCTACGCTTGGGGCATGTCAGTTCCAGTTGTCAGCATCGCCCAAATGCGCGAATGGGAACGCGCCACGTGGGATACCGGCCAGACCGAGGCCGAAGTCATCCGTCGCGTGGGCGCCCAAATCGCGCGGTGCGCCTTGCAACTCACACTGCCCGGTGACGCCATTTTAATCCTGGCCGGCAAAGGCCACAACGGCGGCGACGCCCGGGCTGCGCGGGAATTTTTGAAGGAACGCCGCGTCGAAACACTCGACCTGGCCGCGCCCGAAAACGATCTGGCGGGACTCCAACGGGCGCTGCGCCAAAAGCCGGCCCTGGTCGTTGACGGCTTGTTCGGCATCGGACTCGACCGGCCGCTGGCTGACGATTGGAAAAAAATCATCCTGGCCGTCAACGAGTCGGGACTGCCCGTTCTGGCGGTGGACGTGCCGTCGGGTTTGAATGCCGACACCGGCGAACCCACGTCACCCGGCGTGGCGATCCAGGCGGCGGTCACGCTGACCATTGGCGCGCCTAAAACCGGTTTGCTCCCGCCCAATGCGTGGCCGTTTGTCGGCCGGCTCGAAGTGGCTGACGATGTCGGCCTGATTCCGTGTCCGCACCGGGGATTGTTGAACTGGTCGTTGCCCGGGGATTTTCAAAATTTTCCGCCGCGGCGTTTCGCGGCCGGACACAAGGGCACGTTTGGGCATGTCGGGATTTTCGCGGGCAGCTTTGGTTTTCACGGCGCGGCGGTGATCGCCGCGCGCGCCGCGCAACGGGCCCAACCCGGTCTCGTCACCCTGTACACCCAGGAATCAGTTTATCACGTCACGGCGGCGCAATTGCAGGCGGTGATGGTGGCTTTGTGGAAGCCGGATTTGAAACTGCCGGACACGCTGAGCGCACTTCTGGTGGGGCCCGGCCTGGCGGCCCCCGGTCTGGCGGAAATCATGATCCCGACGATCACCCGGCGAATCTGGCGCGACTCGCTTTTTCCGGTGGTGGTTGACGCCAGCACCCTGGACTGGCTGCCGACGGGGGTGACGGCCAAAAATGCCATTCGCGTCCTCACGCCGCATCCCGGCGAAGCGGCCCGGTTGCTCAACGCGACCAGCCAGCAGGTCCAGATGAACCGCCCGCAGGCCGTGCGCGAAATCTCGCGTCGCTACGGCAATTGCTGGGTCGTGCTCAAGGGGCACCAGACGCTGGTGGGCCGGAGCGAGGGCGAGATGTTCGTGAATCCCTCCGGCAATCCGCATCTGGCGCAGGGTGGCAGCGGCGATGCGCTGGCGGGTTACCTGGCGGGATTGCTGGCGCAACGGCCCTTGCTGGCCGATGTGGGCCGGTTGATCCGCTTTGCCGTGTGGCAGCATGGTGCGGCGGCGGACCAATTGCAGGCCACGCGGACCAACTGGGTCATCGAGGATTTGATCGGCCAGCTGGGCAACGCCCGCTGAATTTGCTTTCGCGGTGCGCCGCCTTTTGCTAGAAGTTTCCCGTGCGCAGAATCATTTGGACCCTTTTCGGCCTCTGGCTTTGCAGCGTGTTCATTGCCGCCGGCGCGGACACGTTTCCTTTGACCGACGGCACGTCGATGACCGGTGATGTCATTTCGTACAATGACAACGGCGTCGTTTTCCGGCTGGACGTGGACAAATACTCCGAGCGGGTGCCCTGGACGAAATTTTCCCAGGACGCGCTCAAACAACTGTCGTCGGTCAATCCCAAGATCAAGCTGCTGGCCGAGCCGTTCATTGAAAGTCCGCCGGCCGAGCGGGCCAAAAAAAGCGAGGCCACGGTTCATGAGGTGTCGCGGCTCGACTTGCCGCCGAGATCATCCCTCTTCGGCGCCCTGTTTTCATCGTCGGTCGGGCTGATCGCGCTGATGTTGATCTACGCGGCAAACCTTTACGCGGCCTACGAGATTGCCGTCTGCCGGGCGCGGCCGCTGGCGATGGTGATGGGGGTGTCGGTGGTGCTGCCGATTTTGGGGCCGATCATTTTTCTGGCGATGCCCGTGCCGGTCGCCGCCCCCGAACCGGTGGCGCAGGAAGCCGCCGCCGCGTCGCAGACCTTTGCCGTGCCGGGTTCCGCGGCGCCGGCTGCCGCTGGCATTCACATCGTGGAGGCATCCTGGCAGGGGAAGACGGCCGCCGCCCCGGACGCGGGCGCCAACGAGCCCCAGGTTTTTCAGCGCGGACAATTCACGTTCAACCGCCGGTTTTTTGAGACGAAGTTTTCCGCTTTCTTTGCGCTCATCCGGCGCGAGGCCGACAAAAACCTGGTGCTGACCGTGAAAACGGGGCGCGCCAACATGGTGGTGGAGCGTATCACCCGCATCGCCACCAATGAAATGCACGTGGAGATCACGGCCGGTGCCGGAAAACAGGAGGTCATGGTGCCGTTCGCCGAGGTGGTGGAGGTTCAACTCAAAACGAAGGGCGCGTGAAGTACCGCAGCATACTGTTGTTCGGCGCGCCCGGCGCGGGCAAGGGCACCCAGGGCAAAATTCTCGGGGCCATTCCGCATTTCTTTCATTGCGCGTGCGGCGATGTTTTCCGCGGGCTCCGGACGGACACCGAACTGGGCCGGGTTTTTGTCGAATACTCCAGCCGCGGCCGGCTCGTGCCGGACGAAACCACCGTCACCCTTTGGCGCGAATCCATCGGCCAGACCATTGCTGCCGGGCGATTTCATCCCGATCAGGACACACTGGTGCTGGACGGCATCCCCCGCAATGCCGGGCAGGCCAAAATGCTGGATGGCATGCTCCAGGTCGCGGCGATTTTTTATCTGCGCAGCCGGAACCCGGAAAACCTCATCGCCCGCATTCAACGCCGCGCCCTGAAGGAAAACCGCCTCGATGATGCGAATCTCGATGTCATCCGCCAGCGGCTCAAGACCTACGAGAAGGAAACCAAGCCCGTGCTCAAATTTTATGGCAAGCGCCTGGTGCATGAAATCAATGCCGACCAGACTCCGGCCAAGGTCCTCACCGACATTTTGCGCATCGCCGTCAAACACTGATCCCGCAAGTCTTTCCCTCGGAGCGCTGGCGTCCCGCCGGCGCTCCCAGGTTTCACCCTCGCGACCGCCATTGGTGGAGCCGAACGTTTCAATCCGGGCAACAAATTTGTGGCGGGCTTGGGAAGCCAAAGCCGGCCAGCCGAATATTTTCCTTTCGCCCGGGCGCAATTTCCCTTTGGCTGTCCGCATGACGGCATGGCGAATCATCTTCATGGGCACGGCGGAATTGTCCTGCGCCAGCCTGGCCGCGCTGGTGCGCGACGAAAAATTCCAGGTCGTCACCGCCGTCACCCAGCCCGACAAGCCCCGGGGCCGCGATCTCAAATCGCAGCCGTCCCCGGTCAAATCGCTTGCCCTGAAACTCGGATTGCCCGTGCTCCAGCCTGAACGCGCCCGCGACGACATATTCATCGCCGAACTCCGGGAATTGAAGCCCGACCTCATCGTCGTCGTTGCTTACGGCCAGATTTTACCGCAAAGCATTCTGGATCTACCACGCTTCGGCTGCCTGAATGTCCATACTTCCCTGCTGCCAAAATATCGCGGCGCGGCGCCGATTCAATGGGCCATCGCCAGCGGCGACATCGAGACCGGCGTCACCCTCATGAAAATGGATGCCGGCCTCGACACCGGCCCCATCGTTTCGCAACGCCGCACCCCGATTTGCCCCGAAGACGACTCGGCCACGCTGCACGACCGGCTGGCACAACTGGGCGCGGACCTGCTTGTGCAAACGATCCCTGATTACGTCGCCGGTAAGATCCCGCCGCTGCCGCAGCCTGCCGAAGGCGCAAGCTACGCGGCCAAAATCAAGAAGGAGGACGGACATATTGACTGGAACCAGCCGGCGCAACACATCTGGAACCGGCTCCGTGCCTTTACGCCCTGGCCGGGCGCGTTCACATTTCTGGGAGGAGCGCGGACGGCTCGTCCGCACGAGGCTGAAACTCGCGGGCGGGCCGCCTGCGCTCCTGTCCCCGGCGAGGTTTTGCCACCGCCGCAGCTGTTGAAAATCTGGAAGGCGGAAGTGGTCGAAAAGACCGGCCGGGCGGGGGAGATTGTGTCGGCGGACAGGACCGGCATCGTGGTGGGCTGCGGCGGGAATGCGCTGCGGATTCTGGAATTACAGCGCGAAGGCGGGCGTCGGCTGCCCGCTTCGGAATTTCTGGCCGGTCATCCATTGAAACCCGGTGACAAGTTCGTCTAGTGCCTTTTCAAGGCATCCCGCAATCCCGCAGCATAAGCTTCAAACACCCGCCCCATCTCGTCGCGTACCCGGCGGAAGCAAGCGAGAATGTCCGCCTCACTGCCCGTTGCCTTGGCCGGGTCAACGAAAGGCCAGTGATGACGGTTCACCTGGCCGGGAAAGATTGGGCAGGCGGCGTCCGCGTTGCCGCAGACGGTGATGACGGTGTGGACCGGTTGTTCCAGAAATTCCTTCAGGTGCTTTGAGCGATGACCGGAGATGTCGATGCCCGCCTCGGCCATGACCTTGATGGCCAGCGGGTGAACGTAACCAGCGGGATTCGAGCCGGCGCTTTGGACGTTCACCAGTTCGCCCGCCGCCCGGCGCAGAAAGCCTTCCGCAATGTGGCTGCGGCATGAATTGCCGGTGCAAAGAATCAAGACTGCAGGTCTGATTGGATTCGTCATGGGGTGGTTGGATTGGTTTCCAGCGGCGCCTGATACCAGTGGCGCGACTGGTTGCAGATTTTGCAGACGGAAAGCATCACCGGCACCTCGACCAGCACGCCGACGACCGTGGCCAGGGCCGCGCCGGAGCCGGGACCGAACAGCGTGATGGCCACGGCCACGGCCAGTTCAAAAAAGTTACTCGCGCCGATGAGTGCGCCGGGCGAAGCCACGTTGTGCGGCACGCGCAATTTCCGCATTAACAGGTAGGCCAGTGTGGAATTGAAATAGACCTGGATGACAATCGGCACGGCCAGCAGCAGCACCGCGAGCCAGCGGGTGGTCAAATTTTCCGCTTGAAACGCGAAGATCAAAACGAGTGTCAGCAGCAGCGCAAACATGGTCACCGGCTGAAACTTCGGCAGGAATTTTTGCTCAAACCACTCTGAGCCGCGCGATTTGAGCAGCGCCGAACGGGTCAGCCAGCCCGCCGCCAGCGGAATGACAATAAACACCACGACGGAGGTGACGAGCACCTTCGACGGCACAACGACGTTGGCCACGCCGCACAGAAACATCACAATGGGCGCGAAGGCGACGAGCATGATGAGGTCATTCACCGCCACCTGGACGAGGGTGTAAACCGGGTCGCCCTCGGTGAGATAACTCCAAACAAACACCATCGCCGTGCAGGGCGCCGCGGCGAGGATGATGAGGCCGGCGGTGTAATTCCTCGCCATTTCCGGCTCGATCCACGCGGCAAAAATGTGTTGCATGAACAGCCAGGCCAGGAACGCCATGCTGAACGGCTTGACCAGCCAGTTGACGAACAGGGTGACGAACAGCCCCTTGGGCTTGCTGGCGATGCCGCCCAGCGAGCGGAAGTCAATCTTCAGCATCATCGGGAAGATCATCAACCAGATGAGCACGGCGATGGGAATGTTGACCTGCGAACCCTGGCCGAATTGCAACTGGCTTAAGGCAGCGGTGAATGCCGGCGCGAGTTTGCCGAGGAAAACGCCCACAACCATGCAAAGAAAAACCCAGACGGTCAGGTAGCGTTCGAAAAACGCCAGGCGCTTGGGTTCCTTTACGGGTGGCACAAACTTGACAGAAGCAGCATGGTCCATGACGACCCTCTTAGCCACAACACTTGCCCCCCGCGGGTGTCTCACCCGCGGTTTGCGAACCACAACAAGGATCGTTGGCATCCGCCGGGTTGCCCAGACTGGCTCCGGTCAAGCGACCGGCCAGTCGCAGAATCGACTGGTGTGGCGAGTCCTTTACTTTGGCGCCCGTTTCCGCCGCGCGGGCCATGTCCGCCTTCGACACCCCAAGTTGTTGTGCTTCGTGATAATGATGTTTCAGGCAGGGTTCACAGTTCGCGGCAATGGCCGCGCCGATGGCCACCAGCTCGTTCACGCCGGCCGAATAGTCCACCGCCGAAACCGGTTTGCGCGCTTGTACTTCCAGACTGGTGATGAATTCGGAGGGCTTGGTTCCCGCCGGCAGGTGTTCAACAATTTTCCGGTACAGGGGATCTTCAAAATTCGTCATCGCCTCGACATAACCAGGCTTGGCTTTGAGGACAATGTCGGTCAACCCGGCCTCGCGCGCCATGCATTCGGTGTCGTTCACGAGCGCCGCGCCTGCGACGCAACCCACGAGCGCCTCAACCATCTTGATCACTTCCGGCGGCAGCGGTTTGAGCAATGCCATGTCCGAAACCGCCACGCGTCCGCCCGGCTTGAGCACGCGCGCCATTTCGCGCCAGACCTGCGGTTTGTCGGGCGAAAGATTGATGACGCAGTTGGAGATGATCGCGTCCACGCTGTTGTCTGCCACGGGCAGATGCTCGATTTCGCCGAGGCGGAATTCGACGTTGTCGAGGCCGATTTGTTGGCGGTAATTCGCAGCATTGCGCCGGGCCTTGGCCAGCATTTCCGGTGTCATGTCCACGCCGATTGCGCGGCCGGCAGCGCCGACCTTGCCGCCGGCAATAAACACGTCAAACCCGCCGCCGCTGCCGAGGTCAAGCACGACTTCGCCGGCTTTCAAGGCGGCGAGCGCGGCCGGATTGCCGCAGGAAAGTCCCATGTTCGCACCGTCCGGCAACGACTTGAGTTCCTCGACCGAGTAACCGAGTTCGCGGGCGAGCTTGTCGGCGTCCTGGGGCGCGGAACCACAGCACGAGACCCCGGGCTGGCAGCAGCCGGCGGAGGTGTCCTGGGCGATTTTGGCGTAACCTTCGCGCACCAGTTGGCGGACTTTCTGTTCCTGTTCAATTTGAATGGTCGGGTTCATAAATGTTTCAGCCTCCGGGCCGTCGGCACTGGCGGCGGCAGATTTCCTTCAAATCCATCTGCAAAATTTTGTGGAGGTGCCGGGTGTCGGTTTTGACCTCGTCCGTTTTGCTGAGCGATTTGCGGACCCAGTCCAGGGCTTCCCGGACGGCCACGGGGATGGGCCGGTCGGGCAGCCGGTAATAGACCCAGCGTTCGGTCTTGCGCGAGCGGATGAGGCCGGCCTGGTGCAAAATGGAGAGGTGCTTGGACATGGTGGACGGGGCGAAGCCGAACAGTTCCGTGATCTGGCAGACACACAGCTCCTGCCGTCGCAACGCCAGGAGGATCCGGACCCGGCTGGGGTCGGACAACGCCCTGGTGATGGCCATGAATTCGCGCATTTATTGTTATTTCGTCAAATAACGAAACAACTATCGCCCCAACCCTGGCGGAAGGCAAGCGGAAATATCCGGACGAGGCTCCTTTCTTACGCGCCGGCGGCGGGCGCAGCCTGGGCTTTGCCGCCGGTGTGGCGGATATCCTGGGCTTCGCAGAGGTAAACCACCTCCTCGGCCACGTTTTTGGCGTGGTCGGCAATGCGTTCCAGACTTTTGCAGGCGACCATCCAGTTCAGGCAGCGGCTGATGGTGTCGGGGTTGGCCACCATGTGTTGCGCCAGGATTTCGTGAATCTTTTTGTTGAGGGCATCCACCTCCTTGTCGCGGGGGACGATGGCCCGGGCGGCGGCGGAATCGCGGTTCACAAACGCGTCGAGCGCCGCCTTGAGCATGTCCAGCGCGAGGCCGGCCATGTGGGGCAGTTCGATGGTGATTTTCACCGGCGGTTCCTGGCTCAGGTCGCGGGCGCGCTTGGCGATCTTGGTGGCTTCATCGCCGACCCGTTCGAGGTTCTGGGAAATCTTCATCGCCACGGTGACGAGGCGCAGGTTGGTGGCGAGCGGCGCCTTGGTGAGCAGCTGGATGACGAGGTCGTCAATCTCGACTTCGAACTGGTCGATGATGCGGTCGTCATCCTTCACCCGCAACGCGAGGTCGCGGTCGCGCTGGATGAGAGCCTGGAGGGCCTGGTTCACGGCCGTCTCGGCGTGGCTGGCCATCGTCAACAGCTTTTGCTTGAGCACGTCCAGCTCCATGTCGAAATGTTCCATAATTTTAATTTCGTTCCGCCGTCCGCTTTCAGCCAAACCGGCCGGTCACGTAATCTTCCGTTTGCTTCTTTACCGGGCTGGTGAAAATCTTGGTGGTCAGGTCGAATTCCACCAGTTCGCCCAGATAAAAGAACGCGGTGAAGTCCGAAATGCGCGCGGCCTGCTGCATGTTGTGCGTGACAATGACTATCGTGTAATCCTTTTTCAACTCCAGAATCAAGTCCTCAATCTTCGACGTCGCCAGCGGATCGAGCGCCGAGGCCGGTTCATCCATGAGCAGCACCTCCGGCTGCACGGCGAGCGCGCGGGCGATGCACAGCCGCTGCTGCTGGCCGCCGGAAAGGCTGATCGCCGGCGCGTTCAGGCGGTCCTTCACCTCGTCCCACAGCGCCGCCATGCGCAACGATTGTTCCGTGCGTTCGGCGAGCAATTTGCGGTCGCGGGCGCCATTGAGACGCAGGCCGACGGTGACGTTTTCGGCGATGGACATGGTCGGGAACGGATTCGATTTTTGGAAGACCATGCCGACGCGGCGGCGGACGAGGACCGATTCGACGCTGGGCGCGTAGATGTCGTCGCCGAACAGGCGGATTTCGCCGGTCATGCGGGCTTCGGGCACGAGTTCGTGCATCCGGTTGAGCGCGCGCAAAAAGGTGGATTTGCCGCAGCCGCTCGGGCCGATGATGGCCGTGACCGCCCGGGCCGCGACGTCGAGCGAAACCTTCTTGAGCACGTGATTTTCGCCAAAGAACACCGAGAGGTTGCGCACCTTCAGGGCCGTGGGGTTTGCGGCGGCGGGTGGCGCCGGTGCGGTCAGCGGAGTGGTTGCATTGTCGGCCATGGGAAAATCAAACGTTGCGTTGGAACCGGTCACGCGTCAAAAAGCGCACGCCGATGTTGATGGACAGGACGAGCAAAAGCAACACCAGCGCGCCCGCCCAAGCCTGCCGGTGCCAGTCATCATAGGGTGAAATGGCGTAATTAAAAATCTGGAGCGGCATGGCGGCGATGGGCTCGGTCAGTTGATGGGTCCAAAACCGGTTGCCGAAGGCGGTGAACAACAGCGGCGCGGTTTCGCCGGCCACGCGCGCCAGCGCGAGCAGCACCCCGGTGACGATGCCTTTGAGCGCGGTGCGCATGACAATTTGCACGATGGTGCGCCACCGGCCAACGCCCAGCGCGAGCGCGGCTTCGCGGTAACCGTTCGGCACCAGCTGCAACACTTCCTCGGTGGTGCGCATCACGAGCGGAATCATCATCATGCCGAGCACCACGCCGCCGGCCAGGGCGGAAAATCCCTTCATGGGCATGACCAGCAGCGCATAAACAACGATGCCCCAGGTGATGGACGGCACGCCGTTGAGGATGTCCGCCGCGAAGCGGATCCACCAGTTGAGGTGGGACGAGCCGTATTCGGAGAGGTACACGCCGCCCAGCACGCCGATGGGCACCCCGAGCAGGGCGGCCTGTCCCAGCAAAACGAACGTGCCGACGATGGCGTTGGCCATGCCACCGCCGCTTTCGCCGACGGGTTTTGGCAACTGGGTGAAGAACGCCCAGTTGATGGAACTGAAACCTTCCTTCACCAGATGGTAAAACACCAGCACAAGCGGCGTGACGACCAGAATGGCGCACACGCAGGTGACGACCTGCATCAAACCGTTCTTGAACTTGCGCCACTGATGATTGGGGGCGGTCATCAAAAAATGGGGTGATGGATTGATGGATCGATGGATTGATGGATTGACGCGGCGACAGTCATTGTTCCAACCATCCAATTATCCTGCCATCCAATAATCCGTTTTGTCTTCATTGTTGCGGTTTCACGCCGGGCCCGGCGAAGGTTTTCAAAAGCAATTGCGCCAGGGCATTGACCAGCACGGTCACGCCGAGCAGAACCAGGCCGATTTCAAACAGCGCGCTCAAATACGTGTCGGTGGTGGCTTCGGTGAATTCGTTGGCGATGACGCTGGCCAGCGTGTAACCGGGCGCAAAGAGTGATTTGACGATTTGCGGGGAATTGCCAATGACCATGGTCACGGCCATGGTTTCGCCCAACGCGCGGCCCAACCCCAGAATCACCGCGCCAAACAACCCTTTTTTGGCGTAGCTCAACACGGCGATGCGCGTGACCTCCCAGCGCGTCGCGCCAAGGGCGTAGGCGGCCTCACGCTGCAGGCCCGGGACGGAACGGAGGATTTCGCGCGAGACCGACGTGATGATGGGCAGGATCATGATGGCGACAATGATGCCGCCGGCCAGCATGCTGACGCCGTAAATTGGCCCTTGAAACAGCGGCAGAAAACCGAACGTTTTTTGCAGCCAGGGAAACAAATATTCCCGCAGCCACGGCACCATCACAAAAATTCCCCACAGGCCGAGAATGACACTGGGCACGGCGGCCAGCAGTTCGATGAACATGATCAACGGCTGGCGCAGCCAGAGCGGGGCCAGTTCGGTGAGATAAACGGCGGTGGCGATGCTGATCGGCACGGCGATGACGAGCGCGATGCAAGATGAGACCAGCGTGCCAAAGATGAACGGCAACGCGCCGAACTGCTCATTGACCGGGTCCCAATCGCTGCCGACGAGGAAATGCCAGCCGAATTTTTGCAGCGCGAGCCGCGAACCCTGCGCGAGTTCGTGTCCGATCAGCACAATGAGCGCAAACACCGACAACGCCATGAGCAGCGTGAGCCATTGGAAGGCGCGGTCGCCAAAGCGCGGGCCGCCGTGCGTGGTTCGCGCGGTCGCGGGTTGATTTGACGCGGGGCCGTTCATGTTCTGTCGGTCAACTCCCTCTCAAAGGCAGGGCCGACCTGCCGGTCGGCTTGGAGGCGCGGCAGCGCGTCCCTACCAGTCTTTTAAAATCAAAAGAACGAAGAGCGGGAGGAACCGCGCTCTTCGTCCGGCTCACGCCGAAAAGTTATCCGGCGGCGGAGCAAAGTCAGTACTTTATTGTTTTGATCCGCTCCAAAACACGCTGCTGCAGGCTGTCCGGCAGCGAGGCATAATCCAGTGATGCGGCCATGCCTTCACCCTTGGTCAATGCCCAATTCAGGAATTCCACCAGTTTCCTGCCCTTGACGGGGTCCTTTTGCCTCTCATAAACCAACAGCCAGGTCGTGCCGGCGATCGGATACGTGTTGTCGCCGGGCGCGTTGACCATCGAGAACCGGAAATCGTCGGGGATTTTCGCGGTCGCGAGCGCCGCCGTGACCGAATCGAGCGAGGGCGTGATGAAATTGCCCGCCGCATTCTTGATGTCCGCGTAGGACATCTGGTTTTGCTTGGCGTAGATCAGTTCCACGTAGCCAACGGCGCCCGACAGCTGTTTGACCTGGCCGGCGACGCCTTCGTTGCCCTTCGCGCCAATGCCGATGCTGGCCGGCCATTTCACCGAGGTGCCTTTGCCCACCGAATCGGCCCAGACCGGGCTGATGCTGCTCAGGAAGTCAGTGAAGATGAAGGTGGTGCCGCTGCCGTCGGAACGGTGAACCGGGATGATGCCGACGTCGGGCAGTTCCACGCCCGGGTTGAGCGCGGCGATTTTCGGATCGTTCCATTTCGTGATGTTGCCCAGAAAAATGCCGACCACGGCCTCGCCGTCCAGTTTAAGCTTGGGATTGCCCGGCAGGTTGTAAGTGACGACATCGGCGCCGGCCACGGTGGGAATGTGCAGGATTTTCCCCGGGGCCTTGGCAAGATTTTCGTCGCTCATCGGACCGTCGGAAGCGCCGAAGTCCACGGTCTGGGCGGTGATTTGCTTTTGACCGCCGCCGGAACCGATGGATTGATAATTGAAGCGGACCGACGGATCCACCTTGGCGTATTCGTCGAACCACTTTGAATAGATCGGGTAGGGGAAGGTCGCGCCCGCGCCGTTGATGAGCATTTGCGCGCGGACGCCGGTGGGTGCGGCGAGCAGGCAGCCGCCGCCGAGGAGGAAAAGAATCAGCTTCTTCATAATCAGGATTTAATCAGTTTGGCGTTAATCAATCACGTTACGTTCAGGTTAAAACTTCCACATGAGGTCGGCCATGAGGTGCATGGCGCTGTTGTTGGGTTCACCGGTGGCCTGGGCATTCAAGCCGGGATTAATCAATTGATTCAGGTAGCAGGTGATGGAAAAAGTCAACGCGTCGGCCAGCGAGTAGTTGGCCTTGATCAAATTGCCTTTCAGGTTCGTGCCGCCAAAATAGCCCACCGCCCCGCCATTGTTGGCGAGCAGGTATTGGTAGTAAGCGCCATTATCGTCATCCACCAGCTGGTCATAAACCGCATCGGCTTCGAGATACTCGTAGCGATAGGAAATGTCCCAGGCGTGTTTCTTGCCGGATTTGCCGAACATGACGCCAACCCAGCAGCCTTGGTTGTTGTTGTTGTTTTGCTTCGCCCCCACATTGTTGATGTATTCGCCGGCCAGCTTGATGGGGAATTTGCCGGGGTATAACGGAAACGAGTCCAGTTTATAGGTCACACTGGCGTCAGCGATGATGGGCGCGTAATCGTTGACCAGCGTCCCGACCCCGGTGTTCGACCAGATCCGGGTGTTGCCCTGGTTGACATACGGCACATTGGCGGTCGTGAGTTCCCCCGGATTGACGATGAGATAGCCACCGAGGCCGAGCGATGAGGCCAGGCTCTCGGTCCAATTCGCATTCCAAATCGCCTGTCCGCCGAAAAGGCCCGGGGCCCGGACGGAGCCGGTGTCCCCGCCGCCGACTTCCTGATCCTCCACAAACGCCGCGAGGTTGACCAGGATGGCCTGTTGATCGTTGAAGGTGTAGCCGCCTTGCAACGCCGCGCCTTCCGGCGTCCAATCCGAGTCGAACACCATGGGCGTGAATTGGAGGGGATTGTACATTTTGCCGATCGTCGCGGAAAGCAGCCAGCCGTCGCTGTTCAACGCCGTCCATTTGCCGTAGGCGGTGTCGATATAAACGTTCTTCTTGGTGCCGTTATCCTGCAGCGTGCTGTTGTTGGAGAGGGGTTGGCCGCCGCCGCCAGAATAACCGCTGGGAGTGGTCGGCGCAGAATCGCCCGAGGTGATGCTGAATCCCGTCTCCAGATTGTCCTTCATGGAAATCACGAGGCCGGCGCGCAGCCGGTAGCGGTAACGGGTGCGATCGACAAAACTCTTGTTGCCATCGGTGCTGGCCTGGTCGTCCACCCGCCCGCGGAAGTCGCCGTAGAGTTTGATGCTGGTGACATAGTCCGGCATCTGGAATCTGGAGTTGATGGCCTTGTTCAAGTCGGCGGCCGAGTCCTGCTGGTTTTCGGCCTTCAACTCCTTGGCCTCGTCCACCGTCAGGATGCCTTTTTGCTCCAGCTTGTTGAGCAGTGCGTCCACCGACGTTTGCGCCTGCAGTTGGGGGGTGAGGGCCATCAACGCCGTGGCTCCGGCAAACAGCGCCACGTTTTTACGGGTGTTTTGTTTTTTGAGTGTTTTCATGGTCATGAATTCAAATTGCAGCGGCAGACTGAAACAACGTTGTTACGAATGCGAGGCGGAATTGTTACAATTCAGTGACAAAGTCCGGGTTCCGTAACATTCGGAAATTGGCAGCGCAAATCCTCACGAAAGGTTTCGCCGGCAGGGAAAGCTTGATTTATGGAGGGTTCTGCGTCCGGGAGTGAAGTCACCCGGCTTTTTCAACTGGCCGTGCCGAAATTTCCAACATACGCTCAATCGGTCGGCGGGCGCGTCGTAAAATGTCCGCCGGCAATTCGATGCGCGGCGCGAGCTTTTGCATGCAGTCACGCACCTTTTCAAGTGTGTTCAGCTTCATGTATTTGCATTCGCTGCACCGGCAGTTGTCCGACGGCAGCCGCATCACATCGAACACCGGCGCACACAGAAATTCCTTGCCCGGACATTCCTTCTGCAGCCGGTGAATGATGCCCGACTCGGTCACGATGACGAACCGTTTGGCGGGATCGTGCTGGCAGTACGTGATCATTTTTTCCGTCGAACAAACCGCGTCCGCCAGCTCGCGCACCTCGCGCAGACTTTCCGGATGGACGACGACCTTCGCGTCGGGAAATTGGACGCGCAACCGCAAGACTTGATCGCGCTTGAACTCGACGTGCGCGTAACAGTTGCCTTTCCAAAGCGTCATCGGGCGGTCGGTCTGTTCCATCACCCACGCGCCGAGATTTTCGTCCGGCACAAACAGCAGGTCCTTGTCCTTCGGCGCGGCCTCGACAATTTTCACCGCGTTGCCGCTGGTGCAAATCACGTCGCTCAGCGCCTTTACCGCGGCGCTGCAATTGATATAGGTGACCGTCCAGAAATTCGGATTGGTCTTCTGCAGCGCGGCGAGCTGGTCCGCCGGGCAGCTTTCCTCGAGCGAACAGCCGGCGTCCTTGTCCGGCAGCACGACGATCTTGTTCGGGTTTAAAATCTTGGCCGTCTCGGCCATGAAATGCACGCCGCAGAAGACGATCACATCCGCGTCCGTCGCGGCGGCCTGCTGGGAAAGGCCGAGCGAATCGCCGACGAAATCAGCCACGTCCTGGATTTCCGGCACCTGGTAATTGTGGGCGAGGATGACGGCGTTGAGTTGTTTTTTGAGCGCAAAAATTTCCTTCGCCAGCGGCTCGAAGATTGAGCGGGCCATCGTGCTTCGCGGCTGGATTTCTGCGACATTAATCATGATGGGAAGTTACTGTCACGGACCGGTGGCGTCAATGAAGCCGCGGCGGTCAAGTCTGATCAGGATCGCGGGCAGCGTGTCCGCATGATTATCAGCTCGCGGGCTGGCAGCCCGCGCTCCGGTGTGTCCGCGTTTGATTTTCAACCAACACGCCTTCCTCCGCCGTCAAAATTCGCCATCGACCTACCGACAGGTCACCGAGCCAGAAATTGCCGATGCGCACCCGGACCAGCCGCAAGGTCGGATGCCCGATGGCGGCGGTCATGCGGCGCACCTGCCGGTTTTTGCCTTCGATCAGTTCCAGGCCAATCCAGCAATCCGGCACGCTTTTGCGGAAACGGATCGGCGGGTCGCGTGGCGGGATGGTAGGG
>JBAPQW010000053.1:0-211204 GCA_049280815.1 Verrucomicrobiia bacterium | reverse complement strand
TCCGCAATTCCAGTCGGGTCAGAAGCCACAGAACCAGTGACATTACCTAGCGCATAGTACATTCCCATTGTCCAACCAGCTAGAAGCCCGCCTGAACCACCAGAGCCAGCTCCATAGTTGATGTTAGGTCCAGACGTGGAGTAATTATCCAAGAGAATAGTCCCTTGCCCGTAAGACGTCGCCACACCGGCAGCTAGTCCGACAATTGCCAATAGTGTTGTTTTTTTCATAATGTGTTATTTCTCAGGTTTGTTGTTTTGATTTGTTTGTTTCTAAATTACGGATTCAAAGTTTCAACGACATTGGTATCAGGGCCATTCTTGTTATTGACGAAAAAGCCATCACCAACATTAACAGGCACAGTGGCACCCCAAGTGGCAGGACTTCCACCTTTTGTTGCAAGACCAAACGTCTGAGCAACTGGATTCCAAGTGAGAATCTGGGATTGTTTGGTCAATCCACCGCCGAAATCCATATTCGGATCGCCGTCATTTGAACCGAGAATTGCCAAGTTGCCGGCATAAGGAATCGGGCTGCCTTGCAGACTGAAACCAACTGGCTCATCATTGGTAACGCTATTGCCCACATTCACAATGATACTGCCTACAAATGTATTGGTTACATCAGGAGAACCGCCACCAGGCGCACCGTTTCTAATAAAAAAGCCTTGCCCCGGAGGAAGACTAACAGCGGAGCCCCAAACTGCCGGACTTCCACCTTTGGTAACGAGAGCAAAAGTTGAACCCGTCCAAGTCAGCAATTGACTTTGCTTTGGAAGGGCACCAGCAAGTATGTTGGTTTGAATGTTGCCATTACCATCATCAAAGGGATTGGCGACCAAGCTGAATTGACCATTGCCCTTCAGGACGACGTTGGCATAACCGACGACGTTTTGTGAATAGGTGGTCTGTGCCATTGAGGTGGCAACGCCTGCTGCCATGGCGGCAGCCGCAATAAGTAGTGTTTTAGTTCTCATATTTTTAGTTTGGTTGTTACCGTGTGTGCTGACAATATCCCAGAGCCGCAAGATCAAGTCAACGATTTTTTTAAACTTTTTTGAACGTTTTTGGGACGGTCTAAACTGGTTGAGGGTTGAGGGTTGAGGGTTGAGAGCAGCAGGTGTCTGCTGTTGTTTGTGACTGTATATCAACACGTTATGATGCGCTTTGAGATTGAATCCCAGGGTTGAAGCGCATTTTATTGACAGTATAAGCCGACTGCCCAAGACAAAATGTCACGGGAATGACACAAATAAAAGTGGTTGGGAGGTGGTTGAGGGTTGTTGGTTGAGGGTTGAGGGTCTGAAGGCCAGGCGGCATACACCACGAGTTGGGGTCGGGGCCTCTTGTGGCACAAGCGTGATGGAGGACAAAGCTGGTTGAGAGTTTGTTGGTTGAGAGTTGAGGGTCGGAGGCCGCGTAAAGCTTCGCCACGCGGCTCAACGCTCGGGAGGCCGAGGCGGTTTAATCCGAACAACAAAGGCGCGAAGGCGCAACAGAAGGCGGAATGCTGATCCGGTGGTAGGGGCCGTCGCGCTGCGACGCCCCCGCCCGCGCCAACGGCGGGCGGAACCGTATCGCGTGCGACGTGCGAACCAGGCCCTTCGTAAAGCTTTTGCCACACGCTCCGCTTGCATGCCTGGTGCCGGTGGGAGAATTATGGAGCGGACTGACGTCCGCTGCTACGTCCATTTCGTAGCATCGAGCGTCAGCTCGATCATTCTTGAAAATGCTCATCCCAATCTGCCGGCTTGACAGCGCCCGATTATGCGCTATTTCTATACCATTATGGCATTTGAGTTCGACGAGGCCAAGAGCGCCGCGAACAAGTTGAAACACGGCCTGGATTTCTTTGAAGCTCAAACATTATGGCAGGACGTGGACGCCGTGGAGTTGCCCGCCCGATCCGAGGTTGAAGCAAGGCGACTTTTGATCGCCAAAAAAGAGGGCAAGGCATGGGTGGCCGTGTTCACTGAGCGCGAGGGGCGGATCCGAATCATCAGCGTGCGGCCCGCCCGGACCAATGAAGAGGCAATTTATGAACAAACCGAAGACGACCGCACAGAATCTTGAATCCCGGTTCCAAGCCGGCGAAGACGTGTTGGCTTATTTCGACACCGCCAAAGCCGTGCGCCGGAACCACGCCAAAGCCCGCATCAACCTGGACTTGCCAGAATGGATGATTCAAAGGATCGATCGCGTCGCGGGCCGGAACGGAATTGCGCGACAAGCGCAAATCAAAACGTGGTTGGCGGACAGGCTAAAAGCCGAGGCGGTTTAATCCGAACAACAAAGGCGCAAAGGCGCGAAAGAGACCGGAGGCTGATCCGTTGGTAGGGGCTGTCGCGCTGCGACGCCCCCGCCCGCGCCAACAGCGGGCGGAAAAGTATCGCGTGAGACGTGCAATAAAACCCTTCGGCAAGCGCCGCTATTGCGCGGCGCGGACGGCGCAACGGAGATTGTCTCAAAACTGTAGCAGCGGATGTGAGTCCGCTCTAATCTCAGACGAAATTCCAAGAATAGTGAGCCGACTCACGTCGGCGGCTTCATGAATGGAGTGTTGAGACAGCCTCAACGCACCGTCCCTGCCTATAAAGACGCCGACGCTCCCAAGAGGAGATCTGCATCCCGTGACCTCGATTCCTGAATCTAAGTAGCAGCGGACGTGAGTCCGCTCTGACTTGGAATCCTAAATCGTAAATGGAACAGAATCTCGTGACCTCGATTCCTACTGGAAAAAGTAGGAGGCGACGTGAGGAAGCTGGGAATGGCGCGGGATGTTGGTGGAGGGTTGAGGGCCGCGTAAAGCTTTCGCCACGCGGTTTTGGCCGCTTACAGGCGAAAGACTTCCTTGAGCTTGCTTTTGATTTGTTGTTGTCGTTCCCAACTGACGGCGCCTTGGGTGGCGTGAAGTCCTGATTTGGGAAGGGAATAAAGAAAATCGCACTGGCAGACCGTGGGTGCTGAGAACCCATCCGCCCCGTTCAAACGGACTTCTGATTTCAGGGGTTTGCCGCGCAGGGTGAAACAGGCCAGGCCATTGACGAGCAATTGCTTCGGCTCATCACAACGCTCCTGACCGCTGGCAATCACAAACCAATGGTCGCGTTCAAATCCCGGCGGACGGCATTTGGCGATGTCCCACTGCCGGATTTTCATCGGTCAGGGGATTGTGGCAGACTGGCCATGGCCGCCTCCAATGCCAGACGGTCATCCGGCAATGGATAGTCGCCGGCAAAATGGCCTTCGGGCCGCGGCGCTTGAAAACGGCTGGCAATCAAAGGCAGTCCCGCGCGAATGGCCATCCGCAACACAGTGGCGGGCTTTTCCCGAATGAGCGAAACCGTCTTGTCAACCTCATCCTGAAGTTCCGGATCCAGATCAACGCTTGTTTTCACGACCCCCAATTTGCACCCATTCGGTGCTGCGCGCAAGATCAGATTATGGCGCTTGAAGCCGCGTAAAGCTACGCCACGCGGATGGAATGTGGTTGAGGGTTGTTGGTTGAGGGTTGAGAGTTGGAAGGCCGCGTAAAGCTCCCGCCACGCGGCTCAACCCTCAACGCTCAACCAGAGGGCCGTGCGGCCGGACGACCGGCAGGTCGTCACTATCCGACGCCAACTCCAGCATTTTAGAGCGGACTCACGTCCGCTGCTACGTGTTTTTCGTGGCATCGAGCGTCAGGGACAAGCCTCCTCACGTCGGCTCCTACCATTCAAGCAGGAACCGAGGTCACGAGATTTGGCTCAGTTTCCTTCACTCAGCTCTCAACCACCAACCAGCCTCGTCACCTCGTCTCCTACTAGTATCTTAAGGGACTCTGCGGTGGGCTTGGACGCCAGGCGAACGGCATCCGCGGTTTGTTCGAGCGGAAAAAAATGGGAAATCAACGGGCGCACATCCAGCCGCCGGGAGAAAACGAGCCGGGCCACCTCGGCTTGAAGGGTGAAATCGGACGAGTAGCTGCCCAGCAAATCCTTTTCATCCACGCAGATGGAGGACAAATCAAGGCTGAAGGCTGAAGGCTGAAGGCTAAGGGTGGCAGGGCGCGTCACTCCGTGCGCACCGTCGGATGGATTGGAGGTCGCGGCGCGCAGAGGACTGATGCGACCAGCCTGATGAGAGCGTTTCGTGTGCGCAAAAAGCATGAGCTGGCCGCCACCGCGCAGCCAGGCCAGCGCCTGGTGGACGACGGCATCGGATGGAACGGCGATCACGGCAGCGTCGAGGCCGCGTGCGGCCAGTTGAGAGTTGAGGGTTGAGCATTGAGAAGGCAAACAGGCCCAACGGGCGCCGAATTTTTTGGCGAGCTTGAGCCTGGAGGCGAGCAGGTCGGTGGCGATGACGCGGGCACCGGTGAGCTGGAGCAGGCGGGTGAACATGAGGCCGATCGGCCCCTGCCCGGCCACGAGCACGACGTCGTCCGGCAGCAGGGACAGGCGGCGAACGGCTTTGAGGACGGTGTTGACGGGTTCGAGCAGGGCGCCTTCCGCGAACGAATTCCTGGCCGGAATTTTGACGACGCCCGGCAGGACAAAGGGCATGACGCGGACATATTCAGCGTAGCCGCCGCCCGCCGGCTCGAAACCGGCGGTGATGCCGGTGCGTTTGTAGGTTTCGCATTGGGCGAAGGCGCGGTGGCGGCAGAAATGACAATCCAGACACGGCACGTGATGGTGCAGGGCGACGCGGTCGCCGGGTTTAAAGCGGCTCGTGAGGACGCTCTCCCCACCACCAATGCGGACGATGGTTCCGGCGGTTTCATGTCCAAAAATGCGCGGGGGCGGCACGGTGCCGTACTGGATTTTTTTGATGTCGGTGGGGCAGACGCCGCAGACAGCCACCTTGACGAGGAGTTCGTGCGCGCGGATGCGGGGGACGGGAACGGTTTCGAGGCGGAGGTCGTTGACGCCGCGATAAACGACGGCGCGCATGGTTTTGGGGATGGCGGACACGGGGATGTTTTAACGCAAAGCCGCGAAGACGCCAAGACGCAAGACAGTAGGAATCGAGGTCACGAGATTCAGTTTTTCAGCGTCAGGTCACGACTCTCAACTATCAACCCTCAACCCTCAACCCCTAGGTAGGGGCTGGCGCGCTGCGACGCCCCCGCCCGCGTCCAGCGGGCGGAACAGACGTCGTGATACTCCCATTTCACCGACATCCCTCAACCATTCCCAGCCTCGTTACCTCGGCTCCTACTGCTGCTGCGGTCGGTACGTACGAACTAGGGTTGTGAGGGGAGCGGAGTCAGCGAGGAGTAGAGCCCGCGGGGAAACTGCGGGGACTCCAGCCAGTCGGCCAGCAGCTGCAATTCAGCGCCGGTAAAACCGACGGTGGATTGGCGAAAGAAGGTGAGTTGATTGGGCTCAGTCCAGGCAATCATGGTGGTGGATTCGCCGAGGCCTGGGGCAACCGCCCTCAGCCATTTCAAGCTGGTGGAATCAAGCGGCAGTTGGGCATGACGCGAGACCACGCGGGACACCTGCCCGAGGTAAAGACAGGGGTCAATTCGCGTCGCCGTCAGCTCCCAGTCGAAATAGACCAGGTTCGTCCGCGCCGACAACTGGTCCAGCAGGCGGGACGGCGAGTGGCGTTGGTAGAGATTGGCCTGGAGGTTGGTGCCGGGAATCGTATTCGGGAGCAGCCCGCCAAAAATCACACTTCCCGGGGCGGCGTTCACGAATTTAAAAAACGGCCGGATGGTCGGCATGTTTCCCCAACTGACGCCGTTTGAATCCGGCAGGCGTTCAAATTTCACATAGCCGTTGGTGGCCAGCCATGGGTTGGTTTGCTCCAGCAGGTATTCGGCGAGACGAGTCACCTGATTGCTGGCGTCGGGCAGGGGCGCCGCAAAAAACGCCTGAGCGGCCACGCCCGGCAGCGCCCAAAAGTAAACCTGGCCGGGCGGCGTGCCGCCGGGAACGTCCGACCACAATTTCAGCGACGACAACCAGGGCTTGAAGCCTCGAACGGCGGTGAAGCTGTCCAGCGGTTCCGGGAACAAATTTGCCGGGGGCGTCCAGGGCTCGCATTCGATGGGCAGCGGCCCGGGAAAAACCAATTTGCCCTGCGTCAGGACATTGGCTCCATCCCCCGCGATGGTGAGGGAGATTTCCGGCAAATTTCCGGACAGCTGCCAGGCTTGGGCGAGCGAGCCCGGCAGGCGGGCCAAATTGACATCGGCCTCGAGCCAGTTGGTGGAGGCCTGGGCCGCGAAGGGATCGTCATAGTGACCAACGCGATCAGCAATCTCGCGGAAAAGCGCGTTGGATCCCAAGCCCGCGCCGAAGACGGCCCAATCGTTCACGCGCAGGAATTGCAAAAGAGTGGGCGGGTTGGTGCAGTTGAGCGACCAGCCGCGAAAACCATTGGTGGAAGGACTGGGAAAGGCACCGGTCAGCAATCCGGTGATATTGGCCAGATTGGTTTCCCAGGAGGCAACGCGCCCCGCATCCAGGTGGATGGCGAAGGCAAGATCTGCGATTGGTTGATTGGCCGGCTGACGGACCTCCAGGTAACATTCATTCTGCACGACGTCTTTGAGCGAGGCGCTCAGGAGCGCGTTGGCGAGTTCCGCCTTTTGGGGCGGGATGGCCAATAACCGCGCGGGGGCTGAGGCCAGTTGAGATAATGTACGAGTCTGAAGGTCATCACTGACCTGGAGCCGCCAGATGCGCATCAAATAGTAGGAGCCCATTTTGAGTTCCATCCCGCGCTTTCCCAGCCAATGCACCCGGACGGTGGTGTCCGGCGACGGCGCGGAGGAATTGGCTGGCGCCGCCGGCAGATTGGATTTGCCGCAACCGGTCATCGAGGCGAAGGCCAGCGCCGTCAGGAGGCTGCGGAGAACGTTTCGGGAGATCATTGCGCGTCCTTGTGCCAAAAACCGGGGCGCATCACAAACAGAATCATGATGCGTTGCGCGATTTGTGGCCAGGAAACCTTGAAATGTCACAAGCGCAGTGGAGGAAACTAAGACGGAAAAGGCAAGCCTCGTTACCTCGGCTCCTACTTTTGCCAGCAGGAATCGAGGTCGCGAGATTCAGTTTTTTGGCGTTAGGTCACTCTCAACCATCAACCAACATCCCTCAACCATTCCCAGCCTCCTCACGTCGGCTCCTACTTCCAGCAGTAGGAATCGAGGTGACGAGATTCGGCTAGGGATGGCGCGCAGTAGCCGTCCGCGCCGCGTAATAGCGGCGCAACGTGCTGACACGGTTCGTGTGATTCGGTTACGCCCGCTGCTGCGCGGGCGGGGGCGTCGCAGCGCGACAGCCCCTACCAGGCCATCGAACGGTAGCACAAGGTTCCCCGCCACCAATTTCACCGCCGCCAAAATTGAATCGCGCCAAAACTTGCGGTCGGCGCTGGCGGGCCGTTACCATGCCATCATGCAATCACGCAATCGCGGCTGGATGGTGCTGGCCTTGTTCTTTTGCTCCGGGGCAACGGCCCTCGTCTATGAAGTGGTCTGGGCGAAATTTCTCTCGCAGATTTTCGGCAGCACGATTTACGCGCAAACGGTGGTGCTGGCGGCGTTCATGGGCGGCCTGGCGCTGGGCAACCAGTGGTTTGGCCGTTGGGCGGACGGGCTGAAACGGCCGCTAAAGGTTTATGGCTGCCTGGAAATTGCCATCGGCGTTTACGCCCTGCTTTTCCCGCTGTTCGACCGGGCCATCAATCATCTCTTTGTTGTCCTCGGAACCCCGCTGATGGCCCATAGCGTCTGGTTGCTGGCCCTCAAAGGTGTGTTGAGCGCCGTGCTTTTGCTGGGCCCGACCATTCTGATGGGCGGCACGCTGCCGCTGCTGGCCGCGTGGCTCCAAAAATTCACGTCCGATCCCGGCCGGCGCTCGGCACGATTCTACTCGGTGAACAGTCTGGGCGCCGTGCTGGGAGCGGCCCTGGCCGGGTTCTGGCTGGTGCAAACTTTCGGGATGATAGCCACGCTGCAAATAACCGCCGCTGTCAACCTCATCATCGGAGTTCTGGCGGTGATGCTTGGCCGGAAAGAACTGGCGGAGGCTGGTCAAGGCGCCGAACCGGAGGCAGCAGCCGGAGAGCCGGTGGTGGTTGCGACCGGAACGTTGCGCCGGGCAGGATTGATCGTGGCGCTGACCGGCGGAGTTTCCATGGGGCTGGAAGTCCTGGCCTCGCGCTCATCGGCGCTGATTTTCGGACCTTCGTTGCAGTCATTTGCCGTGGTGTTGATCGCGTTCATTCTCGGCATCGGACTGGGCAGCGCGTGGATTGCCTCGCCGCGGCGGCAGAAGCGATCGAGCGAACGAATGGTGGTCGTTTTGTTGTGCATCGCGGCGGTCTGGGTCGCCCTGCTGGTTTTCAAGATCGAGCTATGGGTGGAATTTTACCGGTGGGCGCGCACCGGGCTGGGGCGCACACCGGTCGGCTACATTTATCATGAACTGCTCAGCGGCGGGGTCGCGCTGGTCATCCTGGGATTTCCGGCGGCAATGATCGGTTCGGTGCTGCCCTTGATGATTCGCGCGGTGTCGGCGGGAGACACGCCGTTGGGCGTCAAGGTGGGGTCCCTGCTCACCTGGAACACCTTGGGCGCGGTGGTGGGAACATTGCTGACGGGATTTGTGTTGATGCCTCAAGCGGGACTGCGCAACGCCTTTGCGGTGCTGGCGCTGCTCCTGGGCCTGACCGCGCTGGCCGTTGCCTGGCGGAGGACTTGGCTCATGGGGATGACCGGAGCAATGGCCGTCTGCGGGATAACTGTCGGTGTCTTGACCTTCGGCAATGAAGGCTGGCAGACAATCATGAGTTCCGGCGCCTACCGCATGCAGGAGACCGTCTATAACAAAGACCTGGTGAAGATGTGGAAAAAGCATATCAAAGTCATCTTTTACGAGGATGCCTCGGACGCCACCGTGTCGGTGGACCAGGCCGACGGGATTGCCGCGCCGGCGGTGCTGAGTTTGCGCATCAACGGGAAGGCCGACGCCGGGACGGGCGGGGATGTGGACACGCAACTCCTGCTGGCTCACGCGCCCATGCTGGCCAAACCGGGAGCCAGGGACGCCTTTGTGCTGGGCATGGGATCAGGGATTACCGCGGGGGCGCTGCAAGCCTATCCCCTCGAACGGATTGATGTGGCTGAAAATTGCGAACCGGTCATCCGGGCCGCGAAGACTTTCGAAGATTGGAACCGTCATCTGCTGGATAACCCGCGCGTCCATGTCTGGCACGAAGACGCGCGCACGGTGCTCAAGCTCCGCCCGCAACTCTACGATGTGATCATCACCGAACCATCGAATCCCTGGACCGTGGGCGTCGGGGATGTATTCAGCCGGGAGTTTTACGCACTGGCCGCGCGCCGCTTGAAGCCCGGCGGTCTGGTCTGCCAATGGTTTCACACATACGAGATGGAGGACGACATCCTGGCGTTGATCCTCCGCACATTCAGTTCCGTCTTTCCCTACGTGGAAATATGGGACAGCAGCGGCGGCGACCTGGTCATCCTCGGCTCGCAGCAGCCGTGGCGGACGGGACCGGAGGTGTTCCGCCAGGGATTTGCGATTGACCGCGTGCGTGAAGACATGCGGATGATGAATGTCCAATCTCCGGAAACATTGATGGCCAAGCAACTCGCCTCCCAACAAACCGCCTTTGCCATCGCCGGCGCCGGCCCCATCCAAAGCGATCTCCTCCCGGTGCTGGAGTACGAGGCGCCCCGGGCATTTTACATGGGCACCGTGTCCCACCTGCTGGATCATTATGACGAGCGCACCCGCCAGCAATGGCTGGCGCCGCCGGAGAAACTTGCCGTGCTGGGTGCCCTGCCCCTGGAAAACGTGCAGGTGGTTTTCAGTCCCGCTGCCACCGTCAACAAGGAATTGTGGGGCTGCGTCTTTGGCTCCACCGCCAGCGCGGATATCTCCTGTGTCTTCCGGCCCTCCACACCGCCTCCAGCGCCCGGAACCCCGGAAACGACCCTGGATCAAGCGAAGAAAGCATTCTGCACGGGAAATTTAACTGAAGCCCAACAATGGGTTGCCCAAGCCTTGAAACAGCAGCCCGTTGACCCGATGGCCGGTTACGTCGCGCAGGTCATCAAGCGGGCGCAAGAAACGCGGACGGCGGATGACAAAACCCCGGCGACTCGTTGACCCCTCGGCTCCTGCTTTTCCAGTAGGAATCGAGGTCACGAGATTCAGGTAGGGATGGCGCGCTGCGCCGTCCGCGCCGCGTAACAGCGGCGCACTCATTTCAAGTAGCAGCCGACGTGAGTCGGCTCACTATTCCTGGAATTTCTGGTTTGGACCAAGCCTCCTCACGTCAGCTCCTATTTTCGCCAGTAGGAATCGAGGTCACGAGATTCAGCCTTTTTGGAGACTGGAATTCCGAGGTCAGTTCGCCGCCAGCCTCCCAACCCTCAACCACCAACCAACCGCGTGGCGGAAGCTTTACGCGGCCCTCAACCACCAACCAGCCTCGTTACCTCGGCTCCTACAATCCAGCGGCCACAAATTCAGCGAACCACGGCTCGGGATCGCAGGAAAATTCCATCGGTTGGCCGCGCCAGGCAAAGCGCATGGCCCGGGCGTGCAGCGCCTGATGCGGCAAAACGAGCCGCGCCTGCTGCTCCGGGGTCAGGCGATTTTCAACGAGCGCCAGATACATATCCTCGTCGCCGCCGTACAGCTTGTCGCCCACTATGGGATGGCCGAGGTGGGCGAGATGGATGCGGATCTGGTGTTTGCGGCCGGTGCCCGGAATTAATCGCAAGAGCGAGTAAGTTGAGAGTTGAGGGTTGAGGGTTGAGGGTGTATCCGGTAGGGACGCGCTGCCGCGCGTCAAGGCCGACTGGCCGGTCGGCCCCACCAATGACTGGAAAAGCCTTTGCTCCACCCAGAATTCGGTTTGCGCGGGCGCGCCATCCGGGCGGACGCAATCTTTGACGGCGATCCGGCTCTGCTCATCCTTGCCCAGCGGCGCATCCACCAGGCCGTGGTCGTCGCGCACATGGCCGTGAACGATGGCAAGGTATTCCTTTTGGACGGCGCGGCCTTCGAAAAGCTTGCCAAGTTCGCCGGCGGTCGCGGAATTTTTGGCAATGAGGACGACCCCGCTGGTTTCGCGGTCGAGGCGGTTGACCAAATGAGTGGAAGATTTCAGGTAAAGCCGGGCGCGGCTGATGAGGCTGGAGTATTCATCGCCTTTGGTCGGATGACAGACCAGCCCGGCCGGCTTGTTGACGACCAGCAGGTCGGCGTCTTCGTGCAGGATGTCGAACAGATTTTCCAAACGCGGCTGCATGTTAACCACGAAACACACGAAGCACACGAAATCTTAACCGCGGATGAACACCGATGGATTCTCCCGAGGTAGGGCGCGTCACTCCGTGCGCGCCGCTGTTAGGTTTCAAGCGGGCGGCGGGCAGGCTGCCCGTCCTGCCTTGTTTCATCCGTGTTTTTCGTGTGTTTCGTGGTTAAAGTCTTTGTGTTCTCTGCGTTCTCTGCAGTTAAGAATATTCGTATCTTGGTGTCTTCGTGGTTAAATTCGATGTTCAGCGTCCCGGGTTGTCGTGCGCGTGTTTCTGAAAAGCGTCAACCAATTTAAATGTCAAAATTTGTAGGCTGGTGTCAGGCAGGAGGTGTCTCCTGTCAGGTAGGTTCAGGCAACGTGATTCGGAGCCAGGGCGGAAAATACTCCCGTGCTAGAGTCGCCTCGTGCCGCTCAATACCATACATCCTGATTACTACGCCAACCCCCACTTCGGAGGGACGAGTTCCATGAATCCTCATCCGCCCGCCAAGCCGGGTGGTAGGGCGGACCTGCCGGTCCGCCTTCCCAGCTCCATGAGCCCCAATTTGCCCCTAAGGCCCAGCGTCCCTGCGTGGCGTGCGCCAAAAGGGGGTGACAAAAACGTCAAAACGCGCCAAAACGCGACATCCGCTCACGGTTCACGGTACCGATTACCGATTACTGAACACTTGAAATTTTCCCACATCCTTCCCCCATGGCGTCCTTGGCGTCTTGCCGGTTCAATTTTGAATTCAGATTCCGGTCGCATTTGGTCGCATTGGGTTGCCTCGACTGGAACCGCTGGCGTGTCCCCCTAAACTTGACCGCCGAAAATATGCCCCTCCACGGTCAAGAAACGGTCAAGTTTTCAGCTTCAGGTAGGGACATCGCGCTGTCCCGCATTGCGGGATCACCGCCCGCGCATTTGCGGGCGGAACCCTCAACTCCTTGCCGCGTTGTCGCCTTGGCGAAGACGGGTGGCCAGGCATGGCCCATGATCAAGCATGCGAAGGCAAAGCTCCCCGCGCACTCGACCCCACCTAAACTCAAAATTCAGTTTCCGGTCGCTTTTGGTCATCTCAACTGGAGCGAACTCCCGATGATAACCCTTGCACCACGCCTTCAAGAGTGGCTCTTGAATCCAGCCCGCAAATCGAACCATGCACATACCGGAAAACGGACCGGTTTTGGACCGCTTTTCCGATTGCCCCGGCTTGGGCGCATCCGCGCACTGCCGCCATTTGCTCCCTCGCCTCCCCCAAGGAAGGAGAGCGCCGGGGTGAGGCGGCACAAGGTTTTCCAGCTCAAATCCCCTCACTCAGCTCGCGCGGGTAGCGGACGCCGGGATAGAGTCAACATGCGCCCCACCGTCCCTCCGGCATCGAAAAGCTTGTTCCGGCTGCGTCTTGAATTATCCTTCCCCCTCGTGAAAGAAAAATGGCATCGCTGGCTGCCGTTGGTATTCCTGGGACTGTTCGCGCTTACGCGGATTCCCGGGTTGCTGCCGTTGAATTTCAGCGCCGCCTATGCCTTTGCCTTTTGCGCGGGCGTCTTTTTCTCCCGGCGGCTGGCCTGGTGGCTGCCGCTTTCCGTTTTTCTGGTCACGGACATCAGCCTCAATTTCTATTATTGGGCTCACGGCGTGAACGTGTGGGACCCGCCCGACCTGAAAAACCTGCTGTTCAATTATGCCGCCTATGCGGTCCTGATCTGGCTGGGCCGGCGCTTCAAACCGCAATCCTCATTCCTGGCGCTGCTGGGCGGCGGCATCCTCGGCGCCATCCTGTTCTACCTCATCACCAACACCGCCTCGTGGTTTTTCAATCCGTTTGGAAATCCCGAATACACAAAAACCCTGGCGGGCTGGATCATTGCGCTGACCAAGGGCGTGGGCGGCTATCCCTCGACCTGGGAATTTTTCCGCAACACGCTGCTGAGCGGCGGGCTGTTCACCGCGCTGTTTGTCGGGGCGGCCAAATTGACCGCGCCCGCCGAATCACCGGCGGAAAAAACGGCCGGCGTGCGCGAGCCGGAAAACGAAACCGAACCGGAGGAAGCGAAAGCGTGAGACGTGACGGGTGACGCGTGGCGGCGGACATGAGAACGGCAAACAACACAGCCCCATGGCTTTTCGCGTCACCCGTAACCCGTCACCTGTCACTTTTATGAAGATAGGCGTCATTTCCGACACGCACGGTTTTCTCGACCCCAGAATCCACGGCTTTTTTGCCGGGGTCGGCCACATCCTGCACGCCGGAGACGTCGGGCCGGATGCCATCATCGGCGAACTGGAAACGATTGCCCCGGTCACCGCGGTGCTCGGCAACACGGACACTTCATCCACGTTCCCGCTCACCGAAACGGTCACGCTCGACGGGCGCACATTTCTCGTTCATCACATCGTGGACCCATACGCGTTGAAGGAAGAGCTCCGGCTCCGCCTCGCGCGCGAACGACCGGACGGGGTCGTTTTTGGCCACACGCACAAGGCATTCTGCCAGCAAATCAACGGCACGCTCTTTTTCAACCCGGGCTACGCAGGCAAGCCAAAGCATGGCGCGGAGCGGAGCGTGGCGATCCTGCAGGTTGACGGGAAGGAAATCAGATGGGAGTTTCTGCCGCTCTGAGCCGGGCCATTTCGCGGACCTGCCGCAAATCGAGCTTGCCGGTGCCCAGGACCGGAAACGCCTCCACATTGAAAAACTGGTCGGGACGCGGCTTCCATAAATTCGGCAAATCACTCTGCGCCAGCCTGTCCAGAGAGGATTGCAGCCGGTCGGGCGTCAACTTGTGCAACACCACCAGGCGCTCGCCCTTCTTCTCGTCCGGCAGGCCGGTGACGACGAACGTCTGCTCCGTTGCCTCCGCAAGTTCGTGCAACTTTTCCTCCACCTTGATGTGCGGAACCATTTCCCCGCCAATCTTGCTGAAGCGGCTCAACCGGTCGGTAATTTGCAGAAAGCCGTCCTCGTCGAGCGCCGCCACGTCGCCGGTCGTGTACCAGCCGTCCTGCAACACTTCCGCCGTTTTTTCGGGCTTGCCCAGGTAGCCTTGCATCACGTTCGGCCCGCGCACCAGCAACAAGCCGGGCTGGCCAAGCGGCAGGAACGTTCCCGACCGGGGATTTTCGACGTCCACCACGCGCACGCAAACCCCGGGCAGGGGATGGCCGATCTTTCCGCGTTTCACACCGACCTGATGAAATCCGGCGGACCGGAAATCCGGCGTGTTCACCGCCACGACCGGCGCGCATTCCGTGCAGCCGTAACCTTCCATGGGCCGGATGCCGAAATGTTCCTCGAAGGCCGAGGCCAGCCGGTCGGGCAGTTTTTCCGCGCCGGTCATCACCAGGCGCAGGCTGCCGAAATCCGCCGCCCCGCAGCCGCGCAGATAAATCTGCAGGAACGTCGGCGTCGCGAGCAGGAAGGTGACCGCATTTCGTTTCACCAGCGGCCCGATGGCCCGGGAATCGAGCGGGTTCGGATGAAAGACCACACCGACACCGAGCGCGGCCGGCAGGCACAGCGTGCCGGTGAAGCCGAACGAATGGAAAAACGGCAGGATGCCCAGGATGCAGTCACGTTTGCCGAGGCCAAACACCTGCTCCAATTGCGCGATGTTCGAACCGATATTGTAATGGCTCAGCATGACGCCCTTCGGCTCGCCGGTGCTGCCGCTGGAAAAAATCACCGTGGCCAGGTCGTCCAGGACAATTTTCTTTTCCCGGCCCAGGGCGCGTTCCAGCCGGCCGGCCGGCAGGAATTTGGCCATGAAAAATGCCGCCAGTTTTTCCGTCCACCCCGGACCGGCCAGAAGGTCTTCCAGAAAAACCGCCTCTCCCGGCACGGCCAGCTTCACCTTTTCCAAAAACATCCGCGACGTAACGACGGTCTTGAGTTCACATTGCTGGAGACAGGAAGCGAGCGCCGTTTCGGAAACGGTGTAATTCAAATTCACCGGCACCCGGCCCATCAGCAGCGCGGCGTGATTCACCAGCGCACCGGGCACGGAGGGTGGCAGAAGAATCCCCACCATTTTCTGACCCGCCCAGACCTTTTTCAACCGCCGCGCGATGAAAACAGTTTTCACCAGGGCCGAACCAAAGGTCACTTTCGGGGTCTGCGCATCAGCCATGGCGAACCGGTGCGGATGCCGCCGGGCGGTCCGGACAAACTGCCGTTGGAGCGGTTTCATCCGGTCGCGGCGATATTGCCAGGCGGAGGCGAGCAGTTCCTGCACCGCCTGCCGCGCTTCAAACGCCGCCGCATTCGGCGGCAGGGGTTGGCCGAAACTCACCGTCACCGGATGGGGGATGCGGGACGGCAACCTCCAGACGAAGTGTCCCTGTTTGAAGCTCGACGGGCTGCCCAACACGCCGTCGAGCGCCACCGGCACGATGGGCGCGTCCACGTCCTTCATGATGCGCTCCATGCCGCGCTGGAACGGCAGCAGCTGGCCGATGCGCGTGATCTGCCCCTCGGCGAAAATGCAGACGACGTCGCCGTGGCGAATGGCTTCGCTGGCGGTCTGGAGCGAGTGGAGCATTTCGCGCGGACGCTGTTCGGACGAGATCGGGATGATGCCGAGGATGCGCGCAAACGGCTTCATCCACGGTTGATCGTAAATGTCCTTGAACATCAGGAACCGGATGGGCCGGTCGGTGGAGGCGAACAGCAGTAACGCATCCATCCACGAAACGTGGTTGCAGACGAACAAGGCGCCGCCTTTTTCGGGAATGTGGTCGCGCCCGACCACGCGAATGCGGTAGAACGAATGCGTGGCGCACCAGAGCAGAAACCGCAGCAGCGAATCCGGCAGCAACACGACGATGTAAATCGTGCCCGCGAATGTCGCGGCAGCGATGAGCAGGAAAATGGCCGGGGGCGAAAGCTTGAGGGTGACTGTCAGCAGATAAAAGGCTGCTGAAGAGAGGGAAATGCCGACGAACGAAAGGAGATTGGCCGCGGCCAATACGCCGCCTTTTTGCTCGCGGGGAGGACGATGCTGCAACAACGCCGAGATGGGCACGACATAAAACCCGCCGAAAAATCCCAGCAGCGCGAGGTCGAGCGCCACGGTGCTGAACGACAGTCCGGAACGTCCCAGCAAAGCAGCGCAAATCGTCAGCCCGATCGAGCCCAGCGGGATGAGGCCATATTCAATCTTGCCGCCGGACAAATAGCCCGCGGCGAAACTGCCCAAGCCAATGCCGATGGCCGTGGCCGCCTGCAAATAACTGGTCCGGGTGGGATCGGCAAT
The DNA here is from genome assembly GCA_049280815.1 of Verrucomicrobiia bacterium. Classification (GTDB taxonomy): domain Bacteria; phylum Verrucomicrobiota; class Verrucomicrobiia; order Limisphaerales; family UBA11358; genus UBA11358. The sequence goes on along the minus strand of JBAPQW010000053.1, from coordinate 194,672 downwards.
GTGCAGCACGTCCGCGGCATAGATGACAATGAGAAATTGAATGAGCGCCGCGATGGCGAAAAAGTAGGTGTTGCCGATCAACGCCAGCCACAACACCCGGTCCCGCCGGACAAACCGGACCTGGGCCCAAAGGTCGGCGAGGAAATTGACCCGAAATTTTTTTGCAGGATCCGCGGCAGGCACGCGCGTGATGCCCAGACTTACAACCAGTCCGAAGACCGCCAGGGCAATCAGCAGGCCACCCGACCACGCCTGGCGCCCGGCAAATTCCTTGCACAGCCAGCCACCCGCGACCGTGCCTCCGATGATGGCGAGGAAGGTGCCGAGTTCCAGCACGCCGTTGCCCCAGGATAGTTTTTTCTCCGGCAACAGTTCCGGCAACGAGCCGTATTTCGAAGGACCGAAGATCGCGCTGTGTACACTCATCAGGAACACGCACGAAATGGTCAGATAAAGATGATTTGTGGCCAGTCCCGCGAGCGCCAGCAGCATCACGAAAATCTCAAAAATCTTCACCCCGATGGTGACGGTGCGTTTGCTGAAACGGTCGGCCAGAAAACCGCCCGCCATCGAAAACACGATAAACGGCAGGGCGAACAGCAGGCCAATGACGAAGACCAGCTGGTCGCGTTCCTCATCCGGCAAATTCAGGCCGGTGATGAGAAATATGGCGAGCCATTTGAGCGCGTTGTCGCTGAAGGCGCCCTGGAATTGGGTGAGGATGAGCGCCCAGAAACCGCGCGTCCCCGGGGATGCCGGGTTCTGCATTTTGGAACCTGATTGGGTTTCGATCATCGGCACAATTTTGAGTGACGGAAGGAGCGTAACAAGCTGCCAGCGGAAGGCATAATTGAAAAACTTTGGCCCGGCATCGCTTGCCGCAATGGAGGGGCACGCGGGGGTTAACCCGATTCCGCCACTTTGGCGCAGCTGCGCGTGGAGGCAACAGGAACGTTCAAGATTTTTGGACACATTTTCGTCCCAAAACAATCGTATAAACACTTAATAACATGGCTTTTAAACAAGCCAGTTCCATCGCTTTCCGGGACAGCATAAGGTGAAGATTTGTCAATATTTTGGCATGAACGGTGCTGGTTTTTAGAAGTTCAGTAAGTGTTCTTTAAACCCGAGTTGTACCCGTAAATGAGATGATTGGCAGCGGCAGGCAGGCAAGCTAACGGTAATGAAAGTAAATAGATCCATCCTTTTCGTCGAGGACGATGCGGTTGTCTTGACAACGTATCGGAACCTGCTTCAGCGGGAGGGATTTCGCGTCGAATCGGCCGGAGACGGGCTGGAGGCTCTCAAGGCCCTTTCGCAAGAAACACCGGATCTGATCGTGCTCGATCTGATGCTGCCCAAGTTTGACGGAGCGGATGTGTTAAAATTCATCCGGGCCGATCCCCGGCTGAAGACCATTCCAATCATTATATTTTCTAACGCTCAAGTGACGGATTTCACCCCGGACGCAATCACCAAGCATCTGCCCAAAACCGATTGCACCCCCGCCATCCTGCTGGGGACCATCCAGGAATTGCTGAGTGGAATGGCGGCCGGCGCCACCGGCGGTGGGAACGCGACACAGACCAATTCCGGGCCCGGCATCAATTTGCGCATGGAGGGCGAGGATTCGGCCGGGACGCAAGCCGATGACCCAGCCGCGGCCAAAGCCCCGGGCGGCGAAGCCTCGTCCACGAAAGAACGCTCGGAATTCCTGAAAGACGCGCCGGCGGAAATTACGAAACTCCGTGAACTTTGTCTCGCCTACATCAAAGCGCCTACTTCTGCCGCCAAGCTGGAGCCTCTGGCCAAGGGCGTGCAATCCCTCAGCACCAATGCCGAAAAGGCCGGCTGCGCCCGCATTACGCTGCTGACCAAGGCATTCGACATGTTGCTGGCCAAGATTGCCGCCAAACCGGCGCGGGTAACCCCTTCCATTCTACAGACCCTGGCCGAGGCGGCGGATTGCCTGGGTATCTTGTTGAAAAGCGATGAAGCGGGTTCCGGCGAAATGGCGCTCCGGGCCAAAGTGCTGGCCGTGGACGATGACACCGTTTGCAACCATGTCATCGTGAACACGTTGAAACGGGCCAATCTTGACATCACCAGTGTCGAGGACCCCTTTGAAGGACTTAAGCTGCTTCAGGCCAATCATTTCGATCTCGTTCTGCTGGATATTGACATGCCCAAACTGACGGGATTTGAGGTGTGTGAAAAGCTGCGCGCTTTGCCTCAATACAAGACAACCCCGGTTATTTTTGTTACTGCGCACAGTAATTTTGGTAATCGCACACAGGGCGTGCTCAGCGGGGGAAACTACTTCATCACCAAGCCGGTCGATCCCTTGGAATTGGCACTCAAGGTGACGATTCATCTGTTCAAGGCACAGGTGCAACATGCCGGCGCGGCCCAGCCGGAAATCAAGCCAGCCGCCAGGACTGAAGCCAGGCTGGAGGTCAAACCGGAAACCAAACCTCCGGTCCAGCAACCAACCAGCAGCAACGGTACCTCGAACGGCAAGGCGAAAGGCGGGGATGCCACCAATGCCGCGCCGCCCAAACCTCTGCCCCGACCGGCCAGTGCCCCGGAAGTTGTGCTCCAATCCGCGCCGCCTGCTCCCAAACCCGCGCCTCCATTGGTCAAAGCCCCGCCCCCGGTGGTCAAATCTGCAGCCCCGGTGCTGAAAGCCGCACCCTTGATCCCCAGCAACCCGGCCAGGAACGGCAACGGCAAGGATCCGGTTCCGCCGCCGGCGCTCAGCGCCGCACCACCGATCGCGCTGCCAACCATGGCGCCGCCCGCCAAACCGCGCGCGACTAATTTCTCCAAGGCCCTTACCCCTCTCAGTGCGGCTCCAAGCCTCAGCGAAACTGGCACGCTGAATGTTACTAAATTGTCAGGCAGCAGAAATCGAAACAGCAATATGAACAACGAACAAGACGAAGCATTCGAAAAGGTCGTCGTCGCCGTCGTGCGTATCATCTTCGGTGATGATAACTTGACGGAAATGAACGTCCGTCTGGTGCGCATTGCACTGGAGCGATACAACGTCCATGAGGTTATCAATTCTCCTGTCGTAGCGTAAGGGATTGCATCATGGATTTGTGCCGTCTATTCCGCCCGCGAGGGGAAGGCGAAATGCGTTGCACTCAATCGCCTGATTGGGGGCAACTGACCTGCCTTTCTGACGAAACCAGGAATGTTTCCGCCCGCCCGGTTTTTCTGCCCGCCTGATGGCCGGGCAGGCTGCACCCGCCTCCAGACACTCTAATCATCCTCCACCCCGGCTTCGGCAGCCCAAGGCCGTCAGCGAACAGTGTCTTTCATCGCCTCGGCGTAGGGTTTGCCATCCACAAACACTTCCTTCAACTGCCCGCGACCGGACGCAGGCACCACGACCTGGGCGGTGAGCTTGCCGGCGGGATTCCCCGTGCCTTCGGCGACGTAATAACGTTCCAATCCATATTCAACGTGAACGGAGTTGGTCGGCGAATTCCATTGTCGCCAGGTCCCCTTGCCTTTCAACATAACCTCATCCGCCCCTGGTATAAACTCGTTGGTGCTTGCCTTGACCACGACGTAAAACTGGTTCGTCGCCGGCGCGAGCGAAACGTAGATTCCTGTGCCTTCGGGCAAATCCTTCATCACCGGCGGCGAAAACAAATTTGTCGGCACATCGCTGATCTTGTAATTCAGGATGAGATAATCTCCCCGGAGCAGGTCGCGCGGATCAATGCGGGCGGTTTCCAGCAGGATGACCTGGCCGGTGGCCAGGGCGTGTTCCTGCACCGCGACCGTGCCAAGCAGCCAGGCGCCTTGCAGCGCAAGGACGAGGAGGAACAGTTTGACTTTCATGGTGCAACCTCCTTTGCCGGGGATGAATTCATCCGGCGCATCAGGCCGCGCCGTTTCTTTTCAAGATAAACGCCGAAGACCATCAGAAATATTCCCGAGATCAAAAACATCACGCCCGTCCGCGCCATGGAACCGAACAGGTCGCAATAGGCGGCGAGGATGTCCAGGGCAATGAAGACCACGCCGAGGTTGACAAGGAACGGCGAACGTTCCTGGATGCCGATCTGGATTTGCAGCAGGCAAAAGACGAACAGCGCGAGCGTCCCGCCCAGGTAGCTCCAGGATTCGCCCCAAAAATAATGACGCGACCCGCCCTCCGGGTCCAACCGCCAGCAGCCGAACCAGACCGTCGCCATGAAAACCATCATCCCCAACAGCGCCGCGAACCAGGTCCAGCGCCATTGCCGGGTGAGGGCGGCAAGGTTTTTGAGTCCCCGCGCCAGCAACAAAACGGCAAACCCACCAAGCACGGGGAAAAACCATCGGCGGATTTCGGGATTGTCCCAGTCAAAAAACTCCTTCCACGTCAGCGGATAGGTGAAAACCAGAAACGCGAGCAGGCCAAGTTTTTCCGTCACCCCGGGAAACTCGGAAAATTTCGTCACCCGCAGACAATAACCCGCGCCGAGATAAACCAGTCCCAGCAGTGCGTAGAGCAACACCTGCCGGTCCGACTCGCAATAAATCAAGCCGCCGCGCTCGTTGACCTCAAAACCGAACCAGATTCCGACCGCAATCAGGAGCAGGACGTGTTGTGCTTTCGACCGCAACAACCACGGTAACGCCGCGATGCCGATCCACCAGAGCAGGAACGCGTTTGGTGGACGCGAGACGAGGTTGTAAATCTGGCCAATGAGCGCGATGTTCGCCAGGAACAGGCAAGAACCGATCAGGTACAACGCCTCGCCCGTCTTCCGATATTTTCCCTGCACCTCACGCAGCCCCCAGCCACCCGCGTGGAAGCCGAGCATCAGCAGAAGTCCGGAGGCAATTTTAACGCCGCGCGGAATCCCGTTCCAGTGCGCGGCAACCAACAGCGTGATCCCCGCCGCAATGAGCACGGCGCCGATGATGGAGACAATGGCGAGGAATTTGCCGCCGCCGTCCTCCTTGAGCCGGAAGTGGCCGATGATTTTCTGCCGCTGCTCACCGGTGATGAGCCCGGCCTCATGAAGTTTTTGGACATCGCTGTATTTCATTTTGTCCTCCGGGGATGCCGGACGTGAAAAAAGGTTCGACCTTGGGTTCGGTGACAGATTCTGTTCCCCATGCGACCGCAAACAAGATTTATTTCATCAGCCTGCATTTCAAATTTTGCCCTGGCGAATCAATTCGTCGCATTTCTCCAACGACAAAGGTTTATGCTTTTGCAGGTCCGCAATCACCTTCAGTTGTTTTTCCGCGGGCTTGAACTCGCGCACCAATTGGCCGGTCACGTCCACGGTTTCGGCGGGCTTGTATTGTGCGAGCGCCTGAACATCCCATTTGGAAACCAGCGCGGTGACGCCCGCCTGGCTTTCGATTTCGGGAACCTGCCCTTTGAGCGCGTCCAGCGCGTCATCGGCAGAGGCGGTGCTGAAGACCTGACGGTGGAGTTGGTCCTGCGTCTGCCGGAGGCTGGCGCCGAGCGCCTTGAACCGCGCCGTATCCCCGGCTTGTTTGGCCGCTCGCGCCGCGGCCATCTGTTCCTTGAGTTTGAGCTGATACGACTCGCTCCAGAAGTGGGCGTAAGCCACGGCGCGCGAATCGTAAAGGCCGATGCGAACCGGTGCAAGGTTGGTAAAAGACGGGTCACCCGCCATGGCCGCCATTCCGCCGTCAAACCACCAGCAGCCCAAACCGCAGAGAAGACTTAATATTGTTTTCATGGTTGCCTTTCATTTCCTGGTTGAAAGTTCAATCGGCCCGCCGAGATTATCGCGGCTTGCCGAAAGGGTGTTAATTGATAAAACTTTGCCGGACATCGGCTGGCTCAATGAACGTTCATCATCTCGAACTGTTTTATTTCGTTGCCCGGCACGGCGGCATCATGCCGGCGGTGCGGAATATTCCCTACGGCATCCAGCAGCCGGCGGTGAGCGCCCAGGTGGCCCAGCTCGAGGAATTTCTCGGCGTGAAATTGTTTCACCGGCGGCCGTTTTCGCTGACCCCGGACGGCGGCAAACTTTACGCATTCATCCTGCCGTTCTTTTCGAACCTCGACAAAATCGCCGGCGAACTTCAGGGGGGACAGGCGCGGCACATCCGGATCGGCGCCTCGACGATCATCCTGCGCGACCACGTTCCCCGGCTGCTGCAGGGCGTGCGCAAAAAATTCCCCGGGCTGAAGGTGTCCCTGCGCGAAGGCTTTCCCGCCCACCTGCATACGCTGCTGGAACACGATGAGATTGACCTGGCCATCACCTTGATGGAAAAGAAACATCCGCCGGGATTCCAGTCGTTGACGCTGCTGGAATTGCCGCTGGTGTTGCTCGTGGACAAAACCTGTCGGATCAAATCCGCGGAGGAGTTGTGGCAGCGCGACCGGATCGATGAATCCCTGATCTGCCTGCCGCCCGCGGAAGCGCTTTCCCGGAATTTTCTCAACCAGCTCAACCATCTGGGCGTGGAATGGTTTCCGAGCATCGAAGCCAGCTCGACAGACCTGATCGAAATCTATGTGTCCAAGGGACTCGGCATCGGCTTGTCGGTGGCGATTCCGAAGAAGGCTCTGCCGGCCGGCGTGCGGGCGCTGCCGTTGCCGGGTTTCGCCCCGATCAAGATTGCCGCGCTGTGGCACGGACACGTAACTCCATTGTTGGAGGCCTTCATCGAGGAATCGAAGTTGCGGGCAAAAGAGCTGGCATGAAACATGCGCGGCAAGTTCCGAGACACCTCCCGCCCTAGGTCGGGACAACCCCGCTGGTTTTGAGGGTTTTCCCCGGCCCGGCAACTTCGCACGGCAACGAATTCCATGTCAGACCGCTTGGACCGGCCTACTTGGCGCAGCAGTTGCTAAAACACTTCCAGTTCGATTTGAATTGCCGTTCGCAATTCTGAAACTGAAAAAATAACAAAGCAACAACATGGCACTGCCATTTCTAAACGGCGTAATGAGGAAGAAGCGGGCCCAGATGATGGTGATGGATCTGGGTGGCCGGACCACCAAGGCCGTTCTCCTGGAACGGCGCGGCGAAGTCCTGGCCCTCACCCGTTTTGCGTTGATTGACGCGCCGATTTACGAGAAAAAAATTTCCCCGGAATTGCTCACCGAACATTTGCGGGCCGTGGCCCAGGCCTTGGGATCGCAAACCAAGCTCGTCACCCTGGCGATCGGTCTGGACGACACCGTGGTCCGGCAGGTGGAGCTGCCACAGATCCCGGTGGACGAAATGCGGCTGGTCTTGAAGAACAACACCAAGGGATATTTGCAACAGGACATGCCGAACCATGTGTTTGACTGTCACGTTTTCCCGCCGAAGGCGCAGGGCAAATCCGCCGAAGCCCCCAAAGCGGGGACCATTCCTAAATTGAAGGTGCTCGTGGCCGGCATGAAGCAACAGGTGGTTGACGATTTGCAACAGGCGATCCGGGATGCCGGGCTGACGCCGGATCATATTGTGCCCGGGCTCATCGGACCGGTAAATGCATTTGAACTGGCGCTCCCCGAGGCGTTTGCCAGCGAATCGGTCGCCTTGGTGGATGTCGGCTTCAAACATTCCTCCATTTGCGTGGTGGATCGAGGCGAATTGGTCTTGAGCCGCGTGGTCAACATCGGCGGTGACAAATTGACCACGGGACTGGCCGAGGCAATGAACATCACCTACGCCGAAGCCGAAGGCATCAAGGTGGGCATGGCGCCGGAAGTCCAGTCCACGCTGGAAGCCCAGGTGCAGCCCTTGGGACGCGAATTGCGCGCCTCCCTCGACTTTTTTGAACACCAGCAGGACCGCCCCGTATCGCAGGTCTATGTCACCGGCGGGTCGGCCCGGTCGGAGATGATACTGCAAATGTTGCATGCGGAATTGATCGCGGATTGCAAGGCGTGGAACCCGACGTCGTCGTTGCAACTGGCGCTGCCCGGTCAACAGGCGGTGGAAATTGAACACATTGGACCGCAATTGTGCGTGGCGATTGGCACCGCGCTGGCGGCTTTTTAAACGATTTGAATTATGCCGATTCGCATCAACTTGCTGGCAGAGGCTCAGGCCGCGGAAGAATTGCGCCGCCGCGATCCTGTCAAGCGCATGATTTTTTGCGCGGCGCTGCTGGTGGCGCTGATACTGGTCTGGAGCAGTTCGCTCCAGCTCAAAGCGATGCTCGCCAAAAAGGATGTGTCGGACCAGCAAACGGAGATTCAGACGCACACCAATGAATTCCAGCAGGTGCAGGCGGACCAGAAGAAAATGGCGGACGTAAAAGCCAAGCTGGACTCGTTGAATCAAATGACCGCCAGCCGCTTTCTCCAGGGCAACCTGCTCAATGCCTTGCAAAAGGTCAATGTGGCCGGGGTGCAACTGATGCGGATAAAAGTGGACCAGTTTTATACTTACACGGAAGGAGGCCGGGCGCAGACCGTCGGCACCCGGGTCGTCCCCGGCCGTTCCGGCACGGTGAGGGAAAAAATCATCGTATCGCTCGACGCCCGGGACTCCAGCGCCAACCCGGGTGATCAGGTCAACAAATTCAAACAGGCCATTGCCGATGAAACCTATTTCAAAACGATGTTGAGCAAAACCAACGGGGTACAATTGACCTATTTGTCGCCATCCCAAGTTGGTCCGGATGGCAAGGCCTTCGTGTTGTTTAACATCGAATGCAATTTCCCGGAGAACACCCGATGAAAAAATTATCCCGAGAAAAACGCAATCAACTGGTCACGGTCGGCATCGTCACGCTGGCGGTGCTGGGAATGATTTATTTCGGTTTGATCCAGCCCCAGTTCGCCTCCCTGAGCAGAATCGCCCGGGACAAGAGCGCGGCACAGACCCAACTGCTGGGCATCAAGAATACGGTTACCAACGCCAAAACGGTGGCGAGCAGCCTGGTGGAAACATCCCAGGCCCTCACCGACACCGAGGGGGATCTGGCTTCCGGCGATCTGTATTCCTGGACCTATGACACGATCCGCCACTTCAAACAATCGTACCGGGTGGAAATTCCGGATGTTGGCCATCCAATAATCGGCGAGATGGATTTGCTGCCGTCCTTCCCCTACAAGCAAATCAAATTCAACATCAATGGGACGGCTTATTACCACGACCTGGGCAAGTTCATCGCCGACTTTGAAAATAACTTTCCGCATGCCCGGGTGGTTAACCTGTCCCTCGAACCCATGCCCGGTGCGGACGGCAGCACCGAGAAGATTTCCTTCAGAATGGACATCGTGGCCCTGGTGAAAAACAACCCCTCATGATTGACACAGTATGAACCGCTCCATTAATTCCTGCAAAAGCGCAATGGCGGCCGGGCTTTCGATGGCGTGGCTCATGGTGTTGCCGCTGGCGGCAGCCCCCAGCCCCGCAGCCAACGCGCCGGGGGCGGCATCACGTTCTGTCTTCGTCATTCCCACAAACCCGCAGCAAGGGCGCGATCCGTTTTTCCCCAGTTCCAACCGGCCGTATGAGAATGCGCCGGCGGGTAAAGTGAATGTCGCAGACATGACGGCGGTTGTTTTAAGGGGCATTTCCGGCCCGCCGGATCATCGTCTGGCCATCATCAATAATCACACCTTTGCCGTCGGCGATGAACAGGACCTGGCCACCTCCCAGGGCCGGATTCACATCCGCTGTGTCGAAATCAAGGATCATTCCGTGGTGGTTGAATCCGGCGGCGAGAACCACGAATTGAAGTACACCACCAATCCTTGAATCCCAAATATGGACGCACCCGCCTTCATTTCTGACCAGTCGGCCCGGACAATCCTTTTACCAAAGGGATTGCGTGCTGGCATGAAACTTTCTTTCCACATCGGAAGCATTGAAACAGGCGACCGCCAAAACCGCCGGACGCCGCCGGAAATTTTACAGCCAAGTTTAACATAAAAACAAGTCGGAGCCGGATCGGAGATAAAAGTATGAAAACAAAAATACTAATCGCAACACTGCTGGGATGCCTTGCATGGCAGCAGGGGGCCTTGTCCCAAACTGATACCATTGCAACCAACCCAGCCACCTCGGATGGCGTTGCGCCCGCGACCCAGCCCGCCTCTGCCGCTGCCGCCAACGCGACGGCGGCTCCCGCGACGACCGGCACCGATGCCGCCGCCGCCACTCCAACGGCGCCAGCGGTGGCCAGCGCCAGCGATACTCCGGCTGCGACCAGCACCAATACCGCCGCCACCGCCGCCACGAGCGAACCTCCCGCGACGGCCAGCAGCAATGATAACGCCAGCGCGGCCAGCCCCCAGCCGGCGGCACCGCCCACCATACCCTTGATTCAATTTCAGGACGTCCCGATCACCACGGCCATTGAAAACCTGGCCCGCCAGGCGGGAATCAATTACCTGATCGATCCGAAGATCGGTTACGGCCAGCCTGACCAGAATGGGGTGATTAAACCCGAACCCACGCTGTCCATCCGTTGGGAAAATGTCACCGCCGAGCAGGCGCTTACGGCCTTGCTTGACAACTATGGTTTGCAACTCGTTTCCGATCGCAAGAGCCAGATTGCCCGCATCTCCACCAAGGATCCCTCGGCCCCGATCCCGCTGGTGACGCGCGTCGTTCAACTCAAGTACGCCAGCACCTCGAACATGGTGGATTCGATCACCGCTTCCTTCACGGACAAGCGCAGCAAGGTATTGCCGGATGTGCGCACCAGCCAGTTGGTGGTCGTGTCCACTGAGAGCGAACAGGAAGCCGTGGACTCGCTATTGAACCAACTCGACAAACCCACCCGGCAGGTATTGATTGAAACCAAACTGGTCCAGATTTCCACCGACCCCAAGACCTCCAAGGGAGTTGATTGGTCCGGCACGCTGGCGGCACAACACGTCACTTTTGGAAACGGCTTGATGAGTCCAGTTTCCGCGACGACAACCACGATTCCTGGCACACCCTCTTCGACTGCGCTGAAGATTATCCAGGGCGCTGGTGGCGTGTCCTACAATACGGCCAGCGGCTTCACACCGGGGATTGGGTTTCTTAATGCCGACGGCGCGAGTGCCGTGCTCTCCTTCCTGAATTCAACTTACGACGCCCAGATTACTTCCACCCCCCGCGTCGTCACTTTGGACAACGAAACGGCCCACATCGAAGTCACCCGCAGCTACCCGATCATCAACCTGAGTGGCGGAACGGCAAACAACTCCGGCAGCTCGTCGATCACCTATTCCAACGTCGGAACCATCCTGGATGTAACCCCACGCATTTCGGCCAATGATTTCATCTGGTTGAAAGTGCTGCCTGTCGTTTCTGACCATTTTGGCGATGTCATCGTCACCGTGTCTGGCGGAGGCGGCAATGGCTCAACAACGTACCCGGTTCCATTGTTTGATTATCGCAAGTTGGATTCGCAGGCGATGATACCCAATGGCGATACCCTAGTCATGGGCGGCATGGTCAATGACAATCCGACGGAAACTTACACCAAAGTACCTGTCTTGGGCGATATCCCCGGACTAAAATGGGCCTTCAGCAGCCAGACCAAAGAGACGATCAAGGACAACCTGATCATTTTCTTGACGCCCACCATCATCAAGGACAGCGACTTCCAACTGGCCTCATCCGCCAATACCGATTTCCTCAAATCCAAACCGACGGTGATGAAAGGCCAGATCAATCCTAATTCATATATGGATGGCGCCGAACCTCATGGTGATTGGAGCAACCCAAACCCGGTTGCCGGAGAATACGATAAAAAATAGCTGAACGCCGGAGTGTTTCCGGATAATCTAACGGCGCGTTTTTCGAAACGCGCCGTTTTTGTTTTCAATTGCCGGGATTTTCATCCGCCACCCGCTTCAGGTAATCAAAGGAATAGATCCCCGACGAATGTCCGTCGGCCCACACCGGCTGGACGGCATATCCGCCCACGCCTGCAATGCGAACCAATTCAAAGGCCTGCGGGGTCAGCACCTTGTCCGGGTTTTTGTAAACGTTGCCCAAAATGTCCACCTCGCCCTTGCATCCCGCACAAGGGCAACACCGACGCAGTTTCTCCAGCGGAATGAAATTCTCGCCGCCATCATCCCATTTGATGGCCAGCTCGCGGCCAATCGGTTGAATGTCCACCGGTTTCATCAACGCTTCTTCAACAGCCGTTCAAATGCCGCCAGTGTTTCCGGACTGACGTGGTGTTCAATCCCTTCGGCATCCATCTCGGCCACCTTTTCTGAAATGTTAAGCGACCGTAAAAACGTCACCACCGTTTTATGCCGCCGCCGGCATTCCTCGGCCAGTTTGTGCCCAGCCTCGGTTAGAAAAATCGCCCGGTAAGGCCTCGTATTCACATAGCCTGCCTGTCGCAACCGGGCCAAGGTGCGGTTGACCGTCACATGGGTCACGCCCAGCTGCCGCGCCAGGTCCACCACCCTCGCCTCGCCCCATGAAGCCGAAAGCTCAGCGATGGCTTCGACATAATCCTGCGTGATCTCCGCGGCTCGATCCCGGCGTGAACGGCGGAAGATTTCGGCGTGCTGCTGCGCGGACGAACGCGCCTCCGGATTCCGGACGGCGGCGGGCGGTTTGCGAATGGCGCGGGGCACAACCTGGAGAGTGAATCCGAAGCCGGTTTATTAGTCGAGGTTTTATTTTGTAACTTCGGCTACAAACCAGTTGACAGCCGGCCGCTCAGATTGTAACTAAGGCTACATTATTTTGCATTTGATAAAAAGAATGGGCGTTGCTACAATGGTTTGGGCGTCGGCGTCTGGCGCAGGCGCGGACGCGCAGGAAGCCAACGCCGTTCCGCCGGACAAAAGCGGGTACAACCTGTTCAATCCGACGCCGGATAAATATATGCGGGAAATAAGTCCAGACCGGCCTGACAAAACGGACAGCCCATATACGGTGGACGCCGGGCACTTTCAACTGGAAATGGATTTCGCCAACTTCACCTACGACTCGCCCAATTCGGAACACGGCAACACCCAGTCCGAAGAATATCAGATTGTGCCAATGAATCTTAAAGTCGGTGTCTTCAACAACACGGATTTTCAGCTGGTGCTGGCACCCTGGCAATGGGAACGCACCGAGCAAGGCAGCCCGGGCACCGTCGAGCACCTGTCCGGATTTGGCGACACCACTCTGCGCATCAAAGAGAACCTCACAGGCAATGACGGCGGTTTTTTTGCGCTGGCGCTTATTCCCTTTGCAACGTTGCCAACCAGCCAGGAAAATCTGGGCGCTGGCTCCGTCCAAGGGGGTGTGGGGATTCCCTATGCCTTTGACGTTCCGAATTGGGACGTGGGTTTCCAAACCACTTTCAACTGCAACCGCAACCATGTTGGAAGCGGCTACCATGCTGAATTTGACAATTCCGTCAGCATTGGCCATGCGGTCCTCGGTCCACTGGAGTATCACGTGGAATTTTTCAGCAGCATCAGCACGGAACAAAATTCCGATTGGATTGGCACGTTCGACACCTGGTTTACCTATCAGGCCAACCCAAATCTGATTTTTGACGGCGGCGTCTACATCGGTGTAACGGCGGCCGCGGATGATTGGCATCCATGGGTGGGAATGACATGGCGCTATTGATTCATTCTTGTTTATGGACTCCAAACCAACTCCAACACCTGGCTCCGACTGGCGCAAACCGGCGGGACAGGTTTCGCTGTCGGAAGTTCACCACACCGTGCCGGTGCCAAATGCCCAAGCCGGCTTCTGGCGGCAATGGATGGCTTTCTCCGGACCGGCGATCCTCATCAGCGTGGGCTACATGGACCCTGGCAACTGGGGTACGGACCTCGCCGGCGGCGCGCAGTTCAAATACGGGCTGCTCTGGGTCGTGGCCATGGCCAGTTTCATGGCTTTGATTCTTCAGGTCATTTCCGCGCGGCTCGGCATTGCCACCGGCAAGGACCTGGCGCAATGCAGCCGCGATTTTTATCCCCGTTGGACCCGCTGGCCCAACTGGATCACCATGGAAATTGCCGTGTGCGCCACGGACCTGGCCGAGTCGCTGGGCAGCGCGGTCGCCCTGAACCTGCTTTTCCACATCCCGATTTTGTGGGCGATTGTCATCACCGCGTTCGACGTGCTGCTGTTGCTGTCGTTGCAGGGGATGGGCATGAGAATGATTGAGGCGGTGGTCGCCGTTTTCGTGCTGACCATCGGCGTGTGCTACGCCATTGAGATATTTATTTTCCCGCAGACCCAGCCCGTCTTCTCCGAAATGGCCCGGGCGCTCGTGCGACCGGACCTGCACCAGGCCGGCATGCTGGTGATTGCGGTCGGCATGATTGGCGCAACCGTGATGCCGCACAACCTTTACCTGCATTCGGCCCTGGTGCAGTCGCGAAATGTCGGACGCGATGAAAGCTCCATTCGGACCGCCATCCGGTTCAACACCTTGGATTCCAGCGTCGCGCTGATCATTGCGTTCTTCGTCAACGCGGCCATTCTTGTGCTGGCGGCGCTGGTTTTCTACGGCAAGACCAGCGTCACCGTGGCCGGCGGGCAGGTCATCGCGTTCAGCCCCGACAGCGACTGGATCCGCGTTGCCTATCTGACGCTGGCGCCGTTGCTGGGCACGGTGGCCGCCAGCACCTTGTTCGCCATAGCGCTGCTCGCCAGCGGCCAGAGCAGCACGATCACCGGCACCCTGGCCGGGCAGGTGGTGTTGGAAGGCTTCATGAACTGGCGCATCCGGCCGTGGCTGCGCCGGATGATTTCGCGGCTGCTGGCCGTGATCCCGGCCATCCTGATCATCGGCATCCGTGGCAACGGCAGCATCACCGACCTGGTAAACTTGAGCCAGGTCTATCTCTGCCTCGTCCTGCCGTTCGCCATGTTTCCGTTGCTGCACTTCACCTCCTCGCGTAAAATCATGGGCCGGTGGCGCAACGGCTGGTTCCTGCTGCTCCTGGGCTGGGGCAGCGTGATTGCGATTACCGGGATGGATATTTACAGCCTGCCGGATGCGCTCAAAGATGCCTGGCATGTCATCATCGGCAGATAAGGCAAACCAGAACCTGAATCCGAATCCCATGTACAAAAAGATCCTTATCGCCCTCGAAAACAGCGCCACCGACCAGGTCATTCTTGACCACTTCAAGCCGTTCGTCCGCCTGACGAAGGCGAAGTTGTTGCTGCTGCACGTCGCCGACGGCTGGGTGGCGCGCAATTTCAACCAGCTCGAGCTGGCCGAGTCCGAGGAAATGAAAAACGACCGCGAGTATCTGGAAAAAGTCGCCGGCCAGCTCCACAGCGACGGATTTTCCGTTGAAACCATGCTGGCGCTCGGCGACCCGCCGACGGAAATCATCAAGGTTGCGGAGGGCGAAGGTTGTGATTTGATCGCGATGGCGGGCCATGGCCATCGTTTGTTCGGTGACATTTTTCATGGCAGCACCATCACCCAGGTCCGGCACAGAACTTCAATTCCGATCCTCGTCGTCCGCGCGCCAAAAAAGCAGGGGCCGACGTAAGGAGGCTTGTTCTGCTTCAGCCCAACGACGATTTGAGCCCCGGCACCCCCGGCTCCTGCAAACTGCCGAGCACTGAATCCTTCGGCCGCTCCACCAAATGCAGCAGGTTGCCTTCGCCATCCTCGAAGAACAAAACCTTTCCCCCGCCCGCCGCCGGCCGGGTGGTTCCATCAAACTTCACGCCGCGTTGGCTCAATTCAGCCTTTGCCGCGTCCAGGGAATCCACCCGCAACGCCACATGCCGCCACCCGGCCAGCTTGTTGTTGCCGCGTTCGGGCAGGGGCGCCTCCGCCGCGTAAATCTCCAGCCAGGCCCCGGATAGCGCGATGAGGCAGACTGGCGGGTTCTCGCCGTTGTCCCAGACCGGTCGCGCCCCCAACACGCGTACATACCAGTCTCTCAGGGCCGCGGGGTTGGCAGCAGGAACGGCAATATGCTCGATGGAAAGATCCATGGTTTTATTTGCCCGCAGATTATTCGGGTTTTTAAGAATTAGAAGTCAAATCCGCGCCGCGCATCATCCCCCGGTTCATTTCGGGGTTGCTCACCGCGGAAGCGTCCATCCTCACCGACCGTCAACCCATCACCTGTGGCTCGCCCTTGCCGTTTTCGCACAGGGACTGAGGCTGACCATGAACCGGCCCCAATGAAAATTGCACAGGCCGTAAAAATCAGACGCCTTCCGCCAGCCGCTCAAGCCCTCCATCGTGGTCACGGCGGCATAAACTTTTTCCATGGATGCGGCGATGGTAAGATTATGTTTGATGGTTGCCATGATTCCAGGATGCCGCAGGCTGGTTTGGGTTCCGAGCCGGGATTGGCTAAAATTTTATCCCTCATTCGACTTTCGGCAAGGGACGATTTGTTTGGGCTCGCTCCCCGCCAGGGTCTGTGGCAGCATCACGGGATGGCCAGCACCAAAAAGCTTACCCGTGCCGATGTTCACAAACAGATCGATGCCTTTCGCGGCATCGCCAAACAAAACCCTGGGGACAGGCCGTCGGTGGAACAATGGGCTGAATCCAAGCGCGCGGAAAAGGGATTGGGCGCTAGAAAATTTCAGCGGCTCGCCGTGGTGTCGAGAAAATCCTGAAGGAGCTCGATCCGGATATACTACCGGGTGACCAGGGCGCCTGGGGTTGAGGTCGGTACAAAAAACGGCCGGATGAAAAACATTCACCCGGCCGGTTGAATTTTCCCCGGTATGGTTTAGGCCTTCCAAATCATGTCGGCCACGGTGCGGTTGGCCGGCACGAAGGGCAGCACGTGTTCGGTGTAGGGCACCACCACGTCGAGCACATACGGTTCCTTTGCGTCCAGCATCCGCTGGATGGCGGGGCGCAGGTCCTTTTTGAACATCACCCGCTCGCACTTCACGTTGAAGGAATTGCAGACACGCACGTAGTCTGGATAAATCTCCGCGCGATGGTCCGGATCGCCGAGGTAAGTGTGGCCGCGGTTGCCGGCATAAAACTTGTCCTCCCATTGCACCACCATGCCGAGGTGCTGGTTGTTCAGGATGATGGCCTTGGCGTTGATTTTCTCGACGTGCGCGGTGGCCAGTTCCTGGATGTTCATCAGGAATGAACCGTCACCGTCAATGTCCACCACTTCCTTGTCCGGATGCGCGATCTTGACACCGAGCGCGGCGGGATAGCCGTAGCCCATGGAACCCAGCCCGCCGCTGGTGATGAACTGGCGCGGATATTTGTACTTGTACCACTGGCCGGCCCACATCTGGTGCTGGCCCACGCCGGTGGTGATGATGGCTTCGCCCTTGCTCAATTCGTACAGCGCCTCGACCACCATCTGCTGCAGAATGATCTGGTCTTGCTGGCCGTTGAGATGGTCCTTCATGTGGTCGCTGCCGGCGATTTCCTGGGTGATGGCGTAGGCAAACGGGGCCTTCTTCTTCCATTCCTCAATTTGATCAAGCCACGGGGTGTGCTTTTTATTGAGCGGACGCTTGGCAAGCATCGCGTTGAGCCGCGTCAGGGCGTCCTTGATGTCCCCCACCACGGCCAGGTTGGCCCGCCGGTTTTTGTTCAACTCGGACGCGTCAATGTCCAGGTGGACGATCGTGCCGTATTTGCAAAACTCCTCGAACTTGCCGGTCACGCGATCGTCGAATCGCACCCCGAACGCGAGCAGCAAATCGGCGCCGTCCTTGAGCTTCACCATCGGCTCGTTGGGATCGAGGCGCTGTTTGTATTCGCCGCTGACGGCCCAGTTCGCGTAGGCCGCGCCGTGCATCCCGAGCCAGCGCATCGACAGCGGATGCGTTTCCGGAAAGCCGCCGATGCCCATGATCGTGGTGGTCACGGGAATGTTCGTCGCTTCGGCAAACTTTTTCAGTTCCGCCGCCGCGCCGCTGCTGATGATGCCCCCGCCGCAATAAATCACCGGGCGCTCGGCTTTTTCGATCAGGCCCATGATTTCATTCAAGGCCACTTCATCGGCGCGCAGATCGGGCTGGTTGTAGCCACGCAGGCCTTTCTTGACCTGTTCGAGCGTTGGCCACACCGGCTGGGTTTTGGCCTGCTGGATGTTTTTCGGCACGTCAATCACCACCGGACCGGGACGTCCGGATTGCGCGATGTAAAACGCCTCCTTCACGATGCGCGGAATGTCATTCACGTCCGTGACCAGATAGCTGTGCTTCACGATGGGCAGCGTCACCCCGATGATGTCGGTCTCCTGGAACGCGCCGCGGCCGATCATGTTCTGGTTGACCTGGCCGGTGATGGCGATGAGCGGGCAGGAATCGAGGTAGGCATCGGCGATGGCGGTGACGAGGTTCGTCGCGCCGGGACCGCTGGTGCTCATGCAGACGCCGGCCTTGCCGGTCGCCCGGGCGTAACCCTCCGCCGCAAAACTGCCGCCTTGTTCATGGCGCGGCAGGATGGTGCGGATTTTAGATTTTGTCAGCGACTGGTGGATTTCCATGCTCGCCCCGCCGGGATAGGCGAAAATGACTTCCACGCCTTCGCGTTCGAGAGCTTCGACCAGGATGTCGCGTCCGGGCATGGTCGGGCCTACCTCGGCACGCGCGGCGTTGGTTTTTTTGTCTCGTCGCGCCGAAGCCGTTTTTGCGGCGGAGGCGGATCCAGCGATTTCAGTTGTCTTGCTCATGGGCTCTTTCGGTTGCGGCCGCCGGCGCGGGCTTAAACAAAAAACCCACAGCCGTTTTGCAGCCGTGGGTTCTTGTTAAATTGTACCATTCAACAAGCGCCAACGGCGTCGCTAACTACGACGACGACCAGTGTGACGACTTGGATGGCATTTTTCAACATTGCGGTTTCAGTTTAAATCCCTGAGGCACAGCGGTCAAGCCCTGTTTTGGCCGGTTTAGGCCCTTTTTTGCTCAACATCGTCGATGTATTTGCGGGTGGCGGCGGGCAGGTCATGCCAGATTTTGATGGCAATAAATGTTCCGATGATGGCGAAGGGAATTACAAAAACCGGCAACCATTGCCAGCTTCCCCCCTTGTTTGCCAATAAAAAGCCGAGGCTGAAGGATTGAATGCCGCTGCCGACATAGGCAAAGCCGTTCACGATGCCCATGCTGGTCGCCGTCGCCTTGCGTCCGCCGAAATCCGTTGCCGCGGTGCCGGACATCAGGGACGTGATGCCAATGGAGGCCATGACGATGAACACCGCCGCCCAGCCCACCACCACGGGCTGGGAAAACAGGCACAGGGACATCAGCACCGCCATGATCAGGACGAAGCCGCACAGCAAGGCGGCGGGCGGTCCGCGGCGGGATTGGAACAGCTTGTCGGAAATCAAGCCGCCGGAAAATCCGCCGACAATCCCGAACACGCAGGTGTACCAGCCCCAATGCTGCGAGAAAAATTCGGCGCCGGGCTGTTTCACTTCAGCGGCAAAAATGGAATACCACTGGGTCATGCTGTAACGAAAAACCCCGCCCGTCAGCTCGACGCAGGCAATCAACAGCATCAGCCGGCTGGTGAAAACCCTTTTCAGCAGGTCAAACACGGTCAGTTCAATGTGCATCTGGCCGGACGAGGCGTCGTGGGTGTCGAAGTGCGGCAGTCCCGCCTCCTCCGGCGAATCCTTGATGAGCCACCAATCCAGCAGAACCCAGACGAGCAAAATGGCCGCCGGAATGTAAAACACCGCCCAGGTCGCATCCAAGGGCGGGCCGGCGGGCGCAAATACCGTATGCAGCAAGCCGGAGGCATCCGCCTTCGTCTGGTCAATGATGGCGCCTCCCCAATCAAATGCAAAATAGACGCCGATCGAAATCAGCGACCCGAAAATGGCGCCGAAAACGCCGCGTTCGCGCACGTGAAACCAATACGCCTTGACCTTGATGATGGACATGGAGCCGAAGCTCTGGAAATACATGTTGATCGCATAAAGGACCGAAAAACTGGCGACGAGGTTCACCTTCAGGTTTTTGGCGACAATCAGCCAGGTCAGCACGCCGAGGGCGACGTTCGCCAGCGAGGCGCCGAGGGCGGAAATGATCATCCCGCGCTTCCCGCCCAGCTTTTTGTCAATGAGCGGGCCGTTGACCAGAAACGACAGCGCGTAAACCCACGTACCCACCCCGAAAATGATTCCGAGGTCTCCCTTGGACATCAACGTTCCCAGGGCGCTCTTGGCGACAATCAGGTTGTAGCGCCCCATGCACAAAAATGCGTAAGTCATCCCCAGCGGGAACCAGTTGATGAAGCGGCGCATCATGAACCAGCGTCCATGCCGCATGGGATTATTGAAGAAATAGACGACGACAATCGCCACCAGACAAAATGCAATCGTGGCCGGATACAGGTATGCTGGAATCATTGCTGCCGCCGCGCAGCAAAACAGAGCGGCTGCCGCCGGTCAAAGAATTTCGTGCAACAAAAAAGCCGCGGAAAATTTCCGCGGCTGGTTAAAAACAGATTGATGCGTTACCGGACTATTCGGCCTTCTTTTCTTTCTTCTCGGCTTTCGGCGCCTTGGGTGCCTTCTCCGCTTTTACGTGTTTCTCGGCTTTGGGTTTGGTCTCAACGGCTTCGGCTTTTTCAATTTTGGCGTGTTTCTCACCCTTGGTTTTGGTTTCGGCGGCTTCAGGTTTTCCGGTCTTTTCACCTTCAGCATGCCGGCCGCGCTTTTCAGTCCGGGGCTTGGCGTCCGCCGCAGCCGTTGCCGGGGCGACAACCGGCGTGAGACTCTCAACCCGTACCTTCAGGGTGCCCTTTACCTCGGCATGGAGGTGCAATTCGATTTCGTGGTCGCCCAGCGCGCGAATCGGATGCTCGAGGTGGATCTTCCGCCGGTCGAGCAGGATGTCGAACTGGTGCTTCAATTCGTCGGCGATCACCCCGGCCGTCACCGAGCCGAACATCTTGCCGTCCTCGCCCGCCTTGACTTTGATGAGGCAAATCAGTTTGGCCACGCCCTTGGCGAGCTCGCTCATGGTGTTGAACTCGTGCGCTTCACGGTCGGCCCGGCGCTGGCGCAAGGCCTCGATCTGCCGTTTGTTGGCCTGCGTGAGCGGAACAGCCAGGCGTTGCGGAAACAGATAGTTGCGCGCGTAACCGGCGGCGACCTTCACCTGGTCGGATTCGGCGCCAAGGCCGACGATGTTGTGCGTGAGGATGACTTCAGTCTTTGGCATATGAAAATGGTTGAGAGTTGCGAGTTGATGGCTGAGAGATCGAGCATCTCCCAAACTTGAGATCAAAAGGGAACGTCGTCGCCTTCCGGGGGGCCGTCCGCTTCGCCGCCTTCGGGCGCCGGGGCTGAAGCCGTGGCAGCGGGCCGCGTAGCTGGAGTTTCGGCGGGACCACTCTCACCCCGGCCGCCGCCGGAATCAAGAAATTGGAAATTTTCCAGCACCACCCCGAGTTTGCTTTTCTTTTGTTTGGTCTGCTTGTCTTCCCAGGTTTCGTAGCGCAGGCGGCCTTCGATCAAAATGGGGCGGCCTTTTTTCAAGTATTGGCCGATGGTTTCGGCCGTACGGCCAAACGCGTCCACGTCCACAAAGGTGACCTCTTCCTTCATCTCGCCGGTTTCGCTCTTCCACTTGCGGTTGCAGGCCAGCCCGATGCGGGCGACGGCCGTGCCCTTGGACGTGTAGCGCAACTCCGGATCGCGGGTCAAATTGCCGGCGAGGATGACTTTATTGAAGCTGGCCATGGCGGAACCTTTCGTTACTTGGCGGGTTTGGGTTCAGGGGCGGAGGTGAACAGCACGCGGAACACTTCCTCGTTCAGCGCAAACTTGGCGCGCAACTGCGAGATGATGGTTGACGAGCCGGTGAAAATCACATTCGCGTAAAAGCCGGCGTTGTGCTTTTTGTCCGCCACGCGCGCAAAGCTCTTTTTGTCCATCTTTTGCACGGTCTCGACCTTGCCGCCCGCCGCCTCGATTTCCGCGGAAATTTTGTCGAGGGCGTCCTTGACGCTCTCTTCCTTGCCCGCCGTATTCAGGATGAACAGACCTTCGTATCGTTTCACGATTTTTTTTCTTCGTTGGCGGAGTCCACGACTCCATTAAACCGGTTCATTGCTTTCTCAATTCCGGCCGCCAGCCAGCATTCCATCTGGTCGGCGGCGCGGCCAAAAACCTTTTCCATCAGCGCGGCCTCGACCGCGTCAAACCGTCCGAGCACATGGTCCGTGATTTCCCGCGCGCCATCCGCCCGGCCGATGCCGAGCCGCAGCCGCGCAAATTCGCCCGAACCCAGATGTTGCCCGATGGACTCAAGCCCGTGATGGCCTCCGCTGCCACCAGCCGCCCGAAGGCGAATCTCGCCCAACGGCAAATCCGCGTCGTCCACCACCACCACCAGCCCGGCCAGCGGCAGCTGGTAAAAATTCTTTATGGCACCGACCGCCTCGCCGCTCAAATTCATGAACGTCTGCGGCTGGCAGAGCAAAACGCGCAAGCCGTTGCGTTCGGCACGCGCGACACGGGCATTGAACCTGCATTCGTTCGCCCAGTCTGCCTGCCAGCGGACCGCCAGCATCTCAACCAGCGTGAAGCCGGCATTGTGGCGTGTCTTCGCGTACTCCGCGCCGGGATTGCCCAAACCCACGATGAGATGCAAATTCTCCATGCGCGGCGCGGGGGCGGCGACCCTCGTCGATCGCCGGCAAAATTACTTCTTTTTCTCCGCCGGCGCTTTTTCGCCGGGCTTGGCGGCACCCTTCTCCGCGGCTGCGGCAGCGCCCTTCTCGGCGCCCTTCGCCGGCGCTTTTTCGCCGGGCTTGGCGGCACCCTTCTCGCCCTTGGCCGGGGCCGCACCTTCTTCGCCATCTTCCTTCTTTTCCTTGATCATTTCGACATCGCCAGCGGCCGCCTCACCCTCCACCACGGCTGTCGCTTCCTCTTCCTCCGTTCGCGGCAGGGCGACGGAGATGACCGAAATATGTTTGTCGCCGATTATCTCGACCCCCTCGGGCGGCTTGATGTCGCCGAGGTGGATGGATTTGCCGAGTTCGAGGTTGGTGACGTCCACGATCAGTTGCTCCGGCAAATCCTTGGGCAGGGCGCGCACCTTCACTTTGAACACCACGTGTTCGAGCACCCCGCCGCTGTTTTTAACGCCCGCCGCTTCGCCGGCGGTTTCCAAGGGCACCAAAATGACAACCTTCTCGTTCTCGGTCACTTCGTGGAAGTCCACATGAAGCACGTCGCCGCCCAGCGGGTGGTGCTGGATTTCCTGGACCAGCACGAGGCGCCTGGACCGCGCATCGTTTTCGACGGACAGGTCCACCAGCAGGTTTTCCGAAACGGAACGGTGGATGAGGTCGCCAAGTTCCTTGGCGCTGATCTCGAGGTTTTGCGGTTTGTCCTGCCGGCCATAAATGACGGCGGGGACACGCCCGGCAGCACGCAATTTCCTGGCCCCGTTCCGACGCGACTGCGTCCGGGGATACGCTTTTAACGGCACTGATTTCATCTTAAAATAATAAATTGTTTGGCGCTAACTGGTGCGCCCGCCTTTGAATTCAAACAGCGAATTCACCGACGAATTGCTGTGAATCCGCTTGATGGCTTCGCCCAACAGCCCGGCCACTGACAATGTGGTAATTTTCACACCGTCAATTGCAGGGCGTTGGACTGTATCAGTTGTAATCAATTCGTCAATCACCGATTTTCGCAATCTTTCGATGCCCACGTCATTCAAAATGGCATGGGAAACACAGGCCAGAATCTGTTTCGCCCCCTTCTTTTTCAGCAGCGCCGAAGCCTGCGTCAAGGTTCCCGCCGTTTCCGTCAGATCATCCACCAGCAGCACATTCTTGCCCTTGATATCACCGATGACCGCCATGGACTCAACTTCCGTCGCGCTCTTGCGGCGTTTGGCCACGATGGCGAGGCCGCCCCCGAGAACCTGGGAATACGCGTGCGCCATTTTCAGCCCGCCCACATCCGGGCTGACCACGACCAGGTCGGTGAGGTTTTTTTTCTTCAAATACTCATACATCACGGGCGCGGCATAGAGATGGTCCACGGGGATGTCGAAGAAACCCTGGATCTGCTGCGCGTGGAGGTCCATGGCCAGAATGCGGCCGGCGCCGGCGGCCACGAGCAGGTTCGCCACGAGTTTGGCGGTAATGGGCACGCGGGGCTGGTCCTTGCGGTCCTGGCGCGCGTAACCATAAAACGGCAGCACCGCCGTGATGCGCGTCGCGCTCGCCCGCCGCACCGCGTCAATCATGATGAAGAGCTCCATCAGATTGTGGTTGGTGGGCGGCGACGTGGGCTGGACAATGAACACGTCCTCGCCCCGCACGTTCTCCTCAATCTTCACAAACGTCTCGCCATCGGGAAACGGCTGGACGGAGCACTTGCCGAGTTCGCTGCCGATGGATTTGCAGATGGCCCGGGCCAGAGGTTCGTTGGATGTGCCGCTGAAAATTTTCACGCGTTAAATTTATTTCTGGTTAAAATGAAAAAAACCGCCGCAGTCGGCGGATGAAATTGTGGAGGGACTGTAACAACCAACGCACTCGAAGCAAGTGTCAATTTTGGAAAAGCATGGGGGGCCAGGAACTGGTTCCCCCTCCTGCCAACGGGCCGCCCGGAGTCAGAGATTTTGTTGGCCGATCAATCGCAGTTCAATCAGCCACTTTCGCGGTCTTGTGCCACCACCTTATTGGATGCCAAAATCGCCGTAGCCGGCCACCGGCGGATCCGCCAGGGCGTCATAGAACGTCACAAAGAAGCTGCCCGCTCCCTGGCCCGTGAAGGTGATCTGGATATAAGCCACGCTTCCGGCCTGCACGCCGCCATTGTAAGTCAACACCAGCATCGCGCCCACGGGGCTGTAAGGTGTGAAAACATAGGTGCCCGACGAGACCCCGGGACTGCTGGAGCCGGTCTCCGTCTGGCTGAATGTGCCGTCGCCATTATAGGTGACCACGTCCACCACCCCTTCCGCGTTCGTCGTAGAAATGATCCGACCGGTCAATGAGGTTGGCACCCAATTGGTCGGCGGGGTCCAAAAGCTCATGGCCGCCAGCGTATTGCTGCCGCTGCCGTCCTGATTGGTCAGCACGCAGAAATTCGGCGCGATAAATGTCAGGACCACGGGGCCAACGGTGCTGCCGGAAGTTGGCGGCGCGGTATAGACCATACTCAACTGGGCGCTGTTCGTACCCAACCGGGTGTAAGTATAACTCCCCACACCATTCGCGTAATTGGTGTCGGACGAGTCCTGGCTGAACGTGGCAATCCCAAAACCCATCCCAAACACAGCATCCGGCTGGGTCACCTGCGCTGCCTGACCTGACAATGCCATCGGCGCATTCCCGCCCGGCAATTGTGAGAGCAGTGCAAATATGCCCGCCTCCGCCGTCGGCGCATTGCTGGAACCGACATAGGCGGTGTTGGCAAAGATGCCATAATTGGTTGCGGCAAAGGTGAGTTCCAGGTAGTTCGTTTCCTGCGGCAGAATCTCCGTCACGAGCGCTCCCACCGGGCTGTATTGCTTGAACGTGTAAGTCCCGTTTTTAACCTGGCCGATGGCATTGGTGATGGTGAGTGTGTTCCCACCAAACCCCACGGTGGTCTGTCCTCCGCCAGCAATCAGCGCCGACTTCCTGCCGTTCAATGACACCGTGGCCCAATTGGGCACCGTCCAGAAACTGATCGTGCCGGTGTTCGCCGCATCGTACTGGTTGCTGAAGACACAGAAGTTATTGGTGATGAACGTCAGCAACACGATGTTCGAGGAGCCGGCCAGACTGGGCGGGGCGGTGTAGGTAAGTGCCACCTTGGCCGTATTCGCCGTCAGCTTCTGGTAGCTGTAGTTGCCCACGCCATTATCATAGTTGGTATTGCCGGAATTCTGGCTGAAGGTGCCATTGCCAAAGCACAGGTAAAATGTGCCGCCGCCATTCTCATTCACCGCCCCCATCAACCCGGAAATTGAACTCGGCGATGAATCATACACAAAACTGACGCTGTTGGTCGACGAGCGGTTCCCGGTGGTGTCCACCGCATAAGCCAGGAGCGTGTTCGCGCCGGGCGTCAGCGTTACGTTTGCCGTCCAGTTTTTCCACGCGTTGGCTGTCATTGCCGGGATCCAGCCCGATCCGTTCAACGAGTAATAAACATTGGTTACCGCCACGTTGTCCCCGGCTTGACCCGTCACCACGAACGCAGCGCTGGCCACATGCGAATTCATCCCCGGGGCCGAGATTGAGATGGTTGGCTTGGTCACATCCACAAAGTTCGCCGTGAACACCAGGTTCGACGCCATCGTAAATGACAGCGTCTGCTTGTTGGTCAACACCGTGCTCCCGCCGCCCGTCCAATTGGTGAAGATACAACCTCCCGCCGCACTGGCCGACATCGAGTAGGGTTCCCCTACCTTGAGTTGCACCCCGTTGTAATTCGGATTGATGCTCCCACCACCGTTGACCTTCACCGTCAGCGGCGTGTACACCACATAATGGAAGGTCACGCTGTTCGTCGACGAGATGTTCCCTGTCGTGTCCACCGCATATGCCTGAATCGTGTTCGGCCCGGGCGTCAGCGTCACGTTCGCCGTCCAGTTCGTCCACCCGTTGACCGTCGTCGCCGGCGTCCAGCCCGACCCGTTCAGCGAGTAATGCACCGTACCCACCGCCACGTTGTCACTGGCCTTGCCCGTCACCGTAAATCCGCCATTGGTCAACTGCTGGTTCGACGTCGGCGCCACAAGGCTCAACGTCGGCTTGGCCCCATCCACAAAGTTCGCCGTGAACACCAGGTTCGACGCCATCGTAAATGACAGCGTCTGCTTGTTGGTCAACACCGTGCTCCCGCCGCCCGTCCAGTTCGTAAACACAAATCCGCCCGCCGCATTGGCCGTCATCGCGTAGGGTTCCCCTACCTTGAGCTGCACCCCGTTGTAATTCGGATTGATGCTCCCACCGCCGTTGACCTTCACCGTCAGCGGCGTGTACACCACATAGTGGAAGGTCACGCTGTTCGTCGAGGAGATGTTCCCCGTCGTGTCCACCGCATATGCCTGGATCGTGTTCGGCCCGGGCGTCAGCGTCACGTTCGCCGTCCAGTTCGTCCACCCGTTGACCGTCGTCGCCGCCGTCCAGCTCGACCCATTCAACGAGTAACGCACCGTGCCCACCGCCAAATTGTCCTGCGCCGTCCCCGTCACCGTAAATCCCCCATTCGTCAGCTGCTGGTTCGACGTTGGCGCCACAATGTTCAACGTCGGCTTGGCCACATCCACAAAGTTCGCCGTGAACACCAGGTTTGACGCCATCGTGAACGACAGCGTCTGCTTGTTGGTCAACACCGTGCTCCCGCCAACTGTCCAGTTCGTAAATACAAATCCGCCCGCCGCGTTCGCTGTCATTGCATAAGGCTCTCCAACCATCAGCCGCATCCCATTACAGTTCGGGTTCACGCTTCCGCCGCCATTGACCTTCACGGTTAGCGGAGCATAGACTGCATAGGTAAAACTCACACTGTTGGTAGGCGAGAGGTTCCCGCTCGTGTCCACCGCATAAGCCTGAATCGTGTTCGGCCCGGGCGTTAGCGTCACGTTTGCCGTCCAGTTCGTCCACCCGTTGACCGTCGCGGCCGGGCTCCAGCCCGACCCGTTGATGGAACAATACACCGCTGCTACCGCCACGTTGTCACTGGCCTTGCCCGTCACCGTAAATCCGCCATTGGTCAACTGCTGGTTCGACGTCGGGGCCGTGATTTGAGCCGTGGGCCGGGTGAGATCGTTGACTGCCAGAACATTGATCGTAAAGGTTTGGGTAACGAGGTTATTGCTTGTACCGCCATCGTTGACGGTAACCGTAATGATGGCTGACCCATTGGTGTTGGCCAACGGCGCAAAGGTCAAACTGCCGGCTGGGTTCGGGCTGGTGTAGTTGACCGTCGGGTTGGGAATCAAGCCAGTGTTGCTCGAAGTGGCCGTGATCGTCAGCGTCTGGTTTTCGTTGGCCGCGCCGGAACTGATGCCGGACAGGTTCACCGTCTGCAGACCGGCGTTTTTGTTGATGGTCAGATTGCCGATGGCGTTCAACGTCGGCGGCTGGTTCACCGGGTTGACCGTAACGGTAAAGGTCCGGGTAACGATATTATTGCTGGCTCCGCCGTCGTTGACCTTGACGGTAATGGTGGCGGTTCCGTTGGCGTTGACCACCGGCGTAAAGGTGATGGTGCCGTTGGTTTTCGCACTGGTGTAATTGACGGTCGGGTTGGGAATCAAGCCGGTGTTGCTCGACGCGGCCGTGACTGTCAGCGTCTGGTTTTCATTGGCCGCGCCGGAGGTGATGCCGGACAGGTTCACCGTTTGCAATCCGGCATTCTCATTGATGGTCAAAGGATTGATCGCGTTCAACGTGGGTGGCTGATTTACCGGGTTGACCTTGACCGTAAATGTTTGGGTGACGATATTATTGCTGGTTCCGCCGTCATTAACCTTGACGGTAATGGTGGCGGTTCCGTTGCCATTGACCACCGGGGTGAAGGTCAGGGAGCCCGTGGGGTTCGCGCTGGCATAATTGACCGTCGGATTGGGAACCAAACCGGTGTTGCTCGATGCAGCCGTGACCGTCAGCGTCTGGTTTTCATTGGCCGCGCCGGAGGTGATGCCGGACAGGTTCACCGTTTGCAATCCGGCGTTCTCATTGATGGTCAGGGGGCTGATCGCGTTCAACGTCGGCGGCTGGTTCACCGGGCTGACCGTGACCGTGAATGTCTGGGTGACGAGGTTATTGCTCGCTCCGCCATCGTTGACCGTGACAGTAATGATGGCGGTGCCATTGCCATTGATCACCGGCGTGAAGGACAGGGAGCCGGTGGTGTTGGCGCTGACGTAACTGACCGCCGGATTGGGAATCAGATTGGTGTTGCTGGAAAAAGCGGTGACGGTAAGTGTCTGAATTTCATTCGGCGCGCCGGAAGTGATGCCGGATAAACTGACGGTTCGCAGGCCGGTGTTTTCATTGATGGTGAGGTTGGCGATGGGGTTCAACGTCGGCGGCTGGTTGCCCGAAACATTCTGGGGAACCAAGTAGGAGACTTCGCTGGAATACGCACTTTCCATGTTGGCGGCATTGTAGGTGGTCGCCGCAAAATAATAGGTGGTGCCTGGGACCAAGCCGGAAATGCTGATATTCGTTGCTGTTCCTGCAGAAATCTCGTTGGTATAGGTGGCACTGGCTGCACCATAATAGACATTGTAACCCACCACCAGAGGATCGGCGCTGGGATTCCAGGCCA
The DNA here is from genome assembly GCA_049280815.1 of Verrucomicrobiia bacterium. Classification (GTDB taxonomy): domain Bacteria; phylum Verrucomicrobiota; class Verrucomicrobiia; order Limisphaerales; family UBA11358; genus UBA11358. The sequence continues at coordinate 165,532 of JBAPQW010000053.1, read as the reverse complement.
ACGTTACGCTTCCGGCCGCCAAGACTGAAAGCCGCGTTGTTAAAAACAAGGCGAAACAAAGAAAAGAACCAAGACTAAAACGCCCCGTACGAACCGGTACTGCTCCTGCTTTGTACATCTTGCGTGTTCTCTACGCATAAGCCTTGCCAACATGCCACCACCGGCACAGGCATTTTTTGGAAATGAGTGACACACTTTTGGACAACATGAGTTCCGGCGATTGTCTTGCAGAACTCAATGCTTTCAGCTCGGAAGTCGCAAGCTGTAGTTTCCTTCACCCGCCATGCCTCAATTGGCGGCAGTCCATCCGGTTTAATAGAAAAACCTTAAGACAGAAGTTGTCTTGAAAACGAGCAGGGCGGTGGCAAACCGCCCGCGCCAAGATTCCCCGGCAAATGCCGTCCCCGTTCAAGGCCGCTTAAGTTAACATGACGGCAGCTGCTGACCTTTCTGGATTTCAAAAAAAACTTCGGGCGGAAACTTTTCCGCCGGTCAGTCCTCTCAATCGTGGTTTTTCCACCAACACCCTATGGGTGGAAAGGACCGGGATGGGTTCTGTTGTTTCCCGTCTCAAGTTGTACCAGGGCGGCGCAACGGGCGCCGCCCTATTTTGTGATCCAGCCGCCGCCCAACACCAGATCGTCCTGATAAAACACCGCCGCCTGGCCGGGGGTGATGGCGCGTTGGGGTTCATGGAGCTTCACCCTGGCCCGGCCCGGCCCCAAAGGCGTCAGCGTCGCCGCCGTCCCGGGATGGTTGTAACGGATCTTCGCCGTCACTTCGGCCGGCGCGGACAGCTCATCGAACGCAATCCAGTTGCAGCGCTCCACGATGAACTCGTCACGATCCAGCGCCGAGTCGTCCCCGACCACGACCCGGTTGCTTTCCGCATCCAGCTCGATCACGTAAACTGGCTTGGACGTGGTGAGGCCCAACCCCTTCCGCTGGCCGATGGTGTAAAACTCAATCCCGTCGTGATGACCGAGCACCTGCCCGTGCAAATCCACGATATTGCCGTGATGCTTCTGCGCCAGGTTTGCTTCCTGGAGAAATTTCCCGTAGTCCTTGTCCGGCACGAAACAGATTTCCATGCTCTCCGCCTTGTCGGCGGTCTTGAGCTGGCAGTGCCGCGCGACCTCGCGCGTGTCGCTCTTGGTCTTTTCGCCCAGCGGAAACAGTGCGCGCGCCAGCTGGTCCTGTCGCAGCGAAAAAAGGAAATAGCTCTGATCCTTTTTCAAATCGCGCCCCCGCTTGAGGTGATACCGGCCCGCAGACTTGGTAGGGATGCGCTGCCGCGCGTCCGGGCTGACCGGCAGGTCAGTCTTACCAGCCAGGTGAGGGGAAAATTCAACCCGCGCGAAATGGCCGGTGGCGATGTATTGCGCGCCAAGCTGGTCAGCCCGGTCAATGAGCCGGCCGAACTTGAGAGTCTGATTGCACATCACGCACGGGTTCGGCGTGCGCCCGGCCTTGTATTCGTCGGCAAAGTAATTGATGACGTGTTTCTGGAATTCCGCCGCCTCGTCAATGAGGTAATACGGAATGCCCAGCTTGTGGCAGACCGACCGCGCATCGGTGACGGCCTGCGGACCGCAGCATTTGTCCTCGGCGCGGTTCACGCAGTCCTGCGGCCAGAGCTTGAGCGTGATGCCGATGACGTCGTAGCCCTGCTCCAGCAACAATGCCGCCGTGGCGGAGGAGTCCACTCCCCCGCTCATGCCGCAGACCACGCGCGTGCGCTTTTCCGGATTCACAGAGGGACATTATACAATGCGCGGGCAGCATGTAAAATGGTTTGGATGGCCCGGGCTCCCGGCAACCGTTCAGCCTCTTCCACATCCACCAGGGTGAAACGGATTTTTTCGGTTATTTGAATGGGAACAGTTTGTCCCCGATTCATGGTTTCCATTGCTATGTTCTGATCGTAGTTGGCATCCACAACCATCCCGAGCGCGGGATCGAACCAGGCATCACCGGTAAATTCCCCTTTTATGTTTCGTCGAGGACTGTTTTGAGCCGTTGCATCAGGTTTGGCTGAAATGGTGCCCGCAACCGCAATTCGGATGCACTTGCGATCGTCATGTTGTTCCCAATTCTTGAAGGTGTACTCCATGTCGGTGGCCACAACACCGACCGGACTGACAAAGTCCTTTGTTTTCCGCCAGTGATCGCCCACCTTCACCGGCCGGTTGGTCATCATCCCCCCAAACGATGCATATTCCTTTAGCAGGTCCCCGCTGAACATTTGTTGGAATATCGCCCGGTCCTGCGGCTTTCCGATGGTCCCGATTTGTCGCATCAATTCCTCCATGCCCTCCACTTTCTCCACCTGGCCGTCCGCGGCGGTAAAATATTGGAAGCGGGTGCCGAGCAGTTTTCGCTGCATGGCCGCCATGGGAACGCCGCCTTCCTGCGCCGAATCCTGTTTGGAATCGAAACTCGACACCTGGCGCCCGTCCACGCTAACGGCCATGGTTTCGTCGGTAAATTCCAGCTGCAATTGCCGGCCACCGTTGTCGAGTTCCTTGCGGACGGACAGGGTGTAATCCTGCATCAGGCTCACCGACTGTTTAAACGACTGGGGCTGGCCGGACGACTTTGACTCCACGGTTTCAACCATCTCTGCCCGCATGGCGTAGGTCTTGCCGGCCTGCCACCGGATATTCATGTCCGCCGGAGTGTCGGATGGTGCCGGATGCGGGGCGAATTCGTTGACGACCATCGTAGCTGTTCCTGCCACCAGCAGCACGCCCACGCCGGCAATGATTGCAGTTTTTGCCTTGGTCCATGCCATAAGTTTCAATGCTCCTTTGATGAGGGTTAAGGTTGAACCGCTGGCCGCCGCGCCCTTGGATATCGCCGCCGCGGTGGCCGTTTTTGCCAGCAGGGCCGGTGCGGCCTGAACGGAGTTGGCGGACAGCGCCGCCGTGAGGACCGCAGCCGGAAGCACGACACCGCGTTTCGTGAAAAACCGCCGCAATTTCTCCACCGCGCGCAGAACCCGCCTTTGCGCCGCCGCCTCGCTGACGCTCAACGCCGCCGCGACTTCGCAAACATTTTTGTCTTTGAAAAACCGCAACACGACGGCGTCGCGATCCTTTTTGCCCAGCCGCGACATGGCTTCATCCAGCAGCGGCGCGAGTTGATTCCAGGCTGAGGCCTCGGCAGATTCCTGAAGGGTGGATTGCATATAAGCCTCCTGTTCGCGAAATTGCCGGCGGCGTTCCCCACGCAGGAAGCTCAGCGCCGTCAGCCGCGTGGTTTCGTGCAGCCAGCCTTCCACGATGGTGCCCGGGCGGAGGCCGGCGGCTTTGCGCGCGAGAATGACAAAGACCGCCTGCGTGATTTCCTCGGCTTGCGCGGCCATGCTGACGTGACGGAACGCGACCGAATAGACCAGGTTGATGTGCCGCCGGACCAGTTCGGCAAAAGCGGCTTCCGAGCCTTGCCGGTCGTAATCCCGCAACAGTTCCATGTCGCTCACATCGGACATTTGACTATTTATTGCCGATGGCCGCGAAATCAGACATTTAATTTTTCAAACTTTTGCGGCTGCGAGGACGCTCGCCCACCGAAAGTTGCAAAACGTTCCTCCGCCAAATTGCCTGTGGACTTTTAATCCGATCAAAATAAAATCACGAATCATGTTTCCCATCATCACGCCGCAACCATGAAGACCGCCATCCCTGCAACCATCCGCTCACCAATCCTGGTTCAGATCGCTGTTGCCATATTCAGTCTCGCGCTTTTGGTCTCAGGCTGCTCCACGACCGGAAAGATGGAATCTTCGCGCACCCCGGCACTGGAGGTGCTGCCGCAATTTACAGCCGCCAATGTGCCCGCCTTGGGTCCCGACGAAATCCCGGTGGATCCGCCCAATTGGCAGGTGTCGCCACCGGACACCAGCCTGCCCGGCAAAGGCCTCGCGCAGCACCCGATGCTTTACATCGGCGAAGGCTGCAACAAGATTTTCCTCGTGAATGACGGCAAGGTCATCTGGACCTATTCCACCGGGAAAGGCTGGGAATATGACGACATCTGGCTGCTGTCCAATGGCAACATTCTTTTCTCCCGCATGGCTTACGCCGCCGAGGTGACGCCGCAAAAAAAAGTGGTCTGGCGGCTCGACGCGCCCAAGGGAACCGAAATTCACACGGTTCAACCCGTCGGCCTGGACAAAGTCCTGCTCGTGGAGAACGGGACGCCGCCCCGGATGTTGATCATCAACATCAAGACCGGAGCCGTCGTGACAGAGCACGTCATTCCCGATGCCGGCGCGGGCGTTCATGGCCAGTTCCGCCGCTTCCGCATGACCGCCAGCGGCACTTATCTCGCCCCTTACCTCCAAATGGGCAAGGTGGTCGAGTACGACAAAAACTTCAACGCAATCTGGTCCTATAAAATTCCCTCAGCCTGGGCGGCCATCCGCCTGCATAACGGCAACACGCTCATCACCGGCGAAAAGGACCAGGTCACCCGCGAAGTGAATCCCAAGGGAGAGACGGTCTGGGAGTTTGACTTAAAAACCGACCTCCCGCCCGGCATCAACTTCAGCGGTTCGCAGAGCTGCGTCCGCCTGGCCAATGGCAACACCGTCATCTGTTCCCGGGGCGACAGCGGCAAAACCTGCCAGTTGATTGAGGTCACGCCGGACAAGAAAGTCATCTGGACGCTCAAGGACTGGACCGATCTCGGCCCGGCGACCGCCGTCCAGATGCTGGATGATCCGGGCATCCCCGAAAAACCCGGCGACTTGCAGCGATAAAAACGATTTGATCGAGCCGGCCAACCGCCCCGAAAGCATTCGGAGCCAGTCCCAGTCCGACATCGTTCCGGGACACATTGGAGCTCAAAATAATGCCGTCGGATCGCTTCCTACTGGAACGCAGGGTAAGAAAACGGAATTCTAATGGGTTGGGACGCGACATTTTTTAAAAACATTTATTGCACCTGGGTCAAAATGGAGTAAAAAATAGGCGAACGAAGGGCTATAATCGCCGAAGAGATGACCAGCAGAACCGAGCAGAGACACAATCACGGCGGGGTGCGTACGACACCGCCGGCCAAACAAGGGCTGTACGATCCGCAGTTTGAACACGACTCCTGCGGCATAGGCTTCGTCGTCAACATGAAGGGGCGGAAGTCCCATCAGCTGGTGGCGGACGGATTGCAGATCCTCGTGAATCTCGACCATCGCGGCGCCGTCGGCTGCGAGCCCAACACCGGCGACGGCGCGGGCATCCTCATCCAAACGCCGCATGAATTTCTCGTCAAGGCAACCGGCAAGCTCGGCTTCAAGCTGCCGCCGTTCGGCGACTACGGCGTGGGCATGATGTTCCTGCCGCCGAATCCGCTGGAGCGCAATGCCGTCAAGACCGCCTTTGCCAAGATCGTTTCCGCCGAGGGCCAGACGCTGCTCGGCTGGCGCGATGTGCCGACGGACAATTCCTCGCTCGGCAAAACGGCGGTCGCCGCCGAACCGCACATGGCGCAGGTGTTCATCGGGCGCAATCCGGCGCTGAAGGACGAAGCGGCGTTTGAGCGCAAGCTTTATGTCATCCGCAAACTGGCAGAGCAGAAGATCCGTTACGGCAGCAAGATTGACGGCGGCAAATGGTTTTATGTTTCCAGCCTCTCGGTGCGGACCGTGATCTACAAAGGCATGCTCATGCCGGAGCAGGTGGCGAAGTATTATCCGGATCTGCGCGATGAGAGCATGGTCACGGCGCTGGCGCTCGTGCATTCCCGTTTTTCCACCAACACGTTTCCCAGCTGGGACCGCGCGCATCCGAACCGTTACATCGCCCACAACGGCGAAATCAACACGCTGCGCGGCAACGTGAACTGGATGAAGGCGGCCCAGGCGAATTTCAAATCGGCCCTGTTCGGCAAGGACATCAAGAAGGTCATCCCCGTCATCAATGAGGACGGCAGCGACTCGGCGCAGTTTGACAACTGCCTCGAACTCCTTGTCATGGCCGGCCGCGAACTGCCCCACGCCATGATGATGATGATTCCCGAACCGTGGGAAAATCATGAGAGCATGGACGCGGAACGCCGCGCCTTCTACGAATATAATTCCTGCCTCATCGAACCGTGGGACGGCCCGGCCTCGATGGCGTTCACGGACGGCATCCGCATCGGCGCCTGCCTCGACCGCAACGGGCTGCGTCCGTCGCGTTATTACGTCACCAAGGACGACCTGGTGATCATGGCGTCGGAAGCCGGCGTGCTGCCGGTGGCGCCGGAGCGCGTCGCGAGCAAGGGCCGTTTGCAGCCGGGCCGCATGTTTCTCATTGATACCGAGCAGGGCCGCATCATTGCCGACGAGGAACTCAAAAAGAAATACACCTCCGCGCATCCGTATCGCGAGTGGCTGGACAAACATCACGTCCTGCTCGAAAATCTGCCGGAGCCTTCGGGACACAGCGAGCCGTCGCACCGGAAAATTTTGCAGCATCAGCAGGCGTTCGGTTATACCTACGAAGACCTGCGCTTCATCATCGGTCCGATGGCGAACGACGGCGTTCAGCCGCTCGGCTCCATGGGCACGGACACGCCGCTGGCGGTGCTTTCGAACCAGCCGCAACTGCTTTACAACTATTTCAAGCAGTTGTTCGCGCAGGTGACGAACCCGCCGATTGATCCGATCCGGGAGGAAATTGTCACGGCCACGCACACCATGGTCGGTTCCCGCGGCGGACTGCTGAATCCCAAACCCGACAGTTGCTCGCTCATCCGGCTGGAACAGCCCATCCTCACCAACGAGGATCTGGAAAAACTCCGGCAGGTCAACCGGCCCGGTTTTCTGGCCGCGACGCTGCCGATTCTTTTCAAAGCCGCGGATGGCGAGAAAGGCCTCGATCAGGCGCTGGAAGAATTGTTCGCCACCGCCGATCAAGCCATCGAGGACGGCGCGAATATTTTGATCCTGTCCGATCGCGGCGTTTCGCCGGAACTGGCGCCCATCCCGGCCCTGCTCGCCACGGCGGGCTTGCATCATCATCTCATCCGCACCGGCACCCGCGGACGCATCGGCCTGGTGCTGGAATCCGCCGAACCGCGCGAGGTGCATCATTTCGCCCTGCTCATCGGCTACGGCTGCAGCGCCATCAATCCGTATCTCGCTTACGAGACGATTGACGATCTGATCAAGGAAGGCCTGCTGCTCAAGACCGACCACAAGACTGCCGTCAAGAAATACATCAAGGCCGCCATCAAGGGCGTGGTCAAAACGATGGCCAAGATGGGCATCTCGACGGTGCAAAGTTATCGCGGCGCGCAAATCTTTGAAGCGGTCGGCCTCAACAGCGAGGTCGTGGACAAATATTTCACGTGGACGCCGTCGCGCATCGAAGGGGTTGGTCTCAGTGTCGTTGCCGAGGAAGCCATCAGGCGGCATCGCCACGCCTTCCCGCGCGAAATGGTCAATGGCGAACTCGAGGCCGGCGGCCAGTATCAATGGCGCGACAGCGGCGAATATCACCTGTTCAATCCGCAGACGATCCATAAATTGCAGACCGCGTGCCGCCTCGGCAGCGAAAAGATTTACCGTGAATACGCCGAACTCGTGAACCACCAGGCGAAGCACCTGTGCACCTTGCGCGGCTTGCTGGACTTCAAATTTGCCGAAACGGCGATTCCGCTGGAGGAAGTTGAATCCGTCGAGAGCCTGGTCAAACGCTTCAAGACCGGCGCCATGAGCTACGGTTCCATTTCCAAGGAGGCGCACGAAACCCTAGCTGTGGCGATGAACCGGCTTGGCGGGAAATCCAACACCGGCGAAGGCGGCGAAGATCCGGCGCGCTATGTCCTGGAACCCAACGGGGACTCGAAAAACTCCGCGATCAAGCAGGTGGCCAGCGGACGGTTCGGTGTGACCAGCCATTACCTCGTCAACGCGAAGGAGCTGCAAATCAAGATGGCCCAGGGCGCGAAACCGGGCGAGGGCGGCGAACTGCCCGGCAAGAAGGTGTATCCGCCCATTGCCAAAACCCGCGGCACGACCGCCGGCGTCGGTTTGATTTCCCCGCCGCCGCACCACGACATTTATTCCATCGAGGATCTGGCGGAATTGATCCATGACTTGAAAAATTCCAACCGCAACGCGCGCATCAGCGTCAAGCTCGTCGCCGAGGTCGGCGTCGGCACGGTCGCGGCGGGCGTCGCGAAGGCGCACGCCGATGTCGTTTTGATTTCCGGCCACGACGGCGGCACCGGCGCGTCGCCGCTGTCCTCCATCAAGCATGCGGGCGGGCCGTGGGAACTCGGCCTCGCCGAAACGCATCAGACGCTCGTGCTGAACAATCTCCGCAGCCGCATTTTCGTGGAAGCCGACGGTCAGATGAAGACCGGCCGGGACGTGGCGGTGGCCGCCTTGCTCGGCGCGGAGGAATTTGGTTTCGCCACCGCGCCGCTCGTCGTGATGGGTTGCATCATGATGCGCGTCTGCCATCTGAACACCTGTCCCGTCGGCGTGGCCACGCAGAACCCGGAATTACGCGCCCGGTTCACCGGCAACCCCGATCACGTCGTCAATTTCATGCGTTTCATCGCCGGCGAACTGCGCGAGATCATGGCCAAGCTGGGCTTCCGGAAACTCGAAGACATGGTGGGGCGCACCGACAAGCTGGTGCCGTGGAAAGCCATCGAGCATTGGAAGGCGAAAGGACTCGACCTCACGCCGATTTTGTACCAGCCCGAAGCCGGGCCCGAAGTCGGCCGTTTCCGCCAGCGGGATCAGGATCACGGCCTCGACAAATCGCTCGACGTCACGAAGCTGCTGGCGATCTGCCAGCCGGCCATCGAGCGCGGCGAAAAGGTGAAGGCAGAATTGCCCATCCGCAACGTGAACCGCGTTGTCGGCACGATCGTCGGGAGCGAAATCACCAGGAAACATGGCCCGGACGGATTGCCGGAAGACACCGTACATCTGAAATTCAACGGCAGCGCCGGCCAGAGCCTCGGGGCGTTCACGCCCAGGGGCATGACCATCGAGCTCGAAGGCGACGCGAACGATTATTTTGGCAAGGGCTTGAGCGGTGGCAAGCTGATCGTTTACCCCCCGAAAGGTTCGACGTTTGTGCCGGAGGACAACATCATCATCGGCAATGTGGCGCTTTACGGCGCAACGGCCGGCGAGATTTTTGTGCGCGGCATGGCCGGCGAACGCTTCGCCGTCCGCAACTCCGGGGTGAACGCCGTCGTGGAAGGCGTGGGCGACCATGGTTGCGAATACATGACCGGCGGTCAGGTGGTGGTTATCGGCACCGCCGGCAGGAATTTTGCCGCGGGCATGAGCGGCGGCATCGCCTACGTGCTCGATGAAGCCGGGGACTTCGCCACGCGCTGCAATATGGAACTGGTCGGCCTGGAAAAACTCACCGACCCGGACGAGATCGAGGCGGTCTGGAAACTGATCCAGCGCCACCAGGCTTTCACCCAAAGCGAGCGCGCCGCAAAAATTCTCGGGGACTGGAAAAATTTCATCCCGAAATTTGTGAAGGTGATGCCGCAGGATTACAAACGCGTCTTGCAGTCGCTCAAAAAAGTGCAGTCGCAGGGCCTGACCGGCGACGAAGCCATCATGGCGGCGTTCGAGGAAAACGTGAAGGGCGGCCATTGAGCGCGCCGCAAATAATCTGGAATCAAAACCTGAACTAAGATGGGAAAGCCAACCGGATTTTTAGAGTTCCAACGGGAATTACCCGCGGATCGCGCGCCGCTTGAGCGCGTCGCCGACTGGAAGGAGTTTCACCACCACCTGCCGGAGGCCGACCTGAAAAAACAGGGCGCGCGCTGCATGGATTGCGGCATCCCCTTCTGCCACACCGGCCAGCTCGTCAGCGGCATGGCCTCCGGTTGCCCCATCCACAACCTCATCCCCGAGTGGAACGACCTCGTTTATCGCGGCCTGTGGCGGGAAGCGCTCGAACGGCTGCACAAGACCAATAATTTCCCGGAATTCACCGGCCGCGTCTGCCCGGCCCCGTGCGAAGGCTCGTGCGTGCTCGGCATCAACAACCCGCCCGTCACCATCAAGAACATCGAGTGCGAAATCATTGATCACGGCTGGGAAAACGGCTGGGTCGTGCCCGAACCGCCGAAAGTTCGGACCGGCAAAAACGTGGCCGTCATCGGTTCCGGTCCGGCGGGTTTGAGCGCCGCGGCGCAATTGAACAAGGCCGGCCATCTCGTCACGGTTTTTGAGCGCGCGGACCGCCCCGGCGGCCTGCTCATGTACGGCATTCCGAACATGAAGCTCGACAAGGAACAGGTCGTCCTGCGCCGCATCCAGCAACTCGAGGCCGAAGGCATCAAGTTTTTGTGTAACACCGAGGTGAGCGTGAACTATCCCGCGGAAAAACTGCTGAAGGAGTTCGCCGCCGTGATCCTTGCGACCGGCGCCACCAAGCCGCGCGACCTGCCCATCGAAGGCCGGAGCCTGAAAGGCATTCATTTCGCGATGGATTTTCTCACCGCCAACACCCGCAGCCTGCTCGACCGGCACAAGAACGGGGATTTCATCACGGCCGAAGGCAAAGACGTCATCGTCATCGGCGGCGGCGACACCGGCACGGACTGCGTCGGCACGTCCATCCGCCAGGGCTGCCGGAGCCTGGTGCAGGTGGAGATCCTGCCCCAACCGCCTTTGGACCGCGCCAGGGACAATCCGTGGCCCGAATGGCCCAAGGTTTACAAACTGGACTACGGCCAGGAGGAGGCGGCCGCAAAATATGGCGCCGACCCGCGGGTTTACCTGACCACCGCGACGAAATTTGAAGCGGATGCCCACGGCCAGGTCAAGGCCGTCCACACGGTGCAAGTGCAATGGGAGAAAAATGACAAGGGCCAGTTCATCCCGAAGAACGTTCCCGGCACCGAAAAGGTTCTGCCCGCGCAACTCGTTTTGCTGGCGATGGGTTTCCTGGGACCGGAACAGACTTTACTCGAAGTGCTCAAAGTTGAACGCGACCCGCGCAGCAACGTGAAGGCCGAGTTCGAAAGATATTCGACGAACCTCAAGGGCGTGTTTGCCGCCGGCGACTGCCGGCGCGGCCAGAGCCTGGTGGTCTGGGCCTTCAACGAAGGCCGCGGCGCCGCCCGCGAATGCGACCGCTACCTGATGGGCTCAACGGATTTGCCGTAACAACGCTTCCCACCACCGGGAAGAAGGGATGGCTGACCGGGCGAGGTAAACCGCGAACTCCACCAACCACGCGAACGGCTTTTTAACCGTCACGGCACCAGAAACGCCAGGTTTTTATCCGCAGATTGCGCAGATAAACGGAGATTTTATTTGTCGCCAAAAAGCACCAGAGACAGGCCGCGGCGGATGTTGAATTGCTGGAGGGTCGATGTTCCCCACCGCGCCAAAGACGTTCGGCCTCACCTGGCCGGCGCGCGTCCCAGATTTCAGGAGTGAGCGAACCGGGCAATTGCCGTCCGCAGGGCATCGACTTCGAAGGGTTTGCAGATGAAGGAATCAACGCCACCCAGTGGACAATCAGAACACGTCAGTTTTTCCGGGAAGGCAGTAATCATCACAACGGCTTGCTTGGGCGAACGCCGCTTGATGGCAGCCGCCAATTGATCGCCTCTCATGTCGGGCATGCAGTAGTCGGTGAAAACCATGTCGAATTTGCCGGGCTCAAACATGGCCAGCGCTTGGGGACCGCTTTCAGCCTCCTCAACGACATAGCCATCATCCTCAAGCAGCATCTGGACGGTGGAGCGGACCAAGGGTTCGTCGTCCACAACCAATATGTGTCTTTGCCTGCCAGCGTGCTCGTTCATAATCGCCACAAATGCGCATATCCCGTGCCAGTTCTTTTGCCCTTTTACCAACTGACTCGAGCGTAGGCCATCGCTGTTGGGTGGACTGACTCGTCCGGTTTCGCGGGGTTGGCGTCTTTCGGAGTTTTATTCGGGGCTGGTGACCGGGACTTGGTTTTGGGCGGCGCGCCACGGTGACGCGCGCTGACTTGTGTGTCTTGTTGCGGCAAATTAAACCACCAATTTGTAACCGACGCCGTGGATGGTCAGCAGATGTCCGGGTTCGCTGCCGTGGTCGCCAAGCTTCTTGCGCAATTGCACCACCACCTGGTCCAGCGTGCGCGTCGTGCCGTAATAATTATAGCCCCAGACCTCGCTCAACAGTTTGTCGCGCGACAGGACCTCGCCCGCGTGCGCGTGGAAAAACTGGAGCAGTTTCAACTCCCGGGCGGTGAGTTCTCCGGTGGTCCTGCCACGTTTGACCTGGAAGGTCTTCGGATCAATGGTCGCCGATCCAATGTTGAATGATTTTTCATCGGCGGTTTGCGACGCGGCGTCGCTGCCACTGCGGCGCAGCAACGCCTGGATGCGCGCCAGCAGCTCGCGCACGCCAAAGGGCTTGGTGACGTAATCATCCGCGCCCAGGTCGAGGCCGACCACCTTGTCAATTTCCTGGCCCTTGGCCGTCAGCATGAGAATGGGCACGGTGATTTTTTTTGCCCGTAATTGTTTGCAGATGTCGTAGCCGCTCAGGCCCGGCAACATCACATCCAGCACCACGAGCGCCGGCCGGTGTTTGGCCACGGCGGCCAGGGCCTGGTCGCCGCGATTGCACGACGCCACGTCATAGTCCTCGCTTTTCAGCACCTCCTCGAGACCCAGCAGGATGTGCGGGTCATCTTCAACAATTAAAATTTTCGTTTTCATCATTTTATTCCAGTGGGGGCCGACGTGAGGAGGCTCATTATTTCATGTGGCAGTCAAAGCCTCCTTACGTCGGCTCCTACAGAATTCCCCATCAACGGCAGACGCAAAATAAAACAACTGCCGCCGCCTTCGCGCGGCTCGTACACCACGTCGCCGCCGTGCGCCCGCGCGATCTGCCGCGCAATGGTCAGGCCGAGGCCCGACCCCTGGACGCCGCTGCTCAACGAATCATGCGCGCGGTAGAATTTTTCAAAAATCATTTCCCCGCTGCCGCGCGGCACGCCCCGGCCGCGGTCGAGCACCTTCACCTCCGCGTGCGGCAACGGCGTTTGACGCCGGGCCAGTTCCAGCGCGATTTCCTTGTGGTCGTTGGAATATTTTTCGGCGTTCGACAACAGGTTGACGATGATTTGTGACAAGGCATCGGCATCGCCACGCACAAACACGGTCGTGGCCGGCAGCACGCAATCAAACTTGAATCCACCGGCTTCCAGGTGCGGACGGAACGTCTGCGCGGCGGCGCGGACGACCTCAACGAGGTCGCACGATTGGAAGTTGTATTTCTTTTCGCCGCGTTCCAGGCGCGAGAAGTCCAGCACGTTGTTGATGAGCCGGGTGAGCCGCGCCGCCTCCGCCGTGATGATGTCCAGATACGAACGCTGTTTGGCCGGGTCCGTCACCCGTCCCTCGGCGAGCAATTCGGAGAACATGCGGATGGACGTCAGCGGGGTTTTCAATTCATGCGACACGTTGCTGACAAAATCGGTTTTCTGGCGCGCCAGTTTGAGTTCGGAATTGAGGCTGCTGACGATGAGCCAGCTGCCCACCCCGATGGCCAGCAGCAGCACCGCCACCAGCAGGCCGAGCGTCAATGCGGCGGTGTGGGCCGCCCGGGTCAGTTGCGCGGGATTGACGAGATAAGCGGCCACTTCCCAATGCGGCAGCGCCTCGCCGATTTCGGTGGCCACAAAGGGACGCTTCCAACTGGCCGTGAAACCGGCGTGTGACAGCACCACCGGTTTGGCGTTGTCGTCGAGAATGGCAACGCAGATTTCATCGTGCATTTCTGTGTCGACCTGCACGAGACTGTGCAATCCGTCCACCAGGCGATCCAGATTCAACTGCGCGCCGAAGATCAAATCCGGTTCGGTGCTGAGCCGGTGCCAGAACATGAGGCGGAGCTTGTTCTGAAGAAACCGCGCCAGCATGCCGTCCGTGCCGTTGCCGATGAGCTGGCCAAATTCCGCCTCGGCAGGAATCACCTTGGACAGGTTGACTTGCTGATCGCCCAGATCGGCCCGGAAGTTTGCGGCCTGCTGATAAGCACTGCTCTGGGGCACAACCTTGCGGGCTTGGGCCTTGTAATTGGAGGAAGTTTGAACTGGCGACGGGGCGTTTACGAGATTGGCGTCCGTTAGCGAATCTCTGGATTGAATTGGCCGGTCCGTCGTGGGGGCAACCTTGGGCTCTGCCAGCGGAACCGCGGCAACCGCCCCGGGTGCTGGATGGTTTAACTCATCCTTTGCGGCAAACAACGCACCACCGAAACCATCCGCAGCCGGCCGATTGGCTGCCAATTCCTGCCGCGCCGGCTGGAGGGCAGCAGGGCTGCCGGCCAGCGGTTGTTGCAGCTGGCTCTGGCTGGAATTGCCAGTGAACACGCCGTTGACCGGAGCCGGCTGGCTGACACCATTGCGGGCAAAGCTTAAGGCGCCGAGATTATCCAAACCAGCATTGCCATAAACCTCGACCGCCTCGCGATTCCCAAGGAAACCGCTGTTGTCCGTGTAAAAAGTCCGCGCCGCGGCCCGCCCGTTGAGCGAGGGCGCAAGGATTTTGCCGGACAGCGTGACACAAAAACCGACCTCGGCCAGCGGCCAGCGGGTGCGCAGTTCGCTGTCGAATTCCGCGGCCACGGCCTGGGCGTCCTTGCCCGCGGCGAGATCCTCGACCTGCGCGCCAAAAGCCTGCTGCTGTTGCGCCAGGTAATCGGAAATATTCTGGGCGAGGGCATCGGTCACGCGCTGGCAGAGCAGCGATTGCTGGCGTTCGAGCAGAAACTGCTGGTCGCGCAGCGAGCGCACGGCCAGCCACGCGAGCACCAAGCTCGGCAGCAGGACCGCCACCACAAAAACCAGCGCGACTTTTTTCATTGGCTTGCTCCGGCAAATATCCCAAGTCCGCATTCATAACCAAGCTCATTCTGTCCCGGCGGGGCGGGACTCCTGGGAGCGCCGGCGTCCCGCCGGCGGTGAATCAGGGCATCAGCCAAAATCGCCGTCGAGACGACGGCGTGCTCCCAGGGCCCACCAATCGAACTTATTTGGAGTTGCGAGTATTGAAGGATTGCGATTGCAGGGATTTGCGCGAGGCGCCGCCATAACTGCCGTCAACAAGCTGGTCGGTGAAGTCCCCCAGGTTGTTGGTCTCCGCCCGGATTTGAACCTGGACCGCCGCCGGAGCATTCGCATAGAGAGCCCCAAGGACCTGTCTTTGTTCGGCCAACGTTTTGGCCGCCTGCTGGTAATTGCCTGCGTCCGCCTGGGCGATGGCTTCGTCCTTGGCGACGGCGGTGAGCACGAGCACTTTTTCCGCGTTGACGGCGGAGTTGACCGACTGGTCCGCGACGGTCTGGTCGTCGGTGTAACGGATTTTCACCACGCCGCTGGTGGATTGTGCGCTGCCATTGTCGAGTTCGTCCGTATAACTGACCTTGACACGCGCCACTTCGGGTTCGGGCCGGGTCACCCGGCAACGCAGAAACAGGTACCGGCCCTGGCCCAGCGTGAACTGACTCAAATTCACCGAGGCCCGCTGGTTTTCAAACTTCTCGCTGCGGCCGATGAAGCCAAGCGGCTCCACTCCGTCCGGGCAGGTGATTTCAATGCGGATTTCGCGCGCGGCGACCGTCTGAAGTTCGCCCAGTTCCCGGGCAAAGATTTCCGGGAGCTTTTCCGTGTCCTGGACATAATAATAATTTGCGTCACTGGCTTCCGCCAGGCCGGCCATCAAATCCTCGTTGTAATCGTCCCCGACGCCAATCGTGGTCACGGCAACGCCCGTTTCGGCCAGCTCACGCCCCAGACGGCGCAGGTCCTGGGTGGAGCTGGGGCCGACATTCGCCAGCCCATCGGATAGCAGGATGACGCGATTGATCCGTTTGAGGGAAAAATATTCCTGGAGCTGCCGGGCACCCGTCCTGACCCCGGCATAAAGCGCCGTGCTGCCGCCGGCTTCAATGCTTTCAATTTTTTCCTTGAGCGCCTCCTTGTCTTCGACCTTCTGCGCCGGCACCAGCACCCGCGCCTCGTCACTGAAAATGACCAGGGAAAAAACATCGTCGGGCGCGAGGCGATCCACCAATTGCCTGGCGGCTTGTTTCGTTTTCTCCAGTTTCGCGCCGGTCATCGATCCGGACTTGTCCAAAACGACGGCCAAGTTGAGCGGGGTGCGCCGGTGCTTATGATGGTCGCCAATCGCGTTGAGGTCGATCTTCACGACGACCTCCTGCGGCGAACCCTTCAACAGGACCTCGCGATCCGGGACCAGGTTGAGATGCAGAGTTTCTCCGGCGGACAGGCTGACAGCCAGGCCGGTCGCCAGACCAATGATAAGCAGTGTTTTATTCATGCTCCCACTGTGCCCGATGGCTGGCGGAAGTTGTCATGGCCGGGTCAAAGGTTTGTAAAAAGGATGTAAAACCGTCTGCATCAAAAACTGTTTTGCAATTTCCTCGTTTACCGGCCACGCTGTTTGAATGACGCAACCGCTCGCGTTGGTTTTCTATGAAAAATTGCTGCCCGGCAGCCAGTTGGTAAACCGGCTGCAGGATCTGAATTACCGCGTCCAGACCGCCAACGATCTTCCGGCGCTCCTGGGATGCGCGCAAACGGAAGGCCCGATGCTGGTGGTGGTGGACCTGGAGTCGAAGCGCGGAGACGTTTGCCGCACCATCGCCGCCTTAAAGACGGATGCCGCCACCCAGCACATTCCCATCATTGCGTTTGCCGGCGAACAGGCGACGGCGTTGCAGGCTGCCGCGCAAAAAGCCGGCGCCACCCTCGTCGTTGGCGAGGCCACGATTGGGAATTATCTGCCGCAACTGCTGAACCAGGCGTTGCAGGTCTGAGGCCTGGTCGTGGCCGGCAATGGGGCTGGAAACCTGTGCGTAACCTGTGTGTAACCCGGGTGAAACTTGCGCTTGACTTTGGCCGGACGGCTTTTATGATGGCCCTACTAATTGAGGCATGAACACTTTTAAAAAGTGAAGGGGGGCACGACTGGTTTCAGTCGTGTCTTTTTTCTTTTTGAGAAGCACCTCGACAGCTCAGGAGTTTAATTATGGCTAGCGGCAAAGTTAAGTGGTTCGACAACAAAAAAGGGTTCGGCTTCATCGCCCAAAATTCAGGGCAGGACGTATTCGTTCACCACACGTCCATCATCGGCCAGGGATTCAAGACCCTCAATGAAGGCGACGAAGTCTCCTTCGAAGTTGTACCCAGCGACAAGGGCCTCAAAGCCCAGAATGTCCAGCGCGTGACGCCGGCCTAGCGCCGGCCTTCCCCGCCGGCAGTTCCCGCGCAGCGGGAGTTTTTCGTTCGCCAGTCATGAGCGAAGGGAGTATTCTTCCTCCATGGCCGGTTCCACCACGACCAGAGTCGAAAGCCTCTATATTCATGTCCCGTTCTGCGCCCAGAAATGCGCATACTGCGCGTTTTATTCCGAACCGTCCGGCGGCGACCTCATCAATCGATACGTCGCCGCACTCATCCAGGAGCTGGAACTGGTGGCGGATGATCTCAAGCCCAAAACGATTTTCTTCGGCGGCGGCACCCCGTCGCTGTTGAATCTCCGCCAGTGGGAGCAAATTCTCCGCACGCTCGAGCGGCTGAACCTCGCCGGCGCGGAGGAATTCACCGTCGAATGCAACCCCGCCACCGTTTCGGCTGACAAGGCGAAATTGCTGCGGGACTCCGGCGTCAACCGCATCTCCATGGGCGTGCAATCACTCGATGAATCCTTGCTCGACCGTCTTGGCCGGATCCACACCCGCGACATGGTGTTCAGGTCGTTCGACATCCTGCGCCAGGCCGGTTTTGACAATCTCAACCTCGACCTCATGTTCGCGATTCCCGGCCAGACCCTGGAAATCTGGCGGGCGACCCTGGCCGAGGCGCTGGCGCTTGGCAGCGAGCATCTGTCCAGCTACGAGGTGATTTACGAGGATGACACGCCGCTGTTCGCGCAACTGCAGGCCGGCGAATTCGACGTGGACGAGAACCTCGCCTGCGACATGTATGAAGCGCTGGTGGAACACGCAGTTGCCGCCGGTTTCCAGCAATACGAGGTCGCCAATTTCGCCCGCCACAAAACCCTCAACCCTCAACCCTCAACTTTCAACCTCCCGAGCCATGCCTGCCGGCACAACGTGAATTACTGGCGCGGCGGTTCGTTTTACGGGCTGGGTCCCAGCGCGACGGGTTATGTGCGCGGCGTGCGGACCAAAAACTGGTCGAACACGCAGCTGTATTGCGAACAACTGGAAAAAGGAAAACGCGCCTTTGAATCCCGCGAGGAACTGACGCCGCTGCGACGGGCCGGTGAAACCGCCGCCTTTGGCTTGCGCATGAATGCCGGCTGGGGATTTGAAGAATTCCAAGGCACGACCGATTTTGATCTGCGCAACGAGTGGTCGCGGGAAATGGAGCAACTGACGGCGCGGGGATGGGCGGCGCGGGACACCCAACGATTTCAGCTCAACTCACAGGGGCTGCGCTTTGCGGATTCGGCGGCTGAACTCTTCCTGCGCTGAGCTAGCCAGGAGCGCGGGCAGCCTGCCCGCGAGCCCAACCTGCAATGGCAACTTGCGGACAAGCTGTCCGCGCTCCAATCCTCGGCTAAAATTCAAACCGGCAGCCTCACAGAGAAGGTTGTCCCGACATCCGGCTGGCTGGACACTTCGATGGTTCCGCCATGCGCCTCGACAATCCCCTTGGAAATGGCGAGCCCCAGCCCGGTCTGGCCCGACCAACGCGACTGGTCGGCGCGATAAAACCGCTCGAACACCCGCGGCAAATCCGCCGCCGCGATGCCCTCTCCCGTGTCGCTAACCGCCAAGAGGATCATACTGCCCTGCAATTTCGCGCTGATGCGGACCTCGCCGTTGGCCTTGTTGTATTGCACGGCATTGGCCAGCAAATTGGTGATGACCTGCGCCAACCGCTCGGCATCGCCATGGCATTCGAGCGATGGGAGTTCGCAATGGACTTTCAAACCCCGTTCGTCGGCAAGCGGACGGATCAATTCCACACAATCCAGGGCCATCTTCGACAAATCAAACTGCAGCCGCTTCATCGGTTCCTGACCGGCGTCCAGCCGTGCCAGTTCGAGCAGCGATTCAATCAGCCGGCGCATCCGCTGGGTGGCGCGCTGGCAGGCTTCGAGGGTCTCACGATATTCAGACGCGCTCCGCTCGCGGCCCAATGCCGTCTGGGTCTGCGTGAGCATCACTGAAACCGGCGTGCGTAATTCGTGAGCGGCATCGGCCGTGAATTGCTGTTGCTGCGCGAACGCAGCCTCCAGCCGGGCGAAGGTGGAATTCAAAACGCCCGCCAGTTGGCCCAGTTCGCTTTCGGTTTCAGCGACATTGATGCGTTGCGACAAATCGCCGGCGGAGATTTTTATGGCGGTTGCGCTGATGTTTTCGACCGGTTTGATCGCCCGATCTGCGACTCGCCAACCAACGTAAAGCCCCATGAACAGTATGAGTGCTCCAACTGCTATTTGCTTAAACAGATATTGGCGGAGTTCATTCAGTTCCGGTGCAATATTGCGCCCGACAAGAATTACAAAGCCCGGCAACCCGTCGTTAATATGTTCACGGTATATGCCACGTGTTCGTATTTCGCGATGATCTGGCATCATAAACTCAGCAGGCGCATTCGTTGAACGAATCAATTCTTCGCCGTCCGGTGACCAGATTACGTAGTAAGAAGGATTTGTGCCTGGCATATCAAAGGCCTGATTGTTAATAAACGAACTGAGTGCGGAGAATGGCAAAGGGGGCCTGCCAGACTGACGATCTGGAAATGGTGGTTCGGGCGGCGGAACTCCGGAAAATTGTTCACCTCCCCGGAAAGGCGGCGGACTTTGCATCAAATCCATCACCCGGTCAAAATGGGCTTTCAAATAACTGTCAATGTTTTCAAATCTTCTGTCTCGCTCCAGTTGATAGGAAGCGCCCGTGAGCGCCACGACGGTGATGGCAAGAACCAAACCGTACCAGACCTGCAGCCGCCACTTGATGGATTTGAAAATCTTCATTCAATGCAATAGCCATGGCCGCGGCGGGTGGTGATGAATTCCGCGCCGAGCTTTTTGCGGAGGTTGGAGACGTGGACGTCGAGCAGGTTGGAAAGCGAACTTTCGTTTTCGTCGAAGAGATGCTCGTAAAGCTGCGTTCGGGTCACTACTTGCCCACGGTGCAGCGCGAGAAATTCCAACAGCGCATATTCTCGCGCCGTCAATTCCACCGGCACGCTGCCCCGGGTCACGTTCCGCGCGGCGGTGTCAATGGCCACCTCGCCGATTTCGATGACGTTCGTGGTCTTGTTTGCACTGCGGCGGATGAGCGCACGGAGGCGGGCGAACAATTCCTGCAAATCGAACGGCTTGACCACATAATCGTCCGCGCCGGTGTCGAGGCCTTTGACGCGGTCGCGGGACAGGTCACGGGCGGTGAGCATGAGCACGGGGGTCATTTTGGTGTGGCGCAGACGTTTCAGAATTTCCCAGCCGTCCAGCTTGGGCAGCATCACGTCGAGGACAATGGCGTCGTAGTCGTAACTTTCCGCCTTGAACAAGCCGTCCTCGCCGTCGTTGGCAGTGTCCACGGCATAACCTTGCTCGCGCAACGCCTGGGCCACGCTGCGGAGCAGGTCGGGCTCGTCTTCAACAATCAGGATTCTCATGGTTGCCGTGTCGCGGCTGGTTTAACACAACCGGTTGCCGCCGTCACTCTCGCAGTCGCCACCTTAAGGGAAGATGAAGGCCGGGATGAAAGAAATCCGCCTGTAACAACCCACACCCAGATTCGGACGCTACGAAACTTTGTCGTATATACGACAAAGTTTCGTTAAAAGATTGTTATCCTTTCACACGGTGGGACGGAAGCTGGGGGCGAGATAAATCGTGCCGTTTTCGGGCTTCACGTCCGCTTAAGGTTTCCGCGTGTAGAGTGTGCGTGAAGATAACACCCGGCTAAACCGAGAAAGAACAATTATGAAAACGAAAATCAAAATCGCAGCGGCACTGCTGGCGCTTGGAGCGTCGGCGCTGCTCGTGAATGCCCAGGATGACAACGGCGCGCCCCCGCCCAACCGTCCGGGACCGGGCAGACATCATCCGCCACCCCTGCCCTTGGTCATTGTCCTGGATGCCAATCACGACGGCGTGATTGACTCCAATGAAATCGCCAATGCCAGTGCCGCGTTGAAAACACTGGACAAAAATGGCGACGGCCAGTTGACCCCGGACGAATACCTGCCGACGTTGCCGGCCGCCGCGTCGAAAGATGCACCCCGCCCGCTTGTGCCGGCGATTGTGAAGGCGCTCGACGTGAACGGTGACGGCGTGATCGACGCCAATGAAATCGCCAACGCGCCCGCCGCGTTGCAAGCGCTCGACAAGAATGGCGACGGCAAGCTGACGCCGGATGAATTCATCGGGCCGCGCCCGCACAGGGGACCGCCGCCCGGGCAAAATAGCGACACACCGAATGGCGACCAGATGCCGCCTCCTGAGGGTGCGCCGGACGAACCGCCTCCGGGCGAATGATGATTCTGCTCGTGTGAGCGGAAAGGCGGCGGGTTGTTCTGCAATAGCCGGGTGCGAAGCAGTCAATTCGCCGCCTGCATTTTTTGCGGTGCCCAGTTTGTTGTAGCGTCGAGCCTGCAGCTCGAAATCGGCGCACAGCGACGACATGACACCGGTTTATTGCGGTGGAATTCCGGCCACGCCCGTCGGCGCGGAGTTTTTCCGGCAGAGATACAGCCAGGTCAACAGGGCGGCCAGGATGGACAATCCTCCACAAACGACATACGGCAAGGGCGCGATGCGCAGGTAAAGGATGGCGGCAAACAGCGGGCCGAGAATGCGCGCCAAGGCCCCGGCGCTCTGCGCCACACCGATGGTGGCGCCCTGTTCGTTGGCGGGGGCGAGATTTGAAAGCAATCCGAAGAGCGGCGGGCGCGTCAGAGCGGAACCGATGGCCAGCAGCGCCAGGGCCAGAAGCATTTTAATCCACGGCCAGTCGGTCGCGTGCAGAACGGCCAACCACTTGAGCTGGCCGTCGCCTTTGATGTACGGCAGGAGGATCAGGCTGATGCCGGTCAACACCAGGCTCAGCGAAATCAGTTTCGGTTCGCCGAAGATTTTGACCAGCCGGCCGATGGCGCCGCCCTGGATGAAGGCGCCGATGAGCCCGCAAAAGACAAACAACGAGATGACCGTCGTCGCGGGCCTGGTTTCGTCCACGGTGATGCCGAGATTAAAATTGTCGCTGACCAGCAATGGCAGGGTGCTTTCAAAACAACTGAAGGCGAACGTGGCCAGGAAGAAAATCAGGATCAACAAACCGATTTTCGGCTGGGTCAGGGTGTGCCCCCATTGCGCAAAATGCGGGCGCCGGGCCGCCTGGCTGGATTCTGGTTTCAAGCTTTCAGCAAGGATGCAGTACGCCAGGATGAAATTGGCCGCGCAAAGCGCCGCGGCGGCCCAACCCGGACCGGTGGCGCCAAAGAAATGCAGGGCGATCCCGCTGATTGCCGGACCGAAAATAAACCCCAGTCCGAAGGCCATGCCGATGAGTCCCATCCGTTTGGACCGGTTTTCCGGCGGGGTGATGTCGGCGATGTAAGCCTGGGCGACGGTGATGTTGCCGCCGCAGATGCCGGCGAAGAGGCGCGAGACCAGCAGGGCCCAAAGCGCGGCAGTGTGATTTTCAAAACCCGAACCGATGGCGAACAGCATGTACGACAATGCCGCACCGGCGGTGCTGAGGAGCAAAATTGGCCGGCGACCGTGCCGGTCGGAAAGCCGTCCCCAAATCGGCGAGAAAACAAATTGCATCGCGGAGAAGGAGGCGATGATGGCGCCGATGACAAAGCCGCCCGCGCCGTAATGCCGGCTGAAGATCGGCACCAGCGGCACAACGATGCCGAAACCGATGAGGTCAATGAAGACCGTCAGGAAAACAACCAGCAATGATGGCTTGCGATACATTTTGAACCGCGCAAAGTCTAGTGTTGTTTGGAGACGAGTCAACCAAGTTGGCCGCGGGGAATTTAATTCTCTTTGTGAAGACCGTGTTATCAAAAACCAATAAGTCAAACTTTCAACCCTGCCACTTTCACATAAAACATTAAATGCAGGCCGGGTTGTTTTGGTGTCGGCGAGTTGTTGAGGTCCAAACTCAACCACGCTGATTAGGCAACCGATGTCAAACTGGCGGCTTCCAAAACCGCCCTCGGCCTGCATTCTATTTCTAATTTCCCAAACAATCTTTCTGCTGACAACTGGAACTTGTTCTGAAAGTATCCACAGGAAGCTTGTTGATTGTGAAGATCGTGTTATCAAAAACCAATAAGTCAAATTTGCCACCGGGGTGGAACTCCCCTCTTGTTGCGCCATGATTGATTCCGTTTCCGAAGCCGCCGGGGCCGCCGCCGATTTAAAGAAGACCCGCCGGCAAAAAGCGGCGCGCGCCGACGCCCGCCCCACCGTTGACCGGTTGCCGCCGCATTCGCCCGAGGCCGAACAGGGCGTGCTGGGCTGCGTCCTGCTCTCGCCGAACGAGTGCATGGGCGAATGCCTGGAAAAAATCCGGGGGGACGGCCGGGAGGTTTTCTACGACCTGCGGCACCAGACAATTTTCGAAACCCTCGTGACCATGTTCGACACGCGCGAGGCCATCGACGTCATCACGGTCCAGCAACGGCTCAAGGACCAGCAACTCCTGGAGCAGGTTGGCGGCATTGCCTACCTGGCACAGTTGCAGGACGCGGTGCCGAGCGCGGCGAATCTTTCCTACTATCTGGAGATCGTACGCGAGAAATTCCTGCTGCGGAAAATGATCCACACCTGCACGGACGTCGTCGGGCGGGTCTATGATTACGAGGGCGAGGTGGACGCGCTGATGGACGAGGTGGAGCGCGACGTGTTGCGCATCAGCGAGGCGCGCGTGCAGGGCGCCGTGCTGTCAACCAAGGAACTGGTGGGCAAGGCGATCGGGACGATTGAGAATTATTTCAGCCGCAAGGGTGTGTTGAGCGGGCTGGGGACGGGCTTTGCGGACCTGGACCGGATGACCGACGGGCTGCACGGGAGCGAGATGGTCGTCATCGCCGCGCGGCCATCCATGGGCAAGACGTCCCTCGCGATGAACATCGTGGAGCACGTCGTGCTGGAGCAAAAGCTGCCGGCGGCCGTGTTCAGCCTGGAAATGAGCGCCGAGGCGCTGGTCTTGCGCATGATGTGTTCCATCGCGCGGGTGAACCTGCGGAGCATCCGGGAAGGTTTCATGAGCGAGTCGGATTTTCCGAAGCTGACCAGCGCGGCGGGCCGGCTGGCGAACGCGCCGTTGTTCATTGATGATTCGGCGGGGCTTTCAATTCTGCAGCTCCGGGCGCGGGCGCGGCGGCTGGCGCAGCAGCACGGGGTGAAGCTTTTTGTGGTTGATTATCTCCAGTTATTGCATTCTACTGCGCGGCGTTCACAGGAGAACCGGCAGCAGGAAATTGCGGACATTTCCAGCGGTCTCAAGGCGCTGGCGAAGGAATTGAAGGTGCCGGTGCTCGTGCTCAGCCAGTTGAACCGCGAACTGGAGAAGGACAAGAGCCGCAAGCCGCGGTTGTCTGATCTGCGCGAATCCGGCGCGATTGAACAGGATGCCGACGTGGTAGGTCTGTTGTACAAACCGAACGCCGGCGACGATGAAGAGGGTGCCGCGGCGGAAGAGCCGGAGGGCCTGCCGGTCAATCTGTTGATCGCCAAGCAGCGCAATGGCCCCACGGGCGATGTGAATTTAACCTTTTTGAAGCCGTACACTCGTTTTGAAAGCGCAGCCAAAGTCAGCGACGAAGACGTGCCGGTGGACCGATAGCCGATGAAATATTTTTCCCGCCTTTTCGGGGCCTGGCTGTTGCTGGCCTGCGCGTCGGTCGCGTGGTCGCAGCCCGCCGGCCCGAAAATCGAGCGGCTGGACGTGAAGTATGTCGGCCCCGCCTCGGTCAGCGAGCCCTACGTCCGGGCCAACATCCGCCTCAAGGCGGGCGACACCTATTTCCCCGCCGCCACCGAGGATGACATCCATTCGCTCTATGCGACCGGACAGTTTTACAACATCCGCGTCACGGTGGACCCGGGCGATGCCGGCGGCGTGATCCTGACTTATCTGGTGCAGGCGAGGCCGCGGCTGACGGACATCAAAATTGAGGGCAACAAAAAGGTCAGCACCTCAAAGATAAAGAAAAAAATCACGGTCAAGACGGGCCAGCCGCTCGACGAGCAGAAGCTGTTCACCGACAGCCAGGAAATCCAGAAGCTTTACGAAAAATACGGTTATGCCGGCTCGCAGGCAAAGTATGTCCTGGACATAGACGAAAATGCCGGACGCGGCACGGTCACGTTTGTCATCACCGAGGCGACGAAGATCAAAATCCAGGCGCTCGATTTCATCGGCGCGGCCGCCTACACCCAAAAGGAGCTGCGCAAACAGATCAAGACCAAGCGGCACTGGATGTGGTCGTGGCTGTCCGGCAACGGCGTGTTCAAGGAGGACCAGTTCCAGGATGACCGCGAAGCGCTCACCGACTTTTACCACAATCACGGCTATCTGGACTTTGAAATCAAGGACGTGCGGTTCGACCACCCGACCACCAACTCGATGGTCATCAAGTTTTACCTTTACGAAGGACGGCAATACAAGGTCGGCTCGGTCGTCTTCACCGGCAACAAACTGTTCACCGTGGAACAAATCCACCTCGGCCTGGAAGCCGTCCACGACTTCCAGCATTCCAAGGCCAAACTCGGACCGCATGGCCTGGCGATGGATACCGGCGGCATTTTCACCCCCGAGGGTCTGGACAAGGACACGCAGGCCATCGAGGATTTTTACGGCAGCAAGGGTTACATTGACGTGGTGCGGGGACCGACGCTGCGCGCCGAGTACATTCCCAACGTGGAAACGGGCACGATGGACCTGGAATTTCAAATCAAGGAAGGCGATAAATCCCACGTCGAAAGAATCGACATCCGCGGCAATGAAAAAACCAAGGACAAGGTCATCCGCCGGGAACTGGCGATTGCGCCGGGCGAGGTGTTTGACATGGTGCGCGTCAAGATCAGCCAGCAACGCCTCGAAGGGCTCGATTATTTTGAGAAGGTGGACATGCGGCCGCAAGCGACCGATCCCCCGATTGCCGGGCGCAAGGATTTGATCGTGAACGTGGATGAAAAGAACACCGGCAACTTCATGCTCGGCGCCGGCTTCAGTTCCGTGGATTCGCTCGTCGGTTACGTCGAGGTTTCGCAAGGGAATGCGGACCTGTTCCATCCGCCCACGTTCACCGGCGCCGGCCAGAAACTGCGCCTGTTCGTTCAGCTCGGCACCAAGCGCCAGGACTATGAGCTGTCGTTTGTCGAACCGTGGTTTATGAACAAGAAGCTCGCGTTCGGCGTGGATCTCTACCGGCATCAATTGAATTTCGAAAGCCCCAACAATATTTATGACGAAACCCGCACCGGCATGCGCCTGAGCTTGACGCGCGCGCTGTGGAGCGACTTTTTCATCGGCAGCATCAGCTATACCCTCGAGGACGTGGGCATCAGCCTGAACAGCGGTTGGCATGGAAACGAATTCCAGACGATAAATGGAGTTCCACAACCGGTGCAGGGGAATACGCCTACGGCCATAATCGAGCAAACCGGCGATCATTTGTACAACCGTTTTGGCACCACGATCGCCTATGACACCCGCAACAGCACGAAACTGCCGAACCACGGCCAACGAACGGAATTCGACCCGGAAATCAGCCTCGGGGACATCACGTATTACAAACTGCAAATCAAAACCGCCTGGTATTTCCCCGGCCTGTTCACCGGCCACGTGCTGGAGGTGGTGGGACGCACCGGGATTGCGGACAGTCTGAGCGGCGGCGACGTGCCATTTTATGACCAGTATTACCTCGGCGGCCTTTATTCGCTCCGCGGCTTCAAATTCCGCAATGTCTCTCCGCGCGACCCGACGTACGGCATCAACCCCAATATGGCCAACGAACCGATTGGCGGCGACACCATGTGGTTCGGCTCGGTGGAATACACCCTGCCCGTTTTTGAAACCGACAACGGTCCTGGCGTGCGCTTCGCCCTGTTCTATGATATCGGCGAAGTTGGCATGAAATCCTATTCCTATGCGACCTCGGGAAATTTTGATGATGACTGGGGCCTTGGCCTGCATATCAACATTCCGAAACTTGGTCCGTTGCGGCTTGAATATGGCATTCCGATCCATCACGATCAGTACAACGGCGGGGGCGGCCGTTTCCAATTCGGTGTCGGCTGGCAACGCCCCTTTTAAAATGATTCGTCTGGCAAAAAACATTCTGTCGGCGGGCCTCCCCGGGCTGGCCTTGGGCCTGCTGGTGTTGCCGGCCATGGCCGCGCCAACCGCGATGCCGGTCGATCTGCCGCTTTACTTTGAGGCCAGGCAGGTTCAGGCCGATGCCCCGGAGCAGTTCATGGCCCGCGGCCAGGATTACCAATTTTTGATTGCGCCGACCGAAGTGCAAATTGGACTTCGCCAGACCGGCGCCAAGCCCGCCGGCGTACACCTGCAATTCGCCGGCGCCAATCTGCAGGCGCTCATCTGCGGCGGCACCGAATTGCCCGGCAAAATCAACTACCTCACCGGCAACAATCCCGAGCGGTGGCGTACGGGCGTGCCCATGTTCGCCCAGGTCCGCGTCGGCGGGCTTTATCCCGGCGTGGATCTGGTTTACTACGGCAATCAGCATCGGCTTGAATATGATTTCACCGTGGCGCCGGGCGCCAACCCGCAGGCCATCACCATGCATTTTGACGGAGCGGATAAAATCACCATCAGCCCGCAGGACGAACTGGTTTTGAGTCTGGCGGGGGGCGAAATTCGGCAGCCCAAACCGGTGATTTACCAGACAACGGCTGACGGGCGAAAAGAAATAACCGGCGGTTACCGGATGGTGGATGCACACACGGTCGCCTTCACGGTTGGTAAATATGATCTCAGCCAGCCGCTGGTCATTGATCCGTTTTTGAGCTATTCAAGTTACTTCGGCGGCAATAACGGTGACACGGCTTATGCCGTGGCTTTGGACACCAATGGCAATGTCTATGTGACCGGCCAGACGCTTTCCACGCAGTTTAGCGCCACCAAATCTTTTTCCACACCCGGCGCATTCCAGACAAATTTTGCCGGGGGCGGTTTGACCGGGGACGCGTTTGTCTGCAAGTTTAACGCTCAAAACCATGTCCCCGCTTATCTCACCTATCTTGGCGGCAGCGCCGACGATGGGGCCTTCGGCATCGCCGTTGATCCCGCCGGCAACGCCTATTTAACCGGTTTTACAGATTCGCCCAATTTTCCGACCTCCACCAACGCGCTTTACAAGACAATCAGCGGCATACTCGACCCAAGTTATGGTTATTATCCGGTCGACGCCTTCGTGACGGAATTGGATTCCAGCGGCTCCAATCTGGTTTATTCCACCTATCTCGGCGGTTCAAGCACGGATTGCGGCAAGGCGATCGCTTTGGATGCGACAGGTAATGCCTACGTGACTGGCTTCACCTATTCCAGCAACTTCCCTACGGTCAACGCACTGCAGAAAAACCAGGCCTGTACCAATTCCTTTTTCTACAACGCCAACGCCTTCATTGCCAAAATCGGCCCCGGCGGTTCGCCGCTGGTTTATTCCACCTACTTTGGCGGCACCAATTTTGACTCGGGCACCGGCATCGCCGTGGACACCAACGGATTTGTTTATGTCACCGGCTACACCGCCTCAACCAATTTTCCAACCACCAATTTCGTCCATCAATTGATCGGCGGCAATATGGTCGAAGGTAATTTGCTGAACCGCTCGACCAACATCACTTTCAGCTACGACGCCTTCGTGGCCAAACTTGATCCCACCGGCACGAACCTGGTGTATTCAACCCTGCTCGGCAGCACCAATAACGACGTGGCCACGGGCATTGTCGTGGACAACACCGGCGCCGCCTATGTCACCGGGGGGACCATTTCATCCAATTTCCCGAACACCATCGGCACGAGCATCCCTGGCCTCTCGTCGTTCCTGGCCACCAACACCTCCGGCTCACTCGCCACAAATGTTTTTCTCACCAAAATCACCGACGACGGAACGAATGCGGTCATAGCCTGGTCCGCCCTGTTCGGCGGCAATGGCGTGGACATCGGCAACGCGGTGGCCTTGGACCCGGCGGGAGATATATTTGTGACCGGCTCGGCTTCCTCGGTCAATTTTCCGACCTTCAACGTTCCCAGCCTGATGCTCACCAACAATGCCGGCCAGAGCGACGCCTTCGTCATCGCGTTCAGCGCCACCGTCACCAACCTGTTGTATTCCACCTATCTGGGCGGCCAGAACAATGATTATGGCTACGGCATCGCGGTTTACACCAATGGCAATGCCTACGTCATCGGCCAGACGCTTTCCGCAAACTTCCTGACCAACAGCGCCCTGCATCCCAGCCTTAACGGCGTGAGCGACGCCTTTTTGACCATAATCACGCTGACGACCCAGCCGCCGGTCATTACGACACAACCAGCAAGCCAAACGGTGGGGGTCGGTACGAGTGTGAACCTCAGCGCCTCGGGAACCGGGACCTTTCCTTTCTATTTGCAATGGCAACGTTACGGGGTTGACGTGGTGAATGGGGGAAATATCAGCGGCGCAACCAACAGCGCCACCCTGACCATCAGCTCCGCGCAGTTAACCAACGCCGGAGCCTACTGGCTGATTGTCACAAATTATGGGGGAGCGATAACCAGTTCCCCTGCGTATTTGGGCGTGACGAATGTATTCCCGTCGATCGTCGTGCAACCGGCCAGCCAGACAAACGGGGTGGGAACGACCGTAACCCTGGCGGTCACCGCCATCGGAACGGCGCCGCTGAGTTACCAGTGGTGGTTGGACGGGACGAATTTGGTGAAGAATGGAGGCCAGTTCAGCGGCGCAACCACCAACGTGCTGACCATCACCGGGGTGCAGCTGACCAACAGTGGCACCTACACCGTCATCGTCACAAACATGACTGGAATCACCAACTCGGCAACCAGTTCCAATGCCGTCCTGACGGTGCTATCGTCACCGGTGATCCTCGTGCAACCGGCCACCAACCAGATGATGGCCGTGGGATCGACGGCCGTCTTTGCCGCCACCGCAGTCGGAACGGTGCCTTTAAGGTACCAATGGTGGGATGGGACGAACCAGGTGAAGAATGGCACCGTTAACAACGGCCCGACCATCAGTGGCGCGACCACCAATGTGCTGACCATCAGCAATGCGCAGACCACCAACAGCGGCACCTACACGCTCACCGTCACGAACATTTCCGGATCGGTGACCAGCTCCAATGCCGTCCTCACGGTGACGAACATCCCTCCGTCAATCACCGTTCAACCAATCAGCCAGACGAACGGGGTGGGCACCACCGTGACATTTACCGTCAGCGGGAGCGGCACGCAGCCATTCTCATTTCAATGGCAGAAAAGCGGGACGAACCTGGTGAATGGCGGGCGCATCAGCGGCGCCACCAACTTCACGCTTACCATCACCGGCGTGCAGACAAACGACAGCGGATTCTACTCGCTCATCATCACGAACAATGGCGGATCCGTAACCAGTTCCAATGCCGTGCTGACCGTGCTGGCGGCCCCCGTAATCACCGTGCAACCGGCCACCAACCAGTCGATGGCGGTGGGTTCGACGGCGATCTTTGCCGTCACCGCCATCGGAACGGTGCCGTTACGATACCAATGGTGGGATGGAACGAACCAGGTGAAGAATGGCACCGTCAACCACGGCCCGACCATCAGTGGCGCGACCACCAATGTGCTGATCATCAGCAATGCGCAAACGACCAATACTGGAAACTATACGGTCAGCATTACAAATGTTTCCGGATCGGTGACCAGTTCGGTCGCCAGCCTGTCGGTGACCAATATCCCGCCCACGATCATCAGCTTGCAACCGACGAACCTGACGTTGGCGGCGGGATCGAACGTAACCTTCACAGTCACCGCGACCGGGACGGCGCCTTTAAGTTATCAATGGCAGGTGGGCGGGACGAACCTGGCGAATGGCGGCAGCATCAGTGGCGCGACCACCAACAAGCTGACCATCAGCAATGCCCAGGCCACCAACAGCGGCAGCTACTCGGTCATCGTCACCAATTTCGGCGGCTCGGCGACCAGTTCGAATGCCCTCCTGACCGTGACGAACATCCCGCCAACGATCACCCTGCAGCCGACGAATCAGACGATATCCATGGGTTCGCTGGCAACCTTCGTCGTCACCGCGACCGGGCCGGCGCCGTTAAGTTACCAATGGCAGGTGGACGGCACAAACCTGGTGAATGGAGGCAGCATTACCGGCGCGAGCACAAACATCTTGAAAATCAGCAACGCTTCCACGAACTACAGCAGCACCAACTACTCGGTGGTCATCACCAATTTGGGAGGCTCGGTCACCAGTTCGGTCGTCAGCCTGACGGTGCTGGGAGCGCCGGTGATCACCATGCAACCGGCAACCAACCTGTCAATTGCCGTCGGATCGAATGCAACGTTTAATGTCACCGCCATCGGAATGGTGCCGTTGAGTTACCACTGGCAATTGAACGGGACGAATCTGGTCAACGGAGGTCAGATCAGCGGCGCCACCAGCACCAATCTGATCATCAGCAATGCGCAGACGAACAACAGCAGTCCCAACTACACGGTCGTCGTCACAAATCTCGCCGGGTCGGTGACCAGCCTTGTCGCGAGCCTGACGGTGACGAACATCCCGCCGGCGATCACCATGCAGCCGATGAGCCAGACGAATGGAGTGGGGACAACGGTGACCCTGGCGGTCACCGCCACCGGAACGGCGCCGTTGAGTTACCGCTGGCAATTGAACGGGACCAACCTCGTCAATGGAGGCCAGTTCAGTGGCGCGACGACCAATGCGTTGAAGATCAGCACGGTGCAACTGACCAACAGCGGAAATTACACGGTCATCATCACCAATTTTGGAGGCTCGGTCACCAGTTCCGTTGCTACCCTGACTGTGCAGGCGTCGCCGATAATTGTCGCACAACCAACCGATCAATCGATGGCGGTGGGAGCAACGGCGACCTTTACTGTCACCGCCATCGGTACGGTGCCATTGATTTACCAATGGTGGGACGGGACGAACCTGGTGAAGAATGGAACTTTTAATGGCGCGAACATTAGTGGCGCCGCCACCGTTCAGTTGAACATCAGCAACGCCCAGACGAACAACAGCGGCAACTACACGGTCACGGTAACGAACATTTCCGGGTCGGTCACCAGCTTGGTCGCCAGCCTGTTGGTGACAAATATCCCTCCGATGATCACCAGCTTGCAACCGACGAACCAGTCGGTGGTGGCGGGATCGAATGTTACCTTCACTATCACCGCAACTGGAACCGCGCCGTTGAGTTATCAATGGCAGGTGGGCGGGGTGAACCTGACGAACGCCGGCAACATCAGTGGCGTGACCACCACCGTATTGAAGATCAACAATGCGCAGACGAACAACACCGGAAACTACACGGTCGTCGTCACCAATTATGGGGGTTCGGTAACCGGTTCGGTCGGCCTGGCGGTGGCGTCGTCGCCGGTGATCCTGGCACTGCAGCCAACGAACCAGGCCGTGGCGGTGGGATCGAATCCGAGCTTTGCGGTCACCGCCATTGGGTTGGCACCGCTGAGTTATCACTGGCAGTTGAACGGGACGAACTTGATCAACGGCCCTTACAACGGAGGATTCATCAGTGGCGCGACCAACACGGTGCTGACCTTTGGCGACGTGCGACAGATCAGCAGCGGAAATTACAACGTCGTCATCACGAACAGCGCCGGGTCGGTGACCAGTTCCTACGTCGTCTTGACGGTGACGAATATCCCGCCGGCGATCACCCTGCAGCCGACGAACCAGACCGTGGGGGCGGGATCGACCATTACCTTCGTGGTCACCGCAACCGGGACGGCGCCATTGAGCTACCAATGGCAGGTGGACGAGACGAACCTCCTGGTGGATGGAGGCCAGATCAGCGGCGCGACCACCAATGTGCTGACCATCACCAATGTGCAGACGACCAACATCGGAAACTACACGGTCACCATCACCAATGCCGGCGGATCCGTCACCAGTACCAATGCCCTCCTGACGGTGACAAATATCCCGCCGGCCATCATCGTGCAGCCGACGAACCAGACGGCGGGGCTGGGATCCACCGTGACCCTGACCGTCCTTGCGACCGGAACGGCGCCGTTGAGTTACCAGTGGCAGATGAACGAGACAAACCTGGTGGATGGGGGCCAGTTCAGCGGCTCGATCAGCAATATCCTGATCATCAGCAATGTGCAACTGACCAACGACGGCACCTACACGGTTACCATCACGAACCTCGCGGGGTCGGTGACCAGTTCCAACGCGCTCCTGACCGTGGGTTCGCTGAGTTTTACCGGCATTGTCGCGGCGCCGGGTGGTGGGGCTTTTATTTTGAGCGGTTTCGGCGGCACGAACAATGGCACCTATTACGTCCTGATGTCGTCCAATCTTCTGGTGCCGGTGACCAACTGGACGTCCATTGCGACCAATCAATTTGACAGCTTCGGGGGCTTCATTTTCACCAACACCGCGCAAACCAACTCAGCGCAGGAATTCTATTTGCTGCAAATGCCTTGATTCCGCCGCACCGGTTTGACCCATCAGTTTTCAGTTGGCGAAATCCATGAAATTTGCTTTCCTATTCCCATGAAATTTTTACGAAAGACCGTTTTGACCATTACGTTGCTGGCCTGTTTGAGCGTTCCCGCGCTGGCCCAAACCAAAATCGGCACGGTGGACTTGCGCAAGCTGTTTGACGGCTATTGGAAGACCAAGCAGGCGCAGGCGGCGCTCAACGACCGGAAGACGCAACTCGACAAGGACGACAAGGGCATGCGCGACGACTTGAAGAAGGGCGGCGATGATTATCAGAAGCTCTTGGAACAAGCGAATGACCAGGCCATTTCCGCCGACGAACGCGACCGCCGCAAAGCGGCTGCCGCGGACAAACTGAAGTCGTTGCAGGATTCCAAATCCGCCATTGATACCTTCGAACGCCAGGCTCAGGTTACCTTGTCTGAACAGGGTCAGCGGATGCGCGAAAACATTCTCACCGAAATCAAGGCCGCCATCGCCGTCCAGGCCAGGGCCGCCGGTTACACCCTGGTCATCGACGCCGCGGCGGAAACCGCCAACGCCACCACGGCCGTGGTTTACAGCAACGGCGAAAATGATCTGACCGACGCGGTTCTCAAGCAACTCAACGCCGGAGCGCCGATCAGCGCTCTGTCCACCCCGGTGGCGCCCTCCCCCTCGTCATTGATATTCGGCACCAACCAACCGTAATCCGGAAACTTGTCACCGGACGATCGCCGGCTGATTGCAGGATTCAGCCGGAGAGGCGCACGCCTCAACCGGCGCTCAACCGCTGCACCGGCTTCTCGAACAGCATCCGGTGCGATTCTTCCAGGATCGCGGGAATCCGGCCGGCAAAGGGACTGTGTCCCAACACCGGCTGGAGATTCACCTCACGAACCTTTGCCGCATTTTCGCCGGGAAACCAGTGGTCGGCCTGTCCCAGCAAATTGTAACGCATCTTGCCCCACGCCACGAGGTCGAGTGACTTCGCGTAAGTCCACAGCCGCAGGATTTCCGACACGTTGATCTGCCCCGGCACGTCCCCAAAATTCGGCAGGCCCTCAAACCACCGACCACACCAGTCGGCACCCAGCACGCGCTCCATTTCCCCGCGCAGCTGTTTTTCCACCGGCGCGATCGTCTCGGGAATCCGGTCGTAAAACTTCAGCGCGGCAACGTGCTCGTCAAAATCACCCGGCCGCGCCGCGCCGCAACTCAACGTGTGGACTTCCTGTCGTCCCAGGCAATAAAGGTCGTTGAATGCCATCGGCGACAGCGGCGCGCACAGATCCACCAGCTTTTTCGGGGGCTCGTAAAGTTTCCCGCCCTTGTCATTCGGGCTGATGATGAAGACACCCATGTCCCGCCGTTGCGCCGCCTCAAGCGCGGGCCAGTTCAGGTCATTCACGAAATACCAGTGGACGTTGAAGTAGTCGAACTCGCCGGTGTTCACCGCTTTCAGGATGACATCCGTCGTCGCGTGCGTGGAAAAGCCGATGAACCGCACCCGGCCGTCCTTTTGTAGCCGGCGTGCCGCGGACAGGCAACCGTCCGGCTTCAACGACCAATCCAGCAGCCCGCGGTTGTTGATGCCATGCAACGACAGCAAATCCACATGGTCGAGCTTCAGATATTTCATCGAAGTCTCAAATGTTTCGAGAAATTCCCGGGCGGTCGCCTTCGGCGCGACCTTGGTCTGGACGATGATTTTTTCACGCGCCAGCTTCGGCAGCACGTTGCCGAGCTGCATCTCGGAGGTGCCGTAGCCGCGCGCGGTTTCGATGTGGTTGATGCCCAGTTCGATGGCGCGGTGGATGGTGGCCTCGAGGTTGTCCTGGTTGTCCCGCGGGACGTCCTTCGGGTCCACGTCCTGCCACTTGAATTGATAGCGCATTCCTCCGCAGGAAATCACGGGCATCGCCAGCTCCGTCCGGCCAAAACGACGATATTTCATCGGAGCAAAAATAAATGACCCCCCCCGCCCATGGCAAGCAGCCACGCCCAATTTGCCGTTAAAAATCGCTTGCCTCGGCGACTTCCGCCGCATATAGTTTGCGCTCTTTTGCGATAAAGATTTAAAGAATTTATGCGACGACCCAAAGGCATCAAAACGAAAAAATCCGTGGCCAAACGTTTCAAGATCACGGGCACGGGAAAAGTCATGCGATCGAGCGCGGGCCGGCGCCATCTGGCCCAGACCAAAAACCCCAAGCGCCGGCGTTCCCTGCGCGGCATGACCGCGGTGGACCCCACCGACACGTATCGCATCACCCAGAACCTGCCGTTCAGCCACTGACCGGACCCCAATTTAACCTCAACGCTCATTTAAACCATGCGAGTTACCAACGCCGCCGCCTCCCGCAAACGCCGCAAACGGATGGTCACAGCCGCCAAAGGCTACCGGATGCGCCGCTCCAAACTGTACCGTTACGCCTCCGACGCCGTGGACCATGGCCGGCAATATGCCTATCGCGACCGCCGCACCAAGAAGCGCAATTTCCGTTATCTCTGGCAGATCCGCATCAACGCCGCCGCGCGCGCCGCCGGTCTGACATACAGCCGATTTATCGAGGGACTCAAGGCCGCTAAATGCGCGCTCGACCGCAAAGTGCTCGCCGATCTCGCCGCGACCGATGCCGCCGCCTTCAATGAACTGGTCAATATCGCCAAAAACGCGCTGAAGGCCAAACCCGCCGCCACCCTGGCCAAGGCCTGATCGGGTTCGGCAACAAATCTTAACGGGCGACCTGAGAAGGCTCGCCCGTTTTTCTTTTGTTTCCCTCTGCCATCCTCTATCCTCCAGCTTCGATTCATATGGGACTTCTCAATGACATTGAGCCGCTAAAACAAACCGCCCTGGCGGATTTAAAAGCCGCGCCCGACCTCGCCGCGCTCGAACAGACCAAGGGCGCCTGGATCGGGCCTAATGGCAAGTTCACTGCGCTGATGAAACAGCTCGGCACGCTCTCCAAGGAGGAAAAGCCCGCCGCCGGCAAACTCATCAACGCCGCCAAGGTCGAACTTGAAGCCGCGCTGGCCGACCGGCGTGCGGAACTCGAACTCCAGGCTGCGCTGCCCAAGGAGCCAACCGATTTCACCCTCCCTGGCCGCCGCCGCGCACTGGGCAAACTGCATCCGCTCACCCAGGTGACCGAAGACATCGTCCGCGCCTTCCGCAAGCTCGGCTTCGCCGTCGCCGACGGCCCGGAAATCGAGGACGAGTATCATTGTTTCGACGCGCTCAACACCCCCGCCGACCACCCTGCCCGCGACGCCCAGGATACGTTCTACCTTGCAAAGCCTGATGGCTCTCAACCATCAACCGTCAACTCTCAACTCCTTTTACGCACCCACACCTCTTCGGTCCAAATCCGCGTCATGAAATCGCAGCCGCCGCCGGTGCGCATCATCGTCCCGGGCCGCGTCTATCGCCGCGACAATGCCGACGCCACCCACAATCCGACCTTCCAGCAGATTGAAGGGCTTTACGTGGACAAGGGCGTCACCGTCGGCGACCTCAAAGGCACGGTCGAGTTCGTCTTCAAGGAACTGCTCGGCAGCGACGTGAAGATCCGTTTCCGCCCGCATTATTTCAGCTACACTGAGCCGAGCTTCGAAATCGATTTCAGCAGCGCGCTGGTCAAAAAGATGGGCAAGGACTGGCTGGAAATCGCCGGTTGCGGCATGGTGCATCCGCAGGTGTTCGAGAACGTCGGGTATGACCCCGAAATCTGGACCGGCTGGGCGTTCGGCTTTGGCATCGAACGCATCGCCATGATTCGTTACAGCATCAATGACATCCGGCTCTTTTACGAAAACGACGTGCGGTTTCTGCGCCAGTTCTGAAGAATCTTTGCAAAAACAGGCGGAACCCAGGGTCGTCAATTTTTAAAGCTGAATTCTTGATTATTGCTCGCAACTCAACTTTGCCCTGCATTGTCTTTTGGCCGATTGAAGGGGTTCCAAATCAACCAAATCCCATGGAATTTAAGACGAGAAAGTCCATCCTGGCCGCAGTCATACCAACCGACTTGGAAAATGGACTCAGCTTGGCTTAACGGGAATCACGGCGCCAAGCGGCGACGTTTTGCCCAGGGGAAGGATGAGTCAAAGGCGGTAAAGCAGAAATGAACTGCTCCATTCCGGGTTCTGGCATCAAAAGTTAGTTCTGACTCATTTCTTCCCGATTCGATGGTTTCGGAAAGATGTGGTTTGCCGTAAATGTGAGCGGGGTTCAGGGCGCAGACGCGGGGGTTGACGACGCCTTTTTCTCATTACATTTTTTTGTTACGGCATCAAAGAAGTCCTGGTAGATCTGTGGATTTTGCACCGTGTCTCGATTGACTACGACAGTGGTGTATTCCGTTCCGGTGGGAAAAATCGGGATCAGCCACAGCAAATGCCACCAATCATGGGATTTCTTATGCAACTCGGTGGTCTCATTCGCTGCCGCGATCACATGCGTAATCTGCTCGGACACCGGGACAAGGGTTACGGTGGCTGAAAGTGAATGCGAGAGATCTTTATCATTTTCGTCACGTATTTCCCGAGTAGCCAGGATCACGTGGCTTTTGGTATCGGCTTGTTGCATGAGCCAGCCACGCTCGGCTATCACTTCTAAAACACTCCCCCAAGTGACATCCATGGAAGCGGGTATGGATTCCGAATTTCCTTTGATTTTATTTTGTTCTGAAAAGGCATGATCCTGCGTTGATGGTGCCGCGCAGCCGCTGACTAAAAGCACGACACACGTGAGAAGCAGCAGCGTCGGAATGATGATCAAGCATGAGTTGGCGCGGGAGGATGTAATCATATATTACAGGTTACTTTTGACTGGTATTTCTGATTTCCGGCCCACGACCAGCGTGGACCTTTTTGGCGATTTTCCGCCTACTCCATAGATTTGCAAGGACTTTTTTCAGTCCACCCCGAACCGCTGAACCAAACATCAAACATTCCACAGTTGGGGGGTGTTTCCGTTGAGCTAAAAATTTTCAATTGGCTGTCTGAAGGCTGCAAGTTGGAGTTTCCCCCAACGTGAAGGCTTTCCTCGCCAAACGCCATCTTCACAGCCAATTCCATTGCAGCAGCAATGCCGTCCAGCTATTTTTCACAAATGACGCAGAACTTTTGAAATGGTTCCATGAATCTAATTATGAAAAAATCATCCTGTCGTTTTTCGTTGTTCGCCGGCCTGACGGTGGCAGTTTTGCTTGCGACCGGCTGTCAATCTTCCAAGAATGCTTCGGGCGCCTGTTGTTCGGCGCCGGTGCCCGTTTGTACGGTGTTTGCCTCGGCAGCACCGCCCACCAAGGAATCGCAGGCGGCGATGACGCCGCAATCGGCGCTGGCGGAATTGAAGGCAGGCAACGCCCGGTTTGTGGCCGGCCACCCGCTGGTCCGCAACCAACCCGCCGATGTCAAGGCCACGGCCGCCGGCCAGTATCCTTTTGCCGTGGTTTTGAGCTGTCTGGATTCGCGCCAGCCCATCGAGATCGTCCTCGACCAGGGCATCGGCGACATTTTCAGCGCGCGCGTCGCCGGCAACGTGCTGAACGATGACATTCTCGGCAGCATGGAATTTGCCTGCAAGGTCTCGGGCGCCAAATTGATTGCCGTCATCGGCCATTCCAATTGCGGTGCCATCAAGGGTGCCGTGGACAGCGTGGATCTGGGCAACCTCACCGGTTTGCTCGCCAAGATTCAGCCGGCGATAGCCCAGGTCCCCGCCGATGTCCAGCCGCGCAATTCAAAGAATCTTGAGTTTGTGGATAAGGTCTCCGAAGCCAACGTCCGGCTGGTCATGCAACAAATCCGCGAACGCAGCCCCATCCTGCGCGAGATGCTGGACAACGGCCAGATCAGCCTGGTCGGCGGCATGTACGACCTTTCCACCGGCGAGGTTCATTTTTATGAGAAATAGAACGGCTCTCAACCCGCGTAGTTGACATTAACTATCGAACATACTATCGTAATACGGACATAATAACGATATGGATACCGTCACACTATCACCCAAGTTCCAGGTGGTAATCCCGCAGCGAATTCGCGAATCACTGCATCTTAAGGCCGGCCAAAAGATGCAGATGATCAACTTTGAAGGCCAGGTTGTCATGGTGCCGCTGCGCCCCATCAAGGGAATGCGCGGCGCATTCAAGGGAATGAACACGGACTTTGAAAGGGAAGCGGATCGACTGTGAATGTCGTGGATTCCTCCGGCTGGATTGAGTTTCTCGGCGGCGGGGCAAACGCGGATTTCTTCGCCAAAGCCGTCAGCGATGCTTCACGCCTGGTCGTGCCGACAATTTGTGTTTTTGAGGTGTGCCGCTGGATGCGGCGCGAACTCGGAGAACGCCATGCACTGGAGGCGATGGCCCTGATGCAGCAAGGCAGCATCGTTGATTTGGATGCGACGCTGGCCATGAGCGCCGCGCGGTTAAGTCTGGAAATGAAGCTGCCGATGGCCGATTCCATTATTCTGGCCACCGCCCGCGCACAAGATGCAACCCTGTGGACGCAAGACGATGACTTTGAAGGACTCGACGATGTGAAATATATCGCCAAAAAGAAAACGGCTAAATAAAAGCTCCGTCAGGAGCAACTTCGGAAACGAATGAATAATGCCGGGCAAAGAATTGAGATTGGCGGAATATGCCGCCCCAACGGGGCTTGGTTGGGAGGTGGCGTGCCGGCTGCAAGGATGCCGCTCCTGACGGAGCTGGGCTACGGCACCAACAACCTCGCCGCTTTTAAGAAAATGACGCGCGGTTTTTGATAAAGTTTTAAGTAATGACGAATTTTGAAAACGTAATTTCACCATGAAGGTCACGCTTAATTGGCTCAAACAATACGTTGATTTCGACTGGTCGCCTGAACAACTGACCGAGCGGCTCACCATGCTCGGCCTCGAAGTCGAGGGCGTCCACAAGACTGGCGGCGAGTTCGACGGCATCGTCGTCGCCCAGGTCATCACCAAGGACAAGCATCCGAACGCCGATAAACTCACCGTCTGCAAGGTCAATGACGGCCAGGGCGAACGGCAGATCGTCTGCGGCGCGCAGAATTTCCAGGCCGGTGACAAGGTGCCGCTCATCCTGCCCGGCGCGTCATTGCCGCCCAAGCCCGGCGAGAAGGAACCGTTCACCATCAAGGTGGGCAAAATCCGCGGTGTGGAATCGCACGGCATGATGTGTTCGCCGCAGGAACTCGGTCTGCCCGACCCGGCGGACGGCCTGCTCATCCTGCGCGCGGACGCGAAAGTCGGCCAGCCGTTCGCCGAATATCTCGGCCGGAGCGGCAGCGATGTGGTGTACGACCTGGAAATCACGCCGAACCGGCCGGATTGGAACAGCGTCATCGGCATCGCCCGCGAAATTGCGGCGCTCACCGGAAATCCGCTGCGGAT
Organism: Verrucomicrobiia bacterium; assembly: GCA_049280815.1. Classification (GTDB taxonomy): domain Bacteria; phylum Verrucomicrobiota; class Verrucomicrobiia; order Limisphaerales; family UBA11358; genus UBA11358. The sequence continues at coordinate 124,393 of JBAPQW010000053.1, read as the reverse complement.
TCCGGAATTAAAAATTCAAAATGAAAAATTAAAAATTGAAGACCTTGTCGCTGTGCGTATCGAAGCCCCCGGGCTTTGCCCCCGTTACACCGCCCAGGTCGTGAAGGGCGTGAAGATCGGCCCCAGCCCGGACTGGCTGCGCTCGACACTGGAAAAGGTGGGAATTCGCAGCATCAGCAATGTTGTGGACGTGACGAATTACGTCATGCTTGAGATCGGCCAGCCGCTGCACGCATTCGATTATCATCTCATCGCCAAAGGCAGGGACGGCAAACCAACGATTGTCGTGCGCCGCGCCACTGCCGGCGAAAAGTTCAAAACTCTCGACAACCAGGAGCGCACCCTCAACGACGAAATGCTGCTGGTTGCCGATGAACAGAAAGGCATTGCGCTGGCCGGCGTCATGGGCGGGCAGAACACGGAAATCAATGAGAAAACCGTCGATGTGCTCATTGAGAGCGCCTATTTCTCGCCAACCAACATCCGCCGTACCAGCAAGGCCCTCGGCTTGCGCAGCGAGTCGAGCTACCGCTTCGAACGCGGCGCGGACATCGGCATCTGCGACTGGGCCAGCCAGCGTTGCGCGCAATTGATTCTGGAAACCGCGGGCGGCCAGCTCGCCGATGGTGTCGTGGATGCTTATCCGAAAGCGGTTGAACCAAAACAAATCACCTTGCGCCACCGGAAGGCCAATGACCTGCTCGGCATCAATCTGAAGCCGGAGGAATGCGAATTTTATCTCGGCCAACTCGGCTTGAAAAGCGCCGGCCGCAAGCCACGGCCCATCGGCACTGATGCCGGACCAGAGCCGGTGACCTTTCAAATCCCAACCTTTCGCGTGGACCTTAAACGCGAGGTGGATTTGATCGAGGAAATTGCCCGGCTGCACGGCGTGGACAAAATCCCAGCCACACCGCCGCGCGGCGCCACCGGCACGAATGCCTTTGATGCCGTCCACGACGAACTCGCCGAGGCCCGAAGGATTTTGAGCGGGCTTGGTTTGAACGAAGCACAGGGGCAAACCTTGATCGCAAAGGCAGAAGGCAGAAGGCAGAAGGCAGAATTGGCGGGGTTGGCGAATCCGTTGAGTTCGGACATGGATGTTTTGCGACCAAGCCTCCTGCCGGGTTTGATTCATTCATTGCGGCACAATGTCAGCCACAAGAATTACGATGTCGCGTTGTTTGAGGTCGGGCGGGTGTTTGCATCGGACAGGAGCGCGGACAGCCAGGTCCGCGAGAACAAACCAACGCCGGAACACGCGGACAACGCCGGTCGCGCTGCTCGCGAAGAACGCCGCGTGGCCATTGCGCTTACCGGCCGGCGCGCCCTGCCCTTCTGGAGCGGCGACGAACGCGAGGCCAAATTCGATGCCTGCGATTTGAAAGGGTTGCTGGAGGAATTTTTCGACCAGTTCGGTTTGCGGGGAATGACATTCATGCGCCGCGCGGAAGGCACCGCGCTTTTCCTGGAATCGGCCACCATCTCGCTCGGCAAGAATCAAATCGGCGAGTTCGGCCAGTTGTTACCCGCGCTGGCAAAGAAACACGATTTGCGCGACGCCGCGCTGCTGGCGGAATTGAACCTGGATTTGCTGCTGGCGCGGCGTAATCCGGCCAAGTCGTTCAAGTCGTTGCCCGCGTTCCCCGCGATCCGCCGCGATGTGGCGATGCTGGTGCCCGAAACCACGACCCACGACGCCGTGCTGCAGGTGGTGAAGCAAACCAAGCCCGCGAACCTGGACGCGGTCGAACTATTCGATGTGTTCCGTGGCCAGCATGTGCCTGCCGGACAAAAGAGTCTGGCTTATGCGTTCACGTACCGGAGTGCAGAACGTACGTTGACAGATGCGGAAGTGAACGCGGCACACGAAAAAGTCGTAGCGGCCTTCAAAGGGCAGTTGCTGGCGTCAGTGAGGGAATAGCTTCAGGCGGCACAGCGCAGGACCCGGCCCCCAAATTCGGCATCCATCCGCGATTCCATTTTGTTGATGGAACAGGGACGCAGCATGAATCCCAAAGTTGGTTATCAACAAAAAACCCCGCCCTTTGAGGAGCGGGGTTGGAGGAAAGCTATTTTAGCTTACTTGCGGCGACGGATGATCAACATTGCCGCGGCCCCAAGGCCGGCCAGCGCGAACGTCGTGGGCTCGGGCACAGGTGTTTCATAGAAATTGACGTTGTCGACGTAGAACTGAAGCGCGTCAGTTCCGCCAGAGTTGGCGCCAAAGTTGATTTGAAACCACGAATTGCCGGGAGTCCAACCCGCCTGGGCGAAGGTATAATCACAGTGCCACGTATGATCGATTCCATCATAATTGGCGGATACGGTGTTCCCGCCGGCAGCGCCGGGGTCCTGGGTCCAACCAGTTGCGCTGCCATTGAACGCAACATGAATCTGGTACCAATCACCGATCGTCCAGCCGCCCACCAGGAAACTGGAGCTGTTCACGGACAGATCGAAACTGATATGGCCGTCCCCGTTGTTGGCTATGGTCTGCCCGGAAGTCTGCGCAGGCCAATTTAAATCAAACACGGGTCCTCCACCGCCACCCAACGTCCATCCGCTGGACGTGCCGGTTGCCTGAACAGCCTGATAGGTGCTGTTCCAGGCAAATGTCCCGCCGTCGAAGCCACCGCCACCGCCACCCGCAGTGCCCGTCGCACTCGTATCGAAGGTGTACAAGAGATCCGCTTGAGCGCAGGTGCTTACCCCAATGGCAGCCGCTGCAGTTAATAGGAATTTGGAGATGTTTATTAATTTCATGGTTTTTAAGGATTTAAGTGCAACTGATACTAATTCTGATTGCTTGATTGAAGCATGCCGGCAGTTCTGGTGTCGAGGTTTTAGCGTCGCCGACATTGTCGTCTATTCTGGGGACAGGGCTTTTCGGTCACAGTTTCCAGGCTGACCCCAAGGCACACCGACCCGATCCGCTCGCCCGCCTGCAAGATTACCAAACACAGGTCAGCGGGCATTGAATAACGAGGTGCAATAGAACGATGGATGCTTACAAACAACAATTATAGCAACCGGACATAAGCGGGACGTTCACGCCATGGCAACGCCGGGGCGGAGACCAGGAAAAATTTCCAAAAAACACTCTTGTATCTGGGGCAAACTTCCCTTGAATTAGCCTTATGCATGTCAAACCTTGCACAATCCTTCTCACCGTTGGCGTTGTTTGCCTCGGCCTTTGGACAGGTTGCTCCGATCCCAAACCCCGCCCGTCCGTCCAGGCACAAACCCCTGTTCCACCTCAACCTCAACCCCAGGCACCGTCCCCTCCCTTTGTGAAAACGAACCGGCTCGTCATCCATGCCGACCAGCCAGGCGCGGAAATCAGCCGCAACATCTACGGCCAGTTCTCGGAACACCTCGGCCATGGCATCTATGGCGGCGTCTGGGTGGGCGAGGACAGCCCCATTCCCAACACCCGCGGCATCCGCAACGATGTTGTCGCCGCGCTAAAGAAAATAGAGGTGCCGGTGTTGCGCTGGCCGGGCGGCTGTTTTGCCGACGAGTATCACTGGATGGACGGCATCGGCACGCCCACCAACCGGCCGGCCATGATCAACACCACCTGGGGCGGCGTGACCGAAGACAACCACTTTGGCACGCACGAGTTCATGGATTTTTGCGACCAGATTGGCGCCGCGCCCTATGTCAGCGGCAACCTCGGCAGCGGCACGGTCGAAGAGATGATGCAATGGGTTGAATACATGACTTCCGACGCGGATTCGCCGCTGGCTAATCTGCGCCGCCAAAATGGCCGGGAACAGCCGTGGCAGGTTCCTTATTTCGCCGTCGGCAATGAAAGCTGGGGCTGCGGCGGCAACATGACGCCGGAGTTTTATGCCGATAATTTCCGCCGGTACAACACGTTTGTGAAGGACTATCCCGGCAACAAAATTTACCGGATCGCCAGCGGCGCCAGCGACTGGGATTTTAATTGGACGGAGGTGTTGATGAAAAACATCGGCCAGCGCATGGATGGACTTTCGCTTCATTACTACACCCTGCCCTCGGGCAACTGGTCGCACAAAGGTTCCGCCACCGAATTCGGAGAGGCGGAATGGCACGAAACGCTCCGGCGCGCGCTCGATATGGAGGTGATCGTCACCAAACACTCCGCCATCATGGATAAATACGATCCTCAAAAGCGCATCGGTTTGATCGTGGATGAATGGGGCGTGTGGCACGACGTCGAGCCTGGGACCAATCCCGGGTTTCTTTACCAGCAAAACACGCTGTGCGATGCGCTGGTGGCGGGCGTCACGTTGAACATCTTCAACAACCACGCCGACCGCGTGAAGATGGCGAACATCGCCCAGATGATCAACGTGCTCCAGGCGATGATCCTGACCGACCACGAAAAGATGACGGTCACGCCGAGTTATTGGGTGTTCGAAATGGACACCGTCCACCATGACGCCACGCTGTTGCCCAGCGAACTGCAAAGTGTGGATTATGCGTTCGGCGACAAAATCATTCCCGCGGTCAGCGCCTCCGCCTCGCGCGACCAGGCGGGCAAAATCCACGTCACGCTGTGCAACCTGAATCCCCATCAATCCGTTGAAATACCGTGCGAAATGCCGGGGGCCAAGGTTCGGAAAATATCCGGCCGGATCCTGACCGCCCTGGAAATGAACGCCCACAACACCTTCGACCAGCCGGACAATGTGAAGCCAGCCGAATTCCATGCTTTCAAGGTGACGGATAACGGTTTCGCCACGACGCTGCCCGCGAAGTCGGTGGTAGTCCTGGAAGTTGAGCCAGCCAGGTAGGGCTGAGCTGCCGCTCAGCCTTCGATTTGGGCCGCGCAGCAACGCGGCCCTCCCATTTGCAGTATTACTCCGTCTGGACGAACGGCGGGATCGGACAGTCCAGATTGTCAGCAACGGCGCGGAGCAATTCAGCTTCACTTTCCGTGATCACACTGTCGGCGCCAACGGTGTACACGCAGGATTCGATCAAATTCTTTTTGATGGTCGGCACCGCCAGTGCGAGGCGGTTGAGCGCGGCATCAATCTGGTTCACGCCGCATTGCTCGCCTGACAACAGGTTCAGATTGCCATCGTTCGGTGCGCGCAGATACGGCGCCCCGGTTTCAAAGGCCTTTTGAACTGCGGTCGGGTCGTTGCTGCCGACGTTGGCCAGCGCAGACAGCACGACGGCGCAATCCGGCAACAACGGCTTGAGGGTGTAGTATTGGGCGACCGGGCGGCGCGCGCCGGTAAATTGCAGCGCGAGATGGCGCAGGACGATTTTTTGCACCACAAATTCAAACAGTTCAATCCGGCCGTCGCTTTCAATGAGCCATTGGAGGGTTTGGGAAAACTGCCGGTACTGTTCCGCGCTCATCTGCCGCAACGCACCGAGAGCCAGGTTGACCATCGGCAAGCGCGCGTGCGCCGCGGCGGCAGCAACATCGGGGTACAATACCGCAGTCTTCTGACCGACAACCGGGTCAACCCGTATGGCCAGTTCGGTGAATTGCTTCGTGCGCATCGCTTCATCCGGGCTGAGCAGCAGGGCGTAAATCAGCGCCACCGCGTCGAGCGGTTCACGCGCGGCAGCTTTGACGGTTTCGGGCAATGATTCGCGCAATTGCTCGGCGTATTTGAGGTGCAGCGGCGTGGGATTGCCAAGATTCGGCAAAACGAAACGCGACCGGATGACCGGGGGCGTAGAAGAACCGTCCGAGGCGATGACCGCGCCACCCAGAATGGTTTTGAAAAAGTCCGGCAGCACCTTCGGCGTGTGTTCCAATTCGGAAATGGCGGCCCGCTTGACCACTTCAACTTGTTCCTGGTCGAGCGGCGGATATTTGCCGTCCCACGCCGGATCAATGGCGCGGATGCGGTCGGGGATGGGCGGATGCGTGGCCATGAGGCCGAAGAAGGGTTCGCTCACTCCATTGCCGAAAAACATGTGGCACATGTCGGGCGCGTGCTCCGATTCGAGGCGCGAACCGAAACCGTATTGGCCGATTTTCTGGAGGGCGCCGGAAAGTCCGCCGGGGTTGCGCGTAAATTGCACGGACGAGGCATCGGCGAGAAACTCGCGCTGCCGGCTGACGGCGGCCTGGATCAAACGGCCAAAGCACACGCCGATAAAACCGAGCGCCAGCAACGCCAGACCGACGATCGGCAGCGGGTTGTTGCGGCTGTCGCGGCTGCGCACACTCAACAGGATGCGCCCTATGGTGGCGATGCAAAGCAGGCCGAAAATGATCCCGATCAGCCGCAGGTTCAACCGCATGTCGCCGTTCAAGATGTGGCTGAATTCATGGCCGATGACGCCCTGCAACTGGTCGCGTGAAAGCATCTGGATGCAACCGCGGGTGACACCGATGGCGGCGTCGCTGGTCGTGTGGCCGGCGGCAAAGGCATTGATGGCCCTTTCTTCGTTGAGCACATAAACCTGCGGCACCGGCACGCCGGAGGCGATGGCCATTTCCTCAACGACGTTAAGCAGCTTGCGTTCATCCGGGTCGGTGGTGTTCGGGTTTACCAGCCGTCCGCCCATCAACGTAGCCACCGAACCGCCGCCCCCGGCAAGTTCGTTGGTTTTGTAGGCGCTGCCGGCGACAATGACGGCCAGGACGCCGAGGGTGACACCAAAGAAAAGCCGCGCATCCCACAGCACCAGTTGCGGCGGACCGTCGTACGGCGAATGGTGCGACCGGGTGGCTGAGAAAATGACGAGTCCGGCAAAGTAACAGGCCGCAATGATGGCCGCCACGGCGAGAATGAAGTAAACAACGAGCAGCTTCGTCTTGCGGCGGGTCCGGTCCTGTTGGGCAAAAAAATCCATGCCGGTGGTTGAAGGATTGTGCGTTGAAGCGGCCGCGCAGCAACGCTTCGACCCTTCATCTATTCAGCCCATCACGAAAACGAAATCTTGGGCGCGTCCTTTTGTTCCGGTTTGTCGATGATGAACAATTCCGCGGGACCAAAGTTGAAAATGCTGGCGATGAAGTTGCTCGGAAAAACCTCGCGGTCGGTGTTATAAACCATGACCGAGTCGTTGTACGCCTGCCGCGCGAAGGAGATTTTGTTTTCCGTGGAGGTCAGCTCCTCGGTGAGCTGCATCATGTTCTGGTTGGCCTTCAGGTCGGGATACTGTTCGGAGACCATCATCAGGCGGCCCAACGTGCCCGCCAGCCCGCTTTCGGCGGACACCAGATTTTTCATGGTGCCGGCGTCCCCGGGATTGGCGGCGGAGGCCTGCGAGGCGGCGTAGGCGATGTTGCGCGCCTTGGTGACATTTTCCAGCGTCTCGCGCTCGTGCTTGATGTAACCCTTGGCGATCTCAACCAGGTTGGGAATGAGATCGTAGCGGCGCTTGAGCTGCACATCGATCTGCGCGTACGCGTTCTTGAACCGGTTGCGCAGCGTGACCAGCTTGTTGTAGCCGCCGATGACGAAGGCGATGACGCCCACCACGACAACCAGCAGCACCCCGGCCAAAACCAATCCAATAATCATATTTTTCCTTTGTTAAATTTGACTTACAATTAGGTCAAAGCCTGCCGCCGGGCAATGATAATTTGCCCGTCTTTTTGGAATCGGTCTGCCACATCACGGCTCCACCAGCACCGGCATCCCCACCCACACCAGTTTCGACAGGTATTCGGCGTCCCAATTCGCGAGCCGGAAGCAGCCGTGCGATTCCGTCCGCCCGACCTGCTCCGGGATGGGGGTGCCATGAATGCCGTAACCAGTCTTGTCCAGGCCAATCCAGGCCACACCGACCGGATTATTCGGACCGGGCGGCAAAATCAGCTTGTGGCCAATCGCCTGCAATTCGAGCGCCTCGGGAAAAAGTTCCGGGTCCACGGTGTAGTTGGGATTGGGCGCGACCACGATGACGTGCAACTCGCCCACGGGACGTTTTTCAACATGCGCCGCGATGCTGCACGGGAAATGCGCCATCAAATTCGTTTCGGCATCGAACGCCTCCAGGAATTTTTCGGCCAGGTGAATGACCGCGAACGACGCCTTGTCCGCCGGCGCCGGATATTCCACGGCGGGCACGTGCAGGACGGTGCCGGGGACGACGTTCGTCCAGTTTATCCCCAGGTTGAGCCGCCGGACCAGTTCGGGATGCGAATGGCTTTTCTCGGCGACGAGTTCGAGCTCGGTCTCATAATCGAGCGCCGGCTGCTCGGATTTGGCGAGCCAGGTTTTGCCGATCGGCTGGAGGCGCGCCAGGTCATTGGTCGTGACGATATAGGTCGTCAGCAGCGGCGCGTCGAGCATGAGCCGCGCCCGGGTGTTGGTGTCGAGCAAGCCCGTTGGCGGCAGGTTCTGGGTTGCCTGAAAAACCGAAATCGCCGCCCGCGTTTGCGACCCCAGCGCCGCATCCAGCGAGCCCGGCGAAATACCCCGGCGCGCCAGCGCCACCTGCGCTTCAAAGACATCGTGCACCGGACGCGGAAAATCAGCGGGCGCCTGGGGTCCAATCACGAACGGCCTCAGTTGTACCCGGGTCGGAACGGAGTGCCGGGGATGGAGGGGCTTTTTTGAATGCACGTGCCACCAGCAGAACCAGAGGGCACCGGCCAGGATGACCGGAACCAGCAACCAACGAATGCCGCTGCCGCGCGGATTACGTTGTGCGCGGGCAAACAGAGGTCGGGTGTCGCGAGGCACGCGCAGATTAAGCCACAGATAAAACGGCAACCCAAGACCGAAGTCGCCCTTAATTCAAATTCAGGACCGCGTCGCCGATCAATTTCGCGGCGGCATCGTAACCGACCAGATCGGTGTTGATGACCAGGTGATAGAGCAGCGGGTCGTTGATATTCGCGCTGAAATACCGTTTAAGGTAACGTTCCCGGGCACGATCCTGGTTCAGGCAGAATTTGTATGCTTCATTCACCGTGAGGCTATAGAACTGATGGGCGTGCTCGACGCGTTTTTCGAGCGGAGCCACCAGCCGGACATGGAGCACGTGCGGCACCCTGGCCGTGATCAGCGTCGCGCCGCGGCCAACCAGGATTACGTTGCCCAGCCCGGCCAGCCGGAGAATGGTCTCGGCGGTTTGCTCGATGATCTCCTGCGTCGGCGGATGCACTTCCAGCACGTCCGCCAGGATGTCATCAATTTGCGAAACGCGATCCTCGGGCAGGTACCTGGCCATGCGGGCCGGCAGGTTGTGATCTTCCAGCACCTTGCTCATCAGATCGCGGTCGAACACCGTCCACGGACAGGTATCCCCGGACGAGTGATGGTGCAGATAATGGGCCAGCTTTTCGGCAACGATGACCGCTCCACACCCGGCCTGCCGCGAAATGGTCACTGCCCGGCGGACATTTTTCTCCACCTTCACGCCGGGCTTGCTGGTGCCTTGAAGCTGGCTGCTGATGAAAGAGAGGCAGTGTTCAGCGCTGGCGTTGGCATTGACGATCATAAGAACCTTTCCATGGTTGAACCGATGGCTGTGCCACGTTAGTCATCGTCGGTTTACACCTCACCCTACTGCCGACGGGCCCAGTTGCAATGGGGGTAAACACGATTTGATTTTGACTAATTCAAATGATTAACCCGGCCGGCAATCTATGGCCGGGCCAGCATTTCGGAATAAGCGCCCGCAATTTGCTCCACCAAGGGTGACGCCGCCACCGCTTCGCCATTGAAGGCCGCCACCGGCACGATGCCCAGCGCGCTTTGGGTGATGAAAATGCCCTCGGAATTTCGTAACGCCTCGGGTTTGATGACGCGCTTGTTCGTGGGCAGGCCCAGCGTCTGGCAGATTTCCAGCACGACGGCGCGGGTGATGCCGGGCAGCACTCCGCGGCCCGTGGGCACCGTGCAGATGGTGTCCTGATAAACCCAGAATAAATTGCCGCTCGCCGTCTCGGCCACTTCGCCGTTTGAGTTGATGAGCAACGCCTCGTCCGCGCCCTTTTCCACGGCCTCCGCGCGCGCCATGACATGGGTGAGCTTGTTTAGCGTTTTGAAGGACGACAGCGGGTCGGCAGCGAGAATGCGATACGATGACGTGATCAGGCTCCACTGAACCGGATTCCCCAATGAGGGTGAGTCATGCAACGTCATCACGACCGTTGGCCGTCCATCAGCTTTGGGCGCGTAACCGCGTTCCCCCGGCCCGCGCGTCAGCACCATCCGCAGAATCGCCTCGGATAGCTTGTTCCGTTCGATGAGCTGTTCGGAGACATTCTGCAGGTTCTTCGGGGTGAACGGACATTTGATTTTGAGGAAATCCGCCCCCCGCATCATCCGCTCCAGGTGTTGCGCCAGGCGAAATGGCCGGCCCTGACAAATGCGCACGGTCTCAAATAATCCGTCGCCGAACATGAAACCGCGGTCGTTGATGGGAACGACCGCCTGGGCTTCGGGCACAAACTGGCCATTGAGAAAAACAATCATGGGCCTCAATTCCTAATGACCCTTCGATTACCCGAAACCTGGTGATTCCGCGAGCAGAAAAATCCTCTGTGCGTGCAGCCGCCGAGGTGACGAGGCTCAAATATCAACACCCGTTGTGGAACCTCGAGTCAGAGCTTCCTTCCGTCGGCTGCAACAGTTTAACGCCGCCAGGAAACCCGCGGCCTTGGCCAGCGTTTCCTCGTATTCCGCCTCCGGATTGGAATCGGCCACGATGCCGGCACCGACGCTGAAATGCGCCAGGCCATCTTTGCAAACCGCCGTGCGGATGGTGATGCTCAACTGGCTTTCGCGGTTGAACCCGAGATACCCGAGGCACCCGCAATACGGACCGCGCGCCACGGGCTCCAGTTCGTCGATGATTTCCATGGCGCGAAATTTCGGCGCGCCGGTGATGCTGCCGCCGGGGAAACAAGCCGCCAGCGCTGCCAGGTGCGTCACATCCTTCCCTAACCGCCCCTCAACCGTTGAAACGAGATGCTGCACCTGCGCGAACCGTTCGAGCCGGGCCAGTTCCGGCGTTTGCACGGAACCAAACTCGCACACCTTGCCGAGATCGTTGCGCAGCAGGTCGGTGATCATCACCAGTTCGGCCAGCTCCTTGGCGCTGGTCTGCAGTTCATAGGCCAGCTGCGCATCGCGCGTCGGGTCGGCGCCGCGCGGGCGCGTGCCCTTGATGGGCCGCGTCTGGATGTGCGAACCACTCAAACGCAAAAAAAGTTCCGGCGACGACGACGCCACCTGATAATCGCCCCCATCGAAGAACGCGGAAAACGGCGCGGGTGAAACTGAGCCCAGTCGCTGAAACAATTCCCAGCCCGAAATATCGCATGGCACGGTCAGCCGTTGCGAAAGGTTGACCTGGTAAATGTCCCCGGCGCGGATGTAACGCTGGACGCGTTCGACGGCGGAAAGAAAATCGGCGCGGGTGAAATTGAACCCCACTTCCTTTTGGACCGGCGGGCTTTGCAAGTCCGCGACCCTTTCGGATGGCTTGGGACGTTGCAGCGCTCCGCCCTCTGAACTTAAAATGTTCCGCCAAAACTCCATTTGTTCCCCGGCCCGCCTCTCCGTACGCGAGCCGTCGGCCGCGAGACCGGTGGAGACAACCCTGACCTGGCCGAGGTGATGATCGAAAACCACCAGGCTGTCGTAAAAACCGACGTCGCAATCGGGCAGTTCCAGATCGTTGATGGCGCGGCGCGAAAGTTTCGGCTCGGTGAAGTTCTTCAGTTCATAGCTCCAGCATCCGAAACAACCTCCCAGCGGAAACGGCAGATCGATTTCGTCCAGGACCTCGCAGCGCGCCAGCAGCGCATTCAAAATCTGCCAAGGATTGCCGAACTGAACATAAGGCGCAAGGCCCGAAGCCCAAGGCGTGACTTCACAACGCGAACCGCGGGAGCGAAAGGTGAGAAACGGTCGCACGGCAACAAACGAATACCGCGATTGTGGCGAATCGAACGACGAGGTGCGCAGCAGAACGATGCCCCGCTCGTCACGCAGGCCATCGACGAGCGATTCCGGCGTGTGGGCCGTGGCAATTTCCTGGATCAGCGGACGCATCACAACCCGGGAAGTTTAACCACGGACGGACCCGGCAGGCCATGCCAAAGCCACGCGCCGGCCGCCGCGTCATCGCCTGATGAACAACAGAATCAGCAGATCGATGGCGAAGAAGATCACGATGATGGCCTCCAGCCACAACATCCTTTGCTCGTTCACCTCGGCGTGAAACACACTGTAAAGCTTGTCGAGTTGGGCAAGGCGTTGTTCCACGCTGGCACGCCATTGATCAAGATAGAAACGGTCGCGCGCGCCGAGATAAACACGGGCGAGATGCCAGTCACCAAAAAATTTGGTGATATGCGTGACCTCGTCGGTGAGCTTCGCCACGTCCACCCGGAAACGGCGCAAATGGCGCAGGGTCTTGGTTGCTCCGCCAAACAGCGGCAGCCGCCGCCGTTCCAGGTCGTCATAGGCGCGGTCGAGATACGTGTCGAGGCGGCGGTCCATCACCCGAAACTCCTCGAGTTGCAGGTTCGCCAGTTCCAGCGCATATAACACGTCGTCCACGTAGCCCGTCAGGTCCACTACCAGCGCCGCGTCCCAGTCAATCACCGCCAGGTCCGTGTTTTCAAACGAGCGCTGAATGCGCAACACCTCGCCCACCTGGGCCTCGCTCAACTGGCTCGCCGCCGTCTCCGTAAGCAGGCCCGCCACCTCGCGCCGCTGGTCGCCCAGCCAGCGGTTTGCGTCATTCACTCCGGCCAGGTCAGTGAGGCAAAACACCGTGTAGGCCTCCGGCGGCGGCGGAAACTCCGTGCGTCCCACCATCAAATCCTTGAGACTGTCGCAAACCTCGGCGCACAGTTTCAAGGCCACCGCGTCCAGCATCTGCCCGTTCTCCAGCTTTGGATTGTGAAACGGCATCAGGTCGGCGAGCGCGCCCGCCGCAAACGCCACGCGCAGCATCACCGTGACCACGCCCACATCATAAATGCGAATCAGCAATCGGACGGGTGCGCCGTGCAGTTGGGCGGGCAGCGGGTGCGGTTCGATGGCGAGCGGTTTGTAGAGCGGCATGTCCTTCGGCAGGGTGCGATCCATCCGGATTTCGAATGGGAACGGCTTTTCCGACAGGATTTCCTGCACGCGCGGCGTGATAATTTCATTTGCCACATCGAACGCGTAAAGATAAACCACCTCGCCTTTCATCCTGGGAACAGCCTACGCCCGACCCGTGGTTTGTCGAGGCAGAGAATGGAACGAAATAGAGCCGCGGTTTTAAAAAACAAAACCCCGCAATTGACCTGGTGCCGCGACCGGCTGCGGGCAGGCAGGAATCACGCGGAATGACTTGCCAAAAACCCCCGCCACCGGCAGATTTTGCGGCGTACGAACAACCTCATTACAACCTGATGTCTTTATTTTTATTTTGGACAGCCATGGGTTTTGTCATCGGTGTCGTTTACGACTCGTTTTTTGAGTGGACATTGCATCGCTACGTCATGCACCGGCCGCTCGGAAAATTCACCTATCCGTATGAGAGCCACGCGCTGGTCCATCACCGCATTTTTAAATCCGACCATACCTACCATCTCATCGATGAAAAAGACAAGTTCACCATTCCCATGGCGTGGTGGAACGGGCCGGTGTTGATAGCCGTCGGTTTGCTGCCTTTCCTGCTGGTGGCCCTGCTTTCCGGCAAATGGGGGATCCTCTGCGGCGCCGCGCTCGCCAGTGCGGCTTACTATGGGGCCTATGAATATATGCATTGGTGCATGCACCTGCCGCGCAAACGAAATGTCGAACGTTCGGGGATTTTTTTCCGGCTCAATGGCCATCACCTGCTCCACCATCGTTACATGAGCAGAAACTATAACGTCGTCCTCCCGCTGGCCGATTTGTGCCTGGGCACGCTCCTGTTGCGCTCCAAAATCCATTTTCCCCAGGCCGTCGGCCCGTCCGTCCCCAACGTCCAGCCCCGGACCCCGCGCCCGCAAACCGTGCCGGCCGCCTGAGCCGGCAGGTCGATTGCGGTGTGGTAAACCGGGTCCAGCCCGGTTCAGAGCGAAAGTTTTTTGGCCGCCTCAACCATGTCCTTGCAGGTGACCGCGCGGGGGCGGTTCCGGTAATGGAAGAGGGCGAGAATATCCAGCCCGATGTCCTTGCTCGGATCGGGTATCACGCGCACGAGCAGGCCCACGCCGCTCTGGTCGGCCAATTCCATCAGTCGTCCCAGTTCCGTCCGACAGGCAAGGTCCATGGACTCCAATCGACCGAAATCCGCCAGCAGGCGAAAGCCAGGCGCCAGATCCGCCGTCATGGCGCTGGCATCCTCATAACCGCGCCGAAGCTCCTCCGGCGTCACGTGCTGGATATAGCTCAGGTGAAGCAGCTGTCTTGGCTTGTTCAATGCGACCAGAAACATGAATCAAAACTAACCGTTCACCGGCCGGATTTCGACAAAAAACCCCGAGCGGTCATCGATCCGTACGGATATTGCCCAAGGTGGCAGCAGGAAATCTCCTAAAGACCGACGACCCCTCCACTCCTTCCAGGCCGCCGGGCAGATTTATCCCGGAGCATGAAGCTGTCCTGCGAAACCGGTTTTCAATCACATTTTTGCAGAATGTCAAAAAACTGCCTGCCAATTTGTTTGCTGTCATGGGTCGCAAGGGTATGATGAGGCCGGAACATTTTATGAGCGCCGAAAACATGTGGGGCGAAATCAATGACCCCGTCAATCAAAGAACGCCAACCTCGATTTTGCGCGAGCAGGCTTTGGTTTTAAACCAGCTCACCAAGGGCGTCCTCATCGGCTCGATCGAGCCGGAGCCAACGGTCAACAACACCCTGTCCTACAGTTTCGCCATCACCGCTCCCGCCATCAACAATCATAAATTTGCGATTCTCACGGTGCAGTACTCCATCACCATTTATCCGCTGACCTTGACCGACCGCACCACCCAGGTGCAAAGGCAGTGTTTAAACGAGGAGGGATTTACGTCCACGCTCAAAGGCATATTATCCTCCATGCAGGTGCGGCGGGTCATCTCCGCCCTGTTGATTCAAAGTCAGGACTCCAAGCAGGCTTGATCAACCGGGTCGCCGGGGATGTTGCCCGGACCAAAGGCCGGTGGCCCGTGCCCCGGCGGGTTGAAAACGAAACGCCTCCGGCCGGCTCAAGCTTATTTTGCGGCTGACAGGGCCGGAACCTTGAGCGCCTTGAGCCTGGCGGGCTGCACATTCGGCACGGAAGGCCCTTGCGCCTGGGCGAAGGCGACGCGCGAACGCAACAGCAGGGTAAAGCAGCACAAATCGGCGAGCGGCAAAACCACGTTGAAGTTTTTGCCCATGTAACGATGATGCAACAGGTGGTGTCCGTTCAAACGGAAGAAGATGCCCGAACGTTCCACGTGCCTTCGCTTCGGCAGATGCATGCACCAATGCATGTATTCATACGCCGTGAAATACAGGGTGCAGGCCACCGCGGCGCCGCACAAGATCCCCCACTTGTGCGAGAACAGCGCCCAGACCAAAAACGGCAGCTGGCAGGCGGCCACGATGGCCGGCCCGCTCCACCACGCCATGGGAATGGTCTTCTTGTCCCGCTCATCCACGAGGTGATAGGTGTGGTCCGCCTTGAAAATCCGGTGGTGCACCAGCGCATGCCTTTCAAACGGAAAGCGAAACCAACCGACGGGTTTGTGCATGACATAACGGTGCAGGGTCCATTCAAAGAATGAACCAAACAGGACTCCGGCCACCACCCCGATCGCACACCAAAAAAGGAACATGATCATAAATAAAAACTCCGCGTCCAAAGACTGAAGGAGAACTTCCGCGAAACGCCCAACTATGCCTGAACTTTAATCGGTCTTGCTTGTGTTATTAACTTTCCTCAAGACTCGGATTAACGCAAGCTTTATTTCCACCGGCGGGGGCACCGCGCCCGGCGCGCGGTTAGGGCGTTGGCTCCTCAATGCCGTTAGGACCGGGGTTGAATCATGCTCGGATTTGAATATTCACCGTCCCAAACCACCCGGCCTTTCAAATGACTGCCCGTGCGTTTGAAGCCCAGCGAACCGGTAATCAAGTAGCAGGCCGGGCGACCCTGGGAGTGTTCCTTGAGCGCATCGTTCCTCACGAATTTCATGATCGAGGGCAAGGACAGCAAATCCGAGGCGATCAAATCATTGTCGCGGTAGATGGAATATTTTTGCTTCGAACTGTTCATGGATGTTCCCCGCCGGAACTGGCTATTAATTGATGCTCCGTCCATAAAAGCATCTATTTCCACCCAAGTCCACACATCCTTTGGAAAATATATGCCGAGATATATTGGGGGCTCCAGCCGATTCCGCTCGAGGTTGACCTGATCAACGACAATGCTCCGGGGTTGGCCAAAACCTGCCATGGACCCTTGCCGGTCATGGGGGTACCGGTACAAATCCAAGGCGACGGCTAAAAGTGCATGGCCTCCCGCGACGGGAAGGGCGATGGGTGGATTTGTTCCGTCGCGAGTATGCAACCCGGGTCCCGGGCGTGGCGCCCGCTGGATGGAGCCGGCGTTTGTCCGCAAATCGCGGGCGATGTTTAACCCGGCTCGCGTTCGGAGGCGCTGCACTGTCCAACCCGGCGACGGCGCGACCCGGCTCCAGCCGACAATTCCCTTTACCCCGCTTCTGCCGAATCGCCGGCCAGGCGGCACAACCTTGGGAAAATGAAACCGGTGCGCTTCCGGTATTCCCGATATTCCGCGCTGTAACCGGAAAGTTCCGCTTCCTCCAGTCGCGCCCGGTATCGCAACAGGAGTATGTGAAGGGTGACCAAAATGAAGTAAGCCGCCGAAAAGAATCCGAGGGCGTTGCCGGCACACAGGCAAATCCAACCCAGATACATCGGGTGCCGCACCCATCGATAAGGCCCGCCCAGAACCACCTTGCGCACCTCGACAAAAATGCCAAAGGAACGTCCCAGGTACAGGATTCCCCACAACGCAATCGCCGGCCCAATAACAATGAGCACAATGGCGGCAATGATCGAGGGCATTTGCAATTCGGCCGGGCAAAGATTTTTTTGCAGCGCGGGCGGCAGCCGGTGAATCGTGCTGTATGTGAGGGTGAAGAAAGTCGTGGCCAAAGGGATGAGAATGCCTTTGAGTGTTCGCGGCGGCACGGCGGCACGGCGCGCCAGCAGCAGCAGCAACGCCGTGAAAAAGAACAGCAGCACCTGGGTGAGGTGTCGGCTGGTTTGGACCACCACGGCGCCTTCGGTGGCGGGTGGCCCGTTCCAGCCAAGCCACGGTTTCTGAAATTCATCCCAGGCCAGATACAAATAGACCAGCGACAACACGTACCTCTCGGTGAAAACCGCAATCCCGGCCGTCTTGCGGTTAAGGGGCGTGGACATCAAATCGCGCGGCGAAGCACAAACCTGCCCGCAGCCGCGGCGGAGCAGCCGTTGATTGAGCTGTAAAAGGGCGGCATGAATTTTATTGCGGTGAAAAACATGTTCGGGCCTCGCTTTCGTGTCGAGAAGAATTTGAGTCAGGCGGCGGGCGCCGGCAACCGGGGACGGGCAGATTTAAGGCTTGGGCGGGGTGTTCGTTGGCGAGGCGGCGTCCATGGGTTGGTAAAGGCCGGCCTTGATGAACGGGGCCAGCTCCGCACCGTAACCCGCCGCGGCCATTTTTTCCACCGGGATAAATCTCAATGACGCCGAGTTAATGCAATAACGCAAATGCGTCGGCCCGGGGCCATCGTCAAAAACATGACCCAGATGCGAATCAGCCGTTTTGGAACGCACTTCCGTCCGCTCCATGAAGAAGGAAGTGTCCTTGTGTTCCACGATTTTCGCCTCGGCCACCGGCTTCGAGAAGCTCGGCCAGCCGCAGCCCGAGTCAAATTTGTCCAGCGAGCTGAACAGCGGTTCGCCCGACACCACGTCCACGTAAATGCCCGGTTTATGGTTGTCCCAATACTCGTTGGCGAAAGCCGGCTCCGTGGCCGCCTGCTGCGTGACCGCGAACTGTTCGCGGGTCAGCGTCTTTTTCAACTCTGCCGCCTCCGGTTTTTTGAAATTTGTCATGTTCGTTGGCTGATAATGCAAAATCTCGTTCGTCGCCTCGCTGCCGGCAACGCGCCACAGCAACGTCCCCGCCATGAGCAGTCCGGCGGCGGCAACACCGACAAGTCCGGCCGATTTCATGCTTTTCATAAACTCATTTCTCCGCGCCCGCAATGTTCCTGTCCAACATACTATGGGTCGCGCCACCCGCCAAAAACTTACAGTCGAGGTATTGAGTAACGTCCATGGACGGCAACCCCGCCCAAGGATTCAAGGATTCCGCCAAAATGCGGCCGGCATCGCATTGGCCGGGTCGCGCCAGACGTCAAGAACTGGGTTTAAAGGCAGGAGTCGGTGAGCGCGAAACTTATCTTCCATGAACGCGGAACAGGATAAGAACACCGCCGTATCCAGCGCCGGGTCAAAATGGAACCGCCCGGAAGCCGTCATGGCTGGCTAGCAGACGTCTGCACTCAAGATGCTAACGAACCGGTTATGTTCTCCTTCGGTGGCTCGGAAAATGATGACGTCGATTTTGTCCGTAATGAAAACCAGTTTCATCCTGATAACCCTGGGGCATCCAGACTTTGATAATCGCCCACAGCCTGGCGATCATCCCCGATGAATCGCCAGACCGAACGTTCTTCGCAGATTGCTGGTTGCAAACCACGCTCAATGGTAGACGGTTAAGCCGCGCGGACGCTATGGGGTGTTCTACGTAGAGAACACGAGCCTCCGCGCCGGGGCCAAGCCCGGTGGCAGCCGCAAACCAATTCAATTCGAGGGTTTAATCCCATGACGCGACCCGCCTCATTGACGCGGGACGGCGCAACATGAGGTGACGGCTCCGACGCAAGGGTTGACGCCGCAAGCCGCAATCGCCATTTTTCTGCGAATGAAATCCCTAAGACTGAACCTCGCGCTCGGCCTCACAGCGGTGGTGCTGGCCTGGCCGCTGACGCTGGTCGCGCAAACCAATGCTCCCGCCGTCATCACAACCAATGCCGCGCCGGAAATCCACCCAAACACCGCCACCCTTCCCGTGCCGCGGACCGGCGGCATCACCAACCGCCAAACTCTCGTCCTGCAACGCGCCAAGGATGCGCCCGGCGACTACGCCATTGAATTCATCGGTGATTCCATCACCCAGGGTTGGGAAGGCCGGGGCTTGAAGGTGTGGCAGGAATTTTACGGCAAACGCAAGGTCATCAACTTTGGCGTCAGCGGCGACCGTACCCAGCACGTCCTCTGGCGCTTCGAACACGGCCAGCTTGACGGCATCAAGGCAAAAGTCGCCGTTGTCATGATCGGCACCAACAATTCCAACAACCAGGACAACTCCGAGGCTGAAATTCTCGAAGGCGTCACCGCCATCGTGCAACAAATCCGCACGCGGCAGCCGGACACGAAGATTCTGCTGCTGGGCATTTTCCCGCGGGGCAAAACCTTCAGCCCGCAGCGCGGCAAGATTCTCCAGGTCAACCAGGCGCTCGCCCGGCTCGACGATGGCAACCACATTTTCTACCTCGACCTCGGTCCGCTGTTCATCGAGAACGACGGTTCCATATCCAAATCCATCATGCCCGATTATCTGCATCCCAACGAAGCCGGCTACCGGATCTGGGCGAACGCCACCGAGCCCAGGCTGAAACAATTGCTGGGAGAATAAGTCGGGGCTTGATTGGCTGGGGCCGCGGACGCCAGGGCTTCGGAGGCCGCACATCAAAACCCGGCACGCCTCCCGGCGCTGGAAGGCAAATAAGAGAAGGCGCTGGTGAAGCGGTACCAGCGCCTGTGGGCTTTGAACGCAGTCTCTTGTTATTGACGATGGCATCAGACCACTGATCCGGCCTTTCGTCAAAGGCGGATCGGAAACAAGCAGGTGACATTTTGGAAAACCATGGAATTCCACCCCTCCACGGAAGCAACCCCCGCAAACCCGCGATGTGTCCCTGATTCCTTTGGTTTCGGCAGGTTTTGGTTAAAACTTCTTTCATGGGGCGGGTCACTGGCGCAATCCATCTTGCCATGGTGCCGCCGGTCATCAGCCCGGGATTTTTATTTATGATGCCGGTTACCATAGATGGTCGGAAATGCCTGAAGGTGGACAAAGCGGTGCTCCTGAAGTGCATCAACAATTATCTTGTCCGGCACGGACAAACGGCCAGCGGGAGTCGCGAAGCCGTGGGGCGATGCGCGCCACACCAATGTTGCAGGAGTTATCCAGATATGGGATCCAGCCGGTGCGCCGCCTATGGGCTCTTCGTGCGGAATCCGCCCATGCCGTAGATGATCAGACAGATGATCAATATCAGGCCAAGCCCGCTGCCACCGATGACTGGACCGCCGATGTAAAACCCGCCGCCGCCGAACAGGAGCAGGAGAACAACCAGGAGTAATAATAGGTTCATGCGAGCAGCATAGCACCGCGCCGCGCTCTGCCTATGGGGTCTTCACCCCACGGCCGAAAGTAAAAAGCATTTCACGCCCCGCTCGTGCCATCCGGTGTTTACCTGATAGCCAGCCAGCCAGAATCGGTTAAGGTTGCCGCATGAAAACAAATCAAATCCGGTGGACGCTCCGGCTGCTGTCATTAAATGTGGCTTTTCTGGTCTTGACCGCCGGTTGCGCCACGCACCACGAGCGATCCTTCAACCAGGATTTCAATCAAAACCTTCCCGCCTCACCCAACTACATCATTGAGAATATTGATGACTCACATTTTCAAGTCACCGTCCGTCAAGGTTCTCCTTTGCCGGGAACCCAGCGCGTCATTTATGTGAAACAGGTGGCCTCCACGGTGGCTGCCACCGAAGCCAGACGCCGGGGCTGGCACAACTGGAATCTTGATTACATCCAGGAACGCGATCAGGGATGGATGCACATTGTCATCGCCGACGTCACCCGTAAAAACGCTGTCGCCCTGGCACCCGACTCAAGCCGGTAGTCCGACTCAATCCGGGGCTTGACCGCCGAGACGCACCGGGCGCCAAGGTTCCAGCCACGGATGTTCTTGTCTGCGTTTCATCCGTAACTCCGGTATTCCTCCTGGCGTGCCTGGCGACTCGGCGGTAATACAGCGGTCACATTACAACTGCCCGTTGATCTTGGAATTGAGTAATCCCACCCGGCCGGTTAGAATTTGAAAGCAAACAAAAAGCCGATGAAAGGCGTCGGCTTCAGATGAACATCTGACATAACGACAACGAAATCCAACACTATGTTTTATCCCACGATGGCCGGCGGCGGTTTTTCCGACAATTTTGCCTCAGCCACGGCGACGGCAGCAGAAAGCGCCGCCCGGGAAGCGCAGACGAACGTTGACCTGCTCACTCATGACATTGACCGGCTGCTGCTGATCACGGAAGCCATGTGGATGCTCATGAAGAAGGAGCATGGCTATGCCGATGAGGTTTTGACCAACCTGATTGAGGAGATTGAAAAACGGAAAGTCATCGTGGATGGCATGGCCGTCAAAGCCCCGCCCCAGACGTGTCCCAGTTGCGGCAAGATCAATCTGGCCAAACGTTTGTTCTGCATTTATTGCGGAAAGCCCATCCTGACAAATCCTTTTGCCCATTAAATTGTGCCGCCCCACACGGGCCTTGGGACCGGATGAACAGGCCGGGGAAATCGTCCTTAATGCGCGTGGTGAATGATCACGTACTGAACGATGAACAGGATCCCGTCACAAATTGCGATGACCGCAAAAATGGTCTTCAACACCATCGGATTCGAGCGCCGGCTCAGGAAAGGGGCCAGT
This sequence comes from Verrucomicrobiia bacterium, assembly GCA_049280815.1. Taxonomy (GTDB): domain Bacteria; phylum Verrucomicrobiota; class Verrucomicrobiia; order Limisphaerales; family UBA11358; genus UBA11358. The sequence continues at coordinate 102,637 of JBAPQW010000053.1, read as the reverse complement.
CGCGCGCCAAACACGCAACCCAGGCCCGTGAAGGCGGCGATGTTCCAGGGTATTCCTCCCAGCCAGAAATAATGGATGACGGTCAAAAAAATGGAATTGATGGAGAGCAATACGACCCCCAGGCCAATGCAGGAGGCAACATTCACCCGATAAACGAGCATCAGGAGCGCGGCGACGAGTTCGCCTTCACCGATGGCAATCCAGCCGGTGACGAGTCCGCCGATGAAGGCAACGATGAAGAGCGGGACCGTTGCATTCACGGGAATCTCCATGACGGTGGCGGTTTTCAAGGCCCGGCGGGAGAGGACAATGGTCAGCACGCCCAGCAAAATCGAGACCGGTCCGAAAAGCAATTTGACCAGCAGCGCACTGGGATGAATCACCAGCGAACTGATCGCGCTTCCGATCAGCAGCCCCGGCACGGTGAGTTTCAAGGCGCGCAACGGCACCACCTTTTTCTGAATCCATCCGATGGCGCCGCTGGTCATGCCAAAAGACTGGCTGGCCAGCGCAACCTTCAAGGCCGTCACGGGCGGCAGATGAAAAACAAAAATGATGACCGGGATAAAAACAATGCCGCCGCCCACCGCCGAGATGTTTCCAAGTATCGCCCCGCTAAATCCAACGAGAATGAAGGGACAGTTTTCCTTGAAAAGGGAAATGGGATCCCGGGCCAGACTAAAATAGACGGTCGTCCAGACCACGACAAACAACAAGAGCCACCAGGACCAATATCGAAAATGACGTTCAGTTCCCGGAACAATTATTTTTGAATCTGCCACCATGCTGGAGGACAACTCTTTGCCGATGGGTTTTACCCTTGTTTATGCCGCCTTGACGAACACAGGTTAAGCCACCGTTGCTGCCAAATCAAGCCGTGAGTTAAACTGGTTTAAATATTTTCTCAATCCAAACCGGTCACGGCTGAGCGGGGTCTTTGAATCCACAAGCGGCAGGCTCATCGTGTCCAGTCCCGCTCGTCCCCAAAAACCTGCCACCCATCCCAAAACAATTTCTCGCGACAGAATTGCATTGTATCATTTTGCAGGGAGTTATACCGCAAATCAGCGGTATGCGACGTTGACTATAAGATAGTTCCTCCATGATCAAACGCGTCATCATTCTCGGCGGTGGCAGCGCCGGCTTTATCGCCGCGCTGGCCCTGAAGAGTAAATTGCGCGATCTCCAGGTCGTGGTGATCCGGTCCAAGGACATCGGCATCATCGGCGTCGGTGAAGGCTCGACTCCCGGGTTGACGCGGTTTCTCCACCAGTATCTCGGCATGAACCTCAAAAAGTTTTTTGCCGTCGCGCAGCCAACCTGGAAGGTGGGCCTCCGCTTTTTGTGGGGTCCGCGGCCCTATTTCAATTACACCTTCTCCATCGACCAGATGTCGGGCCAGTTGAGTCAGTTGCCGAGGATCAAGGCATATTATTGCTGGGACGAAATGGAGTATGAAGACCCCATGTCGGCGCTCATGTCGCAGGACCGCGTTTTTGCGAAGGGCGCCAAAGGCGAACCGCTGGTGCACCACGGCAATGCTTATCATGTCGAGAATGAGAAATTTGTCCGCTTCCTCGAGGAATATGCGGTCGCGCTGGGCGTCACCATCCTGGACGACAAGGTGACGGAAGTGGAGCAGAACGAAGGCGGCGTGGCGGCCCTGCGACTGGAATCGGGACGGCGGGAAACGGCCGACCTTTACGTGGACGCATCCGGATTTGCGTCCGTGCTTTTGGGCCGGACGCTGGGCGAGCCGTTTGTGAGTTATGACCAGACGCTGTTTTGCGACCGCGCGGTGGTGGGCGGCTGGGACCGCAAAGACCCGGAAGACCTGGTCATCAAACCTTACACCATTTGCGAGACGATGAACTGCGGCTGGTGCTGGCAGATTGAACACGAAAACCGGATCAATCGCGGCTACGTTTACAGTTCCGGCTTCATCTCGGATGCGGACGCGGAAAAGGAATTTCGTGCCAGGAACCCCAAGGTGGGGCCCACGCGCATTGTCCGTTTCGTCTCCGGGCGGTATCGCAATCAATGGGTCAAGAATGTGGTGGCGGTGGGGAATGCGGGCGGCTTTGTTGAACCGCTGGAGGCGACCGCCCTGGGGGTCATTGCCGGCGAGAGCAGCCTCCTGACCGAAACCCTCAAGGAACTTGAGGGCGAACCAACCCCGTCGCTGCGAAAGCAATTCAACCGTCACCATGCCCTCGTCTGGGACGATATCCGGGACTTCCTAGCCTTGCATTACCGGTTCAACAAACGGCTGGACACGCCGTTCTGGCGGCATTGCTGGGAGGCAACCGACCTGGCCGGAGCGGCGGAATTGGTTGAGGTGTACCGCGAGAACGGCCCCTCCATCTGGCTGCGGATGCACACCACGATTGAAAAGGCCAGCCAGTTTGGCACGAACGGATACCTGGCCCTGCTGATCGGGCAAAAAGTTGAATATCGCCGGCGCTACCAGCCCTCCGCCGACGAACTGCGGATCTGGAACGCGGAGCGGAAGAAAAACAAAGACCTGGCGATGCGCGGGCTGACGGTAAGGGAGACGCTGGAAAAAATCCATTCGGCAGCCTGGGAATGGCGCAAGTCGTGACGCCGGCGTTGGATGCGGCGAGGATTTTAACCGCCTAGGCGCAAAGGACGCCAAAATTTCAGCCACAGCTGAGCACAGATTTTCACAGAGGTTTTTCCCTGCGTGTCATCCGCGTATAGCGGCGTGGCCGCCGTGCGGCTCTACGCCGTGCCCATCGGTGACCCGGGAATTACCCCCGGCGCGCTTGGCGGTGAGATCTTCTTTTTGTTGTGGGGTGGCGGAAGTCTTTCGCAAACCGCAATTTTGCCGCGGGGATTCCATTGTTTTTGAAAGGTTTTGAACCAGGCGACGTATTCAATACTAATGAGCAACGAAAATGATTCAGCGCGAACATTCCAGCAATTGCGCGACAGGCTGGCCGGCGAGATAAAGCGCGTCCGCGCTGCCGACGCTCGTGGTCTCCCGCTGGACACGTTGACGGCGGAGGCTGGCCGCATTATGGCCACGTTGCATCAATTCATGGAACAGCACAAAGGGACGCCGCTTTACGACGCCTACTGATAATGCCGTTGGGATTCAGTGGATGTTCTCCTTGAAAAGCAGCAACAGTTGTTGGCACTTGGGAAGGTCGGGTGCAAGCAAATCCCCGTTCAGAGGCGTGTTCAAAAACTCGCTGTAGCCGGGCAGTTCCCGGAGTTCTGGTGAATTTAAATCGCGGAACGCCATCGCTGAGTCGGAAAAGTCCCGCCGGTTAATCGGCCCATGTATCAGGGCGATGACATGATGATGACGCGGGTCGCGGCTTATTTTTGTGAACAGCGCCATCACCACCGGCTCCTCTCCCTCCAACGTCTGCATGAAAGTGCCGTCATTGTAGAGCAGCAACCCGGTGATGCCCGCCCGCGTATTTCGCTGCACGCTCTCCATGAGCAATTCTTTCAAATCGGCCCGGCTGAACGACTCACTCGCAGTGCTCGTATAAACTATCTGGTACAAAGACCCCATAACCCAATGTATAGGTATACCTAATGTCTCCCTTCCCTTGGAAAAATCAAATGACTTCGTTTTCTGAAACACCCCGCCCACTCATAACCTGAATAGGAACAGTAATTTACGACAGGCGCCCGAGATCGCAAAATGTTGCGAGTTGCTCGATGTGGGTTGAGGGTCAGGTCAAACGCCGTTCGCCACGGCCAATTGCAGGCGTCGAAATCACGTGACGTGTTCCCAAGAAACCAGGATCCCGGACGCCAGACCCGATTCAAGTGTCGGGATGGAGTTTTCCAGTTCGCGGGTGAAAGCGTAAACATCGGCGGTGGTGAAAGTCCCTCGCCCATCGGATGGGAGAGGGTGGCCGGCAGGCCGGGTAAGGGACAACCCTCGCACGCTGTTCAGCACGTTCAGGGTCCAGCATGGTGGGGCAGAGCTGCCGCTCTGCCCTGAAATTGGGGGCGGCGCGGCAACACCGCCATTCCGATGATGCCAGCGGGCGGGAAGAAGCGTGTTTCATTCTCCTCGTTCTCGTCCTCGAATTGATTTATCCGGACGTCACACAATTAGACGACAGGCTGGGATTTGACGCCATGGGCGGAGTCACGCTAGTTTACCATGTTAGTTTAGGACATTTGATTGATTGATTGTTTCATAGGGTTAACTGGAATCCGCGTGAGCATGTCGGGAGACATCCACGCGGATTTTTTTACCGATTTGTCAGGAACCTCGCCCCACCGGTATGGATTTCCAGGTCACCTGCCACCTGCCCCAAGGTCGAGGCGCGGTTTCTGGCGTAGCGGCGTCTCGGCAGGGCGCCGCCGATAAAAATGCGGCTTTCTGCCGAAAGCCGCTACACCCGCCGCGCCGCGCCGGAATCAGATGAAGGCGGAAGTTGGGGCAGGAACAAACCCTGGCTGGATGCCCCGGCTCCAGCCAGGACAGATTTGGGGACGAGCGATTCGGTTCGATATCAATCCGTCTGAATCCACCCAATTCGCCTTGTATCCGGGTGTAACGGAATCGTAACAAATCCATTCTTGTCCAATCGGTTTAATCGTTGCGACATTTTCAGTGATGAGCGAACATGAATCTGATGGGATTGCGCTGACTGTTTTATGAAACAATATTTATCCATCGTCCTCGCATTGGCATGCGCCGTGTTGGTCATATTCCTCATCGTGATGAAACGCGGCAATAACGCTGAGCACGAAAATGATGCCGGTGCGATTGCCGATTTTTCGAACCGGCTGGACTCGGCGCAGACCCAAATCGCCATTTGCAATGGAACGATGGCCGTCATTTCCAACCGCCTCGACGAATGCCAGTCGGCGTCATTGACGCTTTTAAACCATCTGATTGAAGCCCAATCCGCCATGGCTCTCGACACGGAGCAAATCACCAACCTGAACCTGCAGGTCGCGGAGTTGGCATCGGAAAATCAAACTTTACAAACAACCTTGGACCGGCGCGGCCTGGATTTGACCAACCAGATGGCCGGCCTCACGAGCCAAATCGCCTTGACCCAGGCCAGTCTGGATCAGGCAAATAAAAACTATGCTCTCCTGGAAAATCGTTTGCGCATAGATGTGGCCGAACGGGTGGTTGTGGAACGAAAATTTAACAATCCTACGGAGCTGAAGGCTCAATTAGTCAATTTACAGTGGAGTCCAGTCCATGTGATTTCCGCCGAGAGCATCTATGCCGGTTTGGACGTGGAGGTGAAATCGAACTCGTTCCATGTCATTGCCCCGAACTGATCCGCATCTCTGCCGCAAAGTGGTTGCTGGTTGATATGTCTTTCCGCGGCTTGACGCGAGGAATTGCGCGCGAACTCCCTCGGGCGGAACGATGACCGTGGCAGCCGACGTGAGTCGGCTCTGGCCTTCCCGATGTTCTCCCGAGGATATTTGAGCGGACTCATCCCGCATTGCGGGACTGCTACGGGTGATAACGAGTGGGATGCGGGCTTCGGCGGGGACACGATTCAAGGCGAGGCTTAAACCGCGCAAGACGCGGGGATTTTATTTTAATTTGACTGGGCGAGCTTGCGTTCCGCGAGCAATTGCTCCTCGGCCTCCAGCCAGTGCTTCACCTCGTACCCGGGCAGCGAACCCTGGTTCATATAATTGAAATATGCCCTTTTAGCTACTTCGTCCGCGGACGGCGCAAAATCAATTCCACCAGGGTTTAAATCCGCAGTCGCCGTTGGCCCTCCTGCAATGGCCGGTTTGTGGTTTTGGTGCGGGGATAACTTTTTATGTTTCATGCCATGAAGATGGGCTGTGTAACCACGCGTCCGCCATGGGGTGTTCACCCCAACCAGTAATCATGGCGTCCAGCGCCCGCCACGCCAGGAAGACAGGCTGCGGCACGTTTTGCATCCCCGAAACTTCGGCCGGGACCAGGTTGGATTATTCATTGCGGCGTTGGGGTGAACACCCCATGTGATTTGCGTTCAAAAGAACTACCCTGTTAAACAATGAATAAAAACATCCACCCTTTGCATGAGTGATTGCCTGGCCGCAGAACCGCTCCCGGAAAAACGCCAGCCGCGCTGGGTTCGTGGCAACAATTATATGTGTTTGGCGGTCTTGGACAAATACGGCAAATGGAGGTCATTCTCCAATAACCGCGAATTAATGGACATTGTCGCTGTGCAGGCTGATTGAAAGTCAATCGGTGGTTTACACCTCGCAGCGGCGCGCCATCCATTGTGCCGTGTAACTGATAATGCCGAATCAAAGGGGATGATTCCTTGCAAGTCGGAGGAATCACCCTTTTTTTATTTTCAACTCGGCATAATTCGAGTGTGAACTTTATTAAATCCTGGCGATGGCTTCAAAAGGGAAGCCCCTATGTTACAGTTTGCGGAGGGTTAAAACCTACTGTGCGCCTGGAGAGGGCGCTGTGGGGGATGGGAAATCAGGCCACCCAGAGCCGCCGCTCTGCCGGGGATGGCGGCGCAGCAGCACCGCCCTATCTTGCACCACTGTCGAACGATGTTCTGCATGTCCAGCGGCCAGCCACGCAGGTATCGAAACTTTGTCCGCCGGGTGGAGTTTATTAATTGGACTATGCCCGACCCCCAGCCAGACTCCCGGAATCCGGTCCAAATGAAAAGTTGGGTCTGTTTGCTCCTCTTCGCCGCCTGCCTGTCGGAGGTCAGGGCTACCAGTCTTCCAGACGGTCCGCAAGTTGGTCAGGTGGCTCCCGCATTGAAGTTGTCCAAATGGCTGCAGGCACCGCCCGAAGCCTCACAAGGCTGGCCGACCGGCAAGGTGGTGGTGCTGGAATTCTGGGCCACCAGCTGCGGACCCTGCGTCGCTTACATTCCGCATATGAATGAACTGGCGGACGAGTTCAAAGACAAGCCGGTGCAGTTCATTGCCGTTACGGACGAAAAGGAAAGCGGGATCATGCGCTTCCTCAAAAAGACCCCCATCCACGCGTGGCTCGGCCTGGGCCCCGACGGCGGGCTTGGCGAAAACACCCCGTATCGGGTTATGGCGATTCCACACACGGTGATTATTGACGCTCACGGCCGCATTGCCGCCATTACCGAGCCCTTCGTGCTTCAGGCGGCAACGATTCAAGCATGCCTGGATGGCTCACCGGGCTCACCGGCGGGTGGACAAACTTCTGTCACGAATCCGGTTTCCTCGAGGATAGTGACGACTGAGTACTGGACCTCCGATGGCGGACAATTGCCCGGCATGATTCCCGCTCAATACCTGGCGGGGATAAAGCCGATGTTTCAAGTCATGATCCGGCCCACGCCAACCAATTCAACCACGGCATCCCCGCGGACGAACCAGCCGCCGGCGCTGAATCGCCGGATGTCTGACCGGCCGGTTGAAACCTGGTCAGCCCGGGCCATGACCGCCCAAAACGACACATTGGAGCGGGCAATTGAAATCGTTTTTGCGGTCAAGCCAAACCGTGTCGTCGCCGATGCCGAACTCCCGACGAATAAATATGACTTTTACATTACCTTGCCGCCGGGGAATCGGCCGTCGCGAAACCAGACCAACTTGGAAGCGGTCTTCGCCCAGGCCGTCGCCGCCTCCTTTGACCTGACCGTCCAACGGGAAATGCGGAACATTGACGTGTGGGTGTTGAAAACCAATGCTGCCAGTCTGGAGACGTTGTCCAAAAGCACCAACCCTGACGGAAAATACTCGGCATTTTGGAATGAGGCGGCAGCAACCAATCAACCCCTCAGCGCCTTGGCCGAAGAACTGGAAATCTCGGGCGCGAAACTGGTCCTGAATGAAACGGGCCTGACGAACCATTACGACTTCGACATCAAATGGACGCAAAAGGACTACTCGCACCCGAACATTGCCGGGATGATCGACGCCGTAAAAACACTGGGGCTTGAACTTGTGCCCGAGAAAAGGTCAATGGAAGTGGTCGTCGTGCGCAAGGTTCCCTAGAAAATGTTGCTGGACATGTTAGCGGCAATGAATGGACAGCCGCAATCCGAACAGAAGAAAATGTACCGGCAAATGCGCCTGAACAACCGGTTGATGTTTAAATAGACCAAGCTGCTGCACCGAGCACGAGTTGAAGCTGCTGGCAACGCAGCGCCAAAAATGGCAACCTGCGGCGATTGGAAAATCCACCAACCAAAAGCCTCATGTGGCGACTGATCGGCTGGGGTTTGGTCGGCCAGATCGTGCTGACGGTTCTTTTGTTTGTCCCCGGCACTTTGAAATTCTGGCAAGGCTGGGCGTTTATGGCCGTAAATCTCGCCGTCATGATTCTCTTTTGCGCTTATTTTTATAAACGCGATCCCCAATTCCTCGCCCGCCGGCTGCTGCGCAAGGAAAAAATCGGCACGCAAAAATTCATCATGTTCCTTTTAAAAAACGTCTCCGTTATTTTCTATCTGTTGTGCGGCTTGGATAATCGCTTTGGCTGGTCGCGAACCAGTTTGGTGCCCGTGCCGTGGTGGTTGACGACGCTGGCTTTGCTCCTCTATGCCGGAAGTTATCTATTGCTTATTCCGGTTTGCAATGCCAACCGCTTTGCCGCAAGCATCATTCAAGTCGAGGCCGGCCAGACCGTCGCCGACCAGGGTCCTTACCGCCTCGTGCGACATCCTATGTATTCCGTCTCGCTGCTCATCTGGCTCTGGTTGCCGCTGGCGCTCGGCTCGTTGGTTGCGCTGCCCGTGGTTGCGCTCATGGTCCCAATCCTTGTTCTCCGATTGCTCAACGAGGAAATAAATCTGCGACGCGACCTGCCCGGCTATTCCGAATATTGCCAACGCATCCGCTACCGGCTGGTCCCGTTTGTGTGGTAAGACGGAAGCCGTATTCACGGCCAATGCGCAGAGGACGCCAAGGTTTTTGGCCACAGAGACGCAGAGATTTCTTGATATATTTTCCCAATACTTGGCGACTTGGCGGTAAGAAGGAGTACACGGCAGGTGCCAGAGGCCACGGTCGAGGTGCTGCAGCAGTCCGGCGTCGCGCAGGACCTGGAGTTGCTGGCGGATTCCTGCCCCGTGTCATTTACGGAATGGTCGTAAACATGCCGGGATGTTGACTCGCTCGTGCCCACTCGCTCGGCCCTCGCGGGCCTTCACCTCCGGTCAAATTCCTTTCGCCACTTCCCAAACGGCTCAAGCGTCGGGATGGAGCTTTTACAGCTCACACGTGAAGATTTAGGCTGGGCCGCAGTTGTTTCAATACTCCAGATTGACCCGTTTTTGTTTCATTTGATGTAAAAGGTCAAGCCCCTTTATCGTTGATGAAACTGTGGAGACACGCCAGGAAACATATCCTCTTGCCGGGCATAAAAACTGCAACTTTTTGAAAGATGAACCGTGTTTACGCGTATAAGCATCAGTCACTTGACCAATAAATTCACTTATGGCGCGGCTGGCTTGTCCCACTAATTTTCAGCAATGGCTAAAACTGGCTGAGAAATCAACCTACTGCGCCCCGCTCTTATCAAGGAAGCTGAAAATCTCCCCGCGACAATTGCGGCGTTATACAAAGACCAACTTTGGATATAGTCCGCAGGATTGGCTGAACGAGCAACGGTTGGTTCGGGCAGGCAGGATGCTAAAAAGACTTCGTTCGGTAAAAGCCGTTGCCTTTCGGCTTGGTTTCAAACAGGTTTCCCATTTCTCCCGGGAGTTTAAGTTACAATATGGAATCGCCCCCACGGAATTTCTTGTTTGGAGCGACGGCCAGACGGAAGTTGTCCGTTCACGGCAAACCAATGGCCGCGCCGGATAATAGATGGCCGCGCCAGATAACACATTTTCCTTGGGGCAAGCGACTGGACACGTCATAACTTCCATCAAACTATGAAAACATCCTCTAAACGTTCCGTCTGCCGTCATTCCACCGTTCGAAGCGCCTTTGCATTCGCTGTCTCCATTATGGTTCTACTGATGTCCGGCACGACCGCACCGGCAACACTAGTAACGTTGAGCAGCGGGGTCAATTACAACAACTACACGTTTCGGGGGGATAGCACCTATTATGTCACCAATGCAATAACGCTGGGTGGCACAGCCACCTTCGAAGGCGGAGCGGTGATCAAATATGCGGTCGGAGCTTCATTGAACCTTGGAAATGTTAATTGCCAAGCCACCGCGTACCATCCGGTGATCTTTACGGCCAAGGATGACAATTCTGTGGGCAATACCATTTCCGGTTCTACCGGCAATCCTTCGGGCTATTATGCCAGCACCGCCCTGAGCTTTTACAACAGTCCGCCGGCGAGCTGGACGATGTCGTATTTCCGCATCGCTTACGCTCAACAAGCCATCACGGCCAGTTCCGTCTCTTTCTCGCTCCAGCTTTTTCATGGACAGCTGGTCAACTGCGCCAATGGCATCTATGTGCCCGGCCAGGGCAGCGTTTATCTGGGAAACCTGCTCTTCGCGACAGTTCAAACCGCATTCAACACCCCATCCTACGTGAATTTTCTGGTTGAAAACACGACGTTCACCGGAACGACCGGGACGACCAATCATGTCCCGGCCTTTCTGGGAACCTCGCCGGGCAATAATGCGCCCTTCGGTTTTTATTTTGAAAATTGCATCTTTGCCAATATGTCCGCCTTTCTCATCGGCCCCATCGGCTACGACGAGACCATCCAGGGTGACGTCAATGGCTTTTACAACAACGGGGTGGCGCCGTTTGGCACCACTCAGATCATCGCCACGGGCAACCCATTCCAGGCGAAAGGCGCCGGCAATTATTATCTGACGGACACCGGCTTTCGCGGCGTTGGTTCGGATAACATTAATGGCGTTTTGGCCAATGATCTCCTGGGAAAAACCACCTATCCGCCCGCGAATCCGCCAGCCTACCAGTACTCCGGGACCACTTGGAATCAACTTGTGCCTCGCAACACCTGCACGCCGGATCTGGGCTACCACTATGACCCCTTGGATTATCTGGCTTCGCAATACGCCATGTACGCGGCGCCGGTCAACCTCACCGGTGGTGTTTGCGTCGCGATGTACGGAACTTCCGGCTTTGTCATGCAAGGCGGCGGCGGTATAAACGTCGCAGCACAACCAGCCCAAATGACTCATCTGGTCTGGTATCCCTCCGTGCAGGAGCAGCCGGTTCGTTTAAACAATGTCAGCACTGCCGGCAGTGCGGTTTTCAGCATTGCTTCATCATCTTCGCCGAAAATCATCACGCTAAACTCTGTTGCTTTGGACATGCAAGGTCAGGTTCAACCCTTGTTTGATCAGGGATATGACTATTACTTTCCCATATTAAACATGCAGAAATGCACGCTGCGAGAGGTCGCTTTAAGCGTTGGTAACTATATCAACAGCAGCTCCCCCGGCCCCTCGGTGACGCTACAAAACGATTTGCTCGAGCGCTGCACGGTTGGTCTTTTCAACGGTTATTATTATTATTATTACGGCACGGGCCAATACGTTGTGCTTCAAAGCCCCCTCAGTGTATCCTTCTACAATAACCTCTTCTGGAGCAATAGCATCGCGTTGAGCTATATGGATAGCCAGGCTACGGTTCACCCCAATTGGTTCATCAAAGACAATCTTTATGACGGATCGGCCGTTTCGTTCAGCGGGGATGGAAATTACAACAATTATGTGGCCCTTGGCCATAACGCCAATAACAACAGTACCGTGGCCGCCCCACTCAATGGCGTCGGGGACGTGGCCCTGACCGCCTTGAATTACGCGCCGGGACCATACGGCAACCGATACGTTGCCCTCGCCACCTCCGCCTCGTCTTCCACCGCGTTGGTGGACGCCGGCAGCCGGACCGCCGCCGCGGCTGGCCTTTCCGGTTATACCATGGACCCCGATCAAAGCGTGGACATCGGCACGGTGGATATTGGATTCCACTATAAAGAGTCTGCCGTTCGTCCCGGCTTTTATCAGGGGTTCCTGCCCGCCAACGACGACGGCTCCTCCGGGCTGATCTATCTAAACTGGGCGCTCAATTTCTTCGGCACTTCTTATTCCTCTCTTTACGTGAACAATAATGGCAACATAACTTTCTCCGGCCCGTTATCTATTTACACGCCATCCGATCTGTACTCCCTGAATACAGACATCATCGCTCCCTTTTGGGCCGATGTGGATACCCGGGCATGCGGTTCATACGTCACCACCTATGGAACCGGTGCGGTGGATGGCCATACGGCTTTTGTCGTAAACTGGGTCAATGTCGGCTATTACAGCATCCATGCTGACAAGCTGAATTCGTTTCAACTGGTGCTCATCAATCGCTCGGATATTGGCGCCGGGGATTTCGACATGGAATTCAACTATAACCAGGTTCAATGGGAAACCGGAGACGCCAGCGGAGGCTCTGACGGCTTGGGTGGATACCCGGCTCGTGTTGGTTATGCCAGTTATAATGGCGGCGCGACTTTTGAACTGGATGGCTCCGGGATTCCAGGATCATTTTTGGACTCCAATCAGACCGAAGGTCTCATTTATGAAACTTTCACCGGCAGTCAGGTGCCCGGACGCTATTTGTTCCAATTCCGGAACGGCGATTGGCCATAAGGCTTGGATGGTTTTGGTAGGAACAGCGCGTTGTTCCGCATTGCGGGATCCCCGGTGGTAAGACCGCCGGAATATTGCGCCCGCGCGCGGGCGCGGACGGCGTAGACAAACGCCAAGGCTTCGGCCACAGATGAACATCCATCCCTGCATTATTGCTACGGAGGACGGGCGGATTTTCACAGATGCTATTATCTGCTTTCATCTGCGCCCACCCGCCGTGCTCGCGCCCGTCGCGGCAGGTCTGTGGGCCGTGGCCAGCCGAAGGCTGAACAGAAGAAAATGGACCAGCAACTGCGCCTGAACAACCGGTTGATGTTTAAATAAGACCAACAGCGGGGTTTAATCGCCCAAGACTCCGGCCACGCTTCCGGCCCCCAAATGAGGCCTGCTACCAACTCATTTGTCGCACTTCAATTGTGAAACCAAACAGGGCAGTCATTTTCACGCCGGTCTTACCAATGCGGCGACCGCACTCGCCCACAGGATGATTCCCGCACCCAAGCACCCCACCGGACTTGTCGGACCGGCAGCCGACATCACAGGATAAAAAATCGCCAAGAGCGTCATCGCTGCGCCGGTGGCATAATGACGTGGAACCTTAAACGCGACCGCCAGCGGGAAAAAATGTATGCCCACGATAAATATGATCGAGGGAATGATCCACTCCGGGTGTTTGAATATCAACAGCAAGACGGAAACGACGAAAACCAAAGTCCATTGGATCGCATTCACGGCGTTGAAAATACGACCAGCCCTTTTGCTTTCTGGCGAATCTGCTTCAGCCTCATGTGCGCCTCGATTCAGGCAAAATTTTCGAAGCGAGGCGAAAAATAGTATTATAGTGCCTGCCGCTATGGGCAAGAGGGCCTCAAGTGCCACTCCGTAACCTTTGAGAATTCCGATTATCAACCAGGCCCCGCCATTCAAGGTGAAAATCCTAGCCCCGATGGCTCGACTCGCAGAAGCGGCAGAGCCATTTATCGTAGGAGTCTCTTTGGTGGTCATGCTTTGATATATTCTGCCATATCAACGTCCAGAACTCAGCCATGCCAGATGGCTGAAGCATTTTTCCATATTGCGAAATCATTTGGCAAGGTGGCTGAAGCGTCTGGCAATATGGCAAAACCAATGTGCAATATTGCTGAAGCATCTTTCTATATTGCAAAATCATTAATCAATATTGCTGAGCCACTTAGCAAGGTGGCGGAGAGGTTTTGCAATATCGCGGATTGATTTCCCAAGGTTGCGGAGACCATCCGCAAGGTTATCACAGTTTTGTTGTCAAAACGTGACCGGGTGGCGGACACAAAATCATGCCGCAAATCGACCACGAAAACGACTAACGCCAAGGAGCGACGCGCCACCCAGTACCAGCATTGCTCCGGCGGATGGTTCCGGCACGGGCAAAAAATTCGGGCTGAAAAGCAAGGTGTAACCAGACTGGCCCGCATCAAGGCTTATCTGCGGATCCACATAGCTGCTGGTGGTGCCTGGCCCGGCATCGGACGCAAAGGTGTAAAGATTGACCGCCACGAGAGTGTTTAAGGGAACGGCAACGGAATTATTTATGGTGAAGGGCACCGAGGTTGCGCTGGTCACATTATCGTATTCGCTAATAAGAAGACCCGAGGCGGTGCCCACAGTAAACTGGGCGGTCGCCTGGCTAAAGAAATTCGCTGCGGTTGCCGATCCCGAGGCAGAAATAGTGACGTTGGCCGTGCTTCCGGCACCACCCAGGATTTCGAAGTAATACTCGTATTGTGCGATGGCAGAGGAAGCAATTATATTGGTGCCAAAACCTGCATTAACGCCGACATTAACGACGCTCGCGCTGACGTATGGATCCAGACCTTGGTTGATCATGGCCGTGCTGGTCAGCGACAACCCGGCCGGCTCGCTGGTTATTCCGGTTAACGTGCCCGGAGTGGAAGCGGTTTGATAGGGGGTTACTGTCAGGCTAAACGTGGCGTCAGGCAGCTGGGCAACGATGGAAGACTGGGCCAGACTGCGATCGGAGACTCCAACGGCGGCAGTTATGACCGACAGCGCCAAAAACAATCGACACTGAAATCTTGGATAGACCGCGAAAGGGCTGGTTTTCAAATATTTCATAGGATTTCCTTCTCTGATTTCAGATGGCCCGGAACTCTTTTCCAGCCTCTGCGTGTAACGGGTGGTTTATTCTCCTTAAATGACAAACGGTCTCCTGACCTCAAACCACCAAGGCAATGTCAGCGGACTTGCGAACACTTCCTTATAATTCCTCTGATTAACTGCTGTTATACCCCCGGCTCCAAGCCTGTCAATAAATAGTTATTCACACCCCTACAACAGGGTGCTTTTGCATTTGCTCGAGGTAGTTTACGGCAAACGCCAGAGGCCGCAAAACAGCTGAGAGTTGATAGATGAGGGTTGATGGTCAGGTCAAACAGCGCCAAGAAACCAGAGACCGCGAGCGATGTGAAATCGTAGGGCAAGCTGTCGCCCTACCCCAACGCCACAGTCACCGCCAAAACCAAATTGACTTGACAGGATTTGGCACCGATGAACGCAAACAGTTCTAAATCAACTCCCAATTGCTTTCATCCAGTAAATCCAGTGCATCCTGTCCGAATAGAAAGTTAACAAAATGGAAGACCATGAACTGACTGGCAAGATCATCGGTTGTGCGATGAAGGTTCACTCCACGCTGGGACCGGGTTCTTGGAATCGGTTTACCAAAAAGCTTTGGCTCATGAATTGGAAAAGGCCGGGTCGCGGGTCGAGTGCGAAAAATCGATCATGGTCCGTTATGATGGCATCGTCGTTGGCGAATTCTCGGCCGACATGCTCGTCGAGCAAAGTGTCATGGTCGAACTGAAAGCAAACCAGGCCCTTGCGCCGGCCAATGAAGTGCAATTGGTAAACTACCTCACGGCCACCGGCATCGAGATTGGCTTGTTGCTAAACTTCGGTGCCGAACGACTGGAGTATAAACGAAAAAGCAGGACGTACCGGCCAAAACAGCCTCCAACGGAATTCACACTATGAATCGAAATACATGACAGGATTAACAGGATGGACAGGATTTTGAAAATAATGAAAACAAACTGTTCAAAAACAATTCCAAATCGCTTTCATCCTGTAAATCCTGTTCATCCTGTCAAAATATTCGCGTCGGCGGTTGTCATCCTGTTCCCGACCGGATGCTGCACGACCAAAACGGTGTTCTCAGCCAGCGGCAATGTGGCGACCAGCACCGTGGGCGGGAACCGCTAATAAAAGGCTTAAGGCTGAAGGCTGAAATCCGGCCCACTTTGGCCTTTAGAATTTAGCATTTGTCTGACTGGTTCGGGTGCATTGGGACAACTGCGACACAAATTCAGACCCTGCCGCCTGCCGGGCCGACCTGTCCAAGGCGTATCAGGAAGGCCTGAGCTTGAACCTGACGCATTAACAAACCAACGTCGCTCAGGATCCCGCAGCGCGGGAATGCTGGCGGATTCCTGCCCGTATTGGCATCTATTTTCGTTTTTACTTCAGCCTTCGAAATGTGCTGGCGGCCATGAATGACCAGCCCAAATCCGAACCGAGGAAAAATGTACCAGCAAATGCACCTGGCCGCCCCGCCGTTGCCGAAGTGATTCAACCTCAGATGAACGCAGATGGACGCGGATAGCCACAGAGACACAAAGGCAAAAAGACAGAATGAACCGAATGGACTGAATTCAATTCTGCATCATTCTATAAATTCATCTAAAAGCCACATCTAACGCCACTTACTCCCAGCCGATATAAATTGAGAACCATCCGCTTTCCCAAGGACCCAGATTTTCCGGTTTCGGCCGGTGAATGGCGAAACCATCGCAGTCCGGAGGGGGAATTTTGCTTGTAATCCGAAAATATAGTGGATAAAATCAGATAAATTCAGCCAGTGGACCTTGTGAAATCCAAGCAATACATTTGGATTGCCATCTTTGGGTGGTTCATTCTATTTCGTGCCCCGGCGGCGACGCTTTACGTGAGCCCGATCTGCACCGATCCGGTGCCGCCCTTTGCCGATTGGAGCACCGCCGCCACGAACATTCAGGATGCCGTAAATGCTTCAAGTAATGGCGATTTGATTCTGGTGACCAACGGCGTCTATCGAAACGGAATCGTAACAACCAACGCGATAACCATCCAAAGCGTCAACGGATCGGGTGTAACGGTAATTGACGGCAATCAGGCAAACGTCTGCGCCAATTTGACAGATGGCTCCACTTTAATTGGATTCACATTAACCAACGGCTATTCCATGTTTGCGGGCGCGGGAGTGCTCTGCACTTCCACCAACGTGTTTATATTCAACTGCCTGATAATCAGCAACTCGGTTTATGGAGACTATGGAGCGGTGTTTTACGGCACGTTGAGCAATTGCACAATCACCTGCAATATCAGCCTGTACGGTGACGGCGTTGGTGCCGCTTATTCCGTGCTGAATAACTGCCTGCTTTCCAACAACACGGTACCCCAGAGACTCAGCCAGGGGGTCGGTGCTGGCGAAGGAGGCGGCGCGCTGGAATGCACGTTAACCCGGTGTGTCCTGGTCGGCAACCGGGCTGCGTGGGGGGCTGGTGCGGCAGCTTCCACCTTGAACAATTGCCTGATCGCAAACAACTATGCGATTAACTACTTTGCCCCGGAGGGCGATGCGATTGGCGGCGGGCTTTTTTATTGCAACGCGACGAATTGCACCATTGTCAACAATACTGTTTACTTTCCCAAAAATACTCCGCCCCGCGGCGGCGGCGTTTATGGTGGGGCATTGGATAATTGCATAATCTTCGCGAACAAATTCCTTTATTATTCTCTGGTCTATCAGGACAATTACGCGGGCGGGACATTCTACAATTGTTGTACCACCCCGCTTCCGCCCGGCGGCCAGAACAACCTCACTAACCCGCCTCTCTTCGCAAACCAGAACGGCGGCGATTATCATTTGCAATCCACGTCCCCGTGCATCAATTCCGGCAACAATGACTATGTGACCGGCACCACGGACCTGGACGGCAACCCGCGCCTTGCCGGCGGGACGGTGGACATCGGCGCTTACGAATACCAAACGCCCGTCAGCAAGATTTCCTACGCGTGGCTCCAGCAATATGGCCTGCCCATTACAGCGAACATTGATGCCTCCGACCTGGACGGCACCGGCTTCAGCGTCTATCAGGATTGGATTGCCGGCTTGAATCCCACCAATGCCCTGTCGATTCTGGCCATGCTGCCCCCACTGCCCAGCAACAGTCCGGCGGGCGTCGTCGTCAGCTGGCAAAGTGTGAGCAACCGGATCTATTACCTCCAAAGCAGCACCAATTTGACGATGCCGTCGGCGTTTTCAACGATTCAAAGCAATATTCCCGGCCAGGCCGGAACGACGAGCTTCACAGACACCAGCGCCACGAACGGCGGCCCTTATTTCTATCGTGTCGGTGTACAATAGTTTCACTCAAGATGTGCGTCCATTCGCGTAATTAGCGCCAGTCTTCACAACGGACGCCAGCGGCTGCGGTCGATGTGGAGCAGCAAAGCAAAACGTTTTAACAGGAGCACGCAGAGACAGCAGAGACGTTGGGGACCAGAAAAGGCAAAGCCTCCGTTCCCTCCGCCTGCTCGCGATTTATCGGAGTTTCCTCCTGTTCAAATCCGGTTGAGTTTTGTTTTTACTTCAGCCTTTAGCGTTCAGCCTTCAGCCTTCGAAATGTGCTGGCAGCCATGAACGGCCAGCCGAAAGACGAACAGAAGAAAATGTACCAGCAAATGCGCCTGAACCACCGGTTGATGCTCAAATGAGCCAAAGACGAGGTTTTAACCGCCAAGACGCCAAGGCACGAAGAGACAAGCGCCGTAGGCGCGGCATATCTGTAGAATCAGACCCGAAACAAAATTTAAGCTCCGTCAGGAGCGGCATATTCCGCCCCTACGGGGCTTGGGAATTTTGGGGGACGCACGGAACTACAAAGATTCCGCTCCTACGGAGCTAGGGAAGCCGCCATTCACCACGGCCAACGTGGAGCAGCAGGCGGGCGTCGCGCAGCCTTTTTGCATCCGGCATTTGCATTAAACGGCAAACGCAAATCCGGGCAAAAAGGAAACCTACTTGCAGTTGCTGGCGGATTTTGTCGCGGACGTGACGATTGTCGGGATGGAGCTTTTCCAGTTCGCCCTCAAAAGCGTAGGCGTCAGCGGTGGTGAATTCCCCAGTAGGAGCCGACGTGAGGAGGCTGGCCCCCTTCCCGGTCGCAGACCCAGACTCGTTACCTCGTCTCCTACTATCCACCAACCGCCGGACGATGTTCAGCACGTCCAACGTCCAACCGCGCATCTGGATGGGAATATCCTTCAACGGTTTGATGTGACGGAATTTTTCCCGAACTTCCTCCGGTGGAACGATAACCGTAGCAGCCGACGTGAGTCGGCTCTGACTTTCCCGACTTTCTCCCGAAGATATTGGAGCGGACTCACGTCCGCTGCTACGAGTGATGACGATAGCAATGCGCGCTTCGGCGAGAACACGGTTCACCGTTTCCCAGAACCATCAGCCGGTCGGCGCGCAACACGTCACCGCCAACTCGACTTCATACGTTATGTTCGACGTTGTGCCCGACGGCGGAGACGTCACCCTCTCAAAAACCGCCGCGCCAGGGGTTCTCAAGTAGGCTGCAAAGGAGTCAAACTCCCGTTAAGGCAGACGCCAGATGCCCCGACCGACGTGTGGCAGTAAACCAAGGTCACGCAGGTCTTGGAGTGGTTGGCGACTTTATCCCGGATTTGCCGTTGGTCAGGGCGCAGAGTTTCCAACTCGCAAGTAAAGGTGCAGGTGCCAGTGGGCCCAGAAAAAACAAACCTTTTCGGCCAAAAAACGGCCCAAAATAAATCCATCAAGTTACGCTTTTTCTGCCCTTGACCAGTAATCCGCCCAAACCCAACGTAACAAGCAGCCAACTGGCGGGTTCGGGAGCCGGCGTATAAGAGAGATTGCCAACGGTGAAATAATACAGGTCTTCTTCCGGTTCTGACTGGACTGGACTGAAATACGAAACGGCTTGATCGAAGGTCGGGCCAGTGTAGGTGAGCGAACCATCTATCTGCCCCCGCGCATCGTCAAAGTCGTAAGGGGTGTAAACACCAGGAATCGTTACCACGTCACTTAAATTTCCAGCGTCGAAGAAAAGTACGACCAGGGCGTTGGCGTCCGGCCCGGTGGTCGACAACACTGAAAAATCATAATTCAGGGCCGTTTCCGGCGAAGTAAAATTGAAGACCAGAGCGCCATAGGTCGTCCCGTAGATCCCGATTTGGTCGGCAGAGGCGAAATCGGGCGAGCTTCCAAAGTTATCATATCCCAGAGTAATGCCATTCAGCGCGAGACCGGCGGGGTCATTTTCCAGGGTAATATCCACCGTATCGATGCCCAGAGACGTGAAATCCACATAAATTGGGGACGGCTGGGCAGTTGCGGTGAAGAGTGTGAAGGAAAAGAATAAAGCGAGAAATGTTTTCATAAGCGTGGCATCTATCCTTGTTTGTTCAGCTGGCATCGAACAAATGCTTAAAATCTAGGGCTAACATGGTTGTAATTCAAGCATGTGAGATGCCATATACTAATTTAATCAATTTATTTCCATTAGTCTTTTAAATCATCATTTCGGTGATTAAGCACCCAACCCTTCCGGTTTCATTCCAGCACGACCCGTTGCGGTGAAACAGAAAGAAGGGGATGACCGGGCCGGGAACTGTTGGGGGTGCCGCGCAACTTAACGGCAAACGCCATACACCGCGCTCGAGGTGAAGCAGCGGCCGGCATCGCGCCTTGTCGCGCCGAAACATGGTGAAGGCGGAAGGACTTGGAGTTGCTGGCGAAAATGAAGGGCCGGCCCAAATCTAAACAGACGAAAATGTACCAACAAATGTGCCTGAACAGCCGGTTGATGCTTCAATGCAGCCCGGATTGACATGATGAACAGGATGGGAAAGGCGGAAAATCGACGGTTAAAAAGAAAAAGGCCGGACACTACGCCGGCCTTTCCTTACACAGTGAGAACTACTAAATCTGGGTTAAGGATACTCCAATCCTCAAATCCTGCATGTCACCAGTACTGGGTACAACAGCTCATATCCATTCGGAATCGGGCGGCCATGAATGGCCAGGCGCGTTGGGTGCCCTTTTTGTGCGTGAGGATAGCTCGTTGCTTTTGTCCGATTTAACACGAAAGATAAACCTATGAGAAAAAATATCCTCAACTTCGTCTGCATCGTGGTGCTGCTTTGGGGTTCGGGCTGCGCCACACCCCAGCGGTCAGATTTGGCCACGCTCCAAGGCACATGGAAAGGCCATGAAATTGGCGGCAATCCGGAAGGTTCGCGTTGCTTTATCATCTCCGGCAACACGCTGGAATTCCAGGGGGCCAATAATGACGATTGGTGCCGGGGAACCTTCACCGTCCGGGAAGGCACGAATCCGCGTCAGATGGTGGGCACGATAACTCAATGTCACGAGCCCCAATACATTGGCAAAACCAGCTGCGCGATCTACCGGGTGGAGGGAGACACGCTCACTATCACGGGCAATCAGCCTGGTAATCCCAAAGTGCCGGCCGGTTTTGATGCGCCGGGCGCCAGACACTTCGTCCTCAACCGGAATTAGCGCCCGCGTTCCCTCCTGAGAAATAAATCACGGCAGGCGCCATTCACCACGGCCAATGTGCAATAGCAAACCGGCATCGCGCAAGACTTGGAGCTGCTGACGGATTTTGTCGCGGACGTGCCGATTATCGGGATGGAGTTTTTCCAGTTCGCGTTCGAACGCATAAACCTCGGCGGTGGTGAAGGTGTTATCTGGTAGGGCCGAGCTGCCGCTCGGCCGGGCGGCGCAGCAGCGCCGCCCTACCTCACTGATGCGTCGCACGATGTTCAACACGTCCAGAGTCCAGCCGCGTTCTTTGATGCCGATTTCTTTCAGCGGTTTGATGTGACGGAATTGTTTCCGGACTTCGGCAGCGGGCATGACCTGACTTTCCGTGACGACTGCTATCCGGGCATCTGCCGGGATGCGATTCAGGGCGAAGTTGCATCCGACCCAGCCGGCACGGCGTGCGGTGGATGAGAGCGGCTTGCGTTTGATGATGGCGGAGGGCGGGAATGACTCGCTCGCTCCCGCTCACTCGGCCCTCGCGGGCCTTCACCTTCGGTCGAATTCCTTTCGCCGATTCCCGATCGGCTCAAGTCTCCCCCGGGAGAGGGAGAATTGTCGTCCGTCCGTTGGCGAATCGATGATTGTGATTGAACCGAACCGTCTTCGCGCAGGGTGAAGTGTGATGGGGCGATGGGATGGGCGTGAGGCAAATCATTGGAGCGCGGGCTGCCAGCCCGCGAGTTGGGGGCTTTGGTTCTCGCGGACAAGCTGTCCGCGCTCCGGGGCGGCTTCGGCGGCGGTTTCCGGTAAAGAGGCTGGCGTTTGGCTGGTTTGGACTTCTTCGGCACGCCCAGATCAATTGATCAGATCCGAGATCCAGATCAAGGGAAAACTGGATTGAACAACGAAGCAACCAAGGAACCAAGTTTTCTGCTTCTTTGCGCCCTTCGTTACTTTGTTGTTCAAACGGCTTTATCTGCGTTTCATCTGAGTTCATCTGTGGCCAAGCCTTGGCGGTTCTACGGATTTGAAAGGCGGAAGAAGCGGGCGGGACCGGCGACGGGATTGGTCATCAGAAAACTGATGAGGTTGGTGCCGCGGGTGCCGGACACGGAAAGCCAGGTTGGGCTGGCAAGGTTGGTGGCGGAATACAGGTTGAAACCGGCCGCCGCCGTTGACCAGCTTAACACCACGTTGGTGCCGCTCCGGAGGATGCCCAGCACGGGAACGACGGTCGTGGTGACGCTGCGCTTGATGGTGATGAATGTGGGAGTGTTGAGACCGCTGGCAAAGACGGTGCCGTTGCCGCCGGTATCGTATTTCATGACGGTGCCGTCGTAGTAGTTGACCACGTAAAGGTTGCCGGCGCTGTCGAAGGCCATGCCTTGCGGGTCACTTTCGCCCGGATCGCTGGCAAACGGCGCGGGGATGCCGCCCGCCGGCGAGAATTTGGCGATGGCGTAAAAATTTGTGAAGCAATAAACATTGTTGGCATTGTCAACGGCCAGACCCGGGCCATGAGTATAGAAATCGGCAATGCCGGCAAAAACGGAGCCGGTGCCGTTGGGAGTGAATTTGGACATGGTGTTGACATTGCCATTGATGCAGTAAATGTTGCCGAGGCTGTCAATGGCAAGTCCCCACGGGTTGTTCAAGATTAGGCCGCTGCCATCGTCCGTGCCGAAGATCGAGCTGGAACCATTGGGAGCAAACTTCAGGATTTGATTGTTGTAGGAAGCCGCCATATAGACGTTATTTGAACCATCAACGACGAGACCGTAAGGCAAACCGCCAGCAAAAGCAAAGACGGACGGGACGCCGTTGGTATCGAATTTCTCAATGGTGCCTGCGGTATAGTTGGCCACGTAAAGGTTGCCCGCGCTGTCAAGTCCCATCCCTCGCGGATCTGCGATGCTGATGGTGGCGAACCGCGAGCTGTTGCCGGTGCTGTCAAATTTCTGGATGAACTGGCCGTTGTCGGCGTCATAGAGATTGCCGGATTGGTCAAAAGCCAGACCGAACGGGTATTGCGTGCCGCCGTATTGGTTGAAGACGGTGCCGTGGCCGCTGGTGTCAAACTTCATGATGGTGTTGGTGGGGCCGGAGCTGGCCACATAGAGGTTGCTGGAAGTGTCGAAGGCGATAAATTCCGGGTAATCCAGGCCGGTGTTGGCGAACACGGAGCCGTGGCCGCTGGTGTCGTATTTCACAACGTCGGGGTTGTTGCTGGCGGGCAGGCTGTTGACCACATAGAGATTGCCCGCCTTGTCAAAGGCAATGCCAACCGGGCTGTTCAGATAGGAGCTGTCGCCAAACTGGCCCAGAAAAGTGCCATTCGGAGAAAATTTGGAGATAAAGCCGCCGTCGTTCGCCACGTAGAGGTTGCTGGAAGTGTCAAAGGCCAGCCCTTCCGGGCCATTCAAGATGTTGCCGCTGCCATCGTCGGTGGCG
Organism: Verrucomicrobiia bacterium; assembly: GCA_049280815.1. Taxonomy (GTDB): domain Bacteria; phylum Verrucomicrobiota; class Verrucomicrobiia; order Limisphaerales; family UBA11358; genus UBA11358. Next base: position 78,973 of record JBAPQW010000053.1, on the reverse strand, counting down.
AAGACTGAGGCAACGCCATTGGTGGTGAATTTCTCAATGTTGTTATTGCTTTCGTTGGCCACATAGAGGTTGCCCGCCTGGTCAAACGCCAGGCCTGTCGGGCGGTTCAGGATGGAGTTGTCGCCAGGGTCGATAGCGAAGAATGACGGGACGCCGTTGGCGGCGAACCGGCTAATAGTGTTGTAGGCCTCATTGGCCACATAAAGGTTGCCCGCCTGATCAAAGGCCTCGCCTTCCGGGTTGCCCAGGGAGGACCGGGCGAAAATCGAGCCGGTGCCGTTGGTGGCATATTGGTGGATGGTGCCTTCGATCGCGCAGGCCACGTAGATGGTGTCGGCGCGGGAATGAACAGCCGGCAGGATGCAGACAAGACTGGCGACGAAGACTCCCAACAGATGGCAAATGTTTTTCATGACTCGGTTAATCCTTCCTTTAACAGGTTCTATTAAGTCCGCTGCCGGTGTCAATTGGAATTTGCGAATCCGGCAGATTTTCGACGTGCCCGGATCAAGCCAATTTAGGAGATGGGGGCTTTAGCCACAGATGAACACAGATTTTCACAGATTATTTTATCTGCGTTTCATCTGAGTCCATCTGTGGCCAAGCCTTGGCGGTCTTTGAAGGTCAGTTCGGCGATACCGGATTTGTCGAGTTCGCCCAGGCCGGCCTTGATCATGCGGTCGTATTGCTTTTTGGTGGCGGCGGCGATGGGGAGCGCCAGCCCCTGCCCTTGCGCCAGTTTCAGGGCGATGCCGGAATCCTTGGCGGCGTGGGCGGCGGAGAAAAAACAGGCGTGGTCGCGGTTCTGCATGTCTTCGCCATCGGTCTCGAGCACGCCGGAACGCGCGCCGGTCTGGGAAAAGACCTCGCGCAGCATGACGAGATCGAGACCCAGCGCGGCGCCAAGTCCCAGACCCTCGGCCAGCGCGGCGGTGTTGGCGTTCATGACCAGGTTGACGAGGGCCTTGACCTGCGCGGCCTGGCCCGCGGTGCCAATGTAGCGCAGGGATGCGCTCAATTTTTCGAGGACGGGCCGGGCGCGCTCGAACGTCTCCGGTCGGCCGCCGCACATGAGGTAAAGCGTGCCCTCCCGCGCCTGCGGTATGCTGGAGGCCATGCAGGCTTCGAGCGATTGCGCGCCCCGGGCGGCGCATTTTTGTTCCACCCAGACGTGAATGCCGGGCGTGATGGTGGCGCAGTTGATGAACAGTTTGCCCTTCGCCCGCGACAGCAGGCCGCCGCTGAATATCTTTTTCATGGCCCGGTCATCGGTCACCACGGTGAGGATGACATCGGCCAGGGCGGTGACGACCTTGAGCTGGTCGGCGGCGACGCAGCCGAGCTCCTGCGCGAGCGCCTGGGCCGCGGCGGCGTTGGCATCGAAAACAGCCGTGACGGGAAAGCCGCAGTCCGCAAGGCGGCGGGCCATGTTTGCGCCCATGCGCCCGACTCCGACGAATCCAATTTTGTCAGCCATAACCAGCCAAGGCTAGAGGCTGAGGGCTGAAGGCACAAGCGCGGCGAGAGATTTGAACAACGAAGACGCAAAGACGCGGAAACATTCAACACTCAACACTCAACACTCACGTCCCACCGACTTGGCGGTCAATGCATCTGGTTGAATTCAAGAAAACCTCCATCAGGCGAACACCCCATGGCATCGGCCAGGTTTCCAACCTACTTTTATCGTGCGATGAAAGCCAAAATAAATCCGTCCATCGAAGGTCCAACCAGCGCCCCACGGCCATGCCAATTGAAACCGAGAGGTTCAAGGCTGGCACTGGTTCGCACCCTCACGGCCACTTTTGTGATTTTGGGTATGAACCTCGGAAGCGATGGCCAAACACTCCCGCCCCCGGGCGGTGGCAGCGTGTCCGCGAAATCAGACCCATCATCCCCTGCGTTGCCGGCGGCGGAAGGGCGGCGACAACCCAGTTATCAGGTGTTCGCTTTCCATTTCATCTCACCAGCCATTGTCGTGGTAAACGCGACCACGCTGGAGGTCGGCGGCAAGCAGAAGATTGATGTCAGCCGGCTGGACCAATTGGCCAGGGAAGAAAAGGAAACCCTGGCCAACCGGTTTGACGTTCCGGTCGGTGTGGTTGACTGCCTGCTGAGGGGCTGTACCAACCACGCGCCGGCGGATGCAACCGAGGTCGCCGCCAAACTCCGCGCGATGGTCATTGATTACAAATACCTGCTGGAAAGATGGACCCGATATCATCCTCCAACTGGAAGGGAAAAGGTCAAGACCGACGCGCTGCTGGCACTACAAGGCGGGGATTTAGACAAGGCCTGGAAGATGTACATTGATTTGCCCAGACCAGCGCCACCCACTGGATTCCGGATAGCCGGTTGAGATTTGCCACGTTGATTTGGACCGGGGCGGGTTGATTCGAAAGGCGGATCGGAGCAAGGTAATTTAAAGCAAAGGCTGAAGACTGAACGCCAAAGGCTGAAGGAAAACATCAAACATCGAATTGAACAAAGAAGGCGCGAAGACGCGAAGGTTTTTGCCGCAAAAAGGCACAGAAAGCGCAGAAATAGATGGCAGTTGAGGGGCGAGCACGAGGCGGAGCCGCAGCTCCGCCCTACCGGGGATGAGGATGATTTTCCCTGAACGCTCAGGTTTTTTGTTCGCCCACCAAATCCTGAAGATTTTTTACGGCCAGGTCGATGTCCTGTTCAGCGGAAACCATGTGTTGATCGCGCGCTGACGCCATCACCGCATTCGCCTGCTCCGCGGGCGCCAAAATTTTGTCCTTCCCCATCTGGATCACAACGTCGTTGGGGCCCAGTCCGCCAAAGTTTATAAATTTGTCATAATCAGCCTGGGCTGCCTTGGTCCGGTCCTGCATCTGCCGGGCGGCGGTTTCCCAGGTGTCGTCCGCGTGCGTGAACGTGGCCAGAACACCCAGAATCTCCCGCCGGACCTTGGACTCAGGAAGTGCGGCAACCAGTTTTGTCACGGCCATTTGCGTGGCCAGATAATTTTGATGATAGCCATCGGGGCCGGCCGTTTTGTCGTCCAGGGTGCTTCTCAGTGTTTTGAATTCCTTGATCGCCGAGACCGCCTTGTCCTGGTACAGCTGCAAAGCCTTCTCCGCTTTTTCCCTCGCTTGTTGAGCCCCGGAGAGTTGGCGCGTCAAATCATCAATCTGCTGCTTTTGGGTTTCGACCTGGTTGCTGACCGACAGCAACTCATTGGCGGCCGCCTCGGCTTGTTTTTGCGCTGCATCCAACTGGTTCTTCAAGTCGTCGGTGGGGGCGGACTGTGAGGCTTGCGACGCGGTCTGGCTGTTGGCAGCTTGCAGTTGCGATTCCAGCTTTTGCACGCGCGCTTTGAGGCCGGCATTCTCCGATTCCAGATTCGTGGTGGCTTTTCCGCAACCGGACAAAAGAGCCGTGATGGTTATGAGCAACGCAAAGCCGAGGAGATATTTGGTCTTCATGAATTTGACATTGCCCCGCAGCGGGTTTCCTGTCCAGAGGAAAACGACGGGTTTAACCACGAAGGCACAAAGGCACGAAGAATTTAAATCGCCGAGGCGCCAGGCGCGCCAAGGTTTCAGCCACAGATGACCACAGAGTTTCACAGATGTTTTTTCTGCGTTTTATCCGCGCCCATCTGTGGCCGGAAACCCGCCCTGGCGTCCTTTGTGGCTTAAATTTCGAGGCGTTTGACGAGGATGGAGATCTGCCCGTTTTCATCGGTCTGGACGATCACGGGTTTTCCGAACTGGACCAGGAAGGTGGACTCCAAGCCAACGTTCATCTGGGAGTAGGATGAGTTGGGCGATCCGAAGCCGGAGCCACCGGTCACGTAAGGCACGGTGCGGCCCAGGAATAATTGGAGCCGGCCTTTTTCATCGTTGAGGGCGTTGAGGGTGCCGCTCAACTTCAACGTGACGGGAATGTCGTTGTTATTGATCTTCACGGAATTCTTCTGGATGGTGTTGAGTTCGAAAGCGCCTTCGGTGGTCAGTATTTCCAGGAACTTCGGGTCACTTTTTGGCTCCTTCCACTCCACGCGAACAAGGTAGTTGACGGGGCTCCTGGCAGAAGCGATGGCGGGCGGCGCGCCGGGAGGCTGTTGGGGCGGCGGAAGTTGTGGCTGTGCATGAGAGGCAACGGCAACCAGCAGGGCAACGAGAATCAGCGGTAATGTTTTCATGGCAATAATTGGTTTCAATGGGTTGAGTTCAACGGCATGAAAGGATAAACACCACGAATCCGGATGAGTTGCGGAAAGGCGGATCGGATCAAGCTCAAACCGGGGTTCACCACGAAGACACCAAGGCGCAAAGATTTTCAGCCACAGATGGACACAGATAAACACAGATTTTTTATCGCTTGAAGGCCAGTACAGCAAAAACGGATTGAACAGAAGGTAACTCCGAAAGCTTTCGCGAGCAGGCTCCGATAAATCGCGAGCAGGCTGCCAGCCCTACCAACTTCTGAGAAGTCTTTTTGGTGCCCTTCGTTACTTTGTGGTTCAAATAATCGAACGCTGAACAGCAGATTTAACCGCCAGGAACGCCAAGGTTTCATTTCCCAAAACCGGGCGGACGTCAAAAGCTGGAGCCCCCAACCTTCAATCGCGCCGGGAGGCTGGTTTGAAAATCAGGCCAGCCAGGCCAATCAACATCAGAGCGGATGCCGCCGGTTCGGGCACGACCACAGCCATGGCAACGGGGTTGCTCAGCCCGGTGATGAATGAGGCGTTGATCAATTGTCCGCCGGTGGTGTATTCGCCGATGAGGTTTCCGCCCGCACCACCGTAATTATCCGCCCAGAACAGATGTCCGCTGCCGTCCAGCGCGATGCCGATACCGCTGTTGTAGCCGCCGGAAATGAGGGTCGTATTTATTGGCGCTCCGGCCGTCGTGTATTCGCCCACGCCGTTCAGCGTGGACACGTAAACGTGTCCGTTCCCATCAAGGGTCACCCCTCCGGGATATGCCCCCGGGGCACCGAACGTGTTGATCCCCGCCCCGGAAGTCGTATAGATGCCGACGGTGCCGGTATGCCAACAAGTCACGAATAAATTATTCCCGTCCGTCGCCAATCCGGTGGGGTTGCCCAAGCCGGACACCAGCGAAGCGTTCAGCGTGGCTCCGGAGGTGGTATATTCCCCAATGGTGCTCGACTCGCCGCCGGCATTGGCCACAAACAGATTGTTGCCGGATATGGCAATGCCCCAGGGAAGGTACAAACCGCTGATCAATGAGGCGTTTACGAGGGATCCGGCCGTGGTGTATTTGCGGATGGTGCCATTCTGCTGCGCCACATACATATAGCCGCCGGACACGGCAATGCCGGTGGGGCTGCTCAAACCGGTGAGGAATGAAGTGTTGATGGCCTGGCCGGTGAGGGAATATTCACCGATGGTGCCGCTCCCGGCATTGACCACGTAAATTTGTCCGTGGGCCGGGACAGCCAACAACATTCCCATACCGGTCACTTTAAAAAAATTCCGGGATTGAAAAATCCAACGGACCAAATCCGAAAACCAATGCCTTCTGAGCATGAGAAGGACTCTGAACCCGTGCGCGCATCTGGTCAAGCGGGACTTATTCACCGAGGCAAAAGCGGATCTAGGGAATTTAGGCGATGGCAGATGGCAGTTGGGAGATGGGGTTCCAGCCGCAGATGGACACAGATTTTTACAGACGTCTTTATTTGCGTTTCATCTGTGGCCATCTGTGGCCTGGAAATGCTCATTTAACTCGACGCGGGTCACATTTCACGCTTTAATACCTGCGGTAAGTCAGGGGGCGGATAAATCAGAAAGGAACCGATTCATGAAATTGACCACAAAATCGCTGTGCCTGATGCTGGCATCGCTGGCGACTGCGGCCGGGGCACAAACCTACACGGTCCTCAAGACTTTTAATCCCAACATCAACGTGACCGGGCTGCATGCCCGGGGAACGCTGGCGCAGGGGCCGGAGGGCACGTTGTACGGCATCGCCACGGATGGCGGGGCGGGCGCGGCGGGGCTGGTGTTCCGGATTCAGACCAATGGCACGGGCTTCACGGTGATCAAGAATTTCCCGCTCACGGACATTATGACGGGCACGAACAGCGACGGGGCGAGTCCGCAGGCGGGCCTGGTGTTGTCCGGCAGCACGCTGTTTGGCACGACGATGAAAGGCGGCAGCGGGGGCAGCGGTACGGTGTTCAGCCTCAATACAAATGGCACGAGCTTTGCCGTGCTGAAAAGTTTCACGGCCCTCGATATCAACACCGGCACCAACAGCGACGGCGCCAATCCGGTGGCGGCCTTGGTGGTCTCGAACGGGGTTTTATACGGGACGGCCCAGAATGGCGGCGCCACGGGGTTCGGCACGATCTTTCGGGTGAACACCAACGGCACCGGCTTCACCAATCTGTACAGTTTCAGCAATGGCAGCGATGGCGGCGTTCCGGTGGCGGGACTGGTATTGTCGGGCAACACGCTTTACGGAACGGCACAGTACGGAGGTGATTCGGGCGATGGGACGGTATTCAGCATCAGCAGCGATGGCACCAGTTTCAACCGGCTCCACAGTTTTAGCGGCTCGGGCACGGACGGAGCCAATCCCGTTGCCGGATTGGTGCTGGCCGGCGGCCAGCTTTATGGAACGACGCCGTATGGAGACAGCGATGGCTTTTCCGACGATGGGACGGTGTTCCGGGTGAGTGTCGCCGGCGGGAGCAGCTTTACCAATCTCTACAGTTTTATCGACGGCGAAGGGTTTACGCCCTTTGCGGAGCTGTTGCTGTCGGGCAGCACGCTTTATGGAACGACCGGGAATGGCGGGGTCGGCAGTTTTTTTGGAACCGTGTTTGAAATCAGCACGAATGGAACCAACTTCGCCACGGTCTGCAGTTTGACCGGGAATGGCGGGTGGGGTCCGCAGGGCGGATTGGTGTTGTCGGGCGGACTGCTCTATGGAACAACGGTGGCGGGCGGGATATTGCCGGAGGTCTTCGCTTATGCCAATGGCACGGTGTTCAGCGTCAGCACCAACGGCTCCGGCCTGACCGATCTTTGTATTTTCACCGAAACCAGCGGCGCGGCGGATCCGCAGACGGGCCTGGCGTTGTCCGGCAACACGCTCTTCGGCACGACGGTGAACGGCGGCACGAACGGCAACGGCACATTGTTCGAGATTGGCACCAATGGCAGCGGCTACGCTGAATTCCATGATTTCACAATCGAGGGTTCAGGCGGCAACAATCCCGATGGCGCGAATCCGCGGGCGGTGCCGGTGTTGTCCGGCGGCATGTTTTATGGCACAACCCGATATGGTGGCACGGGCGGATTTGGAGCGGTGTTCAAGATGAATTCGGACGGCACCGGTTTCACCAATATTTACAGTTTCGCCAACACCGACCCCGCCACGCCGATAGCGGCCCTGGTGGTGTCGGGCAGCATGCTTTATGGGATGACACCGCAAGGCGGGTCGGGTTACGGATCGGTGTTCAGAATCAACACCGACGGCACGGGCTATACGAATATTTACAGTTTTAACGGCACGGACGGCTCCATTCCGACGGCGGGATTGGTGTTGTCGGGCAGCACGCTCTACGGAGCGACCCAGGGTGGCGGTTCAGGTGTGGGAAACCTGTTCCAGGTGAATACCGACGGCAGCCACTATACCAATATCTACAGCTTCACGGGCGGCAGCGACGGGGCGAATCCGGGCACGGTCCTGGTTTTGTCGGGCAACACCCTGTACGGGACGGCGTATCATGGCGGCACGAACAGCCAGGGAACCGTGTTCAAGATCAACACCGACCGCAGCGGTTTCACCGTGCTCCACACGTTTGCGGGCACCAACAGCGGCGGGGCGGGTCCGGGCGACCTGTTGCTGTCCGGCGGGACGCTTTACGGAGCGACGTTCAATGGCGGGAGTTCGGACAAGGGAACCCTTTTCAAGCTGGATACGGCCGGCAACAATTTCACGGTGTTGAAGAATTTCACCGGCGGCAGCGACGGGGCGGGTCCCAACACGACGTTGGTGTTGGCGGGCAGCACGCTCTACGGAACCACAGAGAACGGCGGACTTTCGGGGCATGGAACGGTTTTCTCGTTGTTGATGTCTTCGGTGGTTCCCATCCCGCTCAGCATTAAAGGCGTCGGCAATGCCGTGGTGTTGAGCTGGACTGATCCGGCAGCGGTATTTTCCCTCCAATCGGCCCCGCTGGTGACGGGCACTTACACCAATGTGATCGGAGCCACCAGTCCTTATACAAACGCCATCGGCGGCGCGACGGAGTTCTTCCGCCTGCAGGCAAATTAGCCTGGCTCGCCCAAATCAACTCCGATAAATCGCGAGTGAACTCCGAAAGCTTTCGCGAGCCGGCTCCGATACATCGCGAGCGGGCTGATCAGAAAGCCGGATCGGATCAGGCGTTTTTAACCACGGATGAGCACGGACGGACGCGGATTTTCAGGGAAATGAATTTCCAACCGCAGAGAACCCAGAGCACACCAAGAAATTTAACTTAACCGCGAATTCGCGCTCATTAGCGCTGATAAGTGAAGATGAGCGGTTCGCCCCACCGAATTTTGTTTTCGTGTCAGGCGCGCCAGTGTCCGGGCGATTCCCTAGTTTTTCTGCACGCGATAGAAGCGCGGGCTGTTCGTCGCATTCGGGTCCACCACAAGGAACGGGCTGTTGGTCAACTGGAGCGAGAAGAGCGAAGACCAGCTGGCGCCGGCCAGGTTGGGGGAGACCTGCACGGTGTAATTGACATTAATGCCGCCGTTGATGTTGAAACCGAATTGCGTCGGTGAAAAGCGCTGGGGCTGACTGATAACCGGCGTGCCATTTTGATAAACCGTGATGTTCCGCACGGCGTTGGTGGGCGGGACGGTGACGTTGTAAGGTGCAAAATAATCCACCAGGCCCAAGCTGCTCAAATCATTCCCACTCCCGCCATTGATGCTGAAATAGACCTGCCATGAGCCGGACGTCACACCGAGGGTGTAGTTTCCGGAATTATCGGTCAGCCCGTTCAATGACTGGTAGCCGTTGCCACTGATGAACGTGCTGGCGTAAAGTTCGACGCCGACGACCGGATTGCCGAGATTGTCCCGGACCTGGCCGGAAATGGAGGCGGTGACGGGCAGGGCCACATAATCTTGCCGGATGGCCTGGCCGGCGAGGATGTTTGTGGATTCAAAACCATTCAGGACATAGTTCGCGAGTGCCACGTTGGCAGTGGTGTCCGGATTGCTGTTCCAGAAATTGGTCGTGTCCAGGAGATTGGTGTCACCCAGCACGGCAACCGTGTAATAACCGTTTGCATCGCCGTAGCCTTTGGCGCTGTACTGGTTGTTCGAGTCGTTGCCGGCAAATTCAATGTTCGCAAACGGCGTGCTGGCATTGTCGGTGATGCGGCCGTAGAAAAGCGCGTTGCCTGTGTAGAGGGCCACATTGGCATTGGTCACGTTGCCGCCGGTGGCGTCCACCTGAAAAGATTGTTGGGAAATGACGTACGCACGGCGGGGCGACCGTTCCTTGGTCGGTTTGACTTTCCAGAAGGCCGGCGCGACGGCGGCGGAGTAATTGCCGTTCGAGTCGGTGAAACCAATGCCAAACAGATTGCCGGATTCGAGTTGAACCATCATGCCGCCGATGCCGTTGCTGTTGCCGGCGTCATAAAAATTGCCGGAAAGGGTGATCGTGCCGTTGTTCAGCGAGATATCGTTTGTGGCGGACATGCCATTGGTCAAGGTCACCTGCGGTGCGAGCGATTGGTCAATGATGAAATTGGGGAATGCCGCCATGACCCCATAGCTGCCCGGATTGACATTGATGTTGTAATGTCCATTGCTGTCGGCCACCACCGCGCCGGTGTAGCCGTTGCCGTTCGGCGGCAGGACCACGACCACGGCATTGGGGAGCGGCGTGATGCCGTTGCTGTAAACCGTGCCGCTCAAGGTCTGGCCGGTGACGGCGTTGGTCACCAGCAGCGTGGCCGTCACGGGCGAGAAATTTCCACCGGGACTGACCAGGCGGTAGATTTTCTGGCCCACAATATTCTCGAGTACGAGCGGCGGCGCAAAATTCAGCGTGGTGGTGATGGCCCCGGTGGCGGAATTGCCGTCGAACGGGACATTGATATTGGTGATGCCGCCGATGACCATGGCTCCGCCGTCGGCGATTTTAAAGGCGTCCATCATCGGCTCGCCGGGATCAATCGAACCGTTGGCGTTCAGATCGAGGTAGGTTTCAACAGCCACCTTTTCGCCATTGGTCACACCGGTGATGTCCAGGGTGATGACCCCGCTGTAGGTATTGCTGATAGCCGAGGGTGTGACCGTGAGCGTGGCGGCGGACCCGACGCCGCCACAAATCCACAGTGCCGCCAGAGACATGGACAGAAGGGAATATTTCATCGATTTGGTATTCATGGTTAGACCTTTTCAACACTGAACAGCGGGAAAAACTCCTGCATATGCGGGCAGAAGAGCAAACCGCTGGCCAGACCAGCCTTCCTTCCTGCGGAACAGCAACAGCTTATCCATTCAGGTTGATTAATTAGTCGTCACAATCACGGAGTCTGAAACCACGGAAAGACACGGATTTTCATCCGCGATCTGGCATAAAAGGCACAAAACAAATCCGGTGAAACTTTTCGATGCGCTTTTTGGGGATTTGAGGCCGGGTGCCATGGATGCCGGCTTTCGAATTCATCCTTGCAGGCCTTCACCCGCCGCGGGCCGGGAGGCTCCACGGGGCCGGAAACTCGCGCCAATACCGGAACAGATTAAGCCAAAATAGTGCCAGACCCGGCCGGGCTTGAAGCAGCATTATGTTTTTGGGTTGAGCACCTTGCGGCCGATGAGCCGTTGCCCAGGTTATTAGCAAATAATTATGGCATACCGCCGCACTCACAGGGGAAAACAAGGTTTGTCGGCGCATCAGAAACAAATCCGGTTTTTCGTCGGACTTTCCGTGCTGCTCAGCGCCCTGCTGGCGATGGGGTTTTTCTGGCTGCTCAGCCGGCCAACTTTTCTCCCGCATTAAATCCAGCGTTTTTAAGGAAATTGCGCCAATGGCCGCCCATTATTCCTGGCTGAATTAATTCATGTGAATTCGTGAAATTCGCGTCAAAGGTCTCGACCCGCCGGATTTGTTAAGCAGTTCAAGGCTGGTGCAATCGAAGGGGCGGGTTTAGGCTTGGTCCTGTCGTGCAAACAAACCAGCTTTCAATGCCGTCACCTGCATCATGAATAAACGAAACATTGCGGAAACCTTGAGAACCGAACTCGGGGCGGTGGACGATTTGATCAAAAAACTCCAGGTCCGCTCCGACCGGCTGAAGAAGCTGTTGTATGAGCTGGAGGAGGAGATCACCGGCCCGGCGGCGCAAAAGGAAATAAAGATGCTGGGGGCGAACAGCAAATTCAGAAAAATGGTTGACCGGGTATTTGGTGAAACCCTCAAGCCGCCCAAACGGTGAGGCGCGGCGAAGCTTTCCGGCTAGTAAACCGGCAAGGTGGCGACCACGGCCCCATCCAGTTTGACCACCACGGTGTTTCCGTTCATCACCTCGGCGGACAGATCGCAGGTGGCACAAGGAGCTTGAATCAGCGTGCCGATGTTCTTCTGCCGCAACAGGTCGTGGACTTGTACGGCGATTTTCGCCGGACCGCCCGACGGGACCGAACTGATCATCACCAGGGTGTCGTCCGGGCTGAACAGCACATGCCAGCGGCCGGTCGCGGTCTTGAAGCCATCCATGATGTTGACGGGAAATTGGAATTTATAATGGGTGGCGAACCGCTCGATGACATTCACGTAGGAGGCGGAAAAGCCATTGGGATCGGCCGTCACGGAAACCGCCTCGTCGCCGCCGGGTGAAAAGGCCGCGCCGCCGATGAGCCCGGGCTGGAAGTTCTGCTGCGCGAGGATGGTGCCGGCTTGGGAGAACACCGCGAGGTTCGGCAGGGTCCACCCCGGCACATTGGTGGAGATTTGCAGTTGCTTGGAACCACAGGTCTGGCTGGCAGAACCAATTTTGGATTGGATATCAACAAACGGCCCATTCTTTTTCGCCTCCAGGGTGAACGCATTGGTGTTGCTGGCATCCGCGCCGACCACGGCTTGAATGTTGACCGGCCCGCCGACAAACGCGGCCGGGATGGGCACGGTGAGTTGATTTTCCGTGGGCGAAGCGACGGTCAGGGCAACCGAGGTTGCGCCCTGGGAGAGAATGACCTTGGTCGAGGCGTTGGTTTGGGCCAAGCCTTCGCCGTTGACGGTGAGCGTGTCACCGGGATGATACACCGGGTTTCCCGGCGCCGTGATTTTCGGCAAAGGTATGACCGTCACCAGCAGGGCCTGGTTTCGCTGGAAGCACAAGCCGTTTTTGGCAACGAGCTCATAAAGGGTGGTGGTGGTTGGCGACACCGATTCAGAGTTGGTGCCGGAAACGTCGGCTCCGGCGAGGGTCAGTTGCTCCACCCCCGGCGAGACCTGCCAGGTCAGCGTGCTCGACTGGCCTTCTTTGATGGTCGCGGGCTCGGCGGAAAACGAACTGATGACCGGCATCGTCGGCGAGCCGGTCACGGAAAAGGCGTCGCGGAAAGTGTAATTGAGGCCCTTCACGCCAAAGAGCAAGCCTTCTTCAGACGCGATTTTGACCCGGATGGGACCGTTGCTCGCGCGTTCGGGCACGATGGCAAGAATTTCCAGCGGACCGTTGGGCTCAGGATAATGCCGGAAGGAAGCCCTGGCGTGGACGCCGTTGAACCAGACTCCGTCCAAATCCCCAAAATCCAAAGCTTTATGAAATTTTCCGGTGATGCGAACTTCATCACAAACCATGCCGCTTTTGGGCGTGAAATCCGTGACTTGATTCGTAAAACAACCGGTCAAAAACGTGGCCCAAGCGAGCAACGCCAGGCAACGAACCGGGAAACCAGCTTGGATCCTTCGAACAGCGCGAAACACGGCAGAGCATTTATCCTTTGTCATACTATTCAGCAACCTTGCCAATTCCATTTTGATTGCAAAAGCAAAATCGGCATGAGCGCGGAGCAACTCGACCCGTCAAGCCGCCAGGACAAGGGCGATGCCGGGGAAAAAAGGAAATTTTCATGGTGTCCTCGTGGTTCAAATTCGTCCGCGTCCGGGCGGTTGTGGCTTCCAGGTCGAATGCCGGTAAAGCTGCATGGGGTGAACACCGTATGGCGGGCGCGCCGTTGCCGGCATATAAGTAAGAAAATCATGCCAGCGCTGACCAAATGTTCTTGACCCCGAATCTATCCCGCAGGGAGCCGCGTGGCGGCCACGCCGCGATCTGCGGCTGGACGCGAGCTTTTAAAAAGCTGGAGGCGGCGCACGCGCAAGTTTTGGATTCTTCGGCTTCGAAATTGGGCGCTACTGGCGGCGCGCGTGTCCACCGCGACACCACGACAACCATGGCCGCCCGATTGTTCAATCATAACCTCAAAACTCATTTTGATTTGGGCTGTAATCTGTCGGGCGGCAATTGCGTCTGGGGTAATGACGATGAAATTTTACCTGTAATCGGATGAAGTCATTGTTCCATATCGCGGTTTTGTTGTGTGTGCTCACCGGGGCAGCTTGGTTCGCACGGGCGCAAGAGGCGGTTCCGCCCCCGCAGAACGCCTACCAACCGCTGGGCTATCCGCAGCTCGACCAGCTGCTGGGGCCGATTGCGCTGTATCCCGACCCGTTGATCGCCCAAATCCTGCCGGCCTCCACCCTGTCCACGCAAATCGTGCTGGCCGACCGTTATGTCAGCGGCGGCGGCGACCCCGGCCAGATCGACCAACAACCTTGGGACCCCAGCGTCCAGGCGCTGGCCCGATACCCAAGTGTCTTGAAATGGATGGATGACAACCTGGATTGGACGGCTGCCGTGGGACAGGCGTTTCTTAATCAACAGCAGGAAGTGATGGAGTCCATCCAACGGCTGCGCCAGTCGGCTTCCAATATTGGCAACCTGCAATCCACGCCGCAGCAACAAGTGGTGAATGACGGCGGCAACATTGAAATTGTTCCGGCTGACCCACAGGTGATTTATGTGCCGGTCTATCAGCCGGACCAAGTTTATTATCAATCGGCCTATGGCTCACCCTTTATCTCCTTCGGCATCGGGTTTGCGATTGGCGGGTGGCTGAACTGCGATTTTGACTGGGGGCACCACAATATCATTGTCTGGGGTCACGACCATCCGCGCCCGACCAATTGGTGGCATGAGCCGCCGCATGATCGGGATCAGGACCGGGGTCACGCGACCGTCTGGCGTCGGGGCAATTATCCGGGCGCGGCCGGGGTGAATCATGGCGATCGGGGCTATGCCGTTCCTCATCGCCAGCCCGTGTTGGCCACGGTGGGACGGTCCGTGTCCGATGGGGTGGCTCCGCGACGGACACCGCCCCCGGCCGGCCATCCGGAAGCACCGGCAAACCGATATTCGACGCCGGTCGCCCGACCCACACCGGCTCCGGTTGAACATTCACAACCTGTCAGCCGGACGGAATCGACCGGCGCGTTTATTGGCATCCAGAGTTCACACGACACCAGAACCTATAGCAATCGCGGTCAGCAAAGCATGGGAACGACGACTCATTCTGCGCCGGTTCCGCGGCCGGCACCGGCCCCATCTTCCGGCGGCGGCGGGGGCGGGCACAGTTCAGGTCCACAAAACCGGCATTGAACCTTTCAACCCAATGATTGCCACCCCAACATCACCGCTCATGAAACTCAACCGTCATTCATGGTTGCGATGCATTTGGCCGCTCGCAGCGGGTTCAGGCCTGGCGCTGCTGGCGCTGGCGCTGCCGTTGGGCGCGGCAGCCGCGGATGAACAGACTTTCGCCGCGCCGCAGGATGCCGTCAACGCGCTGGTGTTGGCGGCGGGGAATCATGACACCAATGCCCTGCATTCAATTTTTGGGCCGACCGGGCATGATTTGATTTCGCCGGATGCCGTCCAGGCCACCGCAGAATACAGAATCTTTGTCCAGCGCCTGGCGGAGACAACGCTGTTGATCACCAATTCGGACGCCAACATCACGCTGGAGATTGGCGCGGACGGCTGGCCGTTTCCCATTCCACTGGTGAAACAAGACGGGCAATGGTTCTTCGACACCGCCGCCGGCAGGCAGGAAATTCTCGCGCGCCGCATCGGCATGGACGAAACAGGCGCGATCAATGTCTGTAACGCATATGTGGATGCGCAGCGCGAATATGCCGACCAGGATCGTTTGGGGGACGGAGTGCTCGCCTACGCGCAGTTCCTGCGCAGCACACCCGGCACTCATGATGGTCTGTTCTGGCCGGCGAAACCGGGCGAGGATTTGAGTCCATTGGGGCCGCTCGTGGCGCAGGCCCGCGTGGAAGGTTATCAGCGCACGGCCAAAATGCTGAACGACGAGCTGGCACCTTACCACGGCTATTATTTCAAGGTCCTGACGCGCCAGGGAAAACATGCGCCAGGCGGCAAGTATGATTACATCATCAACGGCCGCATGATTGCCGGATTTGCCCTGGTCGCCTGGCCGGCCGAATGGGGTGACACGGGCATGATGACCTTCATCGTCAATCAACAAGGCCTGATGTATCAAAAGAACCTCGGCCCCAAGACTGCGAAAATCGCCGGTGCCATGACGACTTACGATCCGGACGATACCTGGATTCCGGTGAAGTAATGCTTGGGACTCCGGTTTTTGTCTTCAATAACTCGGCGGACCTGTGGTTGTCGTTGTTCGACCTCACGACTTTGCGCGCTGTAAACCCCGACGGATGACAAGCCCAGGCTGAGATCTTGACAGCCCCAGTCAGCGGATTCAAAGTTGGACTCATCGCATTTACTCAAACCAAAATACATTCAAATACAATGTGCTTATGAAAAAGATATCCAAAACCGCCTTGATGGCATTGGCCGCAATGTTATTGCTGACTGGCTGCCTGGATTTGCATCTGGGCGGCGGCTCCAAGAGCGAAGCCCAGTATCAAAACCCCACCCTCGGCCAGCAGTTGATCGATCTGCAGCAGGCCAGGAACGCCGGAGCCATTTCGGCCGAACAATACGAAGCCCAGAAAGCGAAACTGCTCGGGAACAAATAGCCCATCGACCACTGCCGAAATGCTTTGACCGCGGGCCAGCACGGCTTTTCAACTGCTGAGTTTGCGATACCTCTGGTTTTGAATGAGGTGTATTCGGTGCCCGGCGATTGAGGCGTCCGTGGGGATATTGGGTGCTTTGCGGTCGTTTGAGCCCACGCCACAAGGCCTGAAGTGGACCAAAAGTTGCTGGACAAACGTCGATGCCTGTAGAATTTTTACAGCTGTGAACCGGACACAATGGCATAAGGGCGTCCCCAAGGTCGCCCGGCGGCCCAATTTACAATGATACCCCCAACCAAGTGTGCCAAATGCGGCGGCGAAATAGAGGAAGGGTTTGTGGCTTCCGAGGCCCAGAGTTCGAAAGGCGTCACCACCTGGATCGCCGGAGCGCCACAGTTCGGTTTTCTCGGCGCCGTCAAGACCGACGGCAAAAAAGCGCTCCGGGTTCGCATCTTTCGCTGCACCAAATGCGGCCTGCTGGAATCTTACGCTCCCGACGAAGCTTAAAGGGTGACCAAAGCCGCCGACGAAGCGGCAGCCCGTCGTCATCGTTGCATTCCTGGAAACATGGCCCCAGCGGATCCCGCCGTCCAGAGACGGAGGATCCCAGGACATCAGGTTCCGCAGTTTAAGACATGGCTTATCTGCCTTCCGATCGTTTGAGGCGTCTGGTTTTCAGACCGCGGTTTTACGAAATTCGTGTTCATCCCTGAAATTCGCGTCAATGCGTCCGGGCACGTGTAATGCTTACGATGAGGTGAGTTGTTTTTTGTTGTAATGAAACGCCTAGTTGTAACGGTCCTGGTTGGGATGTTGTACACCTCTCTTCTGCACGCCGCGAACGAACGCATCAACCAGGAAGGACGCATTCTCGGTCCCCTGCCCGCCGTCACCAATGCCATCCTGTTTAACACCACGAACGCCGACGCCATGGTGTCGGCCCTGCAGATCTTTCCGGTGACCAATCCGTGGAACGAATGCATCTCCAACCGGCCGGTGCTCGTGAATTCGGACGCGATGATCGCGCAGATCATCTCGGACCTGGGCGCGAGCCGGGCGGTGTTGACGCCCGAGTTCGAGATGAACTTCGTGCTCGTGCCGGACAATCAGCCGCTCGTGCCATTCGAGTTCGTCACATATCCTGACGATTCGGATCTGAACGGCGGAACTTATCCTTACGGCCTTTATCCGATTCCGACAAACATGCCGATTGAAACGTGGCCGGCGGGTACGGGCACGCAGACCCTGGCGCAATGGCAGACGAACGCCGACGGCAGTGACCGGCATTCCATCATCGTGCAACCGGGCAATGGGGTGAGCTGGGAAACGTGGATGGCAGTTTTGGTGAGCACGAACTGGCAGGCGGCGAACGGTGCAATCTTCAATTTAAACACAAACGGCCTGCGCCCCAACGGGTTGACCTCGGGTGACGCGGCGGGCTTCCCGATGTTTTCCGCGCTGGTGCGTTACGACGAGGCGGAGCGAGGCATGGTGGAGCACGCGTGCCGGATCGTCGTGAAGAAATCGCGTTACAACACGTATATTTATCCGGCCACGCACTACGCCGCGCCGTCGGGCAACACCAGCACGAACCTGCCCGCGATGGGCCAGCGGTTGCGATTGAAATCGGGCTTCGTCATCCCGGCCAACTGGACGAAGGAGGAAAAGGCGGTGCTATTGGGGTTGAAGAAATACGGCGCGATGGTGGCCGATAACGGCAGTTTCTTTTCCATTTCGGTGACGCCGGACAACCGCTGGCCATCGGGTTGTTTCAATCACCTGACCAGCATCAGCGCCACCAATTTCGAGGTCATCCAGACCACCGGGACGAATGGCGGTCCCCGTTCACCGGGCGCACCGGTGGCCAACGCCGGCCCGGACCAGACGGTCATCTTTGGGCAACAAGCCTCGCTGCCGGGCTTCGTGAGTTTCTCGAACACCCCGCCGCTGATCCAGTGGAAGCTGTATTCCGGGCCGGGCACGGTGACGTTTGGAAACGCGGTGCAGACGAACACGCCAGCGACCTTCAGCGCACCGGGCGTTTATACCCTCGAGTTGAGCGCCGATGACGGCATCCACGCGGTGGCTTACGACGCGGTGCTGGTTACCGTGTCAAACCCCATGAATTTATCGGCCGCGCCAGCCGGCACGAATCTGAACCTGAGTTGGACGGGTGGCACCCCGCCGTTTGTGGTGCAAAGAACGGACACAGTGCCGGCCGGCCCGTGGAACGACCTCCTGACGACGGGGTTGCAAAACGCCAGCGTACCGATGACGAAGGTGGCGGGCTATTTCAGAATCAAAGGGCAGTAAGGGCAAAAGGTGACAGGTGACACAAACAAAATACGGGTTTAACAACAAAGGCGCAAAGACGCCATGGCTTCTTTGTCATTCCCTCGCTCCGTGAATTCTTCTTTGCGCTCGTGGCGGCTTTGTTATTGAAATTCGTCTTCGAGAAAATTCGCGTCTCTTTTTTGATTCGATTACAAGCCAAAGCTGCGGCATGTTACGGGTTCTGAAAACAACCGGAACAGCCAATATCGCCGCCGACGACGAACGGTATCCCACGGGCGAACTGGTCCGCCGGCTCCTGGCCCTGGCGTGGCGGTTCCGCGCAGATTGCTTGTGGTCGCTGATTTTGAGCGTGGTGCTGCTGCTGCTCGGCATCGCGGGACTCAAATTGTTGGGCGTGGTGATCGACATCATCCGGTACGCGCTCGACCCGACGCTGCCCCCGCCGGTTTATCCATTCGGCTGGACCCCCCCGCCGGGTTGGTCGGCTTTGCAGGTGGTCACGGCGCTGGCGCTGGCGATTGTGGTGCAGGCGGTGTTGCGCGCCGGGTTCACTTACGCCTACAACATGATCACCGCGCGGCTGACGCAGGGTGAAATCGTGCCGGAGCTCCGCGCGCAGCTCTACGCCAAGCTGCAGCGGCTGAGCTTCAGCTTCTTCGACGTCCACGGATCCAATTCGATATTCAACCGGGTGACGGGCGATGTGCAGAACACGCGATTGTTCGTGGACGGCGTGTTGTTGCAGGGTGCAACCATGCTCCTGACGCTGGTGGCCTATGCGGTCTTCATGTGGCGCATCCAGCCGTCGCTAACTGTGGCGTGCCTGTGCGTGTCGGTGCCGTTGTGGTGGCTGGCGCATTATTATTCGGCCCGGCTGCGCCCGGGTTACCTGCAAAATCGAGAGTTGACGGACAATATGATCTTGTTGTTTAGCGAGAGCGTGCGCGGGATGCAGACCGTGAAGGGGTTCGCCGCGGAGCCGCACCAGATCCGGCGCTTCGAGGAGGCGAATCTTCAGGTATCGTCGCAACAGCGGAAAATTTTCCGGGATTTGTCAATCTTCACCCCGGGCACGCAGATGTTGTCGCAGTTGAGCCTGGTGATTTTGTTTGCGTACGGCGGGTGGCTGTATGTGCAGGGGCGGATTCCGCTCGGCAGCGGGCTGGTGGTGTTCGCAGGCTTGCTCCAGCAATTCACCGGGCAGGTGGCGACCATCTCCACAATCGCCAACTCGGTGCAGCAGAGCCTCGCGGCAGCACGGCGGGTGTTCGAGGTGCTGGACACGCCGGTGGAGGTGGAAAGCCGGCCGGATGCCGTCAAGCCAGGACGGCTCACGGGCCGGATGGTGTTCGAAAAGGTCACGTTCGGCTATCACGCGGACAAACCGGTGCTGGCGGACGTGTCGTTCGAAGCCAAACCCGGCCAGGTCATCGGCATATTCGGCATGACGGGCACGGGCAAAAGTTCGCTGCTCGGTTTGATCCCGCGCTTTTATGACCCGCTCGCGGGACGCATCCTGGCGGATGGAAAGGATTTGCGCGAATTGGACCTAGACGCATACCGGCGGCAGATCGGGATTGTATATCAGGAGAGCTTTTTATTTTCGAACACCGTTTCGGCCAACATCGCGTTTGGACATCCGCACGCCACGATGGAACAAATCGAACGCGCGGCGCGGATCGCGTCCGCCCATGCCTTCATCACGGCGCTGCCGCACGGCTACGAAACGGTGCTGGGGGAATCGGGCGTGGATTTGTCGGGCGGACAGCGTCAACGGCTGGCGCTGGCCCGGGCCTTGTTGCTGCAACCGCCGGTCCTCATCCTCGACGACCCGACGGCGTCGGTGGATGCGCGGACGGAGAATGAGATTGTGTCGGCGTTGCGCGAGGCGATGGCGGGGCGGACCACATTTGTGGTGTCGGGCCGGCTGAGTTTGCTGCGGCGGGCGGACTTGATCCTGGTGTTGGAGGACGGACAGTTGACGCAGTCGGGCACGCACGCGGAACTGGTGCATCGACCGGGGCCGTATCACGAAACGGCGCTGCTGCAGATCATGGACCTGGGGGAGGTCGAAAGTGGAAAAGGAAATTGAAAGATGGAAACATCGAACCTCCAGCATCGAACATCCAACGGCCAATGGGGCGTGGTAGGGCCGAGCTGCCGCTCGGCGTGGCGGCGCGGCAGCGCAGCCCTACCAAAGAATGGGCTCTTCCAGTCATGAGCACGCCAGCGAACATCAAATCACCGGGCGACGATGTCGCCAGGGGAGACCTGTCGGCGCGGGAGGCGATCACGTACTACAATCCGATGGAGGAGCGCGAAGCGGACAAGGCGCCGCTGCAAATGACGCTGATCCGCCGGATTTTCACCTACACCAAGCCCTACGCCGCGAAGCGCAACTGGCTGTTTGTCCTCACGTTTGCCCGCGGCCTGCAATTGCCCGCGCTGGCGTGGCTGATCGGCCGCACCATCAACGGACCGATTGCGGGCAAGGATTTGACCGGGATTTACGGGTATGCGGCGGGGTACTTCGCCCTGGCCCTGTTCACGGTGGTGAATTTCCATTTCCGCCAGCGGTTCGCGCTCGAACTGGGCGAGGCGGTGGTGCATGACATGCGATCGGATTTGTTCCGCAAGCTGATGACGATGCCGATGTCGTTTTTCAACCAGACCAAGTTCGGCCGCATCATCAGCCGGATGACGTCGGACATCGACAGCGTGCGCGCCGGGGTGCAGGACGTGGCGTTCGTGCTGGTGGTGCAGGGATTGCAGATGACGACCTCGGCGGTGCTGATGGCGTGGTACGATTGGAAACTGTTTTCGCTGATGGTCGTCATGGCGCCGGTCATCTGGATCTTGAACGAAAACTACCGGCAGGAGATGAGCCGGCGGCTGCGCAAGGTGCAGGAATCCTGGAGTCGCGTGTCGTCCACGCTCGCCGAATCGGTGAGCGGCATCCGGGTGACACAGGCATTTGTGCGGCACGAGGTGAACTCGGGTTTCTTCCAGAGGCTGGTGGACGTCCACGGCGAGAACAACGTGGGCGTGGCCCAGGCGTCGGCGGTGTTCGTGCCGTTGTTGCAGTTGAAAAGCCAGCTTTTCCTCGGAGCGATGGCGTTGCTGGGTGCGTTCGGCGCGTTGCGCTGGCACGGCTGGCTGCACATGGAGGTGGGCGACCTGGTGATGTTCTTCTTCCTGGCGAACCTCTTTTTCGACCCGGTACAGGTGATCGGCAATCAATTGAACCAGGCGTTGATGGCGATGGCCGGGGCGGAGCGGTTGTTCCGGATGCTGGACCAGAAACCGGAATGGGTGGACGCGGCGAACGCGAAACCATTGTCCGCCATCCGGGGCCGGGTGGAATTCCAGGCGGTGCATTTCGAATACAAACCGGGCCGTCCGGTGTTGAGCGGCATTTCATTCACGGCGGAGCCGGGACAATCGGTGGCGCTGGTGGGGCATACCGGCAGCGGCAAAACCACCCTGGTGGGCTTGCTCCAGAAATTTTATCTGCCCACGGGCGGACGGGTGCTGGTCGATGGCCTGGACTTGAACACGGTGACCAGCGCCTCATTGCGGGCGCAGATGGGCAGCGTGCAACAGAACAACTTTCTGTTTTCCGGCACGGTGCTGGACAACATCCGGTTCGCCCGGCCGGAGGCGGCGGAAGCCGAGGTGCGCGCGACGCTGGAGGCGCTGGATTGCGCGGACTTGCTCGAGGCCCTGCCGCACGGATTACGGACGCAGGTGGCGGAACGTGGGGCGGCCCTGTCCTTCGGTCAGCGCCAGCTGGTATGTTTCGCGCGCGCGATGCTGGCGGACCCGCGCATCGTGGTGCTGGACGAGGCGACCAGCGCGATTGACACCGTCACCGAGGCGCGATTGCAACGGGCGCTGGAGATTCTGCTGCGCGGGCGGACGTCATTCGTCGTGGCGCACCGGCTGAGCACCATTCGCCGGGCCGACCTGGTGCTGGTGCTGGATCAGGGACGGATTGTGGAGCGCGGCACGCACGACAGTTTGCTGCGGCAGGGCGGGGTTTACGCCCGGTTACATCACGAATTTGTGAGCGCGCAGCCAGGAAATTGACCGGTGACCGGTGACCCAGCCGTCTCCGCGGATAAATATTTCTACCGGTAAAATCCATGTTCATCCGTGGTCAAATTCCTTCGGCTCCTATATTCTGGACAGGAACGGTTGGCGGGATTGAAACGGAATCGAGTCCGCGATCAAATTGCTGAAAAAAGTTATGAAGACGTTATGGTTTTGCACGGTCCTGGGCCTGGCCCTCACGCAATGTCCGGCCGAAGACATCCAGACCCTGGAGGGTCGGACCTACAAGGACATCAGCGATGTGCAGGTGATGTCCGATGGGATCGTGTTCAGTTACGATACCGGGGTTTCGCGCATCAAGGTTCCCTACAATCATCTGCCCGACACCGTCAAGACAAAATATCATTACGACCCGTTTAAAGAGGGGCTTTTCCTGGCGCGGCAGAACAAGCCCGTGGATTTGCAGAAGAGCCTGGCCTTCCCGCTGGACAACCTGGCCGCGGCCAGGCAAAAGGCCGGAGCCGAAAACAAAATGATCGGATTTGTGGTGGTTGGGGACGAGTTTTTCAACAAGCCCGCCCGGCCCATGGGCAAGGGAAGCAAGGACGCTCTGGCGCAGTTTTACACGACGTTTCACAACGCGCTCGTGCTGGTGTTTGTGAGTCATGAACGCGAACTGAATGATCTTCCGGCGGCGGCCAAAATGGGCATTTTAGGCCCCGCGGCCGGCACGTTCGATCCCAAGATGGCGGTGACCACCGCCGATTGTTCGCAGCTGGTCTGCTTCATTCCGTATGGCAAGGATGGGGCGACCGGCTACGACCGCGAAACGGTCTTCAAACAGAAAATCGCCGAGCTGAAACAATTTGCGGAGACCGCATCCGGGAAGTCAGCCAGCCCACCTTGATCGGATTTATGGCCGGGCTCGAAGCCCGACACCCCCATCCGGCCAGAATTCGTCGCGAGGCTTTTCGCATTCCTCCACTGCGCCGGCCTTCAACTCCATCTGGAAAGCGTGACGCTGCTTTTTATTGCCGGAGGGTTTGGACGATCGGCACGGCGCGCGCCCGGGCCGCGTCCTCGGAAATCTTGTTGCCCCAGCCGATGATCACGGTGGATCCGACCAGAAACAGAAGCATGATCCCAACGAGCCATTGGGTCAGGGTCTTTGCCCCGCGCCACTCCTTGAAGAATATCCCCCACAACGTGCTGAAGATGATGATGCTCGCCATGTGCAGCGTCCAACTGGAAAACTTGTAGTTGCCCATCTGGCTCTCGCCCATCTGGTAGAAAAAGAACTGGAAATACCAGAAGGTTCCGGCCAGCGCGCAGAAAAACCAGTTGCCGAGCACGGGAATTTTCAGGTCGGCGGGCGCGCCGGTGGTGGCGCCTGCCGGAGCGGGTTCCCCGCCACCCTGTCCGCCGTGATGCGCGTGTTCCGCGCGGACCTGCGACGCGAGATATTGATAACCGGTCCGGTGCTTGATGTTCAACAGCACGCACCAGACAAAATTGGTGGTCAAACCACCCAGCAAAATCACCAGGATGACCGGCAGGCCGACCCACAGCGGCCCGGTGCCATGGCTGGCGGAGATTTTGGCGATGGGATCGCCAAACTGGAACCCGTAGGAAAAGCATGAACTCATGACCCCGGAGAAAGTTGCGATGGCCAGCCCCTTTCCCAGGCTGAATTCCGCGATGGCCGAAGATTTGCCGTCGTTGCCCATGTCCCGCTCCTTGCGCACGCCGGCGACACCGCCAAGCGCGATGCCGGCCAGGCAAATCAAGACACCCAGAAAACAAATGTTGCCGCCGTGTGTTTGCAGCAATTTGGCGGCAAATTCACCTTTCACAATTGGCGGGACCAGCGTGCCGAACGCGGCACAATAGCCCAGCGCGACCGCCATGCCGAGCGACATGCCGAGGTAACGCATCGTCAGGCCAAACGTCAAACCACCGAGTCCCCACAGCGCACCCATCAGGTAGGTCATCCAAAAGGTATAGGCAGAGGTTTCCTGCAGCACCGCCAGGAGATCCCTGGACAAGGCCAGCGCGCCAATCCACGGGCAGATGAGCCAGCTGAACATCCCGCCCGCGAGCCAGAACGTTTCCCACGACCATCGGCGGACGCCCTTGTAAGGCACATAAAACGTGCCGGACGACAGGCCGCCCAGCCAGTGATAGACGACACCAAGCAAAGGGTTCGGTTGCATGGTTGGGTTCGGTTTTTAGCTGCGTTTGCTCAAAACATTTTTCTCGTGGCGCTTCACTTCCGCGAGCCACGCCTCACCCACGGGAACACCTTTTGATTCACAATAAAAATCCCAGACGGCGCCGAACGGGAGCGACTTGATTTCCTCCTGCAGAACCAGCCGCGTCGTGTAGTCGCCGGCATTTTCGGCGGCCCGCAGTTTTGGCGTCGGTTCCAGCAAGGCCAGCAGCAGGGCGCGCAGCAGGTTGCGCGTGCCGAGGGTCCAGGCGGCGACGCGATTGATGCTCGCGTCAAAATAATCGAGCCCGATATGGACGCGATCGACAAAACCGTTCGCGACAATCTCCCGGGCAATGGCCTGCAAATCATCGTTCAGGATGACCACATGGTCGCTGTCCCAGCGCACGCCGCGGCTAACGTGCAGCAAGATTTGCGGCAGGTATTGCAGCACCGCGGAGATCTTGTCCGCGATGCCCTCGGTGGGATGGTAATGACCGGCATCGAGCGTCAGCAGCTTCTGCCGGCTGACCGCGTAGCCGAGGTGAAACTCATGCGAACCGACCACGTAACTTTCGCTGCCGATGCCGAACAGTTTCGGTTCGACCGCGTCGAGATTGAATTTAAGGGGCTTTTTGAATATTTCGTCCAATGACTCTGCCAGGCGCTCACGTGGAGCGTTGCGGTCAGCAGGCGTGTCCTTCATGCCATCCGGAATCCAGACATTGGTCACACAGGGATTATTGAGGGCGTTGCCCACTGCCGAGCCAATATATCGGCAGGCGATGCAATGTTCGATCCAGAATTTTCGGATGCGCTTGTCAGCATGACTCAAGGTAAAGCCATCTGCCGCTTTCGGATGTGAAAAACACGTCGGGTTGAAATCCAGTCCAAGTCCTTGTTCGTGCGCCCAAGCAACCCAGTTTGCGAAATGTTCAGGTTCGATCTCATCACGGTCCACTTTTTTGCCGCCAAACTCGCCATAGCAGGCGTGGAGATTGAGGCGATGTTTGCCCGGGATGAGCGAAAAGGCCTTTTTCAGGTCGTCGCGCAACTCATCCGGCGTCCGCGCCTTGCCCGGATAATTGCCGGTGGCCACAAGGCCGCCACCCAGCGTTCCGCCAAAATGTTCAAAGCCGCCGACGTCGTCGCCCTGCCAGCAGTGGAGCGAGACCGGGATGCGGGCGAGGGTTTTAAGCGCAGCTTCGGGATCCACCTCCAGCGCCAGATAGCGGTCGCGGGCGAGCGCGTAGGCATGTTCGAGGTTACGGGTTGCTCGTTTCATGAATTATGCCGTTTCGGGCATCCAATCAAACCCGGCGGTAATTGTCCAGCCATGCTCCCCAAAAGTTCCCCTTTTCTCCTGCCCACTATCGCCAGATAGATTGATCGTGTCCACGGCCAACGACCATTCGCAGCGCCGGTCTCCCACGCAACCCCGGTAAAATGCGGACACAAAAAGCCAAAGACTGGTTGTCGGGTGCGTTTCCATTGTCCGTTGAGCGGCGGGACCCTTGACGAAAGTTCCCGCGGCCCAAGCACGAATCTCACGGTCACTTCACAAACTGACCGGCTTGACCCCGCGTGAATTCCGGCGACCACAAAGGTGCGATTTAGGCAACGCCGCGCCGCTCCCCGAGGGATATCATTGATTCCACCCAAAGGCGTCATCGGGAAAACCTTTCATCAGCATGGCCTTTTCGTCATGCTTACGCCCGGCGGGTCGCAACCCCCATTTCCAACCCGCGCGTTGGGGTGCAGATATCGTAAACCGTTCGTGCTGAATTGGAGCTCGGCGCTCCGTTGCCGGGATGGAAGGAACGAACAATGAGCAAAACGAGAATTGGTCTTTTTGGCATCGGTTTGGACACGTATTGGCCGCAATTCAAAGGGTTGAAGAGCCGGCTGGCGGGTCATCAGAAGCAAATCGCCGGGCGCTTGCGGGAGAGCGCGATTGAATTGGTGGATGCGGGATTGGTGGATAATCCGACCAAGGCTCGTGCCACGGCCTCAAAATTCCGCCGCGAAGAGGTGGACTTGATTTTTCTCCATGTCTCGACCTACGCGCTTTCCTCCACCGTGCTGCCGGTCGTGCAACAAGCCGGGGTGCCCGTGGTCGTGCTGAATCTTCAGCCCGTGCCGCAGCTGGACTACGAAAAGTTCAACGCGCTCGGTGACCGGGGTTTGATGACCGGCCTCTGGCTGGAGCATTGCCAGTCGTGTTCCGCCCCGGAGATTGCCTGCGTGTTCAACCGCGCCGGCATCCGGTATCACCTTGTCACCGGGCATCTGCAGGACGAGAAGGCGTGGACGGAAATCCGCGACTGGTTGGCGGCGGCGAAGGTGGCCGCGGCCATGCGCGACAATCGGGTCGGCGTGCTCGGCCACTATTATTGCGGGATGCTCGATGTTTACAGCGACATGACGCAGCAATCCGCAATCTTTGGCAACCACTTTGAGTTGCTGGAGATGTGTCAACTGCACCAATTGCGTGAGGCCGTCACCAAACCCCAGTTGGCGGCCAAGCTCGCGCAGTTCCGCCGCGAGTTTGAAGTGTCCCGCGAGTGCGAAAGCCACGAACTCGGGCGCGCGACAAAAACCTCCTGCGCGCTCGACGCCCTGGTCAGAAAATACAACCTCGGCTCGCTCGCCTACTATTACGAGGGCGAGGCCGGCCATGCATATCGCGACATCGTCACATCGGTCATCGCCGGCAACACGTTGCTGACCGGGCAGCACGTGCCGGTGGCCGGCGAGTGCGAAATCAAAAATGTCCAGGCCATGAAAATCATGGACCTGTTCGGCGCAGGCGGATCGTTCTCGGAGTTTTACCTGACGGATTTCAAGGACGACGTGGTGTTTTTGGGTCACGATGGCCCGGCGCATTTTGCCGTCGCGGAGGGCCGGGTGGGTCTGGTCCCTTTGCCGGTCTATCACGGCAAGCCGGGCAAGGGGCTTTCGATTCAGATGACCGTGAAACACGGGCCGGTGACGCTGCTTTCCGTCGTGCAAGGCACCGGTGGCAAACTGTCATTGCTCGTGGCGGAGGGCGAATCCGTCCCCGGTCCCGTTCTGCAAATTGGCAACACCAACAGCCGTTACCGTTTTTCCCCAGGCGCGAAGGCGTTCATCAATGCGTGGGCCAAGGCCGGCCCGGCACACCATTGCGCCATTGGCACCGGACACATCGCGGACAAAATCGAAAAACTCGGCGCGCTGCTGAATCTGGAAACCGTCCGGGTGTGTTGAACGGGGCTGCCGGCGCCGGGGGCCGGTGCGACCATGTGTCAGGGCACTGATTCCAGCAGGCCGACCAACTCCTGCTTATGCGACCGTTGCACGTTGTGGTCGCCTTCCATGATCATCACCGTCCAACCCCGGGCCTGGGCGCGCTGATAAAACGAATAAAATTCGTCCTGCTCCGGCGCTTTGCCTTTGTCCACGGTGAGAATGTAGGTCGTCGGCAATTTGGCGGCCACCGCCTGATTGGTCAGGGAAATGGGCTCACTGTACGTCTTCGCCGGATGCGGCACATCGTGCGGCGGCGGGGTGTGGTTCGTAACCCAGGTGGGAATCAAGAAGCCGTCATTCAAGCTCAGTTTGGCGGCGGTGCGGGGGCGAATGGCATTAGCGCATTCCCCGTCGTTGGGCAGAAAGGCATCGATATAAATCACGTGTTTGATGCGATCGGGCACGCGGTCGGCCACGCCGGTGATGACCATCCCGCCATAACTGTGTCCGACGAGCACCACATCGTGCAGGTCTTCCCACAGGATGACATTGACGACATCCTGAATATGCGTGTCCAGGTCAATGTTGGTGCTGGCGAGGTGGGAACGCTCACCCTGCCCCGTCAGCGTCGCACGATAGACCTTGTGGCCGTCAGTAGTGAGCATCTGGTCCACGGGTTTCCAATCCCAGCCGCCACCCCAGGCCCCATGCACGAGGACGTAGGTAAACTTTTTACCACCCGCAGCCGGAGGATTGGTCAGGTCGGCGGCGCGTGACGTGAATGGGCTGAGGCAGGCCAAGCTCAAGGCCACGCAGAGGAGAAATAGTCTGTTCATTTTGGTCCGTGGTTGCAGGCGAATTTAATCACGGCTGGTCGTGCCGTAAAGAAAGGACGGCGGAACAAACCCGGGAGGAAACATCAAACGCTCATCTTTCAACGTCGAATTGTTCTGTAACCAGAACGATCCGGCATTCGGCGTTCGATGCCTGCTCGCGATTTATCGGAGTTGGATTTTGGAGGTTGGTTGGGCAATGTTCCAAACTCAACGTCAGCGATGCCAGCCGCCGCCACCGTGGTAGCCGCCCCAACCACCGCCCCAACCACCGCCCCAGCCGCCGCGATAGCCGCCACCGAAACCGATGGCAAATGACACGCTGGGGTTGCAGCGGTTGTAATAAACCGGGCGGTAGCACGGATAATAATAGCCGCCATAATACGGACGATACGCATAGGCGTTGTAGTTATACGTCTGCGTGTCCGGGATAACATACACCGTCGAGGATGGCGCCGGGACATACGTCACCGCCGGTTGCGTGACAACGGTCGCTGTCGGAACACTGCTGGCGATCGAGTAATTCGGCGACACTGGCTGCGCCACCGGCCGGGGCTGGTTGAGCATGGTGTTGATGACGGCATCGGAAACGCCCTGCTGCTTCAGATAAACGATCTGGTTTGCGTCCAGTCCGTAGCTGCTGCCGGAATTCTGGACATAGTTGACAATGGTGGCCTCGCTGACGTTCGCCTTGGAAAGCTGGATGATCTGCGAGACGCCGTAGGACAATTGCACGGGTGCGGTTGAGGCGGCACTGGTGGTGGCATCCTGTGCCGTAACGTTGCGCGCTGCCAGAGCAAGCACAGCGGTGATGATCAAGGCCTGAAACAGGCGGGAAGCGGTTCGTTTTTTCATAAGTCACCGTTTAGTTACAACGCAAGATTGCGCAAATCGACCGCGCTGTCAAATAAGAGAAATGTCATTATCGGACCAACGGTCTTGGTCACCGGCACTGCCGTCGGAGCGCACCGGGGCCAGCGTGCGAATTGGCGCATTTCATTGGCAAAGCGCCATTAATCCAGCACTCCAGCCCCGGTTCCCGTCACGGTGATATGACGCGGTAGAAACGGAGGCGGTAATTGGTGGCCGCGCGGTCGGTAAAGTTGAGCGACGAATTGATGGCGCTGTAATTGGTCAGGTCGGTCCAGACGACGGGGCTGGCCAGATTGGTCGTGGCCTGGATGCGGTAGTTGAAGTTGGTTTGCAGCGAAAGGGTCAGGCTGAATCCGCCCGGGCCCAACTGAAACGGCCCGGTGAAGGTGGCGGACGGCAGGGTCGCTTTGACAGCCGGCACGGCGGCGCTGAATTCGCTGGTGTCGCCGCCGGCTGATGTCGCGGTGGCCGTGAGGTACGCTCCGGCGTAATTGCCGGGGGTGTTGGTGAGCGCGAACCCGGCGTTGCCGGAACCATCCGTGGTCACGCTGACGGTGCCAAGATAGAACTGACCTTCACCGTAACCGCTGGAATCCGCGTACGGACTGAAATAGACGTCAATGAAATAAGGGCGGTTGGCCACGCTGTTCAACGTGCCGGAAATAATCGTGCTGGCGGAGTAAACCGTGGCGTTGGTGATGACGGGGTAATTTTGCATATCGTTCGGGCCGGCGAGGAAACCGGTGTGGTTGAGCGTGACGCCGTCGTTGTTCAGATCAAGGCCGAGATAATAATTGCCGAATATGGAATTGCCGCGGATGGAATTGTTGGTGGTGCCCGGATCATTCAAGGCCACCCCGGTGCCCCCGCTGAAGGCGATGATATTGCCCGCGCCGGGAACCACCCCGCCGATGACATTGCCGCTCGCGCCATTGGCCAAGGCCAAGTCGATGTAACCGTTGCCGAGGGCATTGGTACCGGTGAGGTCCGTGCCGATGAGGTTGCCCTGAAACAAATTGCCGCTGGTGTTGGTGTCGCCGATGAACAGACCGATATAGTTGCCGGAAATGACGTTGGCCGCACCGGCGACCGTGCCGCCGATGGTGTTGGAAGCCGCGCCGTTCCCCATTGCAAATCCCTCATATTGGTTGGTGAGCGCCGTCCTGCCGGTGATGTCCACACCGATGAGATTGCCCTGAAATAAATTACCACTCGTGCCCGGATCCCGGATCACGATATTGAAATAGTTGCCGGAAATAACATTGCCCGAGTTGGCCACGGTGCCGCCGATGAGGTTGGCCGTCGCACCATTTCCCATTGCCAGTCCCTCGTAGACGCCGGGCACTTCCAGCTTGCCGGTGATGTCCACTCCAATGAGGTTGCCCTGGATGACATTGCCGCGGGTGCCCGCATCACTGATCACGAGGCCATAGTGGTTGCCGGAAATGACATTTGCCGCGCCGGCGATCGTGCCACCAATGGTGTTGGAGGCCGCGCCGCCCTCCACCACGAGCCCCTCATATTCATAGGCGCCGGGCAGCGCCGTCTGGCTGGTGATATCCACCCCGATTAGATTGCCTTGGATCAAATTTCCACTGGTGCCCGGGTCAGTGATCACGAGTCCGTAATAGTTGCCGGAAATAAGGTTCGATGTGCCAGCGACCGTGCCGCCGATGGTGTTGGCGGTCGCGCCGTTCTGCACCGCGAGCCCCTCATATCCGTTGGCCACCGCCGTCTGGCCGGTGACATCCGTGCCGATGAGGTTGCCCTGGATGACATTGCCGCGGGTGCCTGGATCACTGATCAAGAGACCGATATTGTTGCTGGAAATGACATTGTTGAGAATGCT
Source organism: Verrucomicrobiia bacterium (assembly GCA_049280815.1). Taxonomy (GTDB): domain Bacteria; phylum Verrucomicrobiota; class Verrucomicrobiia; order Limisphaerales; family UBA11358; genus UBA11358. Next base: position 47,527 of record JBAPQW010000053.1, on the reverse strand, counting down.
GTTGCTGTTCGCACCGGCAGTCACATCGATGCCGTCGGCGGTCACGTTCGGCACCCCTGCCGTGCCGGAGGCGTTCAGACCAATGGAATTCCCACACACGGTGACATGGCTCACGTTCGTGCCGGAGAGAAAGATGCCCGCGCCGCCGTTGCCGGAGATGACGTTGCGCGCGCCGGCGTTGGTGCCACCGATGACGTGGCCAACCCCGTTGGCAAAGATGCCGATACCGCCGCCCGGGTTGGAGACGGCAAAGGAGCCGTTGGCGTCGGTGCCGATGTAATTGCCGAGGATGACATTCCCGGTTGTGTTCGTGTCGGACATCCAAAGGCCATACTGGCCGTTGCCGGAAATGACGTTGCGCGCGAGCGCGTTGGTGCCGCCGATGATGTTTTGGCCGGCGCCTTGAACAAAGAAAATTCCCTGAAATGCGTTCGGGGCCGCGTGGCTGCCGGTGGAATCGAGTCCGATCCAGCAGCCGGCAACGATGTTGTTGGTCGCGTCGGCGTATTCCAGCGTCAGGCCGTTCCAGTTAAATCCTTGAAAGGAAATGTTTTTGACCTGATTACCCGCCGAGTAAATCAAAAGGCCGCTGTTGGAGGTCATGGTTTCGGGGATGATTTGCGAACCGTCCACGACGATCAGCGGCGCGTTCGTGAAGCCGGGCTGGGTGGAGCCGTCAATGACCATTCCGTTTGTCGCCAGCGGAGGCAGATGGCCGGAAAGATGAAGGTTATAAACGCCGTTGCTGTATCCGGGATCGCTCGTGGGAATGTTGAATTTGACGGCGGAACCGGGATGGTCGGTGGCGTAATACATCGCCGCGCGCAGACTCCCCGGTCCGGCGTCAGCGGTGGTGGTGACGATGTTGGTGAGCGGCACGGCGGGCGGACCGTAAAGATAACGCAACGCGGCGCGGTCACCGGGGCTGAGGCAGAGGTTGCCCAGGCGGAATTGATAGCGCGGAAAGTAAGGCGGCTGGGGTTGCTGAGTGGCAGCCACACCGCGGTTGGTCGAATCGAAGTCCCAGCCCAAATGCATGACCGATTCAAAGTCGTAATTTCCATTGGTGACGCTGTTGGGATCGATGGTGAAGAAAAACAGGTTGGAGGATTCGTTGCTGATGTTATTGGTCAGAATCGTAATATGGTTGGTTTGATCGGGCCGGATGTTTTCGTGCGTGAAACCGAAGGAATGGCCCATCTCGTGGCAGACTTGCGCCCGGCTGAGGCTGGAGACGGTTACCACCTGCGGATTGGTGCTGGCGGAGACGTTGTCAATCCAGTTGGTGTTGTAGGTGAAAAGAATCCAGTGCGTTTGATTGGTATGCGGAACGAAGCTGACTTTTGCCGCCAGTTCCCATTCGCGCAAGCCGTCAAGATACGTCTGCTGCTGCGCGGAAGTCAGGTTCGTGAATTCATACGGCACGATGCCGTTCGTCCAGGGGATGTTTGCAGGCGAGATGCCGGCGTAGAAATTGCCCGCCCAAAGCGGCCCCGTGGCCAGCATCCACGTCAGGCCAAGCATCGAAAGGAAAAAAGGGTGCCGCCTCTGGCACGGGGCACGACAACCGAAAGTGGCACCGGGTTGAATCACCACACCTTACTTATAAATTGAGCGAATCCATTTTGCAAGTAAAGGTTATGCACACGGATGGAGCTTTCGATTTGATGTTCCTCGTCCGGCAGTTCAACCCATTTCACGAAAAGGCTTTGGACATCATGGCTGGCGGACCCACGCGGCGTTCGTAGTCGAGAATGAGGCGCACGACTTCCGCCGGGTCGTCGGTGATCTTGAACAGGTCAAGGTCGCCGGGGCTGATATGATCATTTCGATCCTGCATTTCGGCCTTCATCCAGTGCACCAATCCTTTCCAGTAGGCGCTGCCGAAAAGGATGATGGGAAATTGCGGGATGCGCTCCGTCTGGATGAGGGTGAGAACCTCGAAAAACTCATCGAGGGTGCCGTAGCCGCCAGGCATATAGATGAAGCCGAGGCTGTATTTCACGAAGCAGACTTTGCGCGCAAAAAAGTAATGAAAGTGCAGCGGGACATTGGCGAAATGGTTCCCCCCCTGCTCATGGGGCAGTTCAATGTTGAGGCCCACTGACTTGCCGCCGCCCTGCGCGGCGCCCTTGTTGGCGGCTTCCATGATGCCGGGCCCGCCACCCGTGATAACCGCCAGATTGTGTTTGGCCAGGCCCTTGGCGATGTCATGCGCGGCATGATAAAACTTGTCGCCCGATTTCGTCCGCGCCGAACCGAAGATCGTCACGGCGGGGCCGACCTCGGAAAGCGTCATAAATGAATCAACGAATTCGGACATGATGCGGAAGATGCGCCAGGGATCTTCGCGCACGCGGAAGGAGGTGTCGCTCATGACCGGAGCATAAGCCGGCGGACAAAACGAGACAAGCGCGCGAAATTCGAGGTTAAAAATAAAACGGGCCGGAGAATCGGAATCCCCCGGCCCGTCGCTGTCGGTTCCTCAAGAGCAACCGAGGCTCTCACCACAATTCAGACACTTGTAACACGCGCCGTTGCGCACGGCCACATGTCCGCAACTCGGACAGGTGGGCGCATCCTGCTGGAAGTGCGCCACGGAGTCGCTCAAAGTTTTGACGGTGCGGGCGGGACCGGGCCGGCGATGGCCGTTGCCGTTGCCGGGTTCCGACACCTCCACCGCATCGTGGTCCTCGGCGATGGCCAGTTCAGGCACGGGCCGATTCACCTTTTTTTTTAACTCTTCCAGCAGGCCCGGCATGGCGAGCTCAGGCTGGTTGCGCGTGGACGGAAGGCTTTCCCGATAACCGGGGATGAATTGCAGGGCCATCCAGCGGAACACGTAATCGGTGATGGACGCCGCGTTGCGAATGTCCGGGTTCTTGGTGAAACCGCTGGGCTCGAACCGCTGGTGCGCGAATTTGCGGACCAAGGCCTCAAGCGGAACGCCGTATTGCAGCGCCATGCTGGTGAGCGTGCCGATGGCATCCATCAGACCGCCGATGGTTGAACCTTCCTTGGCCATGGTGATGAACAGTTCGCCCGGTTGTCCATCGCGTTCAAAAAGGCCGACGGTCAGATAACCTTCATGGCCGGCGATGTCGAATTTGTGCGTTACGGCCGTGCGCGTGTCGGTAAGCCGGCGGCGGAGCGGTTTGCCGGACTCGGCGCGCAGGGCGATGACTTCGGCCTCAAGTTCTTTGATGCGGGCTTCGAGCACGGACATGCCGGCGCCGACTGTTTTGTCGCCGCCGTCATTGGTCTTTTTGGTGTTGAGCGGCTGTGAACGCTTCGAGCCGTCGCGGTAAATCGCCACGCATTTCAACCCCATCTTCCACGCCTGAACATACGTTTCGCGGACCTCCTCCACGGTGCATTCGGCCGGCATGTTGACGGTCTTGGAAATCGCCCCGCTGATGAACGGCTGGGCGGCGGCCATCATTTTCAAGTGGGCCAGGTAATGGATGCTGCGCCTGCCGCGATACGCCTTGAACGCACAGTCGAACACCGGCAAATGCTCCGGCTTGAGTCCGCTGGCAATGGTGTTGCCGTTTTCCTCGACGTCTTCAATCGTGTCAAACTTCTCGATGTGGGCGATGATGGCCTGGTTTTCCTTCACGCTGTAGCCGAGCCGGCGCAACGCATCGGGCACGCCGCGATTGACGATCTTCAACATGCCGCCGCCGGCCAGCAGCTTGTATTTGACCAGGGCGATGTCGGGCTCGACGCCGGTGGTGTCGCAATCCATCAGAAACGCAATGGTCCCGGTGGGCGCAAGGACGGTGACCTGTGCATTGCGGTAGCCGTGCTGGCGGCCTTTGGCGAGCGCGCCATCCCAGGTCCGTCGTGCCTCGTCCTTCAGGTAGCCGAATTCGTCGCTCGGATGGATGTCCTCGACGGCGTCGCGATGCAACCGGATGACCCCGAGCATGGACTCCACGTTGTCCTTTTTGAGCGGTTTGGCCACGTGCGCGCAACGGGCGTCGCGATAACCGGGAAAGGCGCCCACATTGGCGGCGATTTCCGCGCTCTGCTCATAGGCGTGACCGGTCATGATGGCGGTGATGGCCCCGGCCAGCGCCCGCCCTTCATCGCTGTCGTAGGGCAGCCCATAACTCATGCAAAGCGAGCCGAGATTGGCGAAACCGAGGCCCAGCGTGCGATAGATGTGCGAGTTTTCGGCGATGTCCTTCGTCGGGTAGCTCGCATTGTCCACCAGAATTTCCTGGGCAGTGATGAAAATGCGCGCGGCGGCCTTGAATCGTTCCACGTCAAATTTATTGTCCTCGCGCTTGAATTTCATCAGGTTCAGCGACGCGAGATTGCAGGCGGTGTTGTTGATGAAAACGTATTCGCTGCAGGGATTGGTGGAATGAATCGGCTCGGTGCCCTTGCAGGTGTGCCATTTTTGGATCGCGCCGTCGTATTGCATGCCGGGATCGCCGCAGATGTGGGTGCCTTCGGCGATTTTGTAGAGCAGTTTCGCGGCGTCCTTTTTCTCGAGCGGCTTGCTGGTGGTGATGGTGCGCGTCCACCATTCCTTGCCCGCGAGCGCCGCCTGCATGAACTCGTCGCTGGCGCGCACGGACAGATTTTCATTCTGATACATCACGCTGCCGTAGGCGTCGCCATTGTAGGAACCGTCGTAACCCTGCTCAATCAGCGCCCAGGCCTTCTTTTCCTCCTTCTGCTTGGCGTCAATGAACTCCTCAATATCGCCGTGCCAGTCGCGGAGCGTGTTCATCTTGGCTGCGCGGCGCGTTTTGCCGCCGGATTTCACGACATTGGCGACCTGGTCGTAAACCTTCAGGAAACTCATCGGGCCGCTGGGACGCCCGCCGCCACTGAGCTTTTCCTTGCTGGAACGGATCGGCGTCAAATCCGTGCCCGTGCCCGAACCGTATTTGAAGAGCATCGCTTCGCTGTGGGCGAGGCGCATGATGTCCTCCATGTTGTCCTGAACCGACTGGATGAAGCAGGCGCTGCCCTGGGGATATTCATACTGGGTCGTGCTCCGTTCGGCCTGGCCGGTCTGGCGGTTGTAATACCAGTTGCCCTTGCCGGAGTCTTTGCCGATCCCATATTGAGTGAACAGCCCGACGTTGAACCAGACCGGCGAATTAAACGCGCCGTATTGGTTCAGACACAGCCAGGTCAGCTCCTCGTAGAAGATTTCGCCGTCGGCCTTGCTGAAATAGCCGTCCGCGACGCCCCAGTCCGCAATCGTCCGGGAAATGCGATGAATGAGCTGGCGCACCGAGGTTTCCCGCTCGGACGTGTGTTGCTCGCCGTAAAAATATTTGGACACGACCACCTTCGTCGCGAGCACGGACCAGGACTTGGGCACCTCGACATTTTCCTGCTTGAATATGACCTTGCCGGCGTCGTCGGTGATTTCGGCGGTGCGCCGCTCCCATTCGATCTGGTCGAACGGTTTGATCTTGGGGTGGCTGAAGACCCGATCAATACGCAGCGACTTTTTTGCCGGAGGGGCGGGGTTGTTTTTGAGGTTGCGTCCCGCTGCGACTGTCGTCGGACGGCGGCGGCCCTTGTGCGAAGCCGGAGCCAGAATCTCTTCGCGTGCATCAATCATGAATTATCCCTTTCGCGGCGGTTGAAATCGTTTTTCAGACAAAGCACCCGACCGCCTTAATACAGAAGACTGGTCGGGAAAATCAACTTTTCAGCCCATTCTTACAAATTTCGCCAACCGCCTGATTCTGAGCGAAACCCCATTTAGTGGGCGTGAAAAAGACCTTATACCCTACATATTGTGGTTGCAAGAAGATTTTGCAAAAAAGTTACGAAAGGGTTACGCAAATGATATTCCCAAATGAAATCAACAAAATACCCACGTCTCCGTTGCACAACCGGCAACTTATTCGCCGCGGTGAATAAAAATCAACGCGATCTTTTTTGACGCGACGGCGGAAATTTCCCGGACGGTTTTCGGTGCGGGGTTTTGAACTTTCGGATCGGCTCCACGGTTTTCGGGCGCGGTTTTGGCACCAGCACAATCGGACAACCTTCGTAGCCAAACGCCTGGCGCATCTGGTCGCCCAGATACTTTTTGTACTGTTCGGAAAACAATTCGTCGCGGTTGACGAACAGCAGAAACGTCGGCGGCGCCTGCCGCACCTGCGTCGCGTAGAAAAATTTCAGCCGGTGACCCGCCTCGCTGACCGGCTGGCGGCGTTCGACCGCGTCGCGCAACGTGCGGTTCAGGATGGCCGTGGGAATCTTCTGCTGCAACTGTGCCGCCACGTAACGCACCGCCTCCAGCAGCCGGTCGAGATTAAAACCGGAGGTGGCCGACGTGAAAAGCACCGGCGCATAATCGAGAAAGAACAATTTCTCCTGCACCCAGGTGCCGAATTCGCCGAGCGTGGATATGATCTTCGCCTGCCCTTCGCTCCGGATCTTTTTATTGCGCTTCTCGATGACCTCTTCGCGCACCTGGCGGACGGATTCCGCCACCAGATCCCATTTGTTGACCACCACGAGGCACGCCCGGCGGGCTTCCACGATCTTGTCGGCAATCTTCTTGTCCTGCTCGGTGATCCCCATTTCGGCGTCCAACACCAGCACGGTGATGTCGCTGCGGGCGATGGAATCCACCGCGCGCTGCACGCTGAAAAACTCGACCGAATCGTCCACACGCCGCGCCTTCCTCATGCCGGCGGTGTCAATGAGGGTGTATTTTTGCCGGACCCCGTCGGTTTCCACCTCGAAGGGCACGTCAATGGAATCGCGTGTCGTGCCGGGCACCGGGCTGACAATGACCCGCGCGGAGTGCGTCAGGGCGTTGATGATGGACGATTTGCCGACATTCGGGCGGCCGACGATGGCGAGCTTCAGGGGTGACGGGTGGCGGGTGCCAGCTGACGAGCCATCGCCATCGTCCGCCGCCGGTTCCACGTCACTGGCCACCCGGCACTCGGTACTCAGCACCGGCGGCAACGCCGCCACCGCCGTGTCCATCAAATTTTCAATGCCTTCGCCGTGAATGGCGCTGACCGGGAACATATTTTCAAAGCCGAGTTGGGAGAATTCGTCCAGGCCCTTCTCGGCACGGCTGGTATCCACCTTGTTCACCGCCACCAGAACCGGTTTGCCGCTGCGCCGCAATTTTTCCGTCACTTCGCGGTCCAGCGGCACAATGCCTTCCTGCACATTGACGACGAGAATGATGACGTTCGCGGCTTCGACGGCCAGATCCACCTGCTCCATCGCCGCCTTGATGATGACATCGCCCGCCTTTTCGCGCCGCAACAGGCCGATGCCGCCGGTGTCAACCAGCGTGAAGGGGCGCCCATGCCATTCGGCCTCGGCGGTGATGCGGTCGCGCGTGACCCCCGGCTGGTCGTGGACGATGGCAATGCGCCGGCCGACAATGCGGTTGAACAGCGCGGACTTGCCGACATTGGGGCGGCCGACGATGGCAATCAAATTTGGCACCGGATCAGGATGGCTGACTTTGCGCCGGCGCGGAAGGCAAAACCGGCCTGAACGCCGGAGCATATTAAATATTCTTGCTTTTCCGGATGATTATGCCAGAAAAGTTCACAGTGAATCGGTTGGTTCACTGCCTGACCCAACAAAAAACCTCAGCAAAAAGGATTCGGTTATGAATGATAATGCAAGCGCCGCAGCAGGGACAGCCATGGGATTGGGACTGATTTTGTTTTTCCTTGTCATCAGTCTGGCACTTTACGTGTTCTTCTGTTTCTGCGCCAAACGCATTTGTGAAAAATGCGGCGTGAATCCGGGCATCCTGATTTGGATTCCCATCGCCAACCTGGTTCCCCTGCTGCAGGTGGCCAAAATGCCGGTCTGGATGATCATCCTCTTTTTGATCCCGATTGTCGGCATTATTATTGCCATCATGATGTGGGTGAAAATCTGTCAGGCCCGGGGAAAAAGCGGCTGGCTCGTCCTGATGCTGGTCATCCCGATTGCCAATTTGATTTTCCTGCCTTACCTGGCTTTTTCAGAATAAAGGCCAGTCAGCCTGCACGGCTACCCTCAGGCACGCGGCAATCAAGGTGCCGCGGGTTTGATCGGACTTAATTGGAACAGGATCACATCGTGCGCCGCAACGTCACCGTCGAAGTCCTTCGCCGCGGTGCCGAGATTTTTTGCCTGCCACACATCACGGACTTCATAGTCGCCCTTCAGAAAGGACAGGTAAGGCCAATGCACCCGGACCCGGACTTTTTCATCGCTGTCGTTGAAGAGGCACACGGCCCATTTTCCATCTGACAATTCCTTTACCCAGATCTGCTTGCCCGGATGGTCCATGAACTGGTACCCCTCCTTGCCCAAGGAATCCTGGTCGATGGCGATGACTTCCTTGTTGGTGAGGATGGCGCGAATCTCTTCCGGCATTTTCCGGACATCATTCCCGGCCATCAGCGGTGCCGCCAGGACGCACCACAAACTGAAGTGCGCCCGGGCTTCCGCCAGGGACAGCCCCGCGCTGCCCACTTCCAGCATGTCCGGGTCGTTCCAATGGTCCGGGCCGGCATATTTTTCCAGGCCAATCTGAAGTTTCAGGATGTATTTCCATCCCAGCGCATAGACATCCTGGCATTCATAGCAATCGGTGATGTCGCCGGTGGTCCGCCAGAGATGCCCGACATCCTCGGCCCAGAGCCAGGGCTTGTTGTTGCCCCATTCGCAGAGGCTGAAAACCATCGGCCGGCCGGCGGCGTATATCGCGTCGCGCATGGTTTTGTAGGTTTCCGGGGCGTCCGCCGTGCCATGGTTGCACCAGTCGTATTTCAAATAATCCACTCCCCACGAGGCATAGGTGCGCGCGTCCTGAAATTCATGGCCGCGTCCGCCGGGAAAGCCGCCACAGGTCCTGGTCCCCGCATCGTTGTGGATGCCAAATTTGAACCCCTTGCCATGCAGATAATCCCCCAAGGCCTTCATCCCGCCAGGAAACCGTTTCGGGTCGGGAACGATGTTCCCATCCACATCGCGCGCCTCCGCCTCCCAGCCGTCGTCAATCACGATGTAAACATAGCCGGCGTCCCGCATGCCGGTCGTGATCATGGCCTCCGCGGTTTCCTTGATCAGCTTCTCATCCACGTTGGTCGCGAAGGTGTTCCAACTGTTCCAGCCCATCGGCGGCGTGGGCGCCAGCCCCTCAAATTTCTGCGCGAAAGCGGGGAGGCCGGACAGGCACAAAACCAGCAGCCAGGTGAATCGTTTCATTTTTGTTGGTTCCTTAAACTGGTTGCCGGAATTGAAATGCTTTGCTGACACACCCATTCTTATCCAACGCAGTCCTCAACGTCAATATGCAGGTGGCATCGCAATTCGCCACGGAGCGCGGATTGTCCTCAATCCGCAACGGCTGGACTAGGCATATAAGCTGCGACTTGGGACAACTCGCGCTCCGGCTTTGGCCTTAAAACTCATATTAAAACGCCGTCACCCGGTAACTACAGTTTCCGCAACAGGATTTTCGCCTTCCACACCCACACGCGGTCGCGCTTGCGCTGGAAAGCCGGGGCATGCACATCGTCGGCCACCACATCCTGCAACTCCGTCCGTGCCAGGTCCGACTGGTTTTGGGCCAGGTAAAGTTCGGCCAGTTGCACCTTGGCCCGCGGATACGTGTGGCTGGCCGTCACCTGCTGCCACGTCTGGCGCGCGGCGGCGGTTTCGCCAAGCGCAGCCAACGTTTCAGCCAGCGCCATCATCGTGTAGCCGTAATCATGATTCGGATTTTGGGCGATGACCCCTTCCAGCAGCGGGCGCGCTTCGGCGGCGCGTTTCTGGCGCAGCAGGCATTGACCGAGGTGGGCGCGGGTGTCGAGGTCCGCCGGGTCGCGTTCCAACGCCGCGCGATAGCAGGCCTCAGCCCGGTCGAGCTTGCCCTGTTGAAAATAAATGTCGCCGAGCTGCGAGTGGTGATGCGCCTTGTCGAGGTGATAAATCTGCGCCTGCAATTCCTTGATGCGGCGGCGGCTGTGCGCGCCGGGCAGCTCAAATCCGCGCGTGGCCGACGGCGCGGCGCGATAAACAAAAAAGTAATAGAGGACCGCCGACAGCCCGAAACCGATGAAAATAAAAACGGCCCAAATCCACTCCTCCCGCCGCACCGCGTCAATGAACATCCAGAGTTGGAAGGCGAACACCAGCAACAGCCACGGATTGTGAATCAGATAATCGGGATTCAACCCATCCGAAATCAGCGAGGCGAACATGATTTTGAGTTTAGGCGCGCGGACAAATTGAGGCAATCAAACTGTGGCGCCGGACGGTGCGTCACGGCTCCACGGCAGGCCGGAAAGCCGTGCGGCGGGCAACGCCCACGGCCGGAAACCGGCCCATGACTGAATTGACCGCTTGTTTTCACCGCGTTTTCCGTATAATAATCTGCGGCGCCGTCCAGCATGAATCCGACCCTCATCATCATGCCGACCTACAATGAGCGGGAAAATCTCCCGCGCATGGCCAAACGCCTTTTGCAGCTGGCGGTGCCGGTGGACCTGCTGGTGGTGGACGATAATTCACCGGATGGCACGGGCAAGCTGGCCGATGAACTGGCGGCCAAACACCCGGAAATTCACGTCCTGCACCGGGCGGGGAAAAACGGTCTGGGCCGCGCCTACATTGCCGGATTCAAATGGGCGCTCGAGCATAATTACGAATTTATTTTTGAGATGGACGGCGATTTTTCGCACGACCCGAACGACGTCCCCATGTTCATCGAAGCCACCAAAAACGCCGATCTCGTGCTCGGGTCGCGTTACAAGGACGGCATCCGGGTCATCAACTGGCCGCTCCGGCGTCTCATGTTGAGCCGCAGCGCGGGCAAATATGTGATGCTGGTCACCGGCATGCCGTTTACCGATCCGACGGGCGGTTACAAATGTTTCCGCCGCCGCGCGCTGCAGGCCATCAACCTCGACGCCGTCCAGTCCAACGGTTACAGCTTTCAGATCGAGATGACGCACATCCTCTGGCGGCAGGGATTCCGGATTGTCGAGGTGCCGATCATTTTCACCGACCGGGCCGAGGGCCATTCCAAAATGTCCGGCCACATTGTCAACGAAGCGCTTTGGATGGTCTGGAAGCTGTGGCTGCAAAACGGCCTGCGCCGCCGGCCGCGCCGGCGCTAAGCAAAGATTTGCCAAAGCGGCTGCCTTCGCTAAATTGACCGCCATGATCAGCTTGATCGTCGGCACCAATCGTCCCGGCAGCAACACCCGCAAGGTCGCGGCCCAGCTCGAAGAGATTTACGCCGGGCTGAAAGTTCCGTTGCGCGTGATCGACCTCGCCCAATTGCCGCCGGAAATTTTTTCGCCGGCGGCCTATGCCGAAAAACCAAAGGCCTTTCATCCGTTCGCCGATGCAGTGCTGCAATCTGACGGTTTGCACGTGGTCACCCCTGAATACAACGGCGGCATGCCCGGCATCTTGAAGTATTTCATCGATATGCTGAAGTTCCCGGAGAGCTTTGAGCGCCGTCCCGTCTGCTTCACCGGCGTGGCGGCGGGAATCTGGGGAGCACTGCGACCGGTCGAACAGCTTCAGGCCATCTTCGGTTATCGCAACGCCTACCTTTATCCCGAGCGCGTTTTCCTCCCGCAAATCTACAATTTGCTCGACGACTCGGGCCGGCTCAAGGATGCCGAATTGCTGGGGCGGTTGCAGGCCCAGGCCAATGGCTTCACTGAGTTCGTCGAACGCGTGAAAGGTGTGACCTTGCGCGGCGCGAGGCCATAAGCTAATTTCGCAAACGCAAAAATTCATCATGAAGTCTTTTCAAGACCTTCCTGACGTAGCGGCGTCTCGGCAGAACGCCGCCAACTCCCTGTTCTTCAGCGAAAAATGCGGCGCTCTGCCGAGACGCCGCTAGGCGGTTTTTTAAAAGCTCCCATGAAAACAAATCTCTTTGCCAGCCTGCTCGCCGTCGGGTTTATTCTTTTTTTCGCCGCTACCACCGCGTTCGCCTCCATTCCCAAGGCCGGCGATCCCGCGCCGCTGTTCACCGGCCAGGACCAGGACGGCAAGACCGTCAAATTGAAGAGCCTCATCGGCAAGCAAATCGTGCTGCTGTACTTTTATCCCAAGGACAACACCCCGGGTTGCACCAAGGAAGCCTGCGGCTTCCGCGACCGCATGGCCGAACTGCAAAAGGACAATGTAGAAGTCATCGGCGTGAGCTTTGATTCCGCCGACAGCCACCAACAATTCATCGCCCAATACAAATTAAATTTCCGTTTGTTGTCCGATCCCGACGGCAGGATTGTTGACGCCTACGGCGTGCAGGTGGCCGGCAGAAAAATGGCGCGCCGGGTCAGCTTTCTCATCGGCCTCGACGGCAAGATTGTCCACGTCACCGATTCGGGCAATCCCGATCTCCACTTCAACGAAATGCAAGCGGCCATCGCCGGGTTGAAGAAGAACTGAGCGGTACGAACGTGGAAGCTTGACCCGCGCTCATTGGCAGACAAGATGACTGCCGCCACACCGGCACGAGATCGGAGGTTCGTCAAAGGATTCAACCTTCGATGAATGAGGTCATCAATCCATAAAGTATCAGCAGCAGCGGAAAAGCCGCAGCTGAACAGATGTTTCCCATCAGCGAGGCGAACAGGCTCTTTGAGAACGACGGCGCGGGCAATTCGGAGTTGGCGGGGGAAAGAAAGCGGCAAATCAGGTAAATCAAGCCGCCTTCAATCAAGACGATCAATCCTTCGCCCATAACCACGGCCAGAACCGGCTGCCATCCGTAGGAAAGCCAGAGCGCGCCCAGAAACAACGGATACGTGAGCAGATGCATGCCCATGAGCCACAGGAGGAACAAGCCCGGTTTTCGCCAGCGCCGGAGAAGCAGCCGGATGCAGACCGCCTCGGCCAAAACGGCAAGGACAACGGGAACCACCACGTCCAACCGGGGCGGCCCCTCGCCCACCACCACCGGGTTGGCTTTCAGGGAAATTGCGGAAAACAACAGCACGGCCAGGAATCCCCAGCGGCAGTTGCCACCGTGACGAATGATGCCGTTCATCTTTAACAAACCTAAACCTTCCCGGTTGAATAAAGAAGCAAAATTTCTCAAAAAGGGCTCGCTAACAACATCAAAAAGGAGCAAAAGTCGGTCTGAAAACAACAGCAGAAGCCGACTGTGAAACCTCGTCTGGCAAATCTACGCTCGAATATCGCGTGCATCCTCGCCGTTATCGGCATCATCAGCGCCGGGCCTCCTGCGTGCGCGGACAACGCCGGACAAAAAGCCGTGGAGGAGACCCGCCAGTCCTTGCGCCAGCAGGGATTCAAGACCGATCTCGCCGATTTTGATTTCTCCATGTCGGCGGAAATGCGCGCCCGTGAAGCCATGTTGAAAGCGACCGCGCCGACGAACCGTTTCTCTCTTCCCTTTGTCAACCATCCGAATCTCATGGAAGCCGTGGGAACCAACTCGGCCATCGTGGTCTGGCAACAAGCCATGCTGAAAACACCCCATCCGTCGTGGCCGGACAACAACGATGAACTCACCTGGGAGGAATTTCGTGAAGCCATCAACGCCAACCAGCCGCAAATCGACGCCGCCCGTGCCGCCGTTCTGTCCGGTCCCGTTCGTTTCCATCTGGTTCCCGGCTACGGCAACGCCATGCGGCTGCCGCATCTCGCCCTGCTGAAAAATTTGACGCAGACGCTCCGCGGCAGGACGGTGATCGCCCTTCACGAGGGCAATCTGGATGCCGCCTGGACCAACCTGATGGCTGCAACGCGCCTCGTCACCGCTTGGGAACCGGAGCCGGTTGAAATTTCACACCTCGTCCGGTTCGGGGACACCTCGCTCGCGTTCAGCGCCGTTTGGCAGGCGCTCCAGACCAACGGCTGGACCGATGAACAACTCACCCGGTTGCAACAGGAATGGGAATCGGTGAATTTTTTCACCAACCTGCCGGAAACAGCCGCCTTCAAACGCGCCAGCAACCTGGCCGCCTGCCAATCTGACCGGCAGGAAGCCTTAAAATCCCGCCCGCCGTTCAAGGAGTTTGTAATCGGGGCGCTGCAATTCCCACTCTCCGTTTATGCTCAACTCCAATATCGCTGGAGCCAGCGCGAATATCTCCGGTATGGCATCTATGAAGACGAAATAGACCTGCTGTTGTTTTATCGCGACCGTGAACTCGAATTGCGCAACGCCGTGCAAGCCCCGACCTGGGCGCAGATGCGCCAACTTCCGGGAGTCACGAATTATATCCGCTTCCAATCCAAGTATCGCTCGCGGTTCCAAACCATGATGAACCTGCGTGAAATGAACCTGGCCTTTCAGCGGCAAGGCCCCGGTTTTCTTGGCCGGGCGGCCACAGCCGAGACCCAACGCCGGCTCATCGTCACCGCGATCGCACTTGAACGGTATCGCGGAAGATACGGCTCATATCCCAAGACGCTGCCGGAAATCGCACCGGAGTTTCTGAAAAATCCGCCGATTGATTTCATGGATGGCCAGCCATTGCGCTATCGGCTGACGGAGGATGGCCACTTCCTCCTGTATTCCGTCGGTCTGGATGGTGTGGACCACGGTGGAAAGCTTCGCAAGGGCATGAGGGATCCTGGCTGGGATCCTGGCTTTGAACGGCCCAAGCATCCCGGCGCGCCGGTAGCGGAAAGCGATCTCGTCTGGCCGTTACCGGCCTCCATTGCCACCGCGCAAGATTTGCGCCGGCAAGAAGCCAGAACCGGGGAATTGCACAATTACCGCGAACAGCAGCGGGAATCCGAAGATGAATGGAAACAGTCCCCCTTGCGCCAATCGCGCGTTGCCCAGATTCTGGCAACGAACTGGTGGCCGGTTCTGGACGATGGATTTTTCGGCGGCCGCCCCGCAGCCGAATTCCTTCGCAACACCGCCAGTACCAGCAACCGGCTCTCACTGGCTGGATTGATGACACCCCGTCAGGTGCTCACCGGCAATGAACCGGAAGATCTCACCTTTGAATTCCCTGTCCGCTATGACGCCATCACCAACCATGGCTTCTTTTTGCTGCTGGATGCCGACATGGATCCGGGTTCGATGTTTGCGCCCGACAGCGGGGCAAAAAATCAGGAATGCAGCCGCGCTCCGAATGGAGATTGCCTGCTGGTCTGGCATACGATTTATGACCCGCCCGGCCAACATGCGTTGCAGGTGGAATTGACCTGGTATAATGCGAATGGCGCTGAAACGTGGTGCCGCGGGCCGGCCATTTCCGTCGTAACCAGCAACCTCTGCCAATTCAGTCTCGACTCCTCGACTTATGATATCGAACTCGGCGCGACCTTCCACGCCCGCCTGCCGGAGAAGAAAGGCAGTTATTCCATCGAATGCGTCACCACCAACGGTGCGCACCTGGCCACGCTTGCCGGCAGCACCAGCAACGGCGAATTCAACGTCGTTTGGAACCTGGTGGATGACCACGGCCATCGTCTCAACGGCGAGACCTTCAATTCCATTGTCCGCATCACGCTGCCAGACTCAGGCCGCTCACAAACGCTGAAAGGCCCGTGAATGATGGGGCTTTAGCGCATTGCAAATGAGTGTTGTCACGCGGCTTGCTGTTGGGCCAGCGCCAAACGGATCGTCTCGGAACTTCAAAAATTGGCGAACCATCGTCCTCGCGAGCCGGGAACGCGGCAATTCGCGGCTCGTCGATGCCATCAACACCTTAAGCTGCGCCTCGCCAAAATCGCCACCAGCGCATAAAGTCGCCGTGTGCGATCAGGGATGAATAGCGGCTTGGTGGCGAAGGCGCGGAATTTTCTTCACCGCCATTGGCGGCGCGCCCTGAGCTGGCGTGAAAAACTCGTCCTCAATGAAGAGGCGTTTCACCTCTTGCTGGCGGGCATCGTCGGCGTCATCGGCGCCCTGGTTAACCTGTTTTTCTTTTACGCGGTCCACCTGATTCAGCCGGGCGACCCGGTGGAGGTCGCCGGGCAGCTCAACGACTGGGAACGGATCCTGGTTCCGACCCTGGGCGGCCTGGCGGCGGGATTGGTTTTGCATTGGGGTCTGCGGCTCGTCGGCCCGCAAGGCTCGACCAACCTGCTCGAAGTGGTGGTCGCCGGTGACGGGCGCCTGCCGTTTCGCACCGAGTTTGTGAAGACGATTTCGGCCATCATCAGCATTGCGACCGGCGCGTCAATCGGACGCGAAGGCGGCATCACCCAGCTGGCGGCGACCCTGTCGTCAAAGCTCGGCCAGTTCGCCCAATGGCCGCCGTACCGGCTGCGGCTGCTGGTGGGCTGCGGCGCGGCATCCGGCATTGCGGCGGCTTACAACGCGCCGATTGCGGGCGCGGTGTTCGCCTCGCTGATTGTGCTCGGAAATTTCTCGATGAACCTCTTCGCGCCGCTGGCTTTTTCCTCGGTCATCGCCGCGATGGTGTCGCGGAGCTTTTTTGGCATTGAGCCGTGGTATCAAATCCCGCCGTTTCCAGCCGCCACGCTGCCGCAACTGCCGTGGTTCGTGCTGCTGGGCGCGCTTTGCGGCGCGGTGGGCGCGGTGTTCTTGAAACTCCTGCGCCTGGGTGAAACGCAGTTTCGCAAATTGAACTGGCCGGTCTATCTCCGGTTAACGCTGGCCGGCCTGATTGTGGGCGTCATCGCCATCGGCTTTCCCGGCGTTTGCGGCAACGGCTATTCGGTCACCAACAGCCTGCTGCATGAGGAGTTTTTAACCCGGCACCAGCCGCTGCTGTGGCTGGCGGGGTTGGTGGTGGCGAAATGGGTGGCCACGGCGGCAACGGTCGGCGCCGGGACGGTCGGCGGGGTGTTCACGCCCACGATGTTTGTGGGGGCCGGCACCGGCGCGCTTTTTGCCGTGGCGATCCATCAGCTTGGCGGCGCGGCGGGAGGCGTGCCGGCCGGGGCGTTCGCCCTGGTGGGCATGGGCGCGGTGCTGGCGGCAACGACGCGGTCACCGTTGCTGGCGATGATTTTGATCTTTGAATTGTCCCTGGATTATTCGCTCGTGCCGCCGCTGATGCTGGCGTGCGTGGTTTCCATCCTGGTGGCGCGGCAAATGCATGGCGGGTCGATTTACTCGGATCATCTGCGCGTCAAGGGCCTGGCGTTCGGACAGGAAACCAGCCGGCCCGGCGCCATCATGGAACAAACCGTCGGCGATCTCATGCAGGCGCCGGTGCCGCCGGTGCGCGAGACCACCGCGCTGCGGGAAATTGCCGATCGTTTTTTGACCAATCCCAATAATTTTCTTCCGGTCGTGGACGCCCAACAGCGGCTGCTGGGCGTGGTGGCCTTGCAGGATTTGAAGGAATTTCTGAACTCCGCATCGGATTTGGGCGCGGTGATCGCCAGTGACGTGATGCGTCCGCCGCCCAAATGCCTCACCCCCGACCAGCGGTTGCTGGAGGCGCTACCGGCCGTGCTGGCCAGCGAGCTGCGCAATGTGCCCGTCGTCAACAATCCAGCGGAAAACAAGCTGGTGGGCGCGGTCGTCCGGGCGGAAGTGCTGGCCATATTCTCCGAAGCCATCGCCGCCAAAAGTGATCCGACACGGTAAAAAGTCTTTTTTGAGCGCACTCCACTTTCTAAGCTAAGCCCGTGCCTTTCAAACCCGGAGACCAGCTCACCCTGACGATTCACGACATTGCCTTCGGCGGCGAAGGCGTCGGGCGCATTGATGATTTCGTGGTCTTTGTGGCGTTTGTCCTCACCGGCGAAACCGTCGAGGCAGAAATTACGGAGGTTAAAAAGAATTTTGCGCGGGCCAGATTGCTGCGTGTCGTTCAGCCGGCCCCGGAGCGCGTGGCGCCGGCCTGCCGTTACTTCGGCCAGTGCGGCGGCTGCCAGTATCAACACGTGGATTACGCCACCCAGCTCCGGTGGAAGCATAAACAGGTTGCCGATTTGTTCCAGCGCATCGGCGGTTTTGGCCAGGCGCTGATCGCCCCGGTCATGCCCTGCCCCCAACCTTATGGCTATCGGAATCGCATCATGATCCGCAGCCAGTGGAACAAGCCGGAGCAGAAGTTGAACATCGGCTTTGTGCGCTGGGACGGCGGACTGGTCGAGGACATCGAGGAATGTAAAATCGCCGAACCGGTCCTCAATGAGGAAATCCTGCGGGTCCGGGCGCATCCGCCGCCGAAGGGCGGGATCAAAATCGTTTTGCGGGTGCCGCCCGAGAACTGGGACGTGCCGCCGGATTCGTTTTTCCAGAACAATTTTTTCCTGCTGCCCAAGCTGGTGGAAACCGTGCGCGGGTTTCTCCGCGACAGCGGCGCGCGGCATCTGGTGGACCTGTATTGCGGCGTGGGCTTTTTCGGCCTCGAACTGGCCGGGGCGGTCGAATCCTTCGTGGGCGTGGAATACGACCGGCGCGCCATCCAGGCAGCGCAACGCAATGCGACGGCGCGAAACATCAGCAACGGCGGATTCCTGGCGTCGGAGGTCGAGCCGGTCTTGCCGGAAATATTGAGGAAATTCCCCCCGGCCCAGACGACGGTGGTGCTGGATCCGCCGCGCAAGGGCTGTCCGCCGCAAACCCTGCAATTGCTCCGCGAATCAAGGCCGGCGCAGGTAGTTTATGTTTCGTGCCATCCCGCAACGATGGCGCGGGACTTGAACATTTTGTGCGCCAATGGTGTCTTTGAATTGGCGCGGGTGCAGCCATTGGATATGTTTCCTCAAACGCAACACGTCGAGTGCGTCGCAGATTTGCGCGCTGCACAAAGTCTTGCCAAGGCGCCCGCTATGGATTCAACTGGATAAACTCGATGACAACCAGAACGCGAACCGACCCGCGGAAAAATTTTGTGCCGCGGTTTTTACCCTGGCTTTTGGTGTTGGCGACCTTCGCCTTTTATGGGTTCACCCTGAACCGCTGGGTGTCGCCGCTGAATCTCGACTCCGTGGCCAGGATTTCCGGCTGGACCTGGCAGCGGGAGGTGATGAGCCCGGTTTTATTTCTGGTGACGTATCCCTTCCGCTGGCTCCCGGCGCCGCAAATCCCGCTGGCGCTGAACCTGTTTTCCGCCGCCTGCGCGGCCTTGACGCTCGGCTTGCTGGCCCGGTCGGTCGCGCTGCTGCCGCAGGATCGGACCGATGCGCAACGCAAACGTGAACACAGCGATTTCTCGTTTTTGACCCTGGACAGCGCGTGGCTGCCGCCGGTTCTGGCCGTGGTGGTTTGTGGTTTGCAAATGACCTTTTGGGTGCAGGCGACGAACTACACGGGCGAGATGTTTGATCTGTTGGTGTTCGCTTTTGTGATCCGGTTGTTGCTGGAATACCGGGTGGACGAGCGCGAGGGACGTTTGTTCCTGGCATCCCTTGTCTATGGCGCCAGCATGACCAACAACTGGGCGATGCTGGGATTTTTCCCGGGCTTCGTCGGCGCGATTGTCTGGATTCGCGGCCTGAGCTTTTTCAATCTGCAATTCCTCCGGCGCATGGTGTTGTGGGGCCTGCTGGGACTGGCGTTTTACCTGTTGCTGCCGTTGCTGGCCGTGATTTCGGGCCAGGTGCCCATGACCTTCTGGGAGGCGTTAAAAGGCAACCTGGGTCCCCAGTATGGCGTGGTGAAATTCATCGTCCTCTGCTGCCTTCACCCGCAACTGCACCTCGAATTACTGGCATTGTTTGTGGCTTACCTGATCCCGCTGTTTGTGCTGGCCATCCGCTGGAAAGCATCCTTCGGCGATCACAGCCCCATGGGCATGATGTTGACGAGTTTGCTGTTTCACGTGGCCTGCGCCGCCTTTCTTGTTTTCAGTATTTGGATGGCCTTCGACCCGCCGTTCAGCCCGCGGCATCTCAGCCTGGGAGCCCCGCTCCTGACGCTTTATTATCTCGGGGCATTGAGCATTGGTTACTTCAGCGGCTATTTTCTGCTCATTTTTGGCAAGACCCCCAGCAGCCGCTTGCAACCGCCCCGGCCCGAACCGTTTCAAATTTTGGATCCCGTGATTTCCGTTGGTGTTTGGGTGCTGGCCGTGGCCGCCGTTGCCGGTCTGCTTTATAGAAACACCCCGCAAATTCGCGAAGCCAACGGTGATACCATTAAAAAGTATGCCGCGTTTACGGAAGAAAATTTGCCGCCGGCCGGTGGCATCCTGTTGAGCGATGACACCTTTCACCTGTTTCTTGTCGAGGCCGCGCTGGTGCGCGACGGCCGGGCGAAGACCTTTGTCCCGCTGGACACTCATTCGTTGATCTGGCCCCCTTATCTCCGGTTTTTGCACGCCCAATTCCAGAAAAAATGGCCGGAACTGGTTTCCGCCCAGGAAATGAGATCGGTCAGTCCGATTGGACTCATCGGCGTCCTGACCGCGCTGGCCAGGACCAACGAACTGTATTACCTGCACCCGAGCTTCGGCTACTATTTCGAGCAATTCTATCAGGAACCGCACGGGTTGGTTTACAAGATGAACCTGCTGCCGGACGGCACGTTTTTGGCGCCGTTGCCGGACAAGAATCTCATCGCCGGGAACGAGGCCTTCTGGTCGCGCGTGGAATCCCAGGCGTTCACCCCCATTGTCCGCGCGGTCACCCCATCCGACCCCAACGCGCCGCACACTTGGGGCGAGCAGTGGCTGAACAAATTCCACATCTCCCGCGAACCCAGCCGGAATGCCGTCATGGCCGGCGCCCTCTATGCGCGCAGCCTGGATTTTTGGGGCGTGCAGTTGCAGCGCGCCCATGAACTGGAAAAAGCCGCCGCAACTTTCGCCTCGGCCCTGAAGGCCAATCCCGACAATCTCGCCGCGCAAATCAATCTCGAATTCAACCAAAGCCTGCGCGACGGCAAGAGTGTGCCAGTGGACCTGGCTAAAACCACGACCGATCAATTTGGCAAATTCCACAATTGGAACGAAGTGCTCAACGCGAACGGACCTTTTGACGAGCCGAGTTTTTGCCTCGCGGAAGGGATGATCCTCGCGTCCAGAAACGGATTATACCGCCAGGCCGCCGCCGCGTTTACCCGGGTCAGCGAACTCGTGCCGGACAATCTGGCGGCGCTACTCTGGCTGGCCCAGGTTGAAGTGCTTTCCCGCCAGCCCGACCGCGCCCTGGAGACATTGCGTGAGCCGCGCGAGCATCCGGACAAATTCTCGCTCACCACGACCAATGAAACCGAGTTGAATCTCATCGTCGCCACCGCGTATTTTCAAAAAAATGAACTGGCGCGGGGCACCCAGCTGCTCGAAGCCGAAATGGCCCGCTATCCGAATGACGATAATCTGCTCAATGCGGCGGTGCAGGTTTATGTGACCCACGGGCTGCTCACCAATGCCCTCGCCCTCGTTGACCGCCGACTCCGGGTCACGCCCGACGACCCGGTCTGGCTGCTCAACAAAGGCTACGTCTTGATTCAAACCAAGGCCTACCCTGACGCCATTGACGCCCTGAGCCGGGTGCTGGCCATTCAAACGAACAACAACAACGCGCTCTTTGATCGCGCCGTCGCCTATCTCAACAGCGGCCAGCTGGATGCCGCGCGGACCGATTACAAAACCTTGCAGCCGGTGCTCACCAATTCGTTTCAGATCGCCTACGGCCTGGGCGAAATCGCCTGGCGCAAACATGAGACGAACGAGGCAATCAACAATTACGAGGTTTACCTGGCCAACGCGAACACCAACACCGCCGAAGCCACCAACATCATTCAGCGACTTCGCGAACTCAAGGGCCGTTCGCCCTGATACGCGCCAATGCGCGTCACGCATATCATCACCCGGCTGGTCGTCGGCGGGGCGCAGGAAAATACCGTCGCTTCCGTGCTCGGCCTGCGCCGGAAACCCGGCGTCGAAGTCCATTTGATCTCCGGCCCGACCACCGGACCGGAAGGCTCGCTGGAGTCCGAGCTCGCCGGCGCGCCGGAAGTTCTTACGCGGGTGCCCGAACTGGTCCGCCCGGTTCATCCGTTGAAAGACTGGCTCGCATTGCGCCGGCTGGAAAAAATCCTGCGCGAACAAAAACCCGACTTCGTTCACACCCACAGCGGCAAGGCCGGGATTCTGGGCCGCCTCGCCGCCCGGCGCGCGCGGGTGCCGGTCATCATCCACCACATCCATGGCCCGTCCTTCGGACCGTTTCAAGGGCCGCTGGCCAATTGGATCTTTACCGCCGCTGAACGCCGCGCCGCCCGGGACACCACGCATTTCATCTGTTCCGCCCAGGCCATGACCCAGCTGTATCTGGCTGCCGGAATCGGCCGCCCGGAAATGTACACGCGCATCTTCAGCGGCTTCCCTTTGGAACCGTTTTCGAATGCGATCAATGACCCGGCCCTGCGCTCCGAACTGGGCCTGGCGCCGGACGCTTTTGTCCTCGGAAACATCGCCCGCCTCGCCCCGCTCAAAGGCCACGAAGATTTGTTCACCGCTTTTCAGGCCCTGCTGCCGCAATGCCCCAATGCCCGCCTGTTGCTGGTTGGCGACGGCAGACTGAGAAGCCAGCTGGAAGATCGCGCCCGGTCGCCGGGCCTGGCCGGCAAGGTGGTTTTCACCGGCCTGGTGCCGCCCGGGGAAGTGCCGCGTTATGTTGGCATCATGGATTGTCTCGCCCACTTGTCGAGGCGCGAAGCCCTCTCGCGTGCCTTGCCGCAGGCCCTGGCCGCAGGCAAACCGGTTGTGGCCTATGATTTCGACGGCGCCGACGAGGTTTGTCTCGAAAATGAAACCGGTTTTTTGCTTCATACCGGCGACCTGGCCGGCGTCACCCGACGCCTGCTCCAACTGGCCAGTGACCTGCCGTTGCGCGAACGGCTTGGCCGGCGCGGACAGCAATTTGTCCGTGAAAATTTTGCAGTCGAAGCCATGGTGGACAGCCTTTACACTCTTTACCGGAAACTGGCCGCCGAACGCGGCCTTGGTGTGTGAGCTTTCCATTCAATTTTTTTTGCGCCGCCTTTGCGGGCGCATTGCTGACCACGCTGCTGGCACTGC
The DNA here is from genome assembly GCA_049280815.1 of Verrucomicrobiia bacterium. Taxonomy (GTDB): domain Bacteria; phylum Verrucomicrobiota; class Verrucomicrobiia; order Limisphaerales; family UBA11358; genus UBA11358. Next base: position 24,602 of record JBAPQW010000053.1, on the reverse strand, counting down.
CGCTTTGGCGAAAATGGTGCCTGTCCATAAACCTCGTGGACGATCCCGGCCAACGCAAAATCCACCTTGCCCCGGTGCCGCTCGCCGGCGGACTCGCCGTGCTCACGGGCCTGCTGCTGCCGCTTGCCGCTGGCGCCGTCGGGCTCAAGCTCGGCGTGAATCTTGCCACCCAAACGTTCCCGATCATACATGGCCTGGAGCGCCGCGGCATCGAACTGGCGGCGATTGCCATCGGCGCCGTGGCGATGGTCGGGCTCGGCGTTCTCGACGACAAACGTGAACTAAAACCGCTGCCCAAGTTTATCGGCCAGCTGTTCGTCGCCGTGCTCGTCGCCGTCGCCTGCAAGCGCATCACCCTCTTTGTTCCCAACGTTGCCTTTAGCTACGCCATCACCATCCTGTGGGTGCTCACCGTCGTCAACGCCTTCAATTTCATGGACAACATGAACGGCCTGTGCGCCGGACTGGGCGTGATTGGCGCGTGGCAATTTGCCGTCATCGCCGCCGCGGACGGCGAATATCTCGTCGCGTTGATTGCCTTTCTGATGTGCGGCGCGCTGGCGGGTTTTCTGCCCTGGAATTTTCCCCACGCCCGCGCGTTTCTCGGTGACGCCGGCAGCCACCTCGTCGGGTACCTGCTCGCGGTGCTGGCCATCCTGCCGCACTTTTACTCCAAACAAAATCCCCGCCCGCTGGCCGTGCTCTCGCCGCTGCTCGTCCTGGCCATTCCCCTGGCCGATCTTGCCTGGGTGGTCGTCCAGCGCACGCTCGCAGGCAAACCATTTTACGTCGGCGACACCAACCACCTTTCGCACCGGCTGGTCCGCGCGGGTTTGAGCCCCACCTGCACCGTCCTCGTGATTTGGCTGGCCGCCGCCGCCATCGGCTCCCTCACCGGCTGGCTTTGACCAGCCGGAGCCGCCGCAGCGAGTTTCATTCTTCAAAATGGATAAGGGGATTGAAATTGAATGGGGTTGCCTTGACGCCGGCAAACCAGGTTTGTTTCGCAGCTTCCGGCCCGGTCCGGGCGGATCAGGCTTGAGCCGCCAGAGGAATAAAGCATATTGAGTTACCCATGCGACGGGAAATGGCCGGAGATTTTCGCCGGCAACTGAAACAGCTTTATAACACAAAAATTGCCCGATCCTGATGAAGCGCTACCTGAGCATCGCTGGAATTATTTTGCTGGTGGGAGTCGTTCTGCTTTATGAGGAGAAACACGAGGTGGAAACAGACGACACCCGCATCGTGTCGCCCGAATTGACGTACGCCAGGATGGAAATGCCGCAGCTCGCCACGAACGGCAGTTTCCTGGACCACATCAATATATCGTACGACCCGATGATGAACCTCCACGATTCAGAGCCTCAACGCGCAAGTCTTGCCCTTGAAAAAGACCCGCCCCCCGCCAGCCTGGGAAGATTGCAGCCCAGGCTGGTTGAGACCAGGGATCCCTTGCTCACGGTGGTGGACCGGCAACTCAACTTCGAACTCTTCGGCGCGGAGGGCTTCACCTTGAAGCTGAATTTAAAACCAGCGTATCCAAATCCAACGGCCCTCATCCCCACGCGCCTGGATCCGGGCATCGGCGTCAGCATCAAATTCTAAATCCCGGCCGCGCCCCGCCATTCACGCCAATCCCGGTAAAAACTTTGCCAACTTTGGGCAAGGCGCTTGACAAAAAAAATCTATAATTTAGTTTCAACGCAGTGGTCAGTAAACTGTCAAACCTGAAACTGAACAGTCTATGGACATACACCATCCGTTCCTGAGTGAGTTCCCCGAACATCGCGAAACCGTCCGGCACCTGCGCCTGAGTGACAACCAGTTTCGCCAGATGTTCGAGGAATACCACCAACTGGACGACGCCGTCTGCCGCATCGAGGAGGAAATTGAGTTCGCCACCGACCAGGAGATCGACGAACTGAAGTTCAAACGCGCCAAGCTCAAGGACGCCCTCTATTCCGCAGTCAGCCGCGCCATCGCGGTGGCGCCCTGATCGGCGTCTTTTTGCCGGCCCCCGCCGGGAACCGGGCGCTTTAATGCGATTCGGCGGCGGCTTTCCGTTTCTTCGCCTCTTCGATCACCTTTTCCGCCGCGTCATGCGGCATTTCCTCGTAATGGCTGAATTCCTCCGCATGCACGCCCCGCCCGCCGGTCAGGGACCGGAGAATGCTTGAATAGTGATAAAGGTCCTTCGCCGGAACCTGCGCCTTGATGACCTGGAAACCGCCGTCGGCCTCGATGCCCTGAATCCGGCCGCGCCGGCTGGACAGGTCGCCCATCACCTTGCCCATGCAATCGTCTGGAATCTGAATCTCGATGTTGTTGATCGGCTCGAGCAGACATGGCCGCGCCGCAGTGAACGCTTCCTTGAACGCAAAGTAACCGGCGATCTGGAACGCAATGTCCTTCGAGTCCACCGGATGCATCTTGCCATCATAAAAATCAACTTTCACATCCACCACGCGGCAGCCGGCCAGGATGCCCTCGGTGCAGGCCTGGTTGACGCCTTTCTCCACGGACGGCACAAACGTGCGGTCCACGTTCTGGCCGACCAGCGAATTGGTGAACTCCAGGCCCGTGTCGCGCGGCTTCGGCTCGATGCGCATCCAAACCTCGGCAAATTGTCCGGAACCGCCGGTCTGTTTCTTGTGGCGGTATTTCGAGTCCGCCTTGGTCTTGATGGTTTCCCGGTACCGCACGCGAGGCTCGGTTAAATCAACATGCACGTTGTGCCGGCGGCGCAACCGGTCGGCCACGACTTCCAGGTGCAATTCGCCCTGCGCGGAGATGACCGTCTGATGCAGTTCGGAATCCACAAAATAGAGGAAGGTCGGATCTTCCTCGTGCAACGCGGCCAGGCCGGACGCGATCTTGTCCTCCTCGCCCTTCACCTTGGCCACCAGCGCCGCATGGATGTTGGGCTTGGGATAAACCACCTTCGACAACGTCACCGCCTTTTTCGCGTGGCATAGTGTGTTGCCGGTGTGTGTGTCCTTGAGTTTGACGGCCGCGGCGATGTCCCCGGGGCCGAGCGTGTTGACCGCCTCCCGGTTCTGGCCGTTGAGCAGGTAAATCTGCCCGACGCGTTCGTTGGTCTTGCGGTCGCTGTTGTACAAATCCATGCCGGTGGAAACCGACCCTGAATAAACGCGAAAGAAAGACAGTTCGCCGAAATGCGCTTCGGACAGCGTCTTGAAAATATAAAGCACCGGTTCGGGATCATCCAAACCGACCTCCACCTCCGCGTCGTTGACGTTGAGGGCCTTGACCTTCTTGCGGTCCACGGGCGACGAGCCGTACTTGGCGATGAAATCCAGGAGCCGGGCGACGCCGATGTTGTTTTCCGCCGACGTGCAAAAGAGGGGGATGAACAATTCCTTTTGCACCGCCGAATGGATGCCGGCACGGAACTCCTCTTCCGAGAGACCGCCCTTTTCGAAAAACTTGTCCATCAACCCGTCGTCGGACTCGGCGATGTGCTCGATCAACTGGCGGTGCAGCTCCTTCACCTGCGTTTCCAGCCCGCCGGTGGCCGCTTCCTCCTGGTATTTGCCGCTGGCATCGGTCGCATAGGTCACCACCTCGTTGCGCAACACGTCCAGGGCGCGGTTGAAGCCCGGGCCGGGATTCACCGGCACGCTCAACGGAAAAACGTGCCGGCCAAACCGCTCCTGCACTTGCTTCACCACTGCGTCGAAATCCACGTTCTCCTTGTCCACCGCGTTTACCACGATCATTTTTGGAATGCCGTAACGGGTCGCGTAATCCCACACCCGGTCGGTGCCCACCCCGAGGCCGTGCTGGGCGTTGATCACCACCAGGGCGAAATCACCAACCCGCAGCGCACCCAGGCCCTCGCTGATGAAGTCCAGGTAGCCGGGCGTATCAATGATGTTGAGCTTCTTCCCCGCCCACTCCATGTGCAACAGCGACGCCGAGACGGAAATCTTGCGGTTCTTTTCGCTGACGTGGTAATCGGATACCGTCGAGCCGTCGGCAATGCGGCCCATGCGCGAGATGACGCCGCCGCAGGCGAGCATCGCCTCGCAGAGCATCGTCTTGCCCGACGAAGCGTGGCCGACCACGGCGAAATTACGGATGTCTGCTGGAGCATAGTTTTTCATTTTGGAATCCCTTTCGATTAAAAAAACTCCGTGGGCGGGGCAACGGCGTTTGGCCCGTTGGACGACAAATGCAAAGTGACGAAAACCCGTCCGGGACAGTCGGCGATGGTTTGCATACGTGTTTTATAACCGACCGACCACCCGGCTGAAAAGCAAAGTTTGGCTTTCTTGCATCAATTTTTGTCGCTGAAAACGTCGCCGCCATTCTCCGGTCGGGGCCGGGCAGGTTCCTGCCACCATGATCTTAACTTCCCGCTTCACCTCTTTTTGGCAAAGACAGTGTATTTATTGGCCTGATGCCATATATCGCTTGAATTAGGAACGCTTTGGCAACAGGTTGAGTGATGTAACCCGGAACTTTTTCAATGGAAATGTTATGAACACACAGCAAGTTCGAATCGCCTGGATCCAGGGTGGCCCGGCCAGATGCAAAATTCTGCCGCCGGCGCCTCCGCGCCTTTTTCGCCTGGTGCTGCTCGGCGCGCCCGGTGTGGGCAAAGGCACCCAGGCCGAATTGCTCTGTGAACGGCTGGGCACCTGCCATCTCTCCACCGGCGATGTCTTCCGCGCCGCCAAATGCCTGAGCGAAGGCGAACGCAGCCCGGCGTTGGTGGCCGCCCTCGGCTACATGCAGCGCGGCGAACTCGTCCCCGACCAGACTGTCCTGGACCTCGTCCGCGAGCGCACCGGTTGCATTCGCTGCCGCGGTGGATTTCTGCTCGACGGATTCCCGCGCACAGTCGCGCAGGCGGAAGCCTTTGCCCGGATCATGGACCAGGAACAAATCCAGCTCGACGCCGTGCTGAACTACAATCTGCCCATTGAAAAGGTGGTCGCGCGCTTGAGCGGCCGGCGCACCTGTCCGGGCTGCAAGGCGGTTTTCCACGTTACCGGCCGCCCACCGCGCACCGAGGGCGTTTGCGATCATTGCGGGAAGGAACTCCAGCAGCGCGAAGACGACCGGCCCGAGGCGGTCCGCGTAAGAATGGCAGCCTATGAAAAGAGCACCAAACCGCTGGCGGACTTTTATCAGCAGCGCGGCCTGTTGCTCACCATCGCGGCCGAGGGCACACCCGAGGAAATCTACCTGCGCACCCTCGCCGCGCTGGGTTCCGTCCACGTCAGCCAGTCGTGGCTCCACGCGGATTAGGCTGCGATATTCCCTTGGAACCCACGCAATTCCCCGGGCCGGCCAACCCCGATTCTGCATCGGGCAAAGAATGTGGGCCTTTTGCCAAGACCCGTGTAGTGAGGTTCCCGAGCCGGGATTAGGCTTTCTGCAAGAATTGTGGAAACAGCCATCCAAAAACATTTGAATTCGGCAACCGTCAAACATCTCAACGGGAAAGACGCTGTTCCGATACCGGAGACGGCCTTTGGCAGCCCGCGCGATTTTTTGCACAACCGCTTTGTCTATGCGGTCATTTCAGCCCGCGCCCATGGCTTGTCGTTGGGCGTGAACATCAACCCGGACAAGCATTGCAGTTTCGACTGCCTGTATTGCGAAGTGGATCGCCGGACCCAGCCTCGCGAGACGAAATTGGACGTGGACGCGATGGCCGCCGAATTGCACAAGACCCTGGCCTACGTGATGGCGGGAAAATTGCACGAGCGCCCGTGGTATTCCTCCTTGTCGGAGGAATTGCTCACGTTGCGCCATGTCGCCTTGAGCGGCGATGGCGAGCCCACCCTGGCGCCGGAGTTTGCCGAGGCCGTCGAGTCCATCGTGCACATCCGCGCGTTGGGTGAATTTCCCTTCTTCAAAATCGTGCTGCTCACCAATGCCACCGGGCTCGACCAGCCCCAGGTGCAGGCGGGGCTGAAACATTTTACGAAGTCCGACGAAATCTGGGCCAAGCTCGACGGCGGCACGCAGGCATTTTTCAACCGGGTGGACCGCACGGAAGTATCGCTCGACAAGGTGTTGTCCAACATCCTGCTGGTCGCCCGCCAGCGCCCGGTGATCATCCAAAGCCTGTTCACGGCCATCAATGGCGACGAGCCGCTGGCCGCGGAAATCGAGGAATACGCCCAACGCCTCAAGGAATTGAAGGCGGCGGGCGCGAACATTCCCCTGGTGCAGATTTACTCCGCCACCCGGCCGATGTTTCACGCGGACTGCGGGCATCTGCCGCTGAAAACGCTTTCCCAAATCGCGCAAACCGTCCGCCACGTCTCCGGCCTCAAAGCGGAAGTGTTCTGACCAGCCGCTTCGTCCCGGAACTCATTTCAACGCAATTCCGCTGACGCGAGAGCGGGAGGTGCGAAGTATTTCAACCACTGAACATTAACTACGGCGCTGGCAATGCAGTGGGCCACCGCCATGCCGGCCCCTGCCAAATCACGCGCGGGAAGGCTCGGCATACTGAAGGTTTCACTGAAACTTTCACTGAAGGTTTTTTGGCTCATGCAAGAATGTAACGCCCTGATTTTCTCGTGCCGATGCGCCGCACCAAACCGGCGTCCAGCAACGGCTGCATCAACTTGATTGCACCTTGCTTGCTCACGCCCAAGGCATCCCAAATTTCCTGCGGTGTCATGCTTTTTTGGTCGCGCAATAGCTGCAACAACTGTTCCTGCTTCGGACGCAGCACCAGCTTTGTCCGCGTCGAACCGGCGGACAATTTCTGCACCCGTGTCCAGACACGCTCCAGGGTGAGTTGCAAACCTTCGGCAGCATATTCCAGCCAGCCGCTTAAATCCTCGCCCTCGCGCCGCACGGCGTCCAAGGCCGCATAGTAGCGCGGGCGGTTTTCCCAATAAAATTCGTCCACGGAAAAAATGTGGTGCGTGTCGAAACCGCGCCGGTAAAGCTCCCACAAGGCCAGTGCGCGGCCTGTCCGCCCGTTCCCGTCGGCAAACGGATGGATGGATTCAAAGCGGTAATGGATAATGGCCGAACTCAACACGGGCGACATTTTAGGGGATTCCTTGTTCCACCATGCCAGCAATTCAAACATCAAACCCGAAACGTCCCCCGGTGGCGGCGGCACATAATGGCCAACGCGCACGGCGATGGTGCGATAGCGTCCGGCAGTCCCCTGATCCATCACATCACCGGCCATGATTTTATGCAGGCTCAAAATCTCCTCGTGCGAGATCGTCTTTTTGGCGGCGTTCTTTTCCACGAACCGCAGCGCGGCGAAATAATTGACCACTTCGCGCTTGGCGCGGGCGGCGACGGCGGGGATTTCCCGGCCTTCCTCCACGGCGCGGACTTGTTCCAGCGTGAGTGGATTGCCCTCAATGGCCGTTGAAGAATGGGTGTTGCGCGTCCGGGTGTCCTTTTGCAGCGCGGGAATCCACGGCACTTCCACGGTCGCCGCCAGGATGCGCTCGCGCAGGGCGGCAATCTGCTCCACCCGCGCCAGCAATGCGGGCGTGATGATGAACTGCGGCTGATAGCTCATGCGCTGACACTACGCGATGAGTCAACCGTAAGTCAACTTATTAGACAACCGCTTTTTATGCATGGCACGCGGTCAATGCTGTTCCAAAGCCAAAGGCTTCATAGTCTGCTTCGTGAATTCCTAACCAGCCGCAACTTGCGACGTGAGCATTGGCAAGGAGGAACGGAAGCGGCGAGTTTTTGTTTGAGCCGACCCGTAGCATCCTTGCCAAGCGGAACGGAGCGGTATAATCGGCGGTGCAATTCACGAAGCCGGAAGGCATACGTTCGCGCCTGCGAACCGCCGTTGCATCTGTCTGATTCACGCGTATACCGCTGTCATCCCGGTTCCACCACGAAATGTCTGCGCGGCGCGATGGGCGGCGCGATTGCAGCGGATGGCTCAATGGAAATGCAGTGTCAGAGCTGCCACGGCAACATGAGCACCGTCGGCTCGGCCAATCGAGTTGGCTGGTTTATGGAACCGAATTGCGCAAGCTGACCCTATATACGGAAGTCCCGCAGGATTTCCGCCACGTCTTCATCGAGTCGCATGATGGCAACTGAGCCGGTCTTTTTACGGGCATAGCTGATAACGTGATTTTCCCAATCCACATTCTCCGCTTCCAAAAACGCAAGGTCGGATTGGGCCGCGCCCAAGTGCCACGCCAGTTGATAGAACGCCTTGCGTTCGGGATTCAACTCACGGGCAACGATGGCCTGATGCTCCTCCAAGGTGATGCCGCGCTTTTCCTTGAACTTGAAGGCGGGCCAGCGTTTCTTGGGCAGCACCGGCCACGGCAGCCAGTTCATGTCCAATGCGAAATTGTGGATGCGCCGCAAATAGATGTTGGTGGACACCGAACCGCTTTCCAGCACTTTCAGAAAATGCTCGGCCTGGGTTTCCAGCACCACCAGGTTGAGGATGGAATCAAACGCCTTGTCTTTGATGGCGGTCAGCCAGCGGTGGTGGGTTTCGCCGGTCTTGAGCTTGGGGATTTCGTCCATGACGTGCTGCCATGTCCGGGTGGCTCCGGTGGGATCGCCTGCCTTCCAATACACCCGTGCCAGATGCAGACTGAAGGCCGGGGCGTCCTCGTTTTCGTTCTTGGCCGCGACGAGGCGAAAGGCTTCGTCCTTGTCGCGGGTCTTGAGGGTTTCTTGTTGGCCGTTGGTGTTGTCTTGGCAGTAATAAACACCCCACGGGCGAAGGAATACGCTGTATCGTTGTTTCATGTCATCTTTCATGTTATGACTATGAACCAACCCGGTCTGACTCCGTAAGCGAGTAGTCGGCGAGTTCGTTTTGAGTTGTAGCGGAGTAATCCCGGCTACTGAAACTTTCACTGAAACTCGGCCTTTTTTCCGCTATTTTCCTCCAAAATCCCAGCAAAAGGGCTGGAGGCGAGGGTCGGAATCGACCGAGTCTCGTCTTCCACAAGCCACTCGAAATCAACCGTCTATGGCATCGCTGACTATTTGACTATAAACGAGTTACGTTAATTGTCAACACATATCCGGCCATATCTTTTCTTACCGGTTTTAGCCCTGTTAAAAGGGTCCGTGCTGGCACTTTTGCTGGCACTTTTACAGTCAATCCAAGGCTGCCATTTCTGCTTCATTGCGCATCTTATGCATCAACCGATTCTGCTGCTCAATTTCGACAATCCAGCGGTAAAATGGTCCCAGCCATTCATCTGCCGCGTGTGCTTCGGCTGCCTTGGTGGCCTCCGCTTCAACATAGTCTAAGTCCTTATCAAGCGTTCCATTCGTAAACGAGCGTGTTTGCGGCCCGCAACCGGAATAAAGGCTTGCCCGTATCTTCTCATAAAGCTCCTGGCCTCCCATTTTTTTTGCTTTTTTAAGAAACGCTCGCGTGAGATCGGGAAAACGGAAGATAATCAGGGAGCCTTCGAATCTTGGCAGCCCGGCTAGTAAAAACAAAATCTCTTCCGATCTGGCGGCTTCGATTTCGTTTTGCATTCGGTCGAGCCAGAACGAGGGATCGCCGAGCACGACTGCTTGAAACAATCGCATCCAATAAAAATGGTGGGGGTCTTTTGTGTTCAAAGCGTGACTCCACAGATCGCGGCAAATTTCTGGATAATCCGGCTCTTTCGCCAAATCGGGCAGATTCAATCTGCCCTCAAAACTAAATGGTATAGGCAAATAACTCTTCGTTGGATCATCAGTGGTAACACGAGCAATCCGAGCCAGCAGCAGATCAAAAACCAACCGGGGATACTGTTTGGTTAGTGCTTCCCATTCGCGGGTATAATCATACATGTCAAGGTCAGGCACATCCTCCAGTTGCATCACAACAGAGCGAACCACAGTCTGCGGGATAGGAGTTTTGCGTTCCTGGTAAGGCACCAATGCTTGAAGCACTTGTTCCAGCATCTTGGGCGCAACTCGTCGGATGGGCAGTATCTCAAGAATTTGGATGGCCAGTGGCATATTGGCGTCACTACACCACTCAATCAACTCAAGCAGATTAAGCACCTCGTCGTCAGTTGCCTTAGCTGCAATTTCAAGTAGCAGATTTTGCTTGGCTTCGTTCAGTGGTTGGTTCTGACGGGCATTCCAACCTAATGCACGTATCACAGCCGAACTCACGCCGGCAAGTGAAGTCCGAGACGCCATTTGAAATAACTCAATTTGCTTCTCCGTTCCAGCGGCAGAATTTTTCTCAAACAACGCAGGCCACGCGTGAGATAGCAAAGTTTCCATCCCCGCTCCGATTATTTCCTTGGCGAGGTCAAGGGCCAAATCTGGCGCCGCTTCGCCAAATCCCATAAACAAGTGATAGGGTGCAGGATGGTAACCGGCCAGCACAAGTTCATCCATGAGCTGCTTAAGAAACTCATGCAGCCGGTGCGGCGCAGGGAAACTCGTGGCAAGTTCCATTGCGGTGTGCCGTATGCGTTCGCTCCACAGAACTTGGATTCTATTATGGTCCTCCATCGTGCGTGGTATACCCACTTCCTCAAATTCGTATGTGCCTTGCGATAGTAAAGCCACGGCTGTTTGAAGAGATAAATCATCAGGAATACCGGCAATCACCCGCCTGGCTTCTTTGGCGAATGAAAGGTCTTTCTCATAGGCCAGATCGCGCCTCAAGGTCTGTAGAATTTCGTAGCGAACGGCAAAATGCGGGTGCTTGGTAACGGTTTTTTCATACAGAGCCAGCGCCTTCAACCGTTCCGACTTCCAATTCTCTGTAAGTTTTGGAATTTCGTCCTCATTTTTAAATTCAGGCAAAAGGATGCGTTGGATCGCCGGGGCCAGCGCTGAGAGCACGTCCAAAGCCGCCAGCCAAGATCCATTTTCAATCACCCACGTCAGGATGGCAAACGCTCGGTCGCGAATAGGTTGGGTGTTCTCAACGGAAACAACCTGCCTACAGAAGTGAAAAGTTCTACCTTCTGACCAAGTCCATTCTACAATCCGGCTAAAGCATGGCCCCATCAACAGACGTAAAACGGGGTTTCTCGATTCCAAAACATTTAGTGCAGCCGGCGACTGTAGATGATTTCCCAGCCAGTCAAGCGCATCTAAAGTAATCGCAATTGGTTTTTTGGGTTCAAACCTAATAACTTCCGCGATGGCTTCCCATGGATGGTCTCGATTCCGAACCCAATTCTTCGACATGCCTAGTTCCCAAAGAAAACTGAGTGCTGCGTGTCGATATTTCTGGTGATATTTCGCCACTGGCTTCAGCAGTGCCGGTAGCTGCTGGCAGACATAATCCAAAGAATCAATATTCTCCGGGATTTTGAAGGAGATTCGAGTTTCGTTTGAATCCTCTCCTGAAGATTTCAGTCCTACCGCCAATTTTGCCAAATGCAAACTTTCCGCCGGCAGGTAAATGCTGAAATTGCTCCAGTGTTGGAGAATTCGGGCGCGGTCGTAATAGCCCGAAGACTCGAACCGCTGATACTCCTGATCAACTAATGGTTTGAGAAAGTCGCCATCCGAAATTTTGTTGGCCCTGGCAATCCAGGTTGCCTCTGAAAGATTGCGGAGCAACATCGAGCCGCAATCTGAAAATTCTTTTAGAATTTTCTGAACGAATCCCGGTTTCCTCTGAGTCGGTTCGTAGCAGGCATCGTAAACCAAGAAATCGGCGAACAGATCGGGCACGATGCGCAACCCGTCGTCACGACCAGCAACTAGCTCGCTTTGCCGCAGTCTGACCAAGTGGGATTCAAATTCAAATAAAGTGCAGCCTAGGCACCGCGCTGCCGCTTCAGAGAATTTCGGTTGAAAAGCCACAGGTGCGAGCAGCGCCAGTAACCGCAGGAGTCCTTTCGATACTATTCGATCCGGCTCAGGAATGGATTCGAGATTCCTGTGTTCAAATTCTCGAAAAACATGCCGGCGAAATTCATCATCGCTGGCCCACTTGCCCCATTTTAATCGATTCTGCCGCAATAATTCGCCGGCAACGACAGTGAGGAACGGGCTGTCTGTAGTGAGCCCGGCCAAATCATCGGCAAAATTTGCCAGATTCTCGCCGAGAGATTCAGCGGCAAGCACCTTAACTTGCGATTTTTTAAGAGGCGTTAGTGAAATCTGCGGCGCGAGTTTACCCTCAAGCCCCGCTTCGTAGACTTTATGTGAAAGAGCCTCAATGCCTTGGGGTCGTGTCGCAAGTATGATCTTACAATGCCTATTTTTTGCATCTTGGGTCGCCAAGGCGAAAAGTTGTTGCGGAACCTGCTCAGTACGATGTGCGTCATCCACAACGATGACTCGAACAGATGGATTGTCTAGGAATGCAAACGAAAAATCATCATCTGCACGGTGCGGGTTGAGGCACAGTACTTCAATTCCCGGTATTTCTTTGGGCAAGGTGCGGCATAGCTCCCATAGCAAACGACTTTTGCCTTCGCCACCTTTGGCAACGACAATCTGAACAAGGTTCGTTCCGTCCAGGAAATTTCGCAGGGCTTGTAATTCCTTGTCCCGTCCCACCAATTTCCAATCATGCCGGAATAGCTTGTCTGCTCCGAGAAACCGCTCGAAATAGCTTTCTGGCGAAATTAGCCCCTCGGGTGTATAGGGAACGAATTTTTTTAACTCCTGCGGCGATAAAAAAAACAGGACCTGTGCCTGTTTCGAAGCAGGTACCCGCAACCTGAATTCAGCACAGATGGTGCTCAGGTTCCAAAAAGTCCAGTTGGGATGTTTTTCCATCTCGTCCTGAACTCCTTCATGTGGATCGCAAGCAACCACTAGAAAATAATGTTGAGCGGGATATTGGGTCGCCTTCTGGATCGCCATGCGTGTTTGCTCTGGAGTCCATTTGTGCTGGCGTTTGCATTGAAATCCCCAAATTTCTCCTCCTTCGACCTCCACCCGCAAATCGATTCCCTTTTGATTTCGTCCAGAGCCAGCTGCATAAAGTTCAGCAGACAGGACGCGCTTGGACATTTCTTGGCCGTGGCGCTTTATTGTGAGGGAAATGCCCGCCCGCAAGAAATGGAGGAAAAACTCCTCGAACATGCGAGGCTCTAAATCAGCCAATCGCAGGCGAAGATGCGCATCCAAATATTTCCACTTCTCGGCCATCATTTTGCTTGCAATTTAGAGTCAACAACTCTATTTTGCAAGCAGAAATATGCAGTATGAATCGCAAATACCTCGTGCAGCGATGGTCGCACGAATTCGGAATGGGCTGGCAAATTCCCCCATCACCGCACTGCTCGGTCCCCGGCAGTGTGGTAAAACCTGGTTGACCAGGACATTTGCGAGCTCGTCTGAAAACTACTTTGATCTTCATACGCTAATCGCTCGCGCTCAACTTGAGGACAGCAACTTTCGAATCCTTGATGGCTTGGAAGGAGTGGTCGTCATTGATGAAGTGCAGGAGAAACCGGAACTGTTCCTCAAACTGCGAGTACTCGCTGATCGCCCGGAGAATCAAACACGTTTCCTGATTACTGGCAGCGCTTCGCCGAGAATCGCAAAAGGAGTTTCCGAGAGTCTTGCCGGTCGAGTTCGCCTGCTCGCATTGAGCGGTTTCAATGTTGAAGAGGTGGGCTGGGAAAATTGGCAGAAGCTTTGGATTCGCGGCGGCTTTCCACGTGCCTACCTGCATGAGATTGAAGAGGAGTCAATGAATTGGCGACTCGATTATATTGAACAATTTTTGCGGCGCGACCTTCCGATGCTCGCGGAAACGCATTTGACCGACGAGCAAAGGCGGCGACTGACCCAAATTATCGCTCACAAGCACGGGCAGTATTGGAATCATTCGGAAGCAGCGGAAATTATCAGTGTCAGCTACAAAACGATCCAAAGGCATATTGAAATTTTGAAAGGAGCATACATTCTTCGGGAACTGCCTCTATTTTACACGAATATCCAAAAGCGCCTGCGCAAAGCGCCTAAAATTTACTTGCGTGACAGCGGGCTTCTGCACGCACTCCTATTGATCCAAGACCAAGCAAAACTTTCGGCACATCCAAGCCTGGGGGCGTCATGGGAGGGATTTTGTATCGAACAAATAATCAGCCTAACGCATTCACGAGACGAGGAGTGCTTCACATGGTCTGTTCAGAGTGGCCCCGAAGTCGATCTCGTGTTGACCAAGAAAAAGGGCGTGTTTGGTTTCGAGTGCAAAGCTTCTGATGCGCCAAAACGGACAAGTTCGATGATCAGTGCTGTCAACGATTTGAACCTCGCGAAATTATTTGTCATCTATCCCGGCGAGAAGGACTACCCTCTGGATGATAAAATTCAGGCGGTGGGATTCAAAAATTTATCACGCATTCTCCCGCTAATTGTTTAATGCTGCATCAGCAGTGAGCGAGTAATTGTGGTGAAATTTCCAAAACCAGACATGCAGACTCCGAGCGTGATTCCTAAGTGCCATTCCCTGGCGAAGCGAACGCGGTCAAGGTGGAGGCGACGGGCGGCAGGGCGCACAACCTTGACGGCGTGAGCGAGCCATATAATGAAGGCACGAGGCACGCTCCAGTTTGCAAACAAGAATAGTTGAGCCGAAAGAAAAATTCAGGCTGTGGCGGCGTAATCCGGATGGAGTCGAATTGCATGGTGCGGTGAGATAAGGCAATGAGCGTGGCCCGTGAAATCAAAACAGGGCTGGCGCCGATGCCTTTGCTGCAAAAAAATGTTTCTTCCTGATCCCCGGACCCGCCATCACCAGCAATTCTGTTCGGAACTTCCCTGCCAAAAGGCCAGCAAGGTTGCCAGTCAACAACGCTGGCAAGTGAAGGCGGAGAATCGAAATTACTGGCAGGGACCGGAACAGGTGGAGCGCGTGCGCGCTTGGCGGCGGGCGCATCCGGAGTACTGGAAGCCGCCGACGTTGAGGAAAAGGGTTGCGTTACAAGATATGATGGCTGCGGTATAGCCCGTTTTGGTAAGCAGAAAGGAGGTTTCCCTGCGTGTCGCCGGGAAACGAAGACAAATCCATGATTCAGCGAATGCTCCCGGTCGCAGCGCGGGCGGGCCGAGAGGTCGGCGCGCTTGTCGGTTTGGCGCATTCTTTATGGCCCGTCGTAATATGAGCCGAGGAAAACCAGAACGCCCGCCCAATTCCGCCGCGGCCTATGTGCGGATGTCCACGGAGCATCAGCAATACTCGACGAGCAACCAGATGGATGTTATTCGCGAGTACGCGAAGCGGCGCGGGCTGGAAATCGTCAAGGAGTATTCGGATGAGGGGAAAAGCGGGCTTAACATCCAGGGGCGTGATTCGCTGGCGCAGATGATCAAGGATGTGCAGGGCGGTGCAGCAACGTTTTCCCACATTCTGGTTTATGATGTGAGCCGGTGGGGGCGTTTTCAGGATGCAGATGAAAGCGCGTATTACGAATACATCTGCCGGCGGGTGGGCGTCTCGGTTCACTACTGTGCGGAACAATTCGAGAATGACGGCAGCCCGATGTCCACGGTCATGAAAAGCATGAAGCGGACGATGGCCGGGGAATACAGCCGTGAATTGTCGTCAAAAGTTTTCCAAGGCGCGTGCCGGTTGATTCAGCTTGGTTACAAGCAGGGTGGAACGGCCGGGTTCGGTCTGCGACGGATGCTGATTGACCAGCGCGGCGAGCGGAAAGCGATGCTGAAAATGGGCGAGCAAAAAAGCATCCAGACCGACCGTGTGGTTCTGGTGCGTGGGCCGGAAGAAGAAATCAAAATCGTCCGCTGGATTTTCCAAGCTTTCATCGGTGAGGAAAAATCCGAATCAGAAATCGCGGCCATCCTGAACGCGCAAGGCATCGTGACGGACTTCGGACGGGCGTGGAACCGGGTGACGGTGCATCAGATTCTTACGAATGAAAAATACATCGGCAACAACGTGTATCACCGGACCTCGTGCAAATTGAAAAAGAAGCATGTCGTCAATCCGCCGGATAAATGGATACGAGCCAACGGCGTGTTTGAAGGCGTGGTGGAGCCGGAACTATTCTGGCGGGCACGGGAAATTATCCTGGCAAGGAGCCAGAAGCTGACCGATGAGGAGATGCTGGAAAAACTGCGCACCCTGCTAAAACAGCACGGTCGTATATCTGGAATCCTCATTGACGAAGCGGAAGGTCTGCCATCGAGCACGGCGTTTCGCCATCGCTTTGGAACACTGGTCAGTGCTTATCGGCTTATCGGGTACGATCCCGGCATTGATTTCAGTTTCATCGAGGAAAACCGGCGGCTGCGGAAACGTCACCCGGAAATTGTGGCATCGGTCATCCAGCAAATCACGGCGCTGGGCGCGCAGGCCGCGTGGAACGGCGAAACAGAATTGCTGGAGGTGAATGGTGAAATGCAGGTTTCCATCGTGTTATGCCGGCACACCACCACCCTGGCCGGTTCATCCCGTTGGTTGATCCGGCTGGATGCCGGACTGAAACCGGACATCACCATTGCCGTTCGCATGGATGCGATGAATGAGGGCATCCGGGATTATTATGTGCTGCCGGGCATTGATATGACGTGGGAAAACCTGCGGGTTGCCGAGGCCAACGGCATTTATCTGGATACCTATCGGTTCGACACACTGGATTATTTCTTCGGCATGACTGAACGAGTGAAACTGGAGGAAGTCGTATGAATGATGAAGTCAAAATGATTCCCATTGAGCAGATTCGCATTTTGAATCCGAGACACCGTGACCCTAAAAAATTCGCGGTCATCGTTCAAAGCATCAAAAACGTCGGACTGAAAATGCCGATTCAAGTCAGTCGGCGTCCAGCCAGTGAAAATGAGGCGGCGGGATATGATTTGATTTGTGGTCAAGGGCGGCTCGAAGCCTTCATCGCGCTCGGACACAAGGAAATTCCTGCCATCGTGGTCGAAATTTCAAAACAGGATTTGCTCATCCGCAGCCTGGTGGAAAACATCGCGCGGCGTTATCCGCAGCCAATGGATTTGATCCGCGAAATCGAGCGGCTGAAGGCTTTGAAATATAGCTACCATCAAATCGGCAAGAAATTGGATGTCGGCGACAACCTGGTGCGGGGGCTGATGAGTCTCAAGAATGCCGGCGAAGAGCGGTTGCTGGAAGCCGCCGTGACCGGGAAAGTTCCGATATGGGTCGCGGTGGACATCGCCAAAACGGACACCCTCGAAACGCAGCGCGAACTGCTGAAAGCCTACGAAAACAAGAAACTGGATTATTTGTCCCTCAAATATGTGAAGGGGCTGATTGAGCAGCGGCGGCTGATTGGCAAACAACGCACCGGCAGGGTGCCGGGAATAAAATCCAAAACCAGTGTCGAGAGCATGGTCAGCGCATATCGGAAGGAGAGCCAACGCCAGAAACTGATGATAAAAAAGGCGAGAGTGTGTGATGCCAGACTGTCCTTCATCGTGACGGCATTCAACAAGCTGCTGGCGGATGAGAATTTCTTCACGCTGCTAAGAGCGGAATCGCTGGCCACGATTCCAAAATATCTATCGGTGAAACTTTTGCCCGAACGCAAGGAGGCGGCATGAGTGAAATGAAAATTGGATTCGAGATGCGGACAATCCGGCTGGCATTGGAAAATATTTCGCCGATGCGGCAAATCAAAGACCTGCACAAAAGCATCCCGCGTTACAAAACGATTCTGGCCTCCATCAAGGAGGTCGGCCTGGTCGAACCACTCGTGGTATATCCGCAAAAAGACGCGCCGGGAAAATATCTGCTTCAGAACGGGCATCTGCGCTATGTTGCGCTGAAAGAATTGGGGGAAACATCCGCCGATTGCATCATCGCCACCGATGATGAATGTTACACCTACAATGCGCGCGTCAGCCGGGTCCCGCCCATTCAGGAACACAAAATGATCGTCAAGGCGGTGAACGATGGTGTCAGCCCGGAGCGTCTGGCGACGGCGTTGAACATGCCGGTCCGCGTTGTGCTGGCCTCCATACGACTGCTGAATGGTATTCATGACGAAGCGGCCGAGTTGTTGAAGGATAAAAATATTGCTCCCAAGGCGATCCGGCTATTGAAGCGTGTCAGCGGTATGCGACAGATTGAAATCGCGGAGATGATGGTGGCGGCCAATAATTTTTTTACCGGCTACGCAGAGGCGCTGGTTTTGGGAACGTCCAAGGATCAATTAGTCAACCCGGATGAGCCAAAGAAAAAAGAGGGGATGTCGCCGGAAGACATCGCGCGCATGGAAAGTGAAATGGAGTCGCTGGAACGAGACCTGAAAGCGGTCACAGACAACTACACGGAAAACATGTTCACTCTGACAACCGCCCAGACCTATATCAAAAATCTGCTGAAGAACGCCAAAGTCGTCCGGTATCTGAATGCCAATCACGCTGAAATCTATTCGGAGTTTGAAACGATTGCGGCAGCGGAGACGGTGTGAATTTTGCTCCGCATTGAGCCGGTGCGGATTGACCGGGATTTTTTCGAGCGGCAATGGTTGGGGATGTGGCATAGGGGTGATAGGGGTGAAGATTCTCACATTTTGTTCTTGCTATGCACGACCAAGCATCGTATGTATGTGGTGTCTGAACAAGAACATCGCATAATAGAAAGCGAAACTATGCCAGAAACACCGAAATATATACTGCCCGATCAGGTAACCTCGCCCCGCCGCCACTGGACGCTACTGGTGGTCCTAGACGCGGGCGATGAGCAGGACATCGCACTGTGCGTCGGCCGTTGGGACAACAACCCGTGCCTAGGGATGCGGTGGAACGGGAGCGCGGACAATCCCCTCGGCAACCCGCAATCCAGGGGTATAGCAACCTGGTTCGTGATCCCCGCCGGACGGTACGCGGACGCCATTATCGAAGCGCTGCCACCTGAGAAGAAGAAGTTGGCGCGGACTTTCATGCCGGCGTAGGCGTCCGCCTCGACGCCCGGAGACTTATCATCAGCAAAACAGCGAACGAATAATAGAAAGGAACAAAAAACGTTATGGCACTAAATCCATCGTCGGAACTGCGCGACGTTAAGGGCATCAGTGATGCCGAAAGAACCTCGATCATGGCGTTCATGCAAGGGGCGGTTTACTCGTGGGTAAAGAACCGGATGGGCGAACCCTTTGCGGTTTGGGATCTGGTAGGCGGCGAGAACTTCGATTGGGACGGCACGCCGCTTGTGGTCCTGTACGAGAAGCACATCAATCAAGGCAAAAGCAACGCAAAGGCGATCGAGGCCGCGGCCAAGGACCTAGGCTGGCTGACGAAGACGATGCTGGCGGAGGACAAGCGGACGTTCGTTCCGAGCAAGGCGGGCTTGGTCAGTCATTACGAGTGGGTCGGCGGAGAACCTTAACCCTGACAAGGCAAGGAGTTGAGGCGACTGTGCTCGCGGTGGATGCGCAGGGGATGACGGTGCAGTTCGATGACCGGCTGATATGACCCACATCCTGTTCTCGGACCCACGGTGGATGGATCTTATCTCGGTCGTGGGGTGAGGCATGGTGGCAACCGATTAAGGGGAAAGGGGGTGAATTGGGTTTCTCTATGGAATTTGCATCTTCGGCATCGCGCCGAGAGTTTGTTCGTTGGCAGTGAACTCCACGTGCACGTCCACCCCGTTTGTCACACTTTGCCAGAGGATCGGCATGGTCAGCGTGAACAGGTCTTTTAGTTCCTGACAGTGGCCGTGGGTGCTGTTGGTGAGATTGCGCGCCGGAAAGGCAAAGTTGGAGCACGATCGAATTTCCGTGTTGTCCGCCGGAACTCGTGTGGAGAAGTATCTAATCCCCTTGCATTGGTTTCCGGCCACAAGCCACTCCAAGATCAGTTGGGGAACGATGTATTCCGGTGGTGGGTTGCCGGGCTCTCGGAGGACTGATGAAGCGGCAATGAGTGGCCAGCATACAGCGTAATTGACCAGCAAATCGTCGGCGTCTGGATTCGCCGTGGAGGGGGACAGTAGCCTGGCGCGGGCCAGCGTTGCGATTACCGAGGGACGGTAGCCAAAATCCAAGAACTTCACTGGCTTGCGCGGGGCGAATTCGGCGATGGCCATCGAAGGCAATTTTGCCGCGTCAGCGTCGCACTCCCGCATGCAAACTCTGAGAGACCCCCCAAAATACAAGCAGGCGTAGCCGGGAAGGCTGTATCTTCTGGAGTTGGCGATTGCGAGCATGTGGAAGGGCACGTGAAACAGGCGTTCTCTGGAGAGCGTGTCGCCCGGTTTTAGTTCTGAAACTCGGAATAGTCTTTGCATTTGGCCAGGCGGCACATTTAGGGAGAGCATTCCGGAGAGGCGACCAGAAACAAAATTTAGAGCGGCCCGAATTCGCTTACGGGCCTCGTCTGGTTTGCCATTGAGATGAGCCTCCACCGCGATAACAACATCCTCGGCCAGTTGGTTAATGTTTGGCGCTTCTCCCAAGATTCTCGATCCGATGGGGCACTTTGGGTCAAGGGAGACGACGACCGTGATGTAGTCTTGCATCATTTGGCGCAAGAACCTCAGGAAGTCGTTTCCGTTGCGTGTCCGCGGCAGTGCCGCCGCGCCAGAGTTGAAGAACTCGACGAGATTCATTTGGTGGGTTTTCGGTTATGCGTGATTTCAGGGATGGGACGGAATGTCATTGCTATTCTTCGCAGACACAGCGCGGGCCGGCTGCGCAGATCGTGTTCCCATATACGCACGACACGCCAGCCATCTTTATGCAGAACGCGGTTGACCCGGCGGTCCCGCGCCTTGTTCGCGGCGAGTTTCTTTTTCCAGAACGCACGATTGCCAGCCGGCGTTTTGCAGTGCTTGGGGCACCCGTGCCAGAAGCAGCCGTCCACAAACACGGCCAGTCGCGCCTGGCGGAATACAAAGTCCGGTTTTCCGAATACGGGCTGATGGCGGCGCCAGCCGGTGATGTGGCCGCGGCGTAGGAGTTTAATCAAAGTGAGTTCCGTATCCTTGTTGCCACGTCCGCGAATCCGGGACATGACCTCGGAGCGTTTCGCCTTGGTGAAAACATCAGCCATGGTCATCCCAGCGAGTATGCTTCCTCAAGCAACTCTGCCATGAAACCCTGTTCGCGGGCGTCGGGCGTGCCGACAACCATTGCGCGGTCAAGCCCTTGGTTGATTGTCTCGCACGAGGTTTCTGGCAGCAAAACGCAAGCGTGGCAGGCAGCAAGATTGGCGAGTTTTGAGCCTTGCCCGCCAAGATGCTCGGAGCAAACGGGGTCCGCAGAACACCACGATGCTCGTCCGAGAGCTCGACGAACCACCGGCCCAAGGCGCTCGGGTCGCCCCAAACGGACGAGTCCGCCCAAAGTTCCTTCTGCATCACCAGCAGCGGTGTAAATCATAAGTGCGGCCATCGGTGCTGCGGAATCTGGAGAGACGTAGAGACGTTCTCGGAGCGAAGCGGTGCTATAACCGCATTCAAAGACCAACTGGTTGATCAATATGTGCGCGAGACTATGAACCAGCAAATACCGTGACGCCCATTCCTGAACCAGTGCCGGGTCGCTCACGATTCCCAGCACATCAAGTCCGGCCTTTACCATTGCAACTGTTCCGGCACGGTCGCCCATGTTCCAAACCGTTCGCGCCACTCCCACAGTCGGAAGCGACGCGATTTCATTTCTGATGGTCGTGATAGCGGGGTTCACTTGCCGCAGGTCTGGCAATGCGATGGCTGAAATAGTTTTCGGGAAGTAAAGGTTGGTCTGGTTGATTAGTCCTGCGATGAGCGGCTGATTGCACGACTGCTCGTTCGCTCCCTCGCCAAGCCACGGGCGGTCTCCGGGACAAGGGATTCCCGCTCTTTGAAACGCGCTTTGTTCGCCCAAGGCGACGTTCGGTTTAATAGTCGTTCCGGCCAGACTCCTGCCCTGCCGCCCCGAAGACCCGTCCGGGCATGTCCGACACTCGATCCGGATGCTGCTTAATTCGGAGCCGCCGCGATCTGTCAGAAACAAATTTCCATCGTCGGCGCACTGGCATCCTATCCATTGTTTCCATGGGAACTCGCAAAGATGTCCAGCAGAGCAGACGGAAACAAAACGGACTGGCTGCCAGCGGCCACCGCCTTGCGGATTTGGAAGCTGTGCTGCATCAAGATTAAATCTTCTCATCTCGCCGGTGCGGGTCTGGCGATACCAACGAGGGAAACGCAATGCAGGAACAAAGAGATTGGCATTGGGCGGTGGCTGGTCAGCGGGATTGGTCCTGCGAAAAGCTCGGTAATCAGGAGGGGCGCAAAAGCGGGCGACGCGGAGCAGAGCGGAAAGTCGCGGCTCGAAACGCTCGAACTCCTGACTATTGGTGCAAGTTACGTTTTTCAATTCATCGGCCTGGTCTTCACCGACGGCAGAAAGATTTTTTACCAGCTCGGCGGTTTGCCGACGATATTCGGCCAGATGCAGTTCCAGCCATTTCCGGGAGTCATTCAATGAGCGCGGAATGCTGGCTGCTGCCTGCCACTGTGCCCGTGTCAGAAGCGCCATTTGGACGGGGAACCCATTTTCATCCCCGTCGCACCATTCCACAAAAATCTTTCGCAGCCGCCTGGCATCATCGGCAGACAGCCCTGCACACAACGAATCAAAATCGGTGTCTTCCATACGTCATTCCCCAAAATTCAGTTGCGGCTGCGCTTTGGCTTTCGCCTCCTCTTTTACGGCTGTGGATTTTTCTTTCGGAATCAATTCAGTCGGGAGCAGCAAATCGGCGATGGCAGCATACTGCCGGAACATCTTCTGCATCGCCCACTGGATTTCACCAGCCAGCAACCGTTCCATGTGGCCGGCTTCCGTGCGCGACAGTTCGGCAAAACTCAAACCTCGCTTGGCGATGGCCTCGGCCTTTTCCGCCGCCAGCAATGTGGTCGGCGTGAGCATCGGCAACGTGACTGTCTTGGCTCCGTAGTCCAGCAGTCGCTTTTCCAGTTGCGAACCTTTGAATAAATCGCCTCTGGCCTTGGCCGGATTGTGGACGATCACATAATCCACGCTGTCACCACCGTAGAGAAATAACTTTCCCACGTTGTTCATGCTCTCGGTGTCATCGGTGGGAAACAGGAAAAACGTCAGCCGGACACCCTGTTCGGCGCAAATGTCGAGCACCTGCAATTCCTCCAGTGCCGTCAGGATGAGCGCATCGGCCTGGGCGCGCGTATCTATAATATGGACCGGTGCGGCATCCTTGAGCACCCGTCGGAACAAACTTAACAATTCGGCCTTGCTCTCCTGTTCATTGCCGAGCTGATACGAGCGGACGATTTCCAAGTGACGATTGGCGAAGGTGTGGTGCCGGTCATCCAAGTCGGAGCCGTTCCACGGCACGCCGAGCCGGTCAAGCCACGCGGCGCGGAATTCGGCTTCAAAACTCTTGCCAAGATTGCCTTTGGATTGCGGGTTCAGGTGAATACGTCGAATGGTGTTCATATATTTGTGGGGTCATTAAGTTTGATGTCGTCGGGATTTGGCCGGCGAACCTCGCGCGGTGGCGGAGTTGCGGCCAAAATTGTTTTTCGTGCCGGTGCTGGTGCGATGCCGGTTGGGGTGATGGTCGCTTTCGACACAGATGGCGTTTCTTCCCAATGCGCTTGCGCCCGGCGTTGAATGTAGCGCCGATAAAATTGATGCACGCCCTGTGATGTGATGGCGCAGCCTTTTTCATTGGAAAGCACGGCGGCAATTTCCTGCCACGTCCTGCGCCGCTGGCGTTGGTCACGGATGAAATCCACGAATGGTTCAAGCCGGCTGTGAAAAGCCCGACCGCCGCCACAGCGTTTGCGCTTCGCCGGCCCGCCGTCGCTGATGATGTCTGGATTCATCAACGCAAAGGTTAGGGCGATTCGCAACAAAGCGGTTAGCGCATACTCGGCGGATTAAATGGCAAAGGTGGCTGATTAGGCCGGATAGTGTCGGCGATGCAGTTTTCGGGCGTTGAATTCCGTTGACGCGACCTGTTGAATCGCGTTGAGCGGTGTTGACAACGGATGTTGAAAGGCGTTTAGCCGCGTTGACAACATCAACGCCCATCAACGGAATTCAATGCCCACTTTTTTCCGTGTCAGTTTCGGAAGCAAGTGCTTCGGGGATGGTGTCTCGCAAAAATCAAGGCTTTCAAGTTTCAGAAAGCCGCCAGAAATCATGTTCGACTGAACGCATCAAATTGGATGATGATGGGCGCAGTGAACGTCTGTTTCTGAAATCGGAGCGAACGTAACGGCTGTGGAGTCGCGGGATTTTGGAAACGGACGCTGACTGCGCTGCCGTATAGGTTTGATTGAGAGGCGATTTGTCTGGCCGGTTTCCGAGTGCCGCAGGAAAGCCGGCCAGTCAAAGCGCCGGATCTTTATATTCTGTGCGGTAGTCGTTTTGTAAATCGCTGCATTGCCACGAATTTCGCGATGTGGCCATTTGGCAAGATACTTCCATCACATGAATACGATCCTCATCAGGCATTTATTGAACGCCTACGCGGTAGAAATAGGGGCCATTGTTAGTGGCGTTGTTGTCCGTGTAAGTCGTCGTGCCTGCTTGACCAACGATGTTGCTTTGAATACATCCGCAGCCGGACGCGGTTTCACGCCAAGACCACGGTGGCCAGCGTGACCAGCAAGATGCGGTGCCTGGGGGAGTATCTGGTGCAGGAAGGAGTGTGGAACAAGAACCCGATGCGGTGGATCA
>JBAPQW010000052.1:0-6505 GCA_049280815.1 Verrucomicrobiia bacterium | reverse complement strand
GTGGCTACCTGCTTCCCGCGCTGCTTTGCCGTCCGTGGGCGGCGCGGAGCATTGCGGATTTTTGGGGCAACCGATGGAATCTATGGTTCAGCGACTGGTCTCGCTACGTCATCTTCGGCCGATTACGCCGTCGCCCCATGTTCGCGCTGTTCCTGGTCTTTGCGGCTTCCGGCATCCTGCACGAGTGCGTGATTAACGTCCCGCTTTACTGTGTCACGGGCAGAATTCTCTTCGGCACGATGATGGTTTACTTCCTTCTTCAAGCGGTCGGCATCCTTGTGGAACGCCATTTCCTGAAAGGTCATCCGCGCTTGATGGTGATGTTTGTCTGGCTGGTGGTTTTCGTGCCATTGCCTTTGGTGCTTAACGAAGGATACCTTCGTGGGCTCCAGCTTTGGCCGGAATCCAACTAGATTTGTATTCACACGCCGGGCGGCGGCAGGTTTTCCAGGCCGTATTTCTTTGCAATCTCCATCACGCGCGGAATGTCCGGCGGTGGCTTCAGCGGCGGGTCTTGTGGTGGGTGACAGCTTTGTTGAAGGCACGATGGGCCACGCGGTCACTCTTGCGGCGGGTTTGCCAGCCGGCTTGTTTTTCCGCTTCACACAGGTAGCTGATTTCGCGCTGGAGTTTGACGAAGCTTTCATGCCGCTCGCGCGGGAGCGTGCCGTCGGCGACGGCGGTGAGCACGGCGCAATCCTTCTCCTTCGTGTGCGTGCAATCGCGGAAATGGCAGCCGGCCGCCAGCGCTTCGATTTCGGGAAACGTTTCCTTCGCGCCATCGCTTGCACCCCAAAGG
The DNA here is from genome assembly GCA_049280815.1 of Verrucomicrobiia bacterium. Lineage (GTDB taxonomy): Bacteria > Verrucomicrobiota > Verrucomicrobiia > Limisphaerales > UBA11358 > UBA11358. The sequence goes on along the minus strand of JBAPQW010000052.1, from coordinate 5,706 downwards.
TGGAATTCCCTCATGCCGGGCGTGTCAATGACCACGCCGCCCTTCGGTAAAAAAATCATCTCGCGCCAGGAGGTTGTGTGCCGGCCTTTGGCGTCCTGCGTGCGCACTCCCACGGTCGGCATCAAGTCTTCGCCGCAGAGCCGGTTGATGAGGCTCGATTTGCCCACGCCGGAAGTGCCGATGAAGGCGACGGTGTCGCCTTTCTTGATTTGCGCAGAAAGTTTTATCATGCCGCGACCCGTGAGCGCACAAACGGCAAGCACCAGGATGTCGCCCGCCGCTTGCGTGGCTGCGGCAAGTTTGGTCTCGAGGTCGTCGCACAAATCAATCTTGTTGAGAATGATCACCGGCCGCGCGCCGCTTTCGCGACCCATGACCAGCATGCGCTCCAATCGCGCGGCATTGAACGTCGGATCGGCGGCGGTGACGAGAAAAACGGTTTCGATGTTCGTGGCGAGGATTTGCGCGGCGGTGTTGCGACCGCTGGTCTTGCGGGTGATTTGGGTGGTGCGCGGCAGCACGGCCTGGATGGCGGCCTTCTCCTCGTTGGGCACGAGCTTGATGGCCACCCAATCGCCGACCTTGGGAAGAACCGAATGATCACGGCGGGATTCGTGAATGAATTTGCCGGTGACTTGCGCGGTGAGTTCCGCGTCCGCAGTCCAGACGCGGTAGAAATGTTTGTCCTCCACCGCGACGCGCGCCGGGATGAAACCCTGCGCGAGATAGGGCGCGAACTGTGCGTCACGCCCGGCGTTCCAGCCGAGCCTGGTCAGGCCCATAAGGATTGGATTGGTTGCATCATGCGTCCCGAACAGGGTTGCCCACCGCGCAACCCGATGTCTAGTCCAATGCTCACGCGCTAGGCAGCAGAAATTCCATCCCGAATTTTTTTCAATCTTTATCCCGCGCGGGACGCCCTGCGGTTGCTGCATTTTTCTTAAAATTTCTCTTGCATCGCAATCCGAGTTGCGTTAATACTTAACCATATGGTTAAATGTTCGCCGAGATTGTTGAACCGCACGTTCGCCGCGCTGGCCGATCCGACGCGCCGGCGCATCCTGGAGCATCTGGCCGCTGGTGACCGGTGCGTCACCGACCTGGCCCGGCCGTATGCCATGTCGCTGCCCGCGGTCTCGAAACATCTGCGGGTGCTGGAAAATGCCGGGTTGGTCCGCCGCCGTCGCCGCGGCCGCGTGCATTCGCTGAAATTGGAGGCCAGGCCAATGCAGCAGGCGCAGGCGTGGATCGAGGAATACCGAAAGTTTTGGGAAGCGAGCTTTGACCGTTTGGACGAGTATTTGAAACACCTACAAACCAAGGAGAAAAAATGAACACCACAGCAACCATCAAAGAAAACAACATCAAACTTCAACTCACCCGCGTTTTCGACGCGCCGCGCGAACTGGTTTTCAGGGCGTGGACGGAGGCAGGCCAATTCAAGCAATGGTTCGGTGCGGCGGCGTGCGACGGAGCGTCGTTGCAATCCGTAAAGGTGGACGCGCGCGTCGGCGGCAGATATCGCCTTCAGGTGCGGCGCCCCGACGGCGAATTTTTCACAACCATCGGAACTTATCGCGAAGTGAAACCGCCGGAGCGTCTGGTCTTCACCTGGGCGTTTGAAAAGGACGGCAGTGGCGAGGAATTCGGCGAAGTTGAACCGCCCGAAATGCTCGTCACACTGGAATTCAAAGCGCGCGGCAAGCAGACGGAATTGATTTTGACGCACGAAAAATTTGCGTCCGTCGAAAGCCGCGACCGCCACGAGCAGGGCTGGACTCGTTGTCTTGATTCGCTTGGAAAATTCGCCGGAAAATAAAATCATGGCCGCAAAAGCCAAAGCCACGGAAGATTACACCGGACGCGAATTTGTCATCGCCCGCGAGTTCGACGCGCCGCGCGAACTGGTCTTCCAGGCCTGGACGGATCCCAAACATCTGGCCCAATGGTGGGGGCCGAAGGGATTCACCAATCCGGTCTGCGAATGGGACATTCGTCCGGGCGGAAAAATATACGACGTCATGCGCGCGCCCAACGGAGACCGTTACCCGATGGGCGGCGAGTTCCGCGAGATCGTCGCGCCGGAACGACTGGTGTTTTCGTGCGGCGCGCTGAATGAAAACGGAGAACTGCTGTTTGAGTTTTTGCACGACGTCACGTTTGTCGAGCAAAGCGGGAAAACCAAACTCACGCTCCGGTCCCGCGTCACAATGACCACCGCTGGGGCGAATAAATACATCGGCGGATTTGAGACGGGCATGACATTAAGTCTGGACCGGCTCGCGGAGTTGGTGACGCAAAACCACGGGCCGTTCGTCATCGAACGGACTTTCGATGCGCCGGTGGAACTGGTGTGGAGGGCCATCAGCAATCGGGAAGACATGAAGCAGTGGTATTTTGACCTCAAAGAATTCAAGGCCGAGGCCGGTTTTGAGTTCCGGTTCACCGTGGAGCACGAGGGCTTCACTTACGTCCACCACTGCCGGGTGACCGGGGTGATTCCCAATAAAAGGCTGGCCTACACCTGGCGCTACGAAGGTTATGCCGGCGATTCACTGGTCACCTTTGAACTGTTCGACGAAGGCGGCAAGACCCGGTTGAAACTGACGCACGAAGGGTTGGAAACCTTCCCCCCAATTCCCGCATTTGCGCGGAAAAATTTCATGGGTGGCTGGACGCAGCTTATCGGTTCGTCCTTGAAGGAGTTCGTCGAGAAAGGTGGCGACGCCGCAGACCGCGAAATCGTCATCATGCGTGAGTTCAACGCGCCGCGCGAACTGGTGTGGGAAGCGATGACGAATCCCAAGCATGTCGCGAACTGGTGGGGACCGCGCGGGTTCAGCGCGACAATTGAGGAGATGGACATGCGGCCAGGCGGCGTGTGGAAGCAAGTCATGCACGGCCCGGACGGCGCGAATTACCCGAACCAGAGTATTTTCAAGGAGATTGTGAAACCGGAGCGGATCGTTTATTCGCACGGCGGCGGACGTGAAGGCGGGCCGGGCGCGCACTTTGTGGCGACCTGGACTTTCGACACCGTGGCAGCCGGCAAAACGAAGGTAACCATCCGCATGGTTTTTGCTTCGGCAACGGACCGCGATTATGTGGTCAAGGAGTTCGGGGCCATCGAGGGCGGCCAACAAACCCTGGAGCGGCTCGGAGAATATTTACCGGAGCTGAAATAAAATTTCTGGAACGCCCTCTTTGCCCAACAACAAAAACCAAGCAACCAACCGAAAATTATGACCACGACCAAAAACAGTCGCTTCGTTCAAGCGTATCTCTTCTTTAATGGCAACTGTGAGGAAGCCGTTGAATTCTACCGCAAGGCCCTCGGCGCCGAGGTGGAATTCAAGATGCGATACAAGGAAAGTCCCGAACCGCCGCCGCCGGGCATGGTCCCGCCCGGTTTCGAGAACAAAATCATGCACTGCAGTTTCCGCATCGGGGAAACCACCCTCATGGCTTCGGATGGCTGTTCGCCGGAAAAGGCCGGATTTGAGGGTTTCTCCCTCTCGCTCACCGTCCCAAACGAGGCTGAAGCCGACCGGGCCTTCGCCGCCCTGGCAGAAGGCGGGCAGGTGCGGATGCCCCTGGCCAAAACTTTCTGGTCGCCGCGCTTTGGCATGGTGGCGGACCGTTTCGATCTGGGTTGGATGATCAGCGTGTCGGCGTAGGAGCCTGGCACTGGGAAAACCTTCCGCGGCAGCGTTCGCCGAAAATGCAGGCGGGACGATGTTGGCCGTGCCGGCGGCGCTCTGCATGGTGACGGATGTGGAGCGCCGGACCTTGCCGCGGCTCCGCCGGGCAGGCAGCTGGGTTGGACGGGAACCTGTTGGCAGTTGGCCGATTATTTGGCGAAGGCGAAGGCCTGACAAAACGTATGACCCAAAGAAAAATCTTCTGCTTCAGGAGGCAGTCGGTTAAACATAAAACAAATGGTCATGAACATTCTTGTCGCTTTGCTGGTGATCGTTGTGGTCTTTGTCATGATGGTCTTCCTGCAACCGGCTGAGTTTAAAGTCAGCCGGTCGGCCAACTTTTCCGTTCCGCCCGAAATTGTGTTTGCCCAGGTGAACAATCTGCGCAAGTGGGAGGCCTGGTCGCCGTGGGCCAAACTCGATTTGAATGCCAAGAATACCTACACCGGCCCTGCGGCGGGTGTCGGGGCGGCCTTCGCCTGGTCGGGCAACAACAAGGTGGGCGAGGGTCGCATGACCATCACGGAGAGCAGCCCGTATGAACTCGTCAGGTTCCAGCTCGTTTTTTTGAAACCCTTCAAGGCCACCAACATCGCGGAGTTCAGCTTCAAGGCTGAGGGCCATCAAACCACGGCGACCTGGTGCATGTCCGGCGAGAACAATTTCATGGGCAAGGCCATGAACTTGATGCTGAACTGTGAAAAAATGGTCGGCCGCCAGTTTGAACAGGGCCTGGCGCAACTGAAGTCGCTGGTGGAAGCGGCGGACAAAAATCAACGCTGACCGGCCCGGCGAAGGGGTCTTGTCCGCGCTTGAGGTGATTGCGCGCCGGCATTAGTCTCTCCGCAGGGGCGCGGATTCGCGTTCCGCGCAAGGAAAGGAAATTTATGAAACGCAAAGCGTCGGCAATCTGGCAGGGCGGTTTGAAGGACGGCAAAGGCAGCCTGTCCACCGAGAGCGGGGTGCTCAAGGAAACGCCGTACTCCTTCAGCACTCGCTTCGAGAACGGCATCGGCACAAACCCCGAGGAGCTCATCGCGGCGGCTCATGCCGGCTGCTTCTCCATGGCGTTCTCGGCGGAGCTCGGCAAGGCCGGCATCACCCCGCACTCCATCCACACGACGGCGACGGTCACGCTGGAAAAGACCGACGCCGGATTCACGGTCCCGGAATCGCACCTGGACCTGACGGCAAAAATCCCCGGCATTGATCAGGCAAAATTTATGGCCATCGCGAGCGGCGCCAAGGCCGGCTGCCCCATTTCACGCCTGCTTCAGGCGAACATCACCCTGGACGCAAAACTCGAGGCGTGAACACCGGTCCGGTTCCGTCGAGGAGTCGGTGTTCACAGCGGCCGTCCGGTGAAAAACTGGCCGGTTTCACGGAAAACAAAGACGCTTCGCCGTCAGCAGCGGATAAATGACCAGCCAAATCAGCGACCCCGATCGAGCCGCCCCGGCAACCAGGGATGGTGCGGGTTGGAACCACTTCCGGGTGGGATGGACCGTGTTCATGGTTTTGGCAACGTCCCTTCCTTACTGGCTGAATTATTTCTCCACGCCGGCGGGATGCGAATACACCTGGATCATGCCACCGTATCCCGAAGATTCGTTTGGTTACATGGCTTGGGCCGGGCCGGCCGCCCACGGCAGCAATTTTTCCGCCTTTTTCATCCGGGATGGCGGCTTGGTCTGCCCGACCCCGCCGGGACATTGCAATAAAATCCATGATTTTTTACTTTGCATTTGCCATGCGTCACAGCATTTTTGTTGAAACTCAAAGTGTGACAAGTCGTAGAACCAAAGGAAATTTATGCAAAATGCAAAACGTTTGATGCCAGTGTCGTTCGTCTCATTAATTTCGGTGGCGGCCGTTGTTCTGCTCGCTGGTTGCCAGTCAGGCAAAGACAGCAGCAGCACAACATCGGCTCCAGCGGCAGCCGCAACCGCTGAGGCGGCGGCGCCCGCCGCACCTGCCGCACCTGTTGCGACGGCTGCTCCTGCTG
>JBAPQW010000051.1:0-2281 GCA_049280815.1 Verrucomicrobiia bacterium | reverse complement strand
GCCATTAAGATGTGAAACCATCTGATTCACGCGGTAATAGCAAACAAATGGATGCACCAATCCCGCGTTCGCGCTTGCCATTCCGCTATCGCGTTTCACGCCGCAAATCGGCGGTGGATCAGCTTTTTTCGTTAGGCAATCCAATTCAAACTTTCTTTTCAGGCGCGGCGGTTTCTGTTTTGCTCCGCGCGCCATGTTTCACATTGAAAAAATCTCCTCGCTCGACCTGCCCGAACTCGCGCCTTATCGCACGATGCGCCGGTCGGCGGAGCACGAGGCGCAGGGCATCTTCATCGCCGAGGGCGAAAAAGTCGTGCGCCGCCTTCTCGAAAGCCGTTTTGAAACCGTGTCCGTCCTGCTGCCCGAAAAACAACTGGACGCCTTCCGCCCGCTGCTCGAAGCGCGCCCGGAAAATCTCACCGTTTATCTCGCGGACAGAATCCTGCTCGAAGCGCTCATCGGTTTCGTGTTTTACCAAGGCGTTCTCGCCGTCGGAAAAATTCCGCCGCCCTGCCCGCTCGAAGATATTTTGCGAAAAGTCCCCAGCCCACAACTGCTCGTGGCGGTTGACGAGGTGTCGAACGCGGAAAACATCGGCGCGCTCGCGCGCAACTGCGTGGCGTTCGGCGCCGGCGGATTGATTGTCGGCGAGACGAGCAGCAGCCCGTTCCTGCGCCGCGCCGTGCGCAATTCCATGGGCGCGGTCTTTCAACTGCCGGTCGTCGAATTAAAACGGCGGCGCGGGCCGCGCGAGTCTGAAAACGAACTGCGCAGTCGTGGAATTTCGCCGGCGGAAAAAAATCCAACTCTCGCGGAAATGTTGCGCGAATTGCGGGCGCGCGGCATCCGGTGCATCGCGGCGCATCCGCGCGCGGACGGCAAAAGGCTTTCGCAGGCTGATTTTTCTGGCGATTGCTGTGTCGTCTTCGGGAGCGAAGGCAATGGCATCTCCAAAACCGTTCTTGAAAGTTGCGATGAGGCGGTGGCGATTCCGATGTCGCCGCTCGTGGATTCGCTCAACGTCGGCGCGGCGGCGGCGATTTTCCTTTACGAAGTTCAGCGGCAGCGGAACAAAAAATAGCGGCACAAGCGTCTAACTCGCGTGTTTCGGCAAAAACAGCAGCCGCGCAAAAAAACACGGGCGAGACAGGCGTGCCACTACGCGCAGAGTTCAAAGAATTTTTTCAGCGCGCAATCGTTTCCAAAACGACTTCAACAGAAGGTTTTTTCACGCCGCGATTTAATTTTGTGAACAGTCCGCGCCAGAATCCGAGGCCGTAAAGAAAGTGCGTCAGCAAGATGAACGGCATCGCCGCGAAGCTCCGCAAAACGCCGCCGCGCGGCATCAACGCCGCCGCCTGAACCAAAACGGCGATGACATAAATTCCCAAAACGGCCACGCCAAGTTTTCCAAGAAACGGCAGCGCGACGAGAAAAACGCAGAACACCGGCGGCACAAAATTCAGCGCCGAACCGAAAGTCGGATGCACGCGGAACTGCTCCGCGCGACCGCGTCCGTAATTCAAAAGCATTTTTGCAAACGACTTGATCGTGGCGCGAGGCCGGCGATAGACAGTCAATTCGGGATCGTAAAGCAGCCGTCCGCCGAGCTTTTGGATTTCGTCCATCAGCGCGTTTTCCTCGTTGGGATAAAGTGCCTCGTTGAAGCCGCCGAGTGCGAGCAGTATCTCGCGGCGCGCGACGAGGTTGCACAGGATCAATTCCTTTTCGCCCGTGTCGCGCAGCGCGCCGACGGGCGTGTAACGCGCGCGGCTGGGGCCGAAGGCAATCCAGCTTCCAAGGACGAGCGCGAAAATTTTCTCCAGCGGCGGCGCATCCGGCGGGCAGAGATTCGGCCCGCCGACAATCTGCACCTTGGAATCTGAAAAATGCGAGGCCGCGCGGTTCAAGTTTTCCGGCGGCGCGACCGAATCGTCGTCGAGAAAATAAACCAGTTCGCCATGCGCCGCGCGCAACGCGGTATTGCGCTGCACGGACGGCTGTTTGCCGCGCGCGACGATGATTTCTAAAAGCTCCGGCGGATATTCCAACAGCCGCGCCGCGCCGACTGCCTTGATTTCTGGCTGATCCGGGCGCGCGGCGATGATGATGGTGACCCTCGGCAAACGGTAGTTCACCACCCAAAGCTAAAGTCGAACGCGCAAGGTTCAAAGTTCAAAATGGAATTTGATTTCCAAGGGGCGGCGGAAAAACCTTTTGACAAGCGCGCGGGGATATTTAGATTAGCGCACTCTGGATGGGGTCGTAGCTCAGTTGGTAG
>JBAPQW010000050.1:0-10926 GCA_049280815.1 Verrucomicrobiia bacterium | reverse complement strand
ATCAAATCTTTTTTCGAGTTCAAGCCACGTCTGCACACCAATTTGTCGAAATGAAGCCTGCCTCGATTCACAGACTAACCAAAAAGTAGCCACAGCCATTGCGGCTGTGGCAATAGTCATTATCAATTCTATTATTTCCATTTTGCACATTCTATTTCTTCAAAAACGCGCTGAATAAATCAATCGGCAGCGGCAGGAACGTCGTCGTGTTGTGTTCGCTCGCCATTTCGCGCATGGTCTGGAGATAGCGCAATTGCAGCGCAATCGGCTCCTTGGCAATCAACGCGGCGGCCTGCACCATTTTTTCGGCAGCCTGAAATTCACCTTCCGCGTTGGTGATTTTGGCGCGGCGTTCGCGTTCCGCCTCGGCCTGTTTGGCCATCGCGCGCTTCATGCTGTCCGGCAGCGCCACGTCCTTGATTTCGACGGCGGTGACCTTGATCCCCCACGGTTCGGTCTGGCGGTCAATGATTTCCTGCAGCTTCTGGTTGATCACGTCGCGTTGCGAGAGCAGGTCGTCCAGCGACGCCTGGCCGAGCACGCTGCGGAGCGTTGTTTGCGCGATCAGCGAGGTGGCCTTCCAGAAGTTCTCCACCTTCACCACTGCCGCATTCGGATCCACGACGCGAAAATACACCACGGCATCCACGGTGGCGGGCACGTTGTCGCGGGTCATCACCTCCTGTTTGGAAACGTCAATCGTCACCACGCGCAAATCCATCCGGACCAGCTTGTCCACGACGGGAATCAGGAAAATCAGCCCCGGGCCTTTCGCGCCCTGCAGTTTGCCAAGGCGGAAGATGACGCCGCGTTCATATTCGCGCAAAATGCGCATCGCCTGCGGCAGTATGAAAATTGCCAGTACGACCACAACGATTACAACCGGCCCAAGCGCGCCGAATAATTTGATTAGTGCAGCGATGAGGTCATTCATAATTTTTCTCCGTTAGTTTTTGGGTTTCACTTTCAACGTCAATCCATCAATGCCGGTGACTTCCACCGGCTGTCCGGCTTCCACCGGAATTTCGCTCATGGCCTTCCAGTTTTCGCCCTCGATAAACACCCGGCCGCCCTGCGCGTCAATGCGCGAAAGCGCGTTGATCGTCCGGCCAAGCATGGTTTCCCTGCCGGTTTGGGCGGGCGCGAATTGTGCGCGAATCCCCTTGCCGACGACGAATACAAAAAATGCCGCCGTAACCAGCGTCGCTGGAACAATCCAGGAAAGAGACAAGCCGAAGTCCGGCCCGGCGTGACTGAACAACATCAGCGAGCCAAGGAAAAAGGCCACCATGCCGCCCGCGGTCAACACCCCGTGCGTTGGGGCAAAAATGTCCACGACAAACAAGGTGATCGCCAGCCCGATCAGGACGATCCCGGTCACATTGACGGGCAGGATCGATGACATGTAAAGCACGAGCAGCAAGGCGATGGCGCCGGCGACGCCCGGCAGGATGGCCCCCGGCTGGCTCAACTCGCCGATGAACCCGTAAATCACCACCAGCATCAGGAGGAACATGACTTCCGGCCGCAGGAATAATTGGGCAAATTGCTCCCACAGGTTCATGGGAATCGCCACGACCTTGGCGTTCGCGGTCTGGAGGGTTTTGTCTCCGATTTCGCGGCCGTCGATTTGCTTGAGCAAATCCGGCAGGTCGTCCGCGATAAGATCGATGACGCCGATGTCGAGTGCCTCTTCGGCTGTAATCGAGGCGCTCTCGACCACGGCGGACTTGGCCCATGCCACGTTGCGATTTCGTTTTTCGGCAATGGATTGAGCAAAGCTGGCGGTGTCATTCTCTATTTTTCGCTTCATCACGTCGTCGGTTTTTTCAACGCCGCCGCTGGCACCGAGCTCCACCGGGTGCGCCGCACCGATCCGGGTGTGGGGAGCCATGGCGGCAATGTCCGCCGCCATGGTGATGAACACGCCCGCGCTGCCCGCCCGGGCTGGCGCCGGCGCCACATAAACCACGGTGGGGATTTTTGAACCATAGAATTTCTCGACGATTTGGGAGGCGGAATCCACAAGTCCACCCGGGGTGTCGAGCTGGATGATGAGGCATTCATCATGTTGCGCGGCCGCATCATCCACGGCGCGGGCGATGTAACTGGCCGTGGCCGGGCCGATGGCCCCATCAATTTTGATCAGTCCCACCTGTGCCGGTTGGGCCGTAGCCGCACCCAGAAGCAATCCCGCCATTGCGATGAAATGCCAACGCTTCATAACTTTCCCTGTCAAAAACCATACTAACCAAAAGCGCGGCTGCAGCAAACAATTTCGCCGCCGGGCGGTTCAACGCCCAAAACCTTCCGCCATGGCCACGGCTTTGCGCATGGCCAGGGATTTGTTGACGGTTTCCTGAAATTCCGCTTCGGGGGTCGAATCATTGACCCAGCCGCCCCCGGCCTGCACGTAAACCTGGCCGTCCTTGAGCAAAGCCGTGCGGATGGTGATGCAGGTGTCCAGGTTGCCGTTGAAGGAAAAATAACCAATGCAGCCCGCATACGGCCCGCGCGTGGTTTGTTCGAGTTCGGCAATGATCTGCATCGCGCGGATCTTCGGTGCCCCGCTGACCGTGCCCGCCGGAAACGTCGCCCGCATGAGATCATAAAGCGTCTTGTCGGCGGACAATCTGCCCTCGACCTGCGACACAATGTGCATGACGTGGCTGTAACGCTCGATGATCATCAGATCCTTCACCTGCACGCTGCCGAAATCGCACACGCGCCCGATGTCGTTCCGCGCCAGGTCCACCAACATCACATGCTCGGCGCGTTCCTTCGGATCGGCGAGCAATTCCGTTTCCAGCACGGCGTCCTCCTCCGCGGTTTTGCCGCGAGGTCTTGTCCCGGCGATGGGGCGGATTTCCACCTTGCCGTCCTCGCACCGCACATGGACTTCCGGGGAGGCGCCGACAAGGGAAAAGCCGTCCAGCTCCAGCAAAAACATGTATGGCGACGGATTGATCGAGCGCACGGCGCGGTAAACATCAAGGGCCGAGGCCTTTACCGGCGCGGAAAATCTTTGGGAACCGACCACCTGGATGATGTCGCCCGCCGTGATGTATTTTTTGGCCGTGAGGACATCAGCGTAAAATTTTTCCTGCGTCCGGTTGGATTCAAACGCAACGGATGGCATGGCATCCGGGATCGTCAATGGCAGCGGTTCGCTCGGCTGTTCGAGCAGCGTCACGAGCCGCTCAATTTCCCCGACGGCATCTTCGTAAGCCTCGGCCGGACTGGCCGCGCCGTCGAGAAAGGCGTTGACCAAAACCGTGATCGTTTGGGCCACGCGGTCGAATATCAAGAGCTGGTCAGCGATGAGGAACACCATCACCGGGGTTTGCAATTCGTCCCGGGGCGGGCGCGGCACCACCGGTTCGACGTCGTGAATAAATTCGTAGCCGATGAAGCCGATGGCGCCGCCGGTAAATCGCGGCAAGCCCGGCAGCATGACCGCGCGATACTTTTTCATCACGCGTTCAACGACTTCGAGACCGTCGCGGACGGTAGGGCTGACCTGCTGATCAGCCTGGACGCGCGGCAGCGCGTCCCTGCCAATGGCAAATGTTTCGATCACCCGGCCATTTTCGATGACTTCGACGCGGTCACCGGTCTGCCGGATGACCGCGCGCGGATTACAGCCGACAAACGAGTAGCGGCCGATATGCTCGCCACCTTCGACCGATTCGAACAAAAATGATTCGCCGGCGCCGCGGATTTTCCGATAAGCCGAAAGCGGCGTTTCCATGTCAGCCAGCAGGCGGCGGGTGACGGGGATCACGTTGCCCTGGGCGGCCAGCTTCAAAAATTCATCCGGGGTCGGTGAGTGCATGGGCTAAATGATTTTGTCCGGCACACGGGTTTCCACGCGCGTCCAGGGGGCAACCGTCGACGTTTTGCCACTGGCGCAACGGTCCTGCCATGCGGTCAGCTGTTTTGCCGCGCGCCGGATCCGCCAGATTGCGAGCAACGTATAAAACGCCACGGCCACCGCATAGGCCACCATGCCCATGCCGATGGCGAACGGCACCAGCCGCAGATGGCTGAAATACATCAGCGCCGTCCCGACGCCGGCGGTTAACAGCGTGTTGCCCGCCAGACACAACAGGTAAAGCGTGATGCGGGTTTCCTGCACGCGCTCGACATGCCACTGGCGATAAACTTCCTCGCCCAGCGAATGCATGAGCCACGCAGACTGGAAATTACGCGCCGCCACCAGCACGCTCGCGGTGGCGACGACGATGGCTGACAACGGCCACCGGGCCAAAACTCCGATGAGCACGACATTCAGCAACAAACCCCATTTCCAGCCGAGTTTTTTGGCGAGCGGATTGCCTTCCAGAACAAGGTTCGGCGTCGCGATCCAGGTGCTCAGAAAATCCATTCCCCGCGCAAAAACCAGCAGCAGCAGCAGCAGCAAATAATCGCGGCTGGCGAATGTCGCCGTGTCATCCATCACTTCTTCTTTCCGTAAATCTTTTCCGGCGTTTCGAGTTGCGGCTCGGTTATCCTGAATGATTGGCCGTCTGTTTCGACCGAGCGGAAAAAGCATGACTGGTAACCTTCGTGACAGGCGGCGCCAATTTGGTCCACCTGGATCAACAGCGTGTCTCCGTCGCAATCAAAGGCGATGTCCTTGACCGTTTGCGTGTGGCCGCTTTCCTCGCCCTTCATCCAGAATTTCTGGCGCGAGCGGCTCCAGAAGTGTGTCTTGCCGGTCGCGAGGGTTTTTTCGAGCGAGGCGCGGTTCATCCAGGCCATCATGACGACCCGCCCGGTTTTTTGTTCCTGGACAATGGCCGGAATGAGGCCGTTCCCATCAAATTTCAGTTTGTCGTAAAAGCTCATGGTTGGTGCAAATTGTGAACGGCAAGATAGCAGAAACGATGCGGCAAACCATGAAAAAGTTTTACGGCGCTCCAACCGGTGCGGGGGCGGGGGCGACCGGCAGGTTCGTGGCAGCGCCGGCGGCGCCGGGGTTGGTCGCGGCGATTTCGTGATCGGCGAGGCTGTGTTCCAGCCGGTGCTTGAGGTCGGCCAGCGCCGCGTTGGTCACGGCGTCCAGATGTTCGCGGGCTTCGGCGAAGCGGCCGATCGAAATCTTGATCCGGGCCAGGTGCAGATAAACGCCCTCGCGTTCGTTCTCGTCATGGGCGATTTGAAGCGTATTGGTCCACGCCGTCAGCGCGTCGTTGGTGCGCAAAGGCCGGATGCCGTAATAGCTTTGCGCATAATCCGTGGCGAGCGGGAAGTTCTGCGGGTCCAATTGCATGGCCTGGCGATACAGCGCGAGCGACTTGTCAAAAACCTGTTGTTCATTGAGGCCAAAAAACTCCCGCGCGTCTTTGCGGTAGAGATAGACCGTGGTGGCCAGGTTTTGAAAATACACCGGCTCGGCGGGATCCAGCTCGATGGCCTTGGCATAATCCACGAAGGCGTTGGTGATGGGGCCGTGTTCGCCGTAGTAGTTGGCGAGCTGGTTCCACGCGGCCGGATTTTTCGGGTCGAGCCGGGCGGCGATGGCGTTTTGTGCCCCCGCCGCGTCCTCTTCGCCGATGTCATTCAGAAAACTGCCATAGGCCAGATGCCCGCGCGCAAAATCGGGATAACGCCGCAGAAAATCCTCGTAACCCTGGCGGATGGAATCGAGCCGCGCCCGGATGCGCTGGTTCAACGCCTCCTTCGATTCGCCGGCGCCCTGGGCGGCAAAGGCGTTGTTGTCGCGAATCCATTTGTCCACCTCGGCCAGCGCGGCGTCGTCCCCGGCCATCAATTGCGCCAAGGCCTTCTCCTCCGGCGCATCAGGATTTGCCATGGCGACCGAAACCCCGGCTTTTTGCTGGATCAAATTGCTGACCGCCAGCGGCTGATTGGTGGCGATCAAGGCGCCGACCAGGCCAACGAGGAGTTCATTCACGGAAACAAGCTATCACTCCGGCCACATGAGAGTCGAGGGACAAGCGGCGTGGATTTGAATCCCAGGGCGCAACAAACCAATTCCCACCCCTTCCGCGCCGGTGATATTTTCAAGGGCGCTCAGCGAAAATCTGACTTCCGGTCGTCTCGGTCAGTTGAACGCGATGACGTTCACGCCACCTGACGCATCATGTCTTGGCCGCCAAAAGGATTCGGCGTGCGCAGGGTGCACTCGGGGTCATCGCGCCATTCACCGTCCACGAGGAAACGGTAATGATGAGTCCCCGGCTGCAGTTCCACGGTTGTCTTCCATGTGCCATCCATGCCTTTTTGCAAGTTGATGGGACGCTCCTGCCAGTGCGTAAAATCACCCACCAATTGCACGCTCCCGGCGCCGGGCGCGGAAAACGTGAAGGCTTGTTTTTGAACATGGCTGCCGTTTCGTGAGTTTATTTTCTTTGCCATAACTTTTTTCCTTTCCAGGGGCCGCAAACTCCAAGCCCGAACCCACACTAAGCCCGCAAGGGCGGCAATGCAACCCTCCATTAATTTTAATTATTCATCGCTGCCCCGGTGGCGGGGCGCGCTCCGGATCCGCCGATTTGGGGAGGGTTCGGGGAGGTCCGGCTGTTTCTGTTGGCACAACCGCTGGACAAAATCCATCGATTCTCCGTCATGCGGTAAATTGTCGCTGCCCAAAAAAAGCAGTCCGCGCCACTCCGCGAACTCTTTCAGCCGGATCCAGGCCGACATCGGTCCGGCAGTCTCCTCCGGGCACAGCACCATCATGGCAGCATCCCCGATTTGCCGGCGCGCCGCCCAATGTTCCAGCCACTCCATGAATTCATCCGGCAGCAGATGGGTCCTGCACAGGGCGACCACGATCAAGTCCGCGTCCATGGTTTCCGCAAGGGCGGCGTCAGCCAGGGACGATGGTTTCAGCAGGTCAAGCCGCCACGGCTTGGTGTCCCACTTCATCGCTTCGTCCGTGCGAACCGCCGCGCGTTCCAACAACGCGGCGGTTCGCGCGGCAAAGTCGAAATCATCGTAAATCACCGCTGCTTTCAGCGTCAGTTCAATCAAACTCTTTCTCGCGATCATGGCATTCATACGACTTGGCTTTGCTCCCTTTTATTTCCGACACTGCCGGGACAAAAAGGGTTCAACCAGGTGAACAAGATTTGGAAAATTGTTTTCAGCCCGGATGAAACTGCCAGCGCGGGCCGTCTGACCAGAAACAGGACAGAGGCGGATGCGGCGGGAAACGATTCCATCCGTTCGGCGTCGCTTTCAAAGTGACGGCAAGTCAGGCGGAACCAGGCGCCGGCTATACTTCCTTCACCACGCCCCAATAAACGTCGAGGCGTCGGCTCAAAAAGAGTTTCACGGCTTTGACCAGCACATCGCCTTCAAGTTGCTGGCCGCGCGCGATGAGTTCCTTGAGCGCCATGCCGGGACGAATCGGGAACGCGCCTTGCGCAATGATCGGGCCTTCGTCCAGCCGCATCGAAACAAAGTGCGCCGTCACGCCGGCAATCTTCACGCCGCCTTCATATGCCTGCCGGTACGCCTGGGGGCCGGGAAAACTGGGCAGCAATGAAGGATGAATGTTGATGATCTTGTTCTTGTAGCGCCACACAAAGTTGGGCGAGAGAATCTTCATGAAACGCGCGAGTACGACAAAATCCACCTGGTGTTCCTCAAGCTGGCGCAGCACGCGGGCTTCGGCCCGGGCGCGATCACTCCACGGAATGTGCGCAAAGGGCAGGCCGGTGCTTTTGGCGGGTGCCGCCAGATCTGCGCGGTTCGAGATCACGAGCACGGGGTCGGCCTTGAATTGCCGGCGCCGGTGGGCGACGAGGATCGCTTCAAAGCAATGGGGCTCCCGCGTCACCATGATGGCGAACCGCTGGCGCCGATTTGGCTCGGTGAAGCGGATTTTGATTTCCATGCCCAACTGGTGCGCCAGGCGGTCGAGACCGGCGCGGAGACGGACGCCGTTGCCATCCGCCGTTTGCCACGAGGCTTGCAGGGTCATGCTGAACTGGCCGCGGGTGACCTGCTCCTCCAAGGCCTCAATGTTGGCATGTTGCTCAAAGAGAAAGGCGGTGACGCGGGCGATGACGCCGGTTTTGTCCCGACCGATGACGGTAACGGTGGCGAATTGTTTCATAATGGGGCAGGAAATAGCCAATATCCGGCCAAATTGCACGAATTAAGGTTGCTGGCGTTCATGGTGTGTTGATTGCTTGAAATAATCACGTAAAACCGCAACTTTCCCGGCTTTTCGCTGTTGAATGAAGGAACCTGAAATGAAGGAAACATATGGGTTTTAGTTCGGTAAAACAACTGGTGGCCTCGGTCGCCGACGCAACGCCCGTCCAGTTTGACAGCTGGCGCGAATCGTGGCGCGCCGCCGCGAACGGCGGCTCAACCGAACCGCTGCTCGGGTTTATCGCCCGGGAACGCGGCCTGACCGAGGACGCCTTTCTCCAGAAGCTGGCCCAAACCCTGGAGTGGCCGTTCCTCGATTTGCCGAAGCACACCATCCCCCCGGAAACCCGCAATAAAATTTCCACCAAAATTGCCTTCCAATATTCCGTGCTGCCCACGGACGTGAACGACGGCACCCTCCAGGTGGTGGTCAGCGATCCGTTCGATGCGGCGATGATGAGTTCCGTGCGGTTCAACGCGGGCATGCCGGTGCAGTTCGCGCTCGCGCCCAAGTTCGAAATCGAGAAGGCGCTGAAGAAATACTTCGGGGTCGGCGCCGAGACGCTCGACGAACTTGGCGAGGGCGAGGCCCTGGATCTGGACATCGCCAGCGACAAGGAAATCACCGAGGACGACCAGGAGGCCAGTGTCATCAAATTTGTCAACCAGGTCATCTGGGAGGCGTTCAAGGACCGCGCGACGGACATTCACTTTGAACCGGCGGAGGACGAGCTGCGCATCCGCTACCGCATCGACGGCATTTTGCATCAGACGCCGATGCCGCCGCAGCTCAAGCGTTTTCAATCGGCGCTCATCTCGCGCATCAAGGTGATGAGCGGCATGAACATTTCCGAAAAGCGCCTGCCGCAGGACGGCCGCATCAATGTCCGCATCAAGGGCGAAGAAATCGACATCCGCGTTTCAACGGTGCCGACGGTTTACGGCGAAAGCGTTTCGCTGCGCCTGCTGACGCGCGGGAAAATTTTCCTGAGCCTGGACAAGCTGGGCTTCTCGCCGCTGGAAGAGGCGGCCATCCGCGAAATCATCATCAAACCGCACGGCATTTTCCTGGTCACCGGGCCGACCGGCTCGGGCAAATCCACGTCGCTCTATGCCTTTTTGAGCGCGATCAACTCGGTGCACAAACGCATCATCACGATTGAGGAGCCGGTCGAATATGAACTCAAGGGCATCAACCAGATTGCCGTGCGCCCGGAGATCGGCCTCACGTTTGCGATGGGGCTGCGCCATATTTTGCGCCAGGACCCGAACGTGGTGATGGTGGGTGAAATCCGCGACCAGGAAACGGCGGAGATCGCCATCCGCGCGTCGCTGACCGGGCACCTGGTGTTCAGCACGCTGCATACGAATGACGCCCCGAGCGCGTTCACCCGGTTGATTGACATGGGCATCGAGCCGTTCCTCGTGGCGTCGTCGGTCGAAGCCGTGATGGCACAACGCCTGGTGCGCACGATCTGTCCGCACTGCAAGACGGAACAGAAGGTGGATTCGGATTACCTGCGGCGGATCGGATTTCCGGACGACGAAATCGGCACGGCAAAATTCTGGCACGGGGCCGGCTGCGAAGAATGCCGGCAGCAGGGTTACCAGGGCCGCAAAGGCATTTACGAACTGTTGCTCGTCAGCGAGGCCATCCGCCCGCTCATCATGAACCGGGCGAATGCCACGACGATCGCCCAGCGCGCGATGGAGGCCGGCATGCGCACGCTCCGGACCGACGGCTGGAACAAGGTCAAAGCCGGCGTCACGACCATCGAGGAGGTTCTGCGCGTCACGCAGATGGAGGAACATCTCGAGGCGCTGAGTGGCGGCGAACGCACCCAATTCGTCCCCCGCACCTGAACCCATCTTTTCATGGCTCGCTGGCATTCATGCAACATCCTGCAACTGGCGTCCGACGCGAGCCGGCTCTGGCACTTTGACGCCAAGGGCGGCGGCTTTGTCCTGAGCCGCGAGCACCGGGCCGCCATTGACGCGCCGTTGCCGTCCCGGTCGGTCGCCAAATCCTGGAGTTCATTGTGGCAGCCGCGATTGAACGTCGCGTGGCTGCCGCCGGAAAATGTCTTCCTGCGGGTGGTGGAACTGCCCCGGAGCAGCTTCGACGAAACGTTCGCCATGGTGGAACTGCAGCTGGAGAAACTTTCCCCCATGCCGGTGGCGCAAATCGTCTGGACGATTCATGTGTTGTCGCGCCACGGCGAGTCGCTGCGCCGCAGTGAAGCCGGGACGGAAACCGCCGCGGCCGGTGAAACCCAGGCGGAAGATTTACAAACCGTGGTGGTCGTCATCGCCGAGCGCAGCGTCGTGGAGCAATTTCTCGGCAAGCTGGAGGGCCGGGGTTATCTCGCCGACCGGCTGGAAGTGCCGATGTTGGATCAGTTGGAAGCCACCCCGGCAGGCGAGGGCGGCGGGGCGCGCCCGGGCGAAGCGGCGGCGGTCTGGATTTATCCGGTGATGCTGGCCGGCCAGAGTGCCGCGCTGGTGGCGTGGTGGTGCGCCGGCACGCTGCGCAATCTCAGCTATATCGTGCTGCCGCCCGCGGGTGACCGCGCGAAGAATTTGAAGGCCCAACTGGCGCAGCTGGCCTGGGCCGGCGAACTGGAGGGCTGGCTGACCACCCGGGTCGTCCAATGGCATCTGGTCGCCGACACCGCGATGGCGATGGAATGGGAAAGCATCTTGCGCGACAGCCTGGGTGAACCGGTGCGGGTCGTGCCGCCCCTGCCACCGGCGGAACTCGCCGCCCACACGGCGCGCCGCGCGGCGGTGGCG
>JBAPQW010000049.1:0-19741 GCA_049280815.1 Verrucomicrobiia bacterium | reverse complement strand
CCAGCTCGTTCTAACTCGAAACAAAAATCCTTTGATTGAAAAACCAGAAATGATATGAATCCCACACTTCAGAGTGGCCGGTTTTGAATCGCTCACCTCTGGCCGGTTTTGTTCCGCTCGGTGACACGATTTGAGTAAAAGTTTGGCTGAAATGCCAGAATGAGGAAGAATATTACAATTAAATTTTAGCTGCTAGCGCTTGATGCAGCTCACGATTATCAATGAAGCTGTGCTGCATTCTTGGCGGAATTTGCGACAGACCTAATCCTTATTGAAAGAACGGAGTTGTCGAACATGAAAGGCAAAGGTATTCGATACAAGCGTGTACCTAAAAGTTCGTCAGGCTTCAGCATTCTTATTCTCTTGGCTGGCGACGTTTTGGAATATCATGTCAAAAGCCTGACTTTTGATTCTATCTGCATGGAAGATGTTTCCGATAAAGTTTGAAACCTCAAATCCTAACTGGCTCATCGCTGTTATGGCTTGCGAGAAGGTTTGGTGCTCCTCATAGCGCGGGCAGACGGGCACTTCCATCATTACATAGCGGGTTCGTTTGAACAATCCAGATGCTCCGCGCATAACAGCCAAGTCATGGCCTTCACAGTCAATCTTGAGGAAAATATTTTCAGCTTTGGGGAACGTTAGCGAGTCCAAACGGATTGCTGAAACTTTAATTCCGTCCTTGTCGCCAGCCTGCGTATGAACGCCATCGAAAGACCCGTCCCCGCCGCGTTGATAGAATGTAAGCATTTCCTGCTTATCGCTGAGGCAAAGATTTTCTCTCAGCCAGTTGTAGCCGGATTTTTGTAGCATCTTTGCATAAGTTGAAGGATTGGCTTCGATGCTCACAATGTTTCCTCTGTAACCAAATGAGCGTATAAATTTATAGATACAACCCTCATTAGCTCCAGCATCAATCACAAGGTCGCACTCGGACAGCAATTGCGGCATGTTTGGGTAGCTGCATATATCCAAGCCGACCTGCCAGAGCTTTTGCCGCACGAACCAAGTGAGCGGATTATACTTGATATTCATTTCTTTGCCCTCGGTGAAAGCGTCCTTTCCATTTATGGCTTGCAATTTCCCATTATGCGCTTACTTCGTCGCAGATTCCGACGTAATAGCACCGTAGGAAAGCCCATGGTGACTTTCTTTTACGGTTTTCAGCTTAAAATTCCGATGATGTTTTACGTTGAAGAACTCCTTACGGCACAGCACTAAACTACCCTGCTTATCGATAATCCCCTGATCCGGTTCGATTGTCATGGCGTCAGTGTGTTGGTTGAAATTGACTTCGCACATTGGACAATACGCTGTCAATCATCGTATGTGCCAACCGAACCGCTTTTTTGCATCCAATTTTCGCCATACATCACACAGTATTTAATCGAGCGTGAAGCAAAAGGGTCGGCTGGTCAAAGAAATAATCAGGGCTGTCGTGACTCCATGAGAATGTCACTAGTGTCGCGGGGTTGCGGCAGCAAGCTAGTCGATGATATGAAATTGACCCAAACGTGCTGGTTCCCCGGCGTCGAGCGGGTCTGGTGTTCAGCTGGCCTTCAACTGCGTGATGAGGGTTTGCAGCGAGGCCTTGGCGTCGCCGAACAGCATCCGCGTGTTGTCCTTGTAAAACAGGTGATTCTCAATGCCGGCAAAACCCGCGGCCATGGAGCGTTTCATCACAATGACACTTTTGCAACGGTCAGCCTCGATGATGGGCATGCCGTAAATCGGGCTGCTCTTTTCCTCGCGCGCGGCCGGGTTAACCACGTCGTTGGCGCCGATGACGAGGCAAACATCCACCCGATCCATCGTGGGGTTGATGGCTTCCATTTCGCAAAGCTGGTCGTAAGGCACGTTGGCTTCGGCCAGCAGTACGTTCATGTGGCCAGGCATGCGGCCGGCGACGGGATGGATGGCAAAGCGGACTTCCACGCCGCGTTTGCCGAGTTCATCGGAAAGTTCGCGCACCTGGTGCTGCGCCTGAGCGACGGCCATGCCGTATCCGGGCACGATGACGACCTGCTGGGCGTAACCCAGCAACAGCGCAGCCTCGTCGGCCTGGATCGGTTTGACGGTTTTGCCGCCGAGGTCGCCGGCGCCGGCCTTGCCGCCGCCACCGCTCGAACCGAAGGCGCCAAAAAGAACATTGGTGACGGGCCGGTTCATGGCTTTGCACATGAGCAGGGTCAGCAGCGTGCCGCTCGAGCCGACGAGGGTTCCGGCGACCACCATGGCAAGATTGTTGATGGCGAAACCGTCCGCCGCGACGGCCAGGCCGGTGAAGGAATTCAACAGCGAGATGACGACCGGCATGTCCGCCCCACCGATGGGCATGACCATCGCGATGCCAAAGAACAGGGCGAGCGAAAACATGACGATGAAGGCCGTGGTTGTATTGCCTCCGGAAGTGTTGAACGTAAGCCAGCCGCACAGGCCAAGGATGACGAGCAGGATGAGGCCGTTCAAAATATTCTGGCCCGGGAACGTCATCGGCTTTTCAAATTTCCCCTCCAGTTTCAGATAGGCGATGATGCTGCCGGAAAACGAGAGCGAGCCGATTAACGTGGCGAACAACATGCTCACCGCTATAAACGTCGTGATTTCACGGTCGGGCTTGATGAATTCCAGGCTCGCGACGAGCGCCGCCGCGCCGCCGCCGAGGCCATTGAAGAGCGCCACCATCTGCGGCATCGCGGTCATTTTCACCGAGTACGCGCCAATCGCGCCGATGATCAGGCCGATGACCGTGCCAACGGCGATGAGCGTGTAATTGAGGGTCCAATCCTGTGACCAGACGAATTCTCCGGTGGGCTGGTGCAAGGTTACCAGCGCCACCAGCATGCCGGCGGCGGCGACGAGGTTGCCCAGTCGTGCGGTCTTCGGCGAGGCCAGCAGCTTGATGCCGATGATGAACAAAACCGCAACGCCAATGATGATAAGGGCAATGGTCGGGCTCATTTTTTCTTTTTCTTGAACATTTGCAGCATGCGGTCCGTGACCATGAAGCCGCCAAAGACGTTGGCGGAACCGAAAACCACCGCGACGAAGCCAAGCATCCGGGCCAGCGGGGTGGCCGCATCCGCCAGCACCAGGATGCCGCCGAATAAAATAATGCCATGGATGGCATTGGTGCCGGACATCAGCGGGGTGTGCAGCATCGAGGGAACCTTGGAGATGACCTCAATGCCGACAAAAACGGCGAGGATGAAGATAAACAGGACGTTCGTATCCATAAAATATTAGGCGGGTTTGGCGGCCAGCTTTTCGTTCACGATCTTGCCGCCGTGCGTAATCAGGCAGCCTTTGATGATGTCGTCGTCGAGTTTGAGGTTGAAGCTTTTGTTCTGCTTGTCCCAAAATTCCTCGATCAGGTTCGTCAGGTTGGCGGAATAAACCTGGCTGGCGTGCAGCGGCACGCGCCCGGGCAGATTGGCGAGGCCGACGATCTTTACGCCGTTGCGGTCGGTCACCTCGTTCAACACCGCGCCCTCGACGTTGCCGCCGGTTTCAATGGCCAGATCCACAACCACGCTGCCGGGCTTCATCGCGTTGAGCATTTCGGCCGTGACTAGAATTGGAGCCCGGCGGCCAAAAACCTGCGCCGCCGTGATGACCACGTCGGAATCGCCGCAAACCTTCTTCATCGCATCGCGCTGCTTCTGGATTTGTTCCTCGGTCAGCGCCTTGGCGTAGCCATCCTTGGTCTGGCCGGTTTCCCCAAGGTCAATCTTGAGAAATTGCGCGCCGAGCGACTTGACCTGTTCCTCCACGACCGGACGGGTGTCATAAGCCGTGACTTTGGCGCCCAGCCGTTTGGCCGTGGCAATCGCCTGCAGACCGGCGACGCCCACGCCGACGATGAATACTTTCGCCGGCAGGATCGTGCCCGCCGCCGTGGTCATCATCGGGAAAATCTTATTGGCATAGCGCGCGGCGAGAATGACCGCCTCGTAGCCGCCGAGGTTGGCCTGCGACGACAGCACGTCCATTTTTTGCGCCCGGGTCGTGCGCGGGATGAATTCCATGCTGATGGCGCTGACGCCGCGTTCGGCCAGCTTCTGGACAAGTTCCTTTTCGTTGAACGGGTCGAGCAAGCTGGCGTGGATGGCGCCGGATTTCAACAGGGCGATTTCCTCGGCCGGAGGTTTGCGCAGGCGCAACACCAGGTCGCCGGACCCCACCAGCGCCCGGCGATCCGTGGTGATGGTCGCTCCGGCGGCGGCATAGGCGGCATCGGCAAACCCCGCTCCCGCCCCGAGGCCGGCTTCGACTTCCACTTGGGCGCCGAGTTTGACGAGTTTGGCGGCGCCATCCGGCGTCAGCGGCGCCCGGGTCTCGCCCGGATGGGTTTCTTTGGGAACGGAAATTTTCATTTCAAAAAATCAGAATGGCGAAAATTATCACACCTCATTCTTGCTGCGCAATGGAAAAGCCCAAACGAAACAACGGGATCTTGATGGCGGCTTTTCGTCCGGTTTGAGGTCAACGTTGGATGCGGGCTGAGCCGCCTTGGGCAAAAGCCTTGACCTGGTTCAGCGTCGCCATGGTCGTGTCGCCGGGATACGTGGTCAGCAATGCGCCGTGGGCCCAGCCAAGGTTGACGGCCGTCTGCGGGGATTCGCCAGTGAGCAGGCCATAAAACAGGCCCGCGGCAAAACCGTCACCGCTGCCCACGCGATCGTAAACGTCCAGTTCGCACGCCGGCGCGGTGTACGCTTTGCCGACCATCCACGCGACCGCGCTCCAATGGTGCCGGTTGGTCGAATGCACTTCGCGCAAAGTGGTCGCCACCATTTTGATTTGCGGATGCTTTTTGGCGACCCGGGCCATCAGGCTGACGAAGGCGGCCGGATCGAGCCGGGATTTCGTTTTTATTTCCGGGCCGGAGATGCCCAGTCCGAGCTGCAAATCTTCCTCGTTGCCGACCAGCACGTCCACGTGCTTGACGATTTTATCGAGCACTTGCACCGCGCAGTCATGGCCGCCGGCACTGTTCCAGAGCTTAGGGCGATAATTGAGGTCAAAGGAGACAACGGCGCCCGCTGCCCGGGCCGCCTGCATGCCTTCGAGGATCAGCTTTGAGGTGGTGGGCGACAGCGCGGCGAAAATGCCGCCGCTGTGAAACCAGCGCACGCCGCCGGCGAAAATTTTCTTCCAGTCAAAGTCGCCGGGCTTGAGCTGGGCGGCGGCCTCGTTGCTGCGGTTGTAGAAAACCACCGGCGCGCGCATGCCCTGCCCGCGGTCGCTGTAAACCGTCGCCAGATTGGGGCCGTGGACGCCATCGTGAGGAAAATGCTTGTAGAACGGCTTGACGCCCATCGCCCGCACGCGTTCGGCGGCCAGCTCGCCGACGGGATAATCCACCATCGCGGTGGCGATGCCGGTGTTCAGGCGGAAACAATCCGCCAGGTTGGCCGCGACATTGAATTCGCCGCCGCTGACGTGGAGGTCGCAGTGGGCCGCCTTGCGGAACGGCACGATGCCTGGATCCAGTCGATGGACCAGGGCGCCGAGGGAGAGGAAATCCAGCGCGCCTTTGGGGGAGATTTTCAAACCTTTGCTCATGGGTGTATGGCTCGCGTTCGGCGATTGATCCCGGCCAATTTCTCAAATCACACATGGCATTGCAAGCGATGGCTTAAATGGTGTAAAATGGTTCAGATATCATGTTGTATTTCGCACGCGGCTCGGCGGAGGAAAGGCTGTCTTTGGACGATTTGCGTCAGGGACTGTTCCAAGCCTTGGAATGTCTCGGCCGCCGCCAACGGGTGCTGGTCGTTCCGCCGGATTTCACCCGCGTCCACTCGCAAGCCGGGGTGCTGACGAGGTTCGCCCACGATTTTTACGGGCCCGCTTTGACCGACATTCTGCCGGCGCTGGGCACGCATACGCCGGTGACGCCGGCGCAGATCGCTGAAATGTTCGCCGGCGTGCCGCCGGAGCGGTTTCGCGTCCACAACTGGCGCACGGGCATCACCACCGTCGGCGAGGTGCCGGCGGAATTCGTGCGGCAGGCCTCAGGCGGCGCGGTGGATTTTCCCTGGCCGGCGCAACTCGCCAATCTCATCTGGACCGGCCACCATGACCTGATCCTGTCCGTCGGGCAGGTCGTGCCGCACGAAGTCATCGGCATGGCCGGTTACAACAAAAACCTCTTCATAGGCGCCGGCGGCGCGGAAGGCATCAACCGGAGCCATTTTATCGGGGCGGCCTACGGCATGGAGAAAATGATGGGGCGCGCCGACACCCCGGTGCGGCGCATCCTCAATTACGCCGCTGAACATTTCACGAGGCATCTGCCCGTCGTCTATGTCCACACGGTGGTGGGACGCGCCGCCGACGGCCGGCTGGTCGTGCGCGGCCTGTTCGTGAGCGACGACGCTTCCGGCTTTGACCGGGCCGCCGCCCTCTCGCTCCAGGTCAATTTCGAGATGCTCGAAGAACCGCTGAAGCGGGTGGTGGTTTATCTGGACCCCGCCGAGTTCAAGAGCACGTGGCTGGGCAACAAGGCAATTTACCGCACCCGCATGGCGATGGCGGACGGCGGCGACCTGACCATTCTGGCGCCCGGCCTGAAGGAATTTGGCGAAGACGCCGAGATTGACCGGTTGATCCGCAAATACGGCTATCGCGGCACGCCAGCGACGTTGACGGCGGTCAAGGCCAACGCTGAATTGCGCGACAACCTCAGCGCGGCGGCACATTTGATTCACGGTTCGTCGGAGAGCCGGTTTAACGTCACGTATTGCCCCGGCCAGCTCACGCGCGAGGAAATCGAGGGGGTTGGTTTCCGTTACGCTGATTTGCAGCAAATGACGCGGCGTTATGATCCGGCCAGGCTCAAGGACGGATGGAATACATTGGCTGACGGCGGGCAAATCTTTTATATCTCCAACCCGGCACTCGGATTGTGGGCGCATCGCGGACGATTTGAGGGCTGACCAAACTGGCGGAAGCGACGTTTTATGAAGACACCAGCGGAATTATTCTCACTGCATGGCCGGGTGGCCGTCGTCATCGGCGGGACGGGCGAATTGTGCGGCGCGCTGGCCGAAGCTTTCGTGCAGGCGGGTGCGGCGGTGGCGCTGGTCGGGCGCGATGCGGCCAGGGCCAAAGCGCGGCTCAAAAAAATCACCAAGGCCGGCGGCCAGGCTGAATTCTTTTCCTGCGACACGACGTCCAAGTCAGGTTTGCAAAAACTATTGGCCGCCGTGCTCGCCCGGTTTGGTCAGGTGGATATTCTGGTCAACGGCGCGGGCGTCAATTCACCAACGCCTTTCTTTGACGTCACGGAAGAGGAGTTTGACCGGATCATGACGGTGAATTTCAAGGGGCTGATGCTGGCGTGCCAGGTTTTCGGCCGGCACCTGGTCGAGCAGGGCTCCGGCAGCATCATCAACATCGGTTCGGCGTCCGGACGGTTGCCGTTGTCGCGCGTGTTCACCTATTCGGCATCGAAGGCCGCCGTGCACAACCTCTCCCAAAACCTGGCGCGCGAATGGGCGACGAAGGGCGTGCGGGTTAACATTCTCGTGCCCGGTTTCTTCCCCGCCGATCAAAATCGCCGGGTGCTCAATCCCGAACGCATTGCCTCAATCATGGCCAAGACGCCCATGAGACGTTTCGGCGAACCGCCTGAACTGGTCGGTGCCGCCTTGCTGCTGGCATCGGATGCGGGCAGTTTTATCACCGGGACGGAGTTGGTCGTGGATGGCGGGTTTACCGCCTTCAGCGGGGTTTAACCCGTCATTTTTGCAGGGAAAGGAATTTTTTATGGAACCAAAAGCTGACATTGCACTGATTGGTCTGGCCGTGATGGGCCAGAATCTCATTCTGAACATGAACGACCACGGCTTCACCGTCGTGGCCTATAACCGCACGGTGGAGAAGGTGGACCACTTCCTCGCCAACGAAGCCAAAGGCACCCGGGTGCTCGGCGTTCATTCGATCCCGGAAATGGTGGCCCTGCTCAAGCGTCCGCGCCGGGTGATGATGCTCGTCAAGGCCGGCAAGCCGGTGGACGAATTCATCGAGCAGCTCCTGCCCCACCTCGAGGCCGGCGACATCATCATTGATGGCGGCAACTCGCTGTTCGAGGACACCATCCGCCGCGCGAAGTATGTCGAAAGCCGGGGATTGCTCTACATCGGCACCGGCGTGAGTGGCGGGGAGGAAGGCGCGCGTCACGGTCCCAGCATCATGCCCGGCGGCTCGCCGGCCGCGTGGCCGCATGTGAAGGACATTTTCCAGGGCGTGGCCGCGAAGGTGGATGGCGCGCCCTGTTGTGATTGGGTGGGCGAAGGCGGCGCGGGCCATTATGTGAAGATGGTCCACAACGGCATCGAATATGGCGACATGCAACTCATCGGCGAAGCTTACAATATTTTGAAAAACGGTCTTGGCCTGAGCGCGGGCGAAATGCACGAGGTCTTCGCCGAATGGAACCAGGGCGAGCTCGACAGTTATCTCATTGAAATCAGCCGCGACATTCTTGGCTTCAAGGATACCGACGGCACGCCGCTGGTGGACAAGATCCTCGATACCGCCGGCCAGAAAGGCACCGGCAAATGGACGGTGGTGAACTCGCAGGACCTGGGCATGCCGATCACGCTCATTGCCGAGGCGGTGTATGCCCGCTGTGTCTCTGCGCTGAAGGATGAACGCGTCAAGGCCGCAAAAAAATTGAAAGGGCCGCGTCCGGCGCTGAGCCTGGCCAAAAATCCCGCCAAGAAAAAGAAATTCATCGATGACATCCGTGACGCGCTTTACGCCTCGAAGATTGTCAGCTACGCGCAGGGATACATGCTCATGCGCGCGGCGGCGACGGAATACAAATGGAACCTCAACTACGGCGGCATCGCGCTCATGTGGCGCGGGGGCTGCATCATCCGCTCGCGATTCCTCGGCAAGATCAAGGAGGCCTACGATCACCATCCGAAGCTCATGAACCTGATGCTGGATGATTATTTCCGCGGGGAAATCAAGCGTTGCCAGAAAGGCTGGCGCAACGTAGTGGCGGCGGCGGCCAAGAAGGGCATTCCCGTTCCCGCGTTCAGCACGGCGCTGGCATTTTACGATCAATACCGCAGCGCGGTGCTGCCGGCGAACCTGTTGCAGGCGCAGCGCGATTATTTCGGCGCGCACACCTACGAACGGGTGGACAAACCCCGCGGCGAATTCTTCCACACCAACTGGACCGGACACGGCGGCACGACCTCGTCGAGCACTTACACGGTTTGAAGGTGGATGGGATCATCCCGGGCAAGCAGCCGAAGTCCGTTGGCGTAAAACGCCTCCGCGGACTTGGGTGCGGGGAAAATTACAAATCGGTGATCAGTTTGTGCCGGGGCACCAGCGCCTTCATCACGCTCCAAGCGAGCAGATAGCTCAGGGCGCAGACGATGAACATGATGCGATAGGCAGTTTGCGGAGTTTCCTGGAACGCGTCGGTGAGGCCGCCGGCCAGTTTCTGAATGATCACGCCGCCAATGCCGCCGGCACAGGTGCCAATGCCGATGACCGAGCCCACGGCTTTCTTGGGAAACATGTCGGACACGGTTGTGAACAGGTTGGCCGACCAGGCCTGGTGGGCCGCGGCGCCAATGCAGATGGCGGCGACCGCCAGCACGGGGGCCAGGTTCCCGAAATGTCCGACGTTGCCAAAATATTGGGTGGTCAGCACCGTCAGTGGGGCCACGGCGATGATAAACATGGTGGTCACGCGGGCCTGGTAAACCTGCATCCCCCGCTTGATGAGCGTCATGGGCAGGCTGCCGCCATAAACACTGCCGATGATGGCCACGCCGTACACGATAAACGTGGGCAGCATGACGTCGTGCTTGGTCATGCCAAATTGCTTTTTTAGATAGTCCGGGAGCCAGAAAAGATAAAACCACCAGACGCCATCGGTCATGAACTTGCCGCAGAAAAAAGCCCAGGTCTGGCGATAGCCAAAGAGCTTCCACCAGGAAACCCTGGCCTGGTCGGCGACCGCCTCGCTGACCTGGACCTCCTCGTCGATGTGGATGTAATCGTACTCCGCCTGGGAAAGACGCTTTTGTCTGGCCGGAGGTTCGTAGAGCCAGAACCAGAAGATCAGCCAAACCAAACCCGAGGCGCCGGTGAGAATGAAAGCCATCTTCCAGCCCTGCTCGTCGCCGAAATGGATCAGACACCAGGGCACGAAGAGGGCCGCGATCATCGCGCCGAAGTTCGAGCCGCTGTTGAAGATGCCCGTGGCCAGCGCCCGTTCGCGCTTGGGAAACCATTCGGCCACCGTCTTGATGGACGCCGGGAAATTGCCGGCTTCGCCGATGCCGAAGGCGCTTCGCACAATCATGTGCATCGCCACCAACCCGCCCACAAAGGCATTGAGAATCCCAAAGACGGACCATGTGATGAGTGAAAGCGCCAGGCCCAGCTTGGTTCCGATGCGGTCAATGACCCAGCCGGCCAGGACGGTCATGCCGGCATAGAACGCCGTAAAAACAGAGGTCAAATTCGCAAAGTCAGTGTTGGACCAGCCGAACCCTCCCTGCTCCGCCGGGGTGCAGAAGAATTCCTTCAAATAACTGATCACCTGCCGGTCCAGATAATTGAAGGTGGTGGCGAAGAACAGGAGCGAACAGATGACCCAGCGATAATTGCCCGCCGCCGGAATCGTTCGGTTCGAGGAATTCATAGGCGAGGAACTGTTATCTGAAACTCCACCATGTCTCAAGCGTTGAAATCCGCTTTACAAGCCGGCGGCTTTTGTGTATCGCTCCTTCATTATGTGGAAAAAATTCCTGCCCGTTTTATCGGTGATATTGCTGACCGGTTGTGCCTCGACGTTTACGCGCCTGACGCCGTTGCAGCAGCCGCGCAATCCGAACAACCTGTATCCGGTGGAAGTGGCGTTTAATTCCAAACAACAATCGCTGCGCTGGGAATCCATCCAGCCCTTCGTCCTCGCCAATGGTGAACTGTATCCCCTGCGCCAGGTGCCGCTGGTCCAAAATCGTTGGGAAGGCTTTGTGCCGGTGCCGCCGGGAGCAAACTCCATCGATTACAAATTCAAGTTCGATTACAAATACAACAGTGTCGGCTCGGATCCCAAGCCCGCGAGCTCAGTTTCCCCGGCGTACCGGCTGAATATTGTTGACCAGTGACGGGAAGGGGCCCGGTTATCCGGTGCTCAACGCATTTGAAGCGCGGACAAGGCGTCCGCGCTTTTTAATTGATTTGAAAGCGGGAGGGAATTCAAGATTCCGGCTGATCCAACCTGCCGCAGGATCCGGGTCAATGCCGGGGCCGGAGCAGGATGGCCTTTTTGTCCGTGCCGTCCACTTCGACGCTGTGAGTTTCCACATCGGGATCATCTTTGATCGCCTGATGCACCACCCGCCGGTCAAATGCCGACATCGGCTCCAATTCCACCGCGTCACCCCAGCGCCGGACCTTTTCGGCGGCGTCCTGGGCCTTCTTCACCAGGGCTTCGCGCGCCTGGGCACGGTAGCCGCCCACGTCCACCATGATCTTTGGACTGTTGGCGTCCTGTTGAAACAGCAGGCGATTGGTGATGTATTGCAGGTCAGCCAGGGTCTGCCCCTGCCGGCCGATGAGCCGGCCGGCATCCTCCGTTTTCACGTCGAGTAATACGCCCTCCTCCAGTTTATGTTCCTCCACCGTGGCGGGGAGACCGAGGGCCGTCAGAATTTTTTCCAGGGTATCTTTCGGTTGCGCAGGCATGGTAGTTGAGAATTGAAGGTTGAAAATTGAGCGTCGCCGTTCGATTGAATCCTATTTTTTCCTTTTTGACAGCGGCGTCAATGCGGAAACCACCGCGGGCTCCACCGGGGCCTGGTTCATTTTGGTCAGCTTGGTTTGCACGACGGTCAGGACGTTGTTGACGGTCCAGTAGAGCGCCAGGCCGGACGAGTAGCTGTACAGGAACACCAGAAACATCAGCGGCATGTAGCGCATGATCTTTTGCTGCGCCGGATCCATGCCCGGTGACGGCGGGGTCAGATGCGATTGCCACAGCATTGAGCCGCCCATCAGCAGCGGCAGCAGGTTGAAAGGAAAATGGGTGCCCGGAATCATGAACAGCGTGTCCGGCTTCGACAAATCCGTGATCCAGAGGAAATGCGCGCCGCGCAATTCAATGGCGCTCCGGATCATCATGAAAAAACCGATGAACACGGGCATTTGAATGACCATGGGCAGGCAGCCGCTCATCGGGCTGACCTTGTGCTTGCGATAAAGTTCCCATTGCTTTTGGGTGAACTTCTGCATGTCGTCCTTGTACTTCTCCTTGAGCGCCTTCATTTCCGGCGCGAGCAACTGCATCCGTTTCATCGACCGCGTGCTGGCCGCCGTCAGCGGCCAGAACAGCACCTTGATGATCACGGTGATCAACACGATCGTCCAGCCGTATCCCAGCCGGGTCACATCGTGCAGCCAGTTCATCGCCAGCAACAACGCCTTGGCAAAAAATCCAGAATATTTCCCGAATTGCATCACCAGGTCGGCCTGGTTTTGAAACTCCTCCCCGATGTGCGCCAGCAGTCGGTATTCCTTCGGCCCCGCGAAGATGGCGATTTGATGTTCGATCGCCTGATGTGCCGCGAGCGTGGCTGTGGGATAAATGACCGCGGTCTGAATGCCCTGGGGCGGCGGAGCGCCCGGGATGGGTTCAATGTTCGGAAACGGCGGCAAATTCACCGGGCGGGCGATGATTTGTAGCGCCGGCTCGTTCGTTTTCGGCATCGCCATCAGCGCAAAAAACTGGTTGTGCACCGCCGCCCAAACGACGTTGTTCGAGCCGGCAAGATATTCCGAACGCGGAGAACTTTTGAAACAGCCAAAGCCACCGCCGGAAAACCAGGCCACCGGCTGGTCCACCGCGCTCGTCCCGTTGAACCACAGCGCGCCTTCGTTCATCCCGTTGTCATCCGGACCCATGGGGGTGGCCGTGCCGACCACCCATTCCTGCGCCGGCAGCGTCAGCGGCTTGTCGGAACTGTTTTCCAGCCGCACGCTCGCATTCACAAGGTAATTTGAACTGAGGTGGAATTCTTTTGCGATCCGCATGCCGTTGGTAAGGGATTTTTCCACGCGAACACCATCCGCGGTCGGGGTCAGGGTGAAAATGCCGTCGCCGACCACGCTGGCATCGCCCAAAATCGCCAGCACCGGCAGCGGTGCGCGCGTATTCAGCGTGGCCACCCCGTTCGCCGTCACGGTCTTTTTCCAGCGCGGCGAGATGGTTTCCGGATAATCGAGCAACTCCACCGATTTCAATCCGCCGCCCCACGATGTGAACGTATAACGGGCGCGGGCATTGGTGAGGATCAGCAATTGCTCCGGAGTATTGGTGTCAAAAACAGCCGCGGGTGCGCTCGCCACATTAACCGCCGCATTCGGCTGGCTGGAAAGTTCCCCCGGGTTGGGGGCGAGCACGCGGGCCACCTGGTTGGTGGCCTGAAAGCGCGCCTGCTGCTGCGCATACTTTTGCTGCTGGAGAAACCAGGCTCCAAGCAGGACGACGCACAGGGAGACAACGATGATGCCGGTTCGATCCATGATAAATTAGCGGGTGGACTCCGGGGCGATTTTGAATTTTGAATTTTGAATTTTGAATTCTGCCTGCGGCACCGGGTCACGCCCGCAATCACCCCACGGATGACAGCGACAGATCCGTTTCAATCCCAGCCAGCCTCCGTTGATGGCGCCATGCGCTCGAACCGCCTCCAGCGCGTATTGCGAACAGGTCGGCGCGAAGCGGCAGCCGCCGGTCGACCCGAACAACAATGTCTGCGCAGGTGAAATAGTCCAGCGATAGGCGCGGATGGCGAAAATCAAAATTGTAGCGGTGGTCGGCAGACCGCCGGATTTCTTTTGGGCAATCAAAGGATGCGGCTTTCTGCCGAAAGCCGCCACGCCAGTTTGGCAGACATCGCTCATTTTAATTTTTCAACAATCCGGCACGGGCCAACGCAGCCAGAAAATCCTTTTCCACCCCGGCAAAGCTGCGTCCGGCAATCGAAGCGCGCGCGACCAGCACCAGTTCGACCGGTTGGGACAGTTCATGTTGATGCTGGCGGAAGCTTTCGCGGAGCAGCCGCCGCGCCCGGTTGCGGACCACCGCGTTGCCGATGCGCTTGCTCGTGACCACGCCGAGTTTCGGCGACGTGCCGTCCGGCAGACAATGCCAGTTGGCGATGAGGCAGCCCAAGGCCAGCCGTTCGCCCTGCTGCCGCACCCGCGCGAAATCGCGGTTTTGACCGAGCCGCAGGTCGCGGCCCAGTCGCAGGCGTTTCGGCGTTTCGGGCATGAGCGCGCGGGTTAAACCGGGGTCAGACGTTTTCGGCCCACGCGCCGGCGGTTGGCCAGCGTGGCCCGGCCGCTCTTGGTCGATTTGCGGTTGAGAAATCCGTGCTGCCGCTTGCGGCGGATTTTTGACGGTTGATACTGGCGTTTCATAAATTAATAGGCGTTCCTTCCGGGTGAAAAACCGGAACGTGCGAGGATAGCCATGAAACGCCTCATGTCAAGGCGGGGTTGGCATCACTTCACGTTCAATTCGCGCTGGATGCCGAATTTCTCGATGCGTTTGCGCAGGGTGGCGCGGGTGATGCCGAGCAGTTTGGCGGCGTGCACCTGGTTGTTGTTCGCCTCCTTGAGCGCCTGGATGACCAGTTCGCGCTCGACGGCGGGAATGACCTTCAGTTTCGGATCGCGCCGGGCCCACTGGAACAATTGGCGCGCGAGCGCCGCGGCATCGGTCACTGCCACTTCTCCGGCCCCGCCGCTGGCCGGCGGCATCGACGCGCTGCCTGAGCCCTGACCGGAGATTTCCGGCGGCAAATCGCTCAGCAGGATGGCGTCGCTTTTGGCCATGACGTGCGCGCGGCGGATGGCATTCTCCAATTCGCGCACATTGCCCGGCCAGTGATATTTTTCGAGCGTCTTGATGACGCTGGCGGCGACGGATTTCGGCTGTCGCTGCTGTTCGCGCGCCAGTTTTTTGAGGAAATAATTCACGAGCAGCGGAATGTCGTCGCGCCGTTCGCGCAGCGGGGCGATGTGAATGCGCACGACGTTGAGCCGGTAAAAGAGGTCCTCGCGGAATTGTTTCGCGGCCACGGCGGCCTCCAACGGCTTGTTCGTGGCGGCAATCACGCGTACGTCCACCTGGATGGGCTGGTTGCCACCGACGCGCTCGAAGGTGCCGGATTGGAGCACGCGCAGGATTTTGGTCTGCGTCGCCGGCGTCATGTCGCCGATTTCATCGAGGAAAATCGTGCCTTTGTTGCATTGCTCAAATTTGCCGATGCGCTGCATGGTGGCGCCGGTGAACGCGCCGCGTTCGTGGCCGAAGAGCTCGCTTTCGAGCAGTTGCTCGGGGATGGCGGCGCAATTGACCGCGAGAAACGGCTGCTGGCTGCGGTTGCTGTGATGATAAATGGCGCGGGCGACGAGTTCCTTGCCGGTGCCGCTTTCGCCGGTGATGAGCGCGGTGGCATCACTGGCGGCAATCTGGCCGGTGAGCTTGAAAACCTGCTGCATCGGCTGGCTGCGGCCGACGATGCCCAGCTCGTAATCCTCGGATTCGAGGAGCGGTTCGTAGGAGACGACCTGCTTCATGTCGCGCGCGGCCTTGAGCGCATTGGCGACGATTTCCTTGAGCTTGAGCGCGTCGAACGGCTTGAGCAGATAATCGTAGGCCCCGAGCTTCATCGCCTCGATGGCCATCTGCGTCGTGCCGTAGGCGGTCATCAAAATGACCAGCAGCTTGGGGTCGCTCTGGCGGATGCGACGGAGCGTCTCCAGTCCGTTCATCCCGCCCATGCGGATGTCCATGAGCACGAGGTCGGGCTTGAACTTGGGAATGACCTTCAGCCCCTCCTCGCCGCTCGATGCGGTGGCCAGTTCGATTTCCGGCGAATCAAAAATTCGCTGGAACGAATACCGCACGTCCTCTTCATCATCAATCAACAACAGCTTGCTCATTGGCGGTTAAACATAACGAAATCAGGCAAAAGCAATAGGCATTTTTTAAGGCGCATTTTTGATTTGAATTTACCCGGCCGCCGGTGCAACCCTTTAACCGTTCCCTTGAAACGAACCAGCCTCAATATGAAACGAAATATTTTATCCGGCCTGATGGTCCTGCTGGCCGGCCCGCTCCTGGCGGCGGATGCCAGCCCGAAGGCTGAAATCAAAAGCGCCGCGGCGGCGCTCGGCAGCCAGAGCAATTACGCCTGGCACTCCGCGGTCGCATCGCCCAATGGCGGCGGAAGATTCGGCGGTCCCACCGACGGCAGGACGGAGAAGGGCGGTTACACCACGTTGTCCATGACGCGCGGCGACAACACGATGCAAGTCGTGCTTCAGGGCACCAATGGCGCGATCAAGACGCCGGAAAATGGCTGGCAGACACTGGCCGCCGCCGCGCAGGACAATGGCGAAGGCGGATTCAGTCCCGTGATGTTTCTGGCGCGCACGATGCAAAATTTTAAAGCGCCCGCCGTTCAAGCCTCCGACCTGGCCGATCAGGCAAAGGATCTGCAACCAGGCACCAACGGGATTTCCGGAGAATTGACGGAGGAGGGCGCGAAAGCCTTGTTGACGTTCCGTCCGCCCGGCAACGACGGCCCGACCATCACCAACGCCAGGGGTTCGGTGAAATTCTGGGTCCAGGACGGCAAGCTCGTAAAATACCAGTTTCAAGTCCAGGGGCATGTCAGTTTCAACGACAACGACCGGGACGTTGACCGCACGACCACCGTGGAAATCAAGGACGTGAACTCGACCAAGCTCGAGGTTTCGGACGACGTAAAGAAAATATTAAAGTGATGCTTTTTCAGATCGTGCCGGACGATCCATGGCGCCTTGCCAGCGCGGCAATTCCCTCAAAAACCGCTGATCCGCGTTTCCCGGGCGGAATTTGCCGCCAAACGAGCCATTTTCTCCTGGATTCGCTGTTTGACCTCTGCCCAAGCATCACCTAAACTCCCGTCCCGTTTTTTGTATGAAAATTGTCGTATGTGATCCGATTTCGACCAAGGGAATCGCGCTGTTGCAACAGCGGCCGGAATTTCAGGTCGTCGTCCTGCCCAAGCGGCTGACCGAGGCCGAATTGCTGCCGATGGTCGCCGATGCCGTGGCGCTGGTTGTCCGCTCCGAAACCAAGGTCACGCGCAAAGTCATCGAGGCCGCCCCGAAATTGCGGGTCGTGGGCCGCGCGGGCGTGGGCGTGGACAATGTGGACATCGAGGCAGCCACCCAGCACGGCACCGTGGTGATGAACACGCCCGGGGGCAACACCGTGACGACCGCCGAGTTGAGTTTTGCCATGTTGCTTTCACTCGCACGCAAGGTCCCCCAGGCTTGCGCCTCCATGACTGCCGGCAAATGGGACCGCAAATTGTTTCAAGGCGCGGAGCTGCTGGGCAAAACCCTCGGCGTGCTCGGCATGGGGCGCATTGGCACGGAAGTGTCGAAACGCGCGCTGGCGTTCGGGATGCGCGTCATCGCCTATGATCCGTATCTGACCGAGGACCGCGCCAAGGCCGTTGGCGCGGAGTTTGCCGACAGTGTGGACGCCGTCTATCGTGCCGCGGATTTCATCACCGTGCACATGCCGGTGACGCCGGAAACGAAGCATATGCTGAACGCGGCTGCTTTTGCCAAGATGAAGCCTGGCGTGCGGCTCGTGAATTGCGCCCGCGGCGAAATCATTGTGGAGAACGACCTCATCGCCGCCCTCGAATCCGGCAAGATTGCCGGCGCGGCGCTGGACGTATTCGCCACCGAACCGCTGCCCGCCGACCACCCGTTCCGCAAGCAGCCGAATTTGATTTTGACGCCGCACCTCGGCGCCAGCACGGAGGAGGCGCAGGAAAAATGCGGCATCGAAGTGGCCGAAGTCATCGCCGGTTATCTGCTGACCGGCGAGGTCCGCAACGCGGTGAATCTGCCGTATCTGGACGCCAAAACTTACGAGCAGGTGAAGCCCTATCTGCCCCTCGGCGAGGCGCTGGGCAAATTGCTGGCCCAGCTCGCGCCCGCGAATGCCGATCGGCTGTACATCACCTATGGTGGCAACGCGCGCCTGTTGCCGAACACCGACCCGGTGACGCGGGCCATCCTGCGCGGATTTTTGACGGGCAGCAATTTGAAGGACGTGAATAATGTCAATGTCCGCGCCGCCGCCGCCAGCATCGGCATCACGGTCGAGGAAAAGAAGTCCGACGAGCCGGTGACGTTCAACGAGTGGGTGCATGTCCAGGTTTTCAGCCACGGGCAGAAGTTGATTTCGGCGGGGGGGACCTTTTTTGGCTCGCCGAACAACCCGCGCATCGTGCGGCTGTACAGCGCGCCGGTGGAAATTCCCGTCAGCGGCACGCTCCTGCTGCTGAACAACAAGGACCGGCCCGGCATCGTGGGTTATCTCGGCACGCTGCTGGGCAAGCACAAGGTCAACATCGCCAGCATGAGCCTGGGGCGCGACACCGCCGGGGGGCGGGCGCTCACCGTTTTGAACCTCGACAGCGTGCCGCCCGGGCCGCTGCTCGATGAACTCCAAAAAGACCCTGACATCAGCAACGTAAAAGTGGTACAATTATAACCGCAATAAAATCGAAACAAAAAAATGAAAAAACTCATGAAGATGATCTTCGCGGCGACATTCGCCATGGCCTTGCTTGTACTGCCGCGCGTCCAGGCGGCTTCCGCCAATGCGGCGGCCACCAACGCGCCCGCGGCCTCCGCCACGGATGCCAAATCGGTTGATGCCATGACCGCCTTGTTTGGCGATCCCGTGATCGTCAAGGGCAAGGGATTTGAAATCAAGCGCAGCGAACTGGATCAGGTCGTGACGGGGCTTAAATCCGCCGCCGCGGCGCATGGCCAGGCCATCCCGCCCGCGCAGTTGACCCAGATCGAAGGCCAGTTGCTCGGCCGGCTCATCCAGGTCCAGCTTTTGTTGCAAAAAGCCACGGACGCGGACAAGTCGAACGGGGTCCAAAAGGCCGATCTACAGATGAAGGCGCTGCTGGAGCGTGCCGGTTCACAGGAAGTGCTCGACCGGCAGTTGAAGGCCGTGGGCATGACGCCGGCGGAATTGCGGGCCAAGGTCATCCAGGAAAGCACCGCGCAGGCCGTGTTGACGCGCGAATTGAATGTGGATGTGACGGATGCCGACGCCAAGAAATTTTACGACGAGCATCCGGCGGATTTTGAGCAGCCGGAAATGGCGCATGTGCGTCATATTTTATTGATGACCATGGACCCGGTCACCCGCACGCCGTTGACCACGGATCAGCAAAAGGCCAAGCAAAAACAGGCCGATGACCTCCTCAAGCGCATTCACGGCGGCGAAGATTTTGCGACACTGGCCAAGCAATACTCCGAGGATCCCGGCTCGAAGGACAACGGGGGTGAATTGCCGGCGTTCCCGCGCGGCCAGATGGTGCCGGAGTTTGAGGCGGCCGCATTCTCCCTCACCAATAATCAGGTCAGCGACGTGGTCACGAGCTCTTTTGGTTATCATATCATCAAATCAATCGACAAGACGCCCGCCAAAAAGGTGGATTACGCCACGTCCGCCCCCAAAATCAAGGATTACCTGGTGCAACAAAAATCGGAAAAACTGGCCCCGGCGTATCTGGACAAGTTGAAGCAGGCCGCCGACGTGCAGGTTTTGGATCCGGATGTGAAGGCGGCCATCGCCGCCGCGGCGGCCGGCGCC
>JBAPQW010000048.1:0-15001 GCA_049280815.1 Verrucomicrobiia bacterium | reverse complement strand
CTGGGATTACCAGAACAACTCGAAGGGAGGGCGGCATGAACGCAAACAGCTTGGATCCATTAATTGAAGGCTACCTGGACTATCAAAGGACGGTGCGGCGTTTGGCCCATCGGAGCATAGTGGACATGCGCTGCACTCTCAAACGAGCCGTGACGGGGCTGGAACAGAAGCGGCCAGCGGTGCCGTTATGGAAGCTGGCATTGGAAGATTACCTGGGCTGGGTAAACCAACAACGGGAGGAAGGCTACTCCGCCCAGTCACTGAACAAGGATATTTCCCATCTACGGGGACTGTTGGAGTACGCCTGGCGGAGCGGCCGCAGCGACCGCAATGTGTTGGACGGATTCAGCCTGCAAGATTCCTTGCGGGTGGTCGTCCCGAAGTTTTTGAGCATTGAAGAAGCTCGGCGCCTGGTCGCCGCCTGCCCGAGCCACACCCGGTTGCAACGCCGGGATCGGTTGGTGATTTTGCTACTGTATGGCTGCGGTTTGCGCACGGCGGAACTCTGCCAGATGGATGTGCCGGATGTGGATCTGGAGCGGCAGGAGGTCGTCATCCGCCATGGCAAAGGGGACAGGGCCAGACGCATCCCCGTTCCCGACGCTGTCTGGACCGTGTTGTTGGCATTTCTGGCGGAGCGCAAAGGCCGGCGCGGTGCCTTGATCCGGACCGAAAAGAAGCAGACACGCTTTTCGGCCAAGGATGTCTGCGACGTGGTTCGCACAGCGACTCTGGCGGCAGGACTGGTGTCGACGGTCACGGCCAAAACGCTGCGGCACAGTTTCGCCACGCACCTGATGGACCGTGGTGTGGACCTGGCGGTAATTGCTTCGTTGATGGGCCACCGTTCGGCACAAGAGACCGGAGTTTACCTTCATGGACTGCCGGGCCGGCGGGAGAACGCCGTAAAACTTCTTAGCAAAAAACCGGAGGTATAAAATGAAATGGGATTATTGGATTACCTTGTATCTGCAAACGCATTGCACGGCCCGCGGTTTGCGGTCCAGCAGCATCGACGCCTACCAAGCCACGCTGAAAGGCTTTCGTGAGTACGTGCGTTGGCGTCTGGAAGATCGCGGACCCGAGCACATCACCGCCCGGGATGTGCTGGAGTATTTGGATTATCTGCGCCGGGAACGAGACAATGGCGCTTCCGCCGTCAACCGGCAGGTCACGGTGCTGCGCAACTTCTACCGGGCCATCGTGGCGATGGGACACTTGGAACCGCGTGATAACCCACTGGCCAACTTTCCGAAAGTCAGAGCCGCCCGCCGCAAACTCCCCTCGACCCTGAACGAAGAGGAAGTGAGACGGTTGATTGAACGACCGAAGACCGACACTGTGTTGGGGTTGAGGGATCGTGCCATCATGACGATACTGTATGGCACTGGCATACGCGCCAGTGAATGCGCCGGACTCACCGAGGAGGACATTAACTGGCAGGAGCACACGATCCATGTCATCGGCAAAGGCGGGCACGAGCGAACCGTGCCGCTCAATGAAGAAGTGGTCCACATCCTGAAGCAGTATCGCATCGCCCGTGGTCCGGTGAAGTTGACCGAGTCGTTCTTCCGGAGTCGTGAGGGTGGTTCACTTACCCGGAACGCCATCTATGAACGTGTGCGCACGACGGGCCGAAAAGCCCGGATTGAGAAGCGGGTCTCGCCGCATCAACTGCGGCATACTTTCGCCACGCATCTGATCAAGGCCGGCGTGGGTTTGGTGACGGTGAGGGATTTGCTAGGGCATCGGCAGATCACCAGCACGCAAATATATATACACCTCACGGCCCAGGATCTTCGTCATGCAGCCCAACGACATCCCATCGGTGAGCTGATCAAACGCGTTGAAGACTTGCTGCCGAATGTAAAACTGCCATTCCAGTCCGGTACGCTGAGCCGCTTCGGCTAGTGACCGGATATTTATCACCACAGGAAAATGCTTGTATGGACCTACGCGCAGGCGTAGAACAAAAGAGGTGTGTCCAACAGCCCCCTCGGGGGCTGTTGGGAGGCATCAAAAACCTGATTTGCCATGTGATCAACAAACTATCGTGAGCAAACAGACAACAACATCCCGCAAAGGTCATCGAGGCGTTATCAGTTTGACTCGATCATGCCATGGTCGATGGAGAAAACATCGAACTAAATATCAGTATGACAACCTCGGCCAGGTCACTTCCGGCAAGAAGTATTGGAGCGACGGGACACCAGTGGCCGGACAGCAATTCGCGTACAATTTTGACAACATAGGCAACCGGACCCAGACGGAGGCCGGGGGCGATGCCAGTGGCGCGAACCTGCGACAGGCAAATTACACGAACAATCTCCTCAACCAGATCACGAGTCGTGACGTGCCCGGTTACATTGAAAACCAGGGGTCGGCCAGCTCGAATGCGACCGTGACGGCGAATGGCGCGGCGGTCTATCGGAAGGGGAATTATTATCGGGGAGAACTTACCGTCGGAAACGGCAGTGCGCCGGTATATGTGCCGATAACGAATCAGGGGACGCTGACGATGAACAATGTGTTTGTGAACGGCCATGCGCTTGTGGCGCAGATGCCGGAAACATTCGGTTATGATGCGGACGGGAACCTGACGAATGATGGAAAATGGAGTTACACGTGGGACGCGGAGAACCGACTGATTGGTATCCAAAGTCTTTCACTCATTCCCGACGCGGCCAAGAGGCTGATGGTGTATGCGTATGACGACCAGGGCCGGAGAATCTATGCCAGAATCATGGAGTGGAATACGAACAGCAGCAGCTACTCGCTGATTACGGAAGAACGCTATTGGTACGATGGGTGGAACATCATCGGAAGAGCAGACTCAGCGACGGAACTCGTTCAAAACTTTGTGTGGGGCTTGGATCTGTCTGGCACAACGCAAGGAGCTGGCGGTGTTGGCGGGTTATTGATATTAGACGATTCGCAAGGAGCGAGTTACTTCTACGGTTATGACGGAAATGGGAATGTGCTCTCACTGATTAACGCCAACAACGGAGTGACGGCGGCGCAGTATGATTATGACCCATTCCTTGGAGTGATTCGAGCGAGCGGTCTGATGGCGAAGTCGAATCCGTTTCTTGGTTCAACCAAGTTTTACGATTGGACAACGGAACTTTACAACTACGGTCACAGACCTTACAAGCCGGCTACCGGGACGTGGCCAAATAGAGACCCGTTCTCCGAAGTCGGAGGCGCCAACGTTTACGGGTTCGTCGCCAACAATCCGATAAACGATATTGACCCTATAGGCCTTTTTCTATCGGGCACACCATATGGCAAATCAAAATACGGTGTTGGCAGTTCGACTGCCGATATGGTCGAGTGGCGTTTAGGTAAAGCTGTAATGGGAACACTTGCTACCGCAGCTATGAATCATGCTGACGGTTCGACATCGCCTCGTGATTGGACACTATCGCCAACTGAAGATGCTCTTGCCAAAGATGCTTTTGAAGGTCAATCGACAGAGAGAGCGTCAAAAGAAAGAACTGATAGCTGGCTTAAAGACTATTTGAAAACGCATTTTTATTCCAAGCCTTCTGGCTTCTATCCATTAACAATTTCAGCGACCGATTTTCACTTTGATTACTTAACCGATGCCTACTATGCCTTTGGAGATGCGAGAATTTCCATGAATGGTAAGGTAGAGGTTTGTAAGGGATCACTCTTTACCAGAATTGGAATAAATGCCAAAACGGATTTAGATGATGATTTTACGTTTGCCGGATACTCGACGCTGGGCAGGACTTCCGCGGTAATGCCGACAGCCGTAGGGTATCGCCTTCAAGATTCTGGGTATATTCAATCATTCAAAACATCAGGAACCTGGCAAACGAAAAAATTCTATGTCTATTTCTAAATCAGTCATCATTATGTTAGCCGCCATGCTTTTTGTTGCATGTTCGCGCATGGAATCTTCCCGCGAACAGGAGGTGTTTGCATCAAACGATGACGCAAAAAAACTAATTGATTTTCCATTAGTCAATTCAGCAACAAATGTGTTTTTTTATGAGTGCGTTGGAGGGTTGCAATCGCTTGATCGTTTTGTGCGACTTACAGTATCAACATCTGATGTTACTAATCAGGTCAACATGATAATAACCGACAACAATCATAAATTTAATCGTGAGCTTCCATACACGAAAACAAACATAATATCGTCGGAAATAACAAGGCCGTTCGATAAAAAAGTTAAGTTAAATTGGTGGACTCCAGAAAAAGTTACAAATGGTTATTATGTTGGTGGTAAAGAAAGTTACTCTGTTAAGATTTGGGTAGATGAAAGCAATGGAACATTGTTTATTCATCAGGGCGATTAAGAAGACGAAGACGTGTCGATTCTTGATATTGGCAACTCAATTTCCCCCTGCGCTGGAGCGTGTCGTCATGCCGGCTGCAAAGCAAAGGCCAGCCGTCACGCCGTCACGCCCCAGTTCCGCCCCAAAGACAAAATCAGTCTGCCCGTGGCGTCGTTCGTCGCGCTGTCCGGGAGAGACGAGACGAATCAATTTGAATGTCTCTCCCGGTCATCGCGCCGAGCCGCCACCACCGGCAGAAAAGCAACGACCGCTGACGCTGCTAAAATTGGTTCGCTGCCGCTCAAATGTAAAAGACACGAGCGCGCGCAAATGACGACGTGCTGCGTGGAGTCGGCCAGGGTCGCGCCGTCACGTCCTGTGCGGGAATGCGCCCTACCGCTCGAAGAAAAGACAAGTTTGCTCGCTCAGATAAGAGCACATTGTGTGACATAAAATTGGCCGCTGGAGAAGGCAACGGGCGGCCCCGGCACGGGGGACCCCGCGA
The DNA here is from genome assembly GCA_049280815.1 of Verrucomicrobiia bacterium. Classification (GTDB taxonomy): domain Bacteria; phylum Verrucomicrobiota; class Verrucomicrobiia; order Limisphaerales; family UBA11358; genus UBA11358. The sequence goes on along the minus strand of JBAPQW010000048.1, from coordinate 10,189 downwards.
GACCCCGTGCCGGTCATTTTATGATCACACAATGTGTTCTTATCTTACGGGCGCGGGAGCACAGGCCGCGCCGTCGTTGTTACGGATTTAATTCCCATCGTATTTCTTCCCAAATTGGCATCATAACGATTTGAGGTTTTGTGCCGCACTGCCATCGTAGTTTGGTGCCAAATTACCGCGCTCGGATCGTAGCGTTGCGACGCGGCAGGCCGATTTTTGACTTTTGACCGGTGGCGGGAGTTTTTCCCACACTGGCATCGTAGCGGGCGGATTTTCCGTTCTTTCCGGGTTTTTCCCAAATTGGCGTCGTAACGCTACGACGCCGGCGGTGGTTTTATGAGCCGGTGAGGTGTGCAGCGTGCGGTTGACCACCGGCGTGATCATGCGTTTGGGGTCGTGGGTCAGGAGCGTTTGTTTGAGGACGCTTTTGCCGGTGCCGGGTTCTCCATCTGGGTATTCTTCGCTGCAAAACCTAGTGGCGTCCGTGGCTGCCAGATGAAGATGTTTTGCGGGCAAAATGTCTAAACGGGGAACTTCGGATACCGGACACCAAAACGGACACCAAACGAGTAAAAAACGGTATGGTTGGGTAGAGACGGATTTGCTTGATTCCTTAATGAAACCAGCTAAGTTTGGAGCGCAATCGCGGGGAAAGTTGGTCGAGCCCTACCTCTGGAGCCATCTTTTAAGTCGTTGAGGTTCAGCGACAACGTCCTTCGGTAGGCCCTCAAAAAGCCCGTTTTCAGGCCATTTGTCAGAAGAAGTGCCAGAAGAAGTGCGTTGCAACCGCAATTTTACAGGCCTCTGACAAGACTCTGCAAAACAAAAATGGAACGCCCTAAACGGCATGCTTCGCTCCGTTCGTAACATACATTTATGAAACAACGGTTCTATCTGTTTTGCGGTCGCGGCACCTTCTACCTTCAGGACTCCCGGACCGGACAACAACAATCCCTCGATACCAAGGATCGTCCGACCGCGTTGCGCCTGCCCGAAGTCAAACGCCAATCCATGGCCGACATCGGTTTCAACCTGCGCCTCCTCAAGGCCTGTCTGACCACGCAGGACGGGCATGGTGTCGGTTGCCTTTGCGGTCGTCGTCGCAGAGCGGGCACAATGGAAAGTTTTTTTATTCGAGATCCTTGGTTCTAATTCAAATTGGGAAACAAAAAAAGAACCGGATTTTCATCCGGCTCTTTTAACCCAATCCCAAACCACTGATCAATCACTGAACCAACCACTTAACCTATGAAACCAACACCTTAAAGTTCCGACAAGTACGCCGACACGGCTAACCCTATTTTGCTGAAGTTATCACCTGAATTGCCTGCGCTGGCCGAGACAGATTTTAGCGGAGCATAAACCGACCGTGAGCGCTGCGGCGGGATGAATATGCATGCGGGCAAATCACCAGGCCACACACCGCCGCGACACCCAAAGGCGGGTTTTGCGGAAGCCTTAAGATATATAATTGTTGGTCGGGCAGGTAAAAAGGTGCCTGGGTTGACCGGAATGGATTTACGCTGGTTTGCGCCTTCCGGATATCGAAAAGCGGAGGTTTTTCCGAGGTTTCCCGCCCGCCGTGGCTCGTTTTTTGCTCTGGATTTGAAGTATGCAAATTGAAATTTTCGCGCTCTGCCAATCAGCCAGGTTCGACGGCACAAACTTGAGCCTGTCGGGAATGTTTGACACGCTGGGAGCCAAAACATTTCCCGCGACGGTTTCGTGCAGCGTTCTGACGAAAATTCGATTTGAGCTCGGGGAGGAAGGTGAACACAAACTGGAGATATTTCTCGTGAATGCGTATATGCGACCCGTGCTTTTTGGCGGGCAGCTTTCCAAATTTGAGCAGCTGGTACAGATACAGATTCCGAACAACCGTTCCAGCTCCCATTTTCATATCTGGGAAAATCAGGAAACTCCGATTGAGAAGGCGGGGGATTATTTTTTTGAGTTAAAAATCGATGGCCTGACCAAGGGCCGGATTCCGTTTTATTTCTGGCAAAACTCATGAGGAGGAGGTTCCGGCGGCTTTATGCGCCAATGCCCAGCTGGGTGCTTCAGGGTAGTACAAGGAGACGTCGGGATACTCACGGAAATCACGGGCTGGGGGTGGCCATGAGTTCCAGGAAATGCTTGTACTGCAACTCATTAGCTCCATTAACGCCCTGATGTTGGTTGGATGATGTTTTTCGGCGGTCGAGGGGCAAGCTGCCATTTTCGCCGTCGCCCTTGACGAGGGTCTTCGGGCAAAAATTGCTTGCTTTTTCACAAAATCCGTTTATTTTTAGCTACTCAGGAGTCTCGATTGAACGGCAAACGCATCAAAAACTGACCGCTTCTCAGAAGATGAGAATTCCGAAACGTTTTTTCCGGCCGATGATGATGCCTGGATCTCGCGTTTATGTCTTGGTTCGACCTTTGCGTGGTATTCTTTGCGGCGTGGCGCTTTTCGCCTTGGGCTTACTGCCGACATGGGCGCAGAACCCCATCGTGCTGGAGAATCAACAGACCGGCAATCCTTCGTCAGATTGGGACATCAGCGGAGCGGGGGACCTGAGCATCCAAGGTTTCGCTACTGACATCAGCGTCAACAAGGGACAGACCGTTCGCTTCAAGATCAAAACGGACGCCAGCCTCTACCAGATCGACATCTATCGGCTCGGCTTTTACCAGGGCAATGGCGCGCGGAAGGTCGGGACCGGCGTCATTACCGCCGCGCTGCCGCAGACGCAGCCGGCGGACACTTACGATGCAACGACCGGGCTGACGGACTGCGGGAACTGGGCGGAATCGGCGCACTGGGATGTGCCGGCGAATGCCGTGTCGGGTATTTATATCGCGAAGCTGACGCGTCCGGACACCAGCGGTGCGAGTCACATGGTGTTTATTGTTCGCGACGATACGAACCGCTCGGGCCTTTTTTTTCAGACCTCGGACGCGACCTGGCAGGCGTACAACGTTTACGGCAGCAACAGTCTCTACGTCGGCATCACCTCCTTTCCTGGTGGGCATGCTGCGAAGGTCAGCTACAACCGGCCCTTCCTGACGCGAGCCGGTGGCGGTGGGGGCGGCGCAGCGGAAGATTGGCTGTTCAACTCCGAGTACCCAATGGTGCGGTGGCTGGAGGCCAACGGTTATGACATGACCTACACGACCGATGTGGATTCGGACCGTCGCGGGAGCCTGATTACAAACCACACCGTCTTCATGTCCGTGGGGCACGATGAGTACTGGTCCGCCGCGCAACGGGCGAATGTGCTGGCCGCACGCGATGCGGGTGTCCACCTCGCATTCTTCGGCGGCAATGACATTTATTGGAAGACGCGCTGGGAGCCGAGCCCCCAGAGCGGGGACGACTATCGCACGCTGGTTTGCTACAAGGAAGGCACACTCGGGGAAAATTCGTGCGGGGGCAAGTGCGATCCGCTGCCCGCTGTCTGGACGGGGCTGTGGCGCGATGGCTGCAGTTTCAGCCCGCCAGCGGACGGCTGCGCCCCAGAGAATGCGCTGTCGGGACAGATCAGTTGGGATGGCACCGCAGGCACGATTCAAGTGCCGGACACGTACAAAAACCTGCGGTTCTGGCGGAACACCGCGGTAGCGAGTCTGGGTCCGGGACAAACGGCAACGCTTGCTGCGAACACGTTGGGTTACGAATGGGATTGGCAACAGTACGACACCTTCTATCCGCCTGGAAGAATTCTGCTGTCGAGCACGACGCTCGATGGCCGGATTCACCATCTCTCACTCTACCGGCACAGCAGCGGGGCTTTGGTGTTCGGCGCCGGAACGGTCCAATGGTCGTGGGGCCTGGATGGAAACCATGATCGCGGGGGATCGACGCCGGACCCGAGCATGCAACAGGCAACCGTGAACCTGCTCGCGGACATGGGCGCGCAGCCCGCGACGCTTCAGCCTGGTCTGGTCGCCGCGACCGCTTCAACGGATTTTACGGCCCCAATTTCGGTCATCAACTTCCCGCCCAACAACGGTTCGATCGCGAGCGGTTCGGCGATAAACATCAGCGGCACGGCAACCGATGTCGGTGGCATTGTCGCCGGGGTCGAGGTTTCCCTGGATGGCGGCACGACTTGGAACGTTGCTGCTGGCACCACGAATTGGGTGTATGCCTGGACCCCGGCGGCTCAAGGAACGGTTACGATTGAGAGCCGGGCGTTCGACGACAGCGGGAATCTCGAGGTTCCCGGTGGCGGCGAAGCCGCGGCCAACATTGTCACGGTTACAGTCACGGCGCCTCCAACCCGGTACACGGTTTTCCAGCCAACGGATGCGCCCTCGACCGGCGCTGGCGATAACGCCGTTGAACTGGGGATGAAATTCCGCGCCAGCGTGGCCGGCTACATCACCGGCGTGCGCTTTTACAAAGGGAACCTCGATGGCGGGTCGCATCTCGGCCACCTTTGGTCCAGCAGCGGCACGATGCTGGCCGAGGCCACATTCACCGGTGAGACAGCCTCGGGCTGGCAGGAGGTCAGCTTCGCCTCGCCGGTTGCCATCGCCGCGAACACGACCTACATCGTCTCTTATCATAGCAGCGTTTACTATGAGTACACCCAATCGTACTTCACCCAGGCGGTGACCAATGGCCCGTTGTGGGCGCTGGCGGATGGCGAGGACGGCCCGAACGGGGTCTATGCGTACTCCGCCGGGCCCGTCTTCCCGAATTCGTCAGGATCCGGCCAGGCAAATTACTGGGTGGACGTGGTGTTCAATACCTCGGGCAGTCTCGACGTGACTCCGCCGATCGTGACAGCGGTATCGCCCGCGGACGGCGCGACGGCGGTGTCAATTTTCAGCAGTGTGACTGGCACCTTCAGCGAGGCCATCAATCCGCTGACGGTCAACAATTCGACGTTCGTTCTGGTTGATCCGGCGAATAATGTCGTGCCCGCAAGCATGACTTACAACCCGGGCACCCTCACGGCCACGGTGACGCCTTCAGCGGCGCTGGCCTATGCCACAACCTATACCGCCACGCTCAAAGGTGGTGGCACTGACCCGCGCATCGAGGATCCGGCCACCAATGCGCTGGCCTCCGATTTCGTCTGGTCGTTCACCACCGGCGCCCCTCCGCCACCGCCGCCAAACGAAGGTCCGGGCGGACCCATCCTGGTGATCAGCACAACGTCAAATCCCTTCAGCCGCTACTTTGCGGAGATCCTGCGGGCCGAAGGGCTGAACGAGTACACCGCGATGGACGTCTCGCTGGTGACACCTGCGGTGCTGAGCAGTTACGACGCGGTGATCCTCGGCGACATGCCCCTCAGCGCGGCGCAGGTGACGATGTTCAGCGACTGGGTGAACGCGGGTGGGAACCTGATTGCCATGCGGCCGGACAAACAGCTCGCCGGCCTGCTCGGCCTGACCGACGCGGCGGCGACGCTCCCGAATGCCTACCTGCGGGTTTATGGCACCGGCGCCGGCGCGGGCATCGTCACGAATTCAATCCAGTTCCACGGGATCGCCGACGGCTACACGTTGAACGGCGCGACGGCGCTCGCCTCGCTGCTTTCCAATGCCACCAACGACACGCTCCAGCCGGCGGTGACGGTGCGCAGTGTCGGTTCGAATGGCGGCCACGCGGCGGCATTCACCTTTGATCTCGCCCGTTCGATTGTCTATACCCGCCAGGGCAACCCGGCCTGGGCCGGGCAGAAGCGCGACGGCCAGATTGAACCGATCCGGTCGGATGACATGTTTTTCGGCAACGCGTCCTATGACCCGGAGCCTGACTGGGTGGACTTGAACAAGGTCGCCATCCCGCAGGCGGACGAGCAGCAGCGGCTGCTGGCAAACCTCCTGGGGCAGATGAACCTCGCGCGCAAGCCCCTGCCGCGCTTCTGGTATTTGCCCCGCGGGCTCAAGGCTGCCGTGGTGATGACTGGTGATGACCACGCCAACGGCGGAACCGTCGGACGGTTTCAGACCTACGAGGCCGACAGCCCGACGAACGGCTCGGTCGATAATTGGGAATGCATCCGGTCAAGTTCATACATCTACCCGGGTACGCCGATCACCGACGCCCAGGCGGCTGCCTTTGCCGCCGAAGGCTTCGAGATCGGGACCCATGTTTTTACCGGATGCGCGGACTGGACGCCGGATGGGCTGGCGGCGGATTTCACGGACCAGCAGGCCCAACTAGCCGCCCAACTGCCCAGCCTTGCGCCCGCGGTAACCCAGCGGACCCACTGTATCGCCTGGAGTGATTGGGCGACCCAGCCAAAAGTCGAGCTCACCAACGGGATCCGGCTTGACGCCACCTACTACTACTGGCCTGCGACCTGGGTGCAGAATCGGCCCGGATTCTTCACCGGTTCGGGCATGCCAATGCGCTTCGCCGATCTCGACGGCACGATCATCGATGTTTACCAGGCGGTGACCCAGATGACCGATGAATCCGGCCAATCCTATCCGTACACCGTTAATAGTCTGCTGGACGGGGCGCTGGGATCGCAGGGTTATTACGGTGTCTTCACCGCCAACATGCATACGGACTATGCCGCCTCGAGCGGATCCGATGCCATTGTGGCCTCCGCTCAGGCCCGCGGTGTGCCCGTCGTTTCGGGCCGCCAGATGCTGACGTGGCTCGATGGCCGGAACGGTTCCTCGTTCGGATCCCTGAACTGGAACAACAACACGCTGAGCTTTACGGTCGCGGTGGGGCCAGGTGCGAATGGTTTGCAGGCGATGGTGCCAACGACTTCGGCGGTGGGACCGCTTGCGAGCATCACCTCCGGGGCCAGTTCCGTGACTTACTCGAATCAGACGATCAAGGGGGTTGAGTACGCGTTCTTCCCGGCCAGCAACGGGACGTATCAAGTGACGTACACTCCGGACACCACGCCGCCGGTCATCACCGGAGTTGTGGCGACCGCCGGGCTCGGAGGCGTGGCTACGATCACCTGGACGACCGATGAGCCGTCCGACTCGCAGGTGGAGTACGGAACGGCTCCCAACTCATTGACGCTCACGGCCTCGGATGAAACGCTGGTCGCCACGCACAGCCTCACGCTCACCGGCCTGGCGACGTCAACCACGTATTATTTTCGCGTTACCTCCGCCGACGCCGAGAACAATTCAGCCGCTTCGCCGGCGAGCCCGGCTCCCCCGGACAACTTCACCACCCCGACGGTTGCTTTCTTGGACACGACCGTGGCAGATTTTTCCGCGGGAACACCCGGCGCGAACACCTACATCTCGCAAACCACCGACGGCGAGGTGATCCTCAATCCGGCTTTTGGCGACGAGTTCCCGGGCACAGCCTTGTCTGCCGGTTGGTCGGGCAACATTTGGAACGCCGGTGGTTCCCTGGCCGTTGGTGGCGGCTCCCTTACCGTCAACGGGGCGCACGCCGCCAGCACGGCGAGCTTCGGTCCGGGCAGTTCCATGGAGTTCGTGGCGACGTTTCAGGCCGGCCCCTTCCAGCACGTCGGATTCTCGTCGGATATCGCCTTCGATGCACCGTGGGTCGCGTTCGGAACATCAGCCGCCGGAAACGGTGTTTATGCTCGTTCGAGCGGCAGTTCAGACATCCTGATCTCCGCGAGCCTGCTCGGGACTCCGCATCGCTACCGGATCGTCTGGAACCCGGGCAGCTTTGATTTCTACGTTGACGGCGTCCAAGTGGCTACAATTAGTGTTGGCATCGCCAGCAGCATGCTCGCGCAGATCAGTGACGATAATATCGATGCAGCATCGTTGCAGGTGGACTGGCTGCGCGTCGCGCCTTACGCAGCCTCCGGCACTTTTGTGTCGCGGGTGTTTGATGCCGGCGCCGCTGCGAACTGGGACGCGCTCGCATGGACGAGGGAGACGCCGCCCGGAACGACGCTGGCGCTGGGTTACCGGATTGGAGACACGCCGACACCCGACAGCTCTTGGACCGCATTCACTCCGGTGAGCTCCTCGGGGGCGGCTCTGGCCGGCAACGCCCGCTACTTCCAGTACGAGGCGCAACTCGCCACGTCAGATCCAAGCCAAACGCCGGTGCTCGATGACGTCACGATCAGCTATGACCTCAAACCTGACACCACCGCGCCGACGATCACCTCGCAGTCGCCAGCTCCAGGCGTCATGGACATTTCCACCAACACCGGCGTGGTCGTTTTCTTCAGCGAACCCATGAACCCGGCGACCATCACGACCGCAAGCCTGCGGTTGCGCCGCGTGGGCGACTCCACCGACGTGGCGGCCACGGTCAGCAGCCCCGGCGCCACCGCAATCCTCACCCCGAACAACCCGCTGATCCCGGGCGTGTCGTATCAAGTCACGGTCGCGGGAACGGTCACCGACCTGAATGGTAATCCGCTGGGCGCCGATGGTGTGTGGACATTCTCAACGACTCCCAGCACAACCAATCAAACCGACACGACGGTGGCCGACTTTAGCGCCGGAACTGTGGCCGACTGCAGCGCGGTTGTTTCCCAGATTGGGGATGGCGAGGTGATTCTTGCGCCCACGATCAACGAGGACTTTTCGGCCACAACGTTGCCGGCCGACTGGGCAAGTGATATCTGGCCTGGCGGCGGCTCCGTTACCGTCGGCGGCGGTGAGATAACCGTAAACGGTGCGCACGCCGCCACCATGGCGAGCCTTGGTCCTGGCAGCTCCATGGAGTTCGTGGCGACGTTCCAGGCCGGCCCCTACCAGAACGTCGGGTTTGCCTCGGACTTCGCCCTCGATTCGCCTTGGGTCACCTTTGGCACGTCGCCCGCTGGAGACGGGGTGTATGCGATGGCGAGCGATGGCCCGCCCATCCCGATCTCCGCGAGCCTGCTCGGGACGCCGCATCTCTATCGGATCGTATGGAACCCGGGCGGCTTCGTTTACTACGTTGACGGCGTTTCGGTGGCCACGAACAACTTTGTCGTGGGTGGCAACATGCTCGCGCAGATCAGTGACTACACCGCCGATGCAGCGTCATTGCAGGTAGATTGGCTGCGGATGAGTCCCTACGCCACCCCGTGCACGTTTACCTCCCGGGTCATCGATGCCGGGCGGACGGTTACTTGGAACACCCTGGCGTGGTCGGCGCTCACCCCGGCGGGAACGACACTGGCCATGAGTTACCGGACCGGAGACACGCCGACGCCTGATGGTTCATGGACCGCGTTCACTCCGGTGGGGACTTCGGGTGGCGCGTTGGCTGGCAGTTCGGAGTACATCCAGTACGCTGCTCAACTCGCGACTTCCGACACCACCCAGACTCCGGTGCTGGAGGATGTGACCGTCACCTACATCTTGTGTTCACCCCCGGTGATCAGCGGCAATCCGTCCAGTGCCACCCGGTGTGCGGGCGATGCGGTGACGTTCTCGGTGACGACAACGGATCCCGGCCTGACTTATCAATGGCGCAAGGGTGGGGTGAACATTGCAGGCGCCACCGGCAGCAGCTACACCATTGCTGCCGTGGGCATCGGTGACGCCGGATCCTATGACGTATTGGTCAGCGGTGCCTGTGGTTTGCCGGCCGATGCAAGTCCGGCCACGCTGACGGTTAACCCGCTGCCGACCATCACCTTGGGCAGCAACCCCTCGGTCGCTTATGGCTCCGCCACCGCAAACCTGTCTTACACGGCCACCGGCAACGGGGCCAGCCAGTACGCCATTATCTTCGATGCCGCCGCGCATGCGGCAGGTTTCGCGGATGTGGCGTTGACCGCCTTGCCGGCCACTCCGATTGCCATCACCCTGCCTGGTCAGGTTGCGGCGGGAGCCTACCACGGGACGTTGATAGTTCACAGCGCTTCGACGGGCTGCACGGGCGGTGGCTTGGCATTTACCATCGCGGTGAATCCTCTGCCAGTGCAGTTGACCGGCCACCGGCCGTATGATGGAACGCCCACTGCCCCGGCGGGAATTTTGTCCGTGGCCAACCCGGTGGGCATCGACGTGGTGACGGTTTCCGGCACGAGTGGCACGTTGGCGGGCAAAGATGTGGGTTCGGAGAACATCGCGTCGTTCAGCGGGCTGTCGTTGAGTGGGGCGCAGTCGGCAAACTACACGCTGACCGGTGCGAGTGGTTCGGTGACTATCACAGTGGCTTCCTTGACGGTAAGAGCGGAGGATGCGAGCCGCGGGTATGGGGAGACGAATCCGGTGTTTGCGGTGAGTTACAATGGCTTTGTGAACAATGAAGGGAGCGGGGTGCTGGGCGGGACGCTGG